>NZ_CP033070.1:651233-1302467 GCF_003669035.1 Chryseobacterium sp. 3008163 | reverse complement strand
TTTGCATTCTTAATTCACTTGTCAAAAAATGAAAATAAAATACTCGGAACTTATTGATCAGACATTGTATTTTCCAACGGAAGAATTCAATGTTTCTGAGAACAATTTGTCTTTTCACGATATCCCTTTGATGGAAGTTGTTGAGAAGTTTGGAACGCCTCTTAAGGTAAGTTACCTCCCGAAGATTTCTCAAAATATTCAGAAAGCAAAAGGCTGGTTTAAGGAAGCTTTTGAGAAAATCGATTACAAAAAAAACTACAGATACTGCTACTGTACAAAATCCAGCCATTTCAAATTTGTGATTGAAGAAGCTTTGAAGAACGATATTTCTATCGAGACGTCTTCAGCTTACGACATGGATATTGTAAAATCTCTTTATAATGAAGGGAAAGTCACGAAAGATATTGAAGTGATCTGCAACGGTTTCAAAACAGATGATTATCTGGCGAAAATTTCAGATATGATCAACAGTGGTTTTGAAAACATCACTCCAATCCTGGATAATTACCGTGAGCTTGATAAATTAACGGAAAGCATTGATACGACTTTCGACATCGGAATCAGAATCGCTTCTGAAGAAGAGCCAAAGTTTGAATTTTATACGTCAAGATTAGGAATCGGATATAAAGATATTATCCCATATTATAGTCAGAAAATTGCAGAACATCCGAATGCAAGGCTGAAAATGCTTCACTTTTTCATCAATACCGGAATCAAAGACACGGCGTATTACTGGAATGAATTGTATAAATGTCTTCGTGTGTACGCACGTTTGAAGAAAATTGCTCCTGAAGTAAATTCATTGAACATCGGTGGTGGTTTTCCAATCAAAACTTCATTAAATTTCGATTACGATTATCAATATATGGTTGAAGAAATCGTTTCTCAAATCAAAAAATTCTGTGAAGAAGAAGGAGTAGAAGAACCAAATATTTATACAGAATTCGGAAGCTTTACCGTTGGAGAGAGTGGTGCGAATTTATATAAAATCATTTCTCAGAAACGTCAGAATGATAGAGAAAAGTGGAATATGATCGATTCATCTTTCATGACTACTTTGCCTGATACTTGGGCAATTTCAAGACACTTTATCATGCTTCCTCTGAATCGTTGGGAAGATTCTTACGAAAGAGTTTTCTTAGGCGGTTTGACTTGTGATTCTGATGACTATTACAACTCTGAACAACATACGAATGCTATTTATTTACCTGTTTTCAGTGATACAAAACCTTTATATATCGGTTTCTTCCACACCGGAGCGTATCAGGAAACGATTGGCGGTTATGGCGGAGTTCATCACTGTCTGATGCCTCAGCCGAGACATATTCTGATTCAGAAAGATGAAAATGGAGAATTCCAATATGAGATCTTTAGAGAAAGACAGGAACCTGAAGATATTTTGAAGATATTGGGTTACTAAAGTGTAAATACGTTGCTCTGAGGGAAGTCGAAGAGTAACCATAACATATAACAACAGCTCTCAAATTTTGAGAGCTGTTGTTATATGTTATACATTTTTAAATGAAAGTTTAATTTTTATAAGTTTTTACATTTTGCCTTTTCAATAACATCATCAATTTCATTATTGCCTAATTTTTTCACTTTTAAGAAATGTTCGCACGCTTTTTCTTTTTGACCTAATGATAATAAAACTTCACCTTTTTGGTACAATACAAGTACATCATCAGGATTATAAGTTAAAGCTTTATCAAAATCACTTATTGCCAAATCATATTTTTTGATAATGCGTATGCGGTTCCTCTATTACCGAAACCTTTGTGGCTGGCTTTTATTTTTAGGGAAGCAGAAAGATCATTAATGGCTTTTTCATAGTTTCCCATTCTAAGGTAGACATATCCTCTGTTCAGATACGCAGAATAATCATTAGGAAGATGTTTTATGGAGAAATCTGCATCAGCAATAGCTTCATTGTACATTTCCATTGCTGCTTTTATACCTGCTCTTTCGTTGTACAATTTATAATTGTTAGATTTTTTTTCGATTGAACTGTTGTAAAATTCTAATGCTTTGGGAAATTGTCCTGTTGAGGCATAAAAACGTGCAAAACTAGTGTGTATCTTATCATCAGAAGGATTTAACTTAAATGAAGATTCTAAATCTGCTTTTGCTTCCTGCACTTTTTCCAGATACAAATAAGAAAGCCCCCGATAATTATACGCCGTTGATAATTCTTCTTTTTTATTAATAGATTCTGTATAATAAAGAATGGCTTTTTCATAATTACCTTTATCAAATTCTTTATCCGCAAGTTTAAAACTCTGCTGAGCTTTTAATAAAAGTAGATTGCAAAGCAAAAAAACCAGTGAAAACAATATCTTTTTCGTCATTCTTTTTTGATTTAATTAATAATAATTGAATTTCTATTTTAAATCTACAATTTATATCCGAATTAAAACACCTCTAAATTTACATTACAGCTAAAAATATTTCGAAATCTTATCAATCTCCAATTCAGAATAATCTGAAACCACCATATTCGCCAAACTGTAATCCTGATTGTGCGTATGCTCACTTTTATAGGCTGCACAGAAAATATTGGCTCTGTGAGCTGCCAAAATTCCGTTGGTAGAATCTTCAATGACCATGCAGTTTTCAATAGGTTCGTTTGCCATTCCAGTAGCCTTAATGAAAATCTCAGGATGAGGTTTTGATTCTTTTAAATCGGCACCGCTGATCTTTCCATTGAAGTATTTTTCTAATTCAAATTTCTCAAAAACCATATTAATGGTGGTCATCGTTGCGGAAGATGCGAGAATCAAGGTAATTCCGTTTTCGTAATAATGTTGAATTAATGCTCTTACTCCAGGAATCAAATCAAATTCTTCATCGTTGTAAAAGTAATCTTTAAAATGAGCTCTTTTGATTAAGGCAATATCTTCAAAGGTTTCAGAAAGATTGAAGCGATCAATTAAAGTGTCACAAACTTTCTTTGTGGAAGCACCGGTGAAGGAGGTATAAAGTTCTTCTGAAACTTCAATTCCTAATTGATTAAATGTTTTGAAATACGCTTTTCTGTGCAAAGGTTCTGTATCTACAATAACGCCATCCATATCGAACAGCACAGCTTTTAAGGACATATTTTTGAATTTTTACAAAGGTAGGGAATTTGGCTGGATGCTAGAAGTTGGATAATGGATGTGACGTCTCGTAGTGATGAAATAAAGAATTTGTTTGTATTATTAAGGATGTGTTTTTTTGTTTAATTGGGGAGAATTTTAAAATCTAACCAAATTTATTTTTTCACTGTAAAAACTTTCTTCTTCAATCTCCCAGCTTCCATCTTTTACTATCTTTGCAAAAATCATTTAACTTTAAAAACATTATGAAAACATACGCAGGAATTCCTGAAGAAAATGCTTCATTAGAAAATTCAAAAGTAGTATTGGTAACGGTTCCTTATGACGGAACGTCAACTTGGGGAAAAGGCGCTGATAAAGGTCCGGAGTTGTTCTTGGATGCTTCTGAAAACATGGAGCTTTATGACATCGAAACAGGAACTGAGCCTTATCTGGAAGGTGTTTATTTAGCTGGAGAAGTTTCAGAAAATTCAACACCTGAAGCAATGACAGAAGCAGTTTATCAGAAAACAAAAGAACTTTTGGCAACAGATAAATTGTTCACGCTTTTTGGTGGGGAACATTCTGTTTCTATTGGTTCGATTCGTGCAGTTGGAGAAAAATTTGAAAATCTGACGGTTCTTCAGTTAGACGCTCATACAGATTTGCGTCCGGAATTCCACGGTTCTACTTCTAATCATGCTTGTGCGGTTTTTGAAGCAAATAAGAAACATAATTTAGTGCAAGTCGGAATTCGTTCTATGGATGTTGAGGAAGTTGAATATTTACCTGAAGGAAGGGTGTTTTTCGCTCATGAAATTGCTCACAATGAAAACTGGGTGAATGATGTTTTAGAAAAAGTTTCAGGAAATGTGTACATTACCATCGATTTAGATGCTTTTGACCCATCAATTGCTCCATCAACAGGAACTCCTGAGCCAGGTGGTTTGCAGTGGTACCCAACTTTAGAATTATTAAGAAAAGTTTTCGAAAAATGTAATGTGGTAGCATTTGATATTGTTGAATTGATGGATTCGACGTATTCAAAGCCAAGCGCATTTTTAGCGGCAAAACTGTATTATAAAATGCTGGCATACTATCACATCAACAGAGATTAAAATTCCGCACGAAACGGATTTTTTCTTTCAGTTTTTCTTTTGAAATTTGTGATATAAAACAAAATGAAAATGTCCACACAAGAAGAAATAGATTATCAGAGAATTGCCAAAGCGATTGAGTTTATTCAAAGCAATTTTAAACTGCAACCGAATTTGGATGAAGTTGCTGAAAAAGTAAATCTAAGTCCGGCACATTTTCAGAAGATATTTACAGATTGGGCAGGAACAAGTCCGAAGAAATTTTTGCAGTTCATCAGCCTTGAACACGCAAAAAGTTTACTGAAAGAAGAAAAAGCTACGTTGTTTGATGCAGCTTTAGAGACCGGACTTTCAAGTACGAGCAGATTACATGATTTGTTTGTGAAGATTGAAGGAATGTCACCTGCAGAATATAAAAACGGCGGTAAAAATTTAAAGATCAATTACAGTTTTTCCGAAAGTCCATTTGGAAAAATCATCACAGCTTCCACTGAAAAAGGAATCTGTTATATGGCTTTCGAAGAAGATAAAGAAAATGCATTGAGAGATTTACAAAATAAATTTCCCAATGCATCTTTTTTGAAAAACAAGATGAGTTTCAGCAAAATGCATTATCCATTTTTAACAAAGACTGGACAAAACTGAATACCATAAAACTTCATTTAAAAGGAACCGATTTTCAGTTGAAAGTCTGGGAAAGTTTACTGAAAATTCCACTTGGGAAATTATCAACTTATGGAAATTTAGCTGGTGAAATTGGAAATCCTAAAGCTTCAAGAGCAGTTGGAACGGCAATTGGAAGTAATCCTGTAGCATTTTTAATTCCTTGTCATAGAGTGATACAATCTTCGGGGAAAATTGGAGGTTATATGTGGGGAAGTGACAGAAAACAATTGATAATTGGTTGGGAAAGTGCGAAAATTTATTCTGATGACTCTATCTGAAATTTGAACCATTAAGATTTGTTTTAAAAAGTTAAGTTTAATTAAGAAAAAATCAAATAGATTTTAGTAAATAAGCTGCTTAAAGCGAAGCTCAACTTAATATTCTTAATTCCTTAATAGAATCTTAATGGTTCAGAATTAAATAATTAAACCAATGAATAGTTTATTTGATAGCACACAAGATTTTCCCATTAATATTCTTCCCAAAGACGGAATCACAGAATATTACGGAAAGGTTTTTTCTGATGAAGAATGCGAAAAATATTATCAGTATTTGTTTAATCAAATTCCTTGGGAAAATGACGAGGCTGTGATTTTTGGAAAACTGATTATCACCAAAAGAAAAGTTGCATGGTTTGGCGAAAAACAATTTGAATACACCTATTCCAACCGAACAAAATATGCCAAGCTCTGGACTCCCGAATTGTTAGTCTTAAAACAAAAATGTGAAGGAGTTTCTGGTGAAAAATACAATTCATGCCTTCTGAATTTATACCACGACGGAAGCGAAGGAATGGCTTACCATAGTGACGGAGAAAAAGATTTAAAGAAACATGGAGCAATTGCCTCTCTGACTTTCGGATCAGAACGTAAATTTTCTTTTAAACATAAAACATCCAAAGAAAGAATTGACATCATGCTCGAAAATGGAAGTTTACTCGTGATGAAAGGAATAACCCAGGAAAATTGGTTTCACAGGCTTCCACAAACGACAAAAGTGAAAACTCCAAGAGTAAATTTGACTTTCAGAACGATTGAGGAATAAAAAAAGCAGTGTAAATCACACCGCTATTCTTTATAAGCTTAATTTCGTTCTAACTTCTAACTTCTAACTTCTAACTTATTTCAAAACCTCAACTTCAATTGCAGAATCTTCAAAGACTTTAATAAAAGCTTTTGTATAATCTTCCTTAGTCGCCATATTCGGGTTTTCTAAGAATTTCTGCGGATTCACTGAGAAAAGTGGAAACCAGGTAGAAGAAATTTGTATCTGAATTTTGTGACCTTTTTTGAATGTATGTACCACATCCTGCAATCTGAAATTAACGGCAGTTTTCTGGTTCGCAACCAAAGCTTCTGGTTTCTCTTTTGAATTTCTGAACCTTGCAGGCATAATTTCGCTTCTGACCATTTGATGATAATTTCCGTAAATCACACTTTCTTTCTTTTCTTGAGGTTTGAAATCCTCAGGATAAACATCAATTAATTTCACTGCAAAATCTGCATCGGTAGAGGTGGATGCGATATTTAATTTAGCTAAAATTTCTCCTGCAAACGTCATATCTTCTGTCAGAACATCCGTCGTGAAAGTTAATACATCGGGTCTTCCGACAGCAAATCTTTGGTCTTCTGACATATAATTTCGTGGGGTAAATCCGTTAAAATCTTTCAGATTATCAGAACTCAAAACGGGATTGTTCGGATCACTGTAGTATTCTGAAGAACCTTGTCCTAAAGTATTTTTTAAAGTTCCGTTGGCTAAATAAAAATTGATTTTCTGAGCATTTTTTGGCGGATATTGAGCAAATTCTTTCCATTCTTTGGCTCCGGTGTCGTACATCACCGCTTCGGGTAAACCTGCGTCTTCTTTTGTATTTCCTTTTAAATAATGATTAAAAAATTTGGTCTCCAAATTTTTCTGATAATAGGTTGCAATGCTGTCACCGAAATAGATTTGATTATGGAAATGTTTTCCTTCTTCACGTCCCCAACCACCATGAGAAAATGGTCCCATTACGATCGTGTTTTTAGCTTTCGGACTTGTTTTTTCAATAGTTTTATAGATATTTAATGGGCCAAAAAGATCTTCCGCATCATACCAACCCCCAACGGTCATTACTGCATGATTGATGTTTTTAAGATGGGGTAGAAGACTTCTTTTCTGCCAGAATTCATCATAATTCGGATGATTCATAATCTCGGTCATGAAGAAGTTGTTTTTGTAGTATTTTTCATAACCATCCTTCAAAGTTCCCATTTCTCTGTAGAATTTCAAACCGTCTTCTGAGGTAGGTTTAATCATAGAATCAGAATACCAGGCTTTTTGTTCAGGTTTTGTTTTCTGAACTCCAAAAACCGGAAATGTTTTAAAATAACCTAACATAAATTTTCCGTTGTGAAGAAAATCATCGTTCCAGAAGTCAGAAATCGGAGCTTGTGGTGAAGAAGCTACCAAAGCCGGATGTTGCGCCAAAGTCCCTACAGCTGTGTAAAATCCGGGATATGAAGTTCCGTATTGTCCTACTTTTCCGTTGTTATCTTTTATATTTTTAACTAACCAATCAATGGTGTCATAAGTATCAGTGCTTTCGTCGACGTCTTTTTTTGTTTTGCGTTCAACCTGTGGTGTCATATTGGTGAATGTTCCCTCACTCATGTATCTTCCTCGCACATCCTGGAATACAAAAATGTATTTGTCTTTCATTAAATATTGATTCGGACCAATCTTAGCTTTGTATTCGTTTTCACCATAAGGTGCAATGCTGTAGCAGGTTCTCTGCATAAGAAAAGGATATTTTTGCTTCTTCGAAATATCTTTTGGAATATAAACAGCAGTGAAAAGTTTTACGCCGTCACGCATCGTAATGTAAAATTCTTTTTTAGTAAAATTATCTTTGACGAAAGAGTCAGATGGAGTGTTGCTCTGTGCTTGTCCGAAAATAAAAACTAGAATGAATAAAAAAGAAAATGGAATCTTCATAATTGAAATTTGTCGCTAATTTAGAGAAAATTGTTCTTTATATTTGGTATAAATTTTAAATAAAATGGCTATTTGGCAGTACACCGTAATATTAATTCCGACTGATAATTTTGAAGAAAATTATAAAGAGTTTATAAATCAGATAGAAACAGATTACAGAAAAGAAACTTATTTCTTTTGGAAAAATTATTATTTAAATAAAAAATTGATTGCTAAAAAAATAGATTCTTATATTTCTGAATATAAGAGTGAAACAAAAAATTCAATTTATTGGAAGGGCAATGTAGAAAAATTTCAAGACAATGATTGCAGTTTGTTTTTTGAAGGAGATAACATCAAAGAATTTGATATTAGGTTTGATATTAGAAATAAAGAAAATGTCAAGACATTTGTTGAATTAATTTTGCAATTAGCTACTGGGCATAAACTTAAATTTATGAATTTGAAATATCACTTTTTTGAAGCGCACAAGGATCTGCTTATAAAAGATATAATGGAATCTAATGCAACGAAATTTTTGACTAATCCAGAAGAATTTTTAAAATCACTTACTGACAATGCGCAGTAAAAAACAAATTCAAAAAGAAAATGACCAGAATTACTCCTGATCACTTCAAATATATAAAAGGTTGGTTTGGTCTATTTTACGTTGGTCTTTTTTCCTGCAAACTTATTCAGCTTCATTGAGAGAGAAAACATGACATATCTTTTTAAAATAAGGTCTTCTTGATCTTCAAAATAAGCTGGCATGATCGTTCTTCTTACACTTTGATTTTGGTTCAGAACATCATACACTTTCACTTTTGCCGTGAGTTGTTTATTGAAAAAAGAATATCCTAAACTCGTGTTCCAGAAGTAAAAATCTCTTTTGAAACCTGGTGCGATGTTAGACGTCGTGTTGTATTCAAAATCGTTGCCAAAGACCAGTTTTGTTTTAAAAATATAGTTGGTAAGCTCCAATTTTGCAACCTGATTGGCGGTTTTTACTCTTCCAATATCATAGTTTGTATAATCTGAGAAACTGTAACCAATTCTGTATGATGGTTTTATTGTGATTTTATCTTTGATTTCATACGTAAGATTAAATCCGGGATTAAAGTTGTAAGAATTGCTGGTATATTGTACAGCATTGATGAATCCTCGGCTGTAATTATAGCTCACGCTGAATCTTGGGTTTAAGGTCAATTTATTTTCTTTCCATTTAAAAGTTTTCGAAAAGCCACCGCCAAGGTAGAGATTTTTGTTTCCGCTCACATTGGCGTAGGTGATAAACTGTTTCCCAGAGTCGTCGAAGTAGGAGTAATTCACTACATCATTATTTTTATAAGTGAAATTTAAACTCATATAATAATTGATGTTTTTTACGATATTAAAATTATTAAAGTATAAATAAGAAGTGTTACTCCAAGAATTTTTAAGATCCGGATTTCCCTGATAAGCAATTAGTGGATTCACAAAATCTACGTAAGGTGTCAATTGATTTGCTGAGGGTATCGTGTACTGTGCACTGTTGTAAAAACTAAGTCTTTTGTTTTGCGAAAACTGATATTGCACATTCATGCTGTAATTAGGAAGTGCAAAATTTTTCTGGAGATTATACTGCTGTTCGTCAAAAACCGAACTTACCTTCATATCTGTGATTTTAAAATCGAGATTTGCCCAGATATTAAGTTTACTTTTATTTAATTCAAAAGATAATTCCGGAGAAATTTCGTTGATCTTCTGATTCATAATATTCGACAAATCTGAATTATAGTTAGAATATTTTCCTGTATTCTGATCAAAATCGCTTACATCTCTGAGATTGCTGTCTAACTTGTTTTCGTAATTTAAACTTAAACTAACAGTTGCAGAATCAGAAATCGGCTCAGTATATCCAGTACCAAATTTATAATTGTTCGTCTGATTTTTGGTCTTAGAAAGCTGATTTCTTATATCGGCAGGATCTGTCGTTTGATAAAAAATCGTCTGAGATTTATTCAGTTGATCTCTCTTTGCTTCAGAAATCGAACTGCTTAAATTGGCATACACAGATCTACCTTTTTTCTTAAATCTTTTGGTGACATAAATATTTGGGTTGAATGAATTATTCTCAGAATCTGTACTTGTAAAAGACTCATTTTCGTTCAGCAGAAGGTCATTTCGTAAAGTATTAGATTTCGAATTATTAAAATTAAAACTTTTTGTTTTTGAGAACGAAGGTGAAAAGTAGATACTCGTAAGTGAATCTAGTTTGATGGTAGCTGAAGTATCGAAGCTATATTGTCTGTTGTCGTTTTCACCATTACTTTCAGAGTTGGTTTTCAGTGTATATTCGGGAAGAAATGTAGTACGAGAAACTTTAGATCTCATCTCAAGATTGCTATCAGCCATCATTACGCTGAATCTATCTAGTTCGGCATTCTTAGACAATTTATCGCTGTAACTAAAACCTATCGTCGTCGATCTTTGAATTCCTTTGTTATTTCCGCTGCTTCCATCGGTGTAATAGGTATTTCCGCCTGAAGTTACGACGCTTCCTCCCTGCATCAACCAAGAATTTCTGCCGTGTCCCATACTGTCGAAAACCTCATCGTTAGAGAACCCCTGAGAGTTGATGTTGTTTGATGACGCGAGTAGGCTGATCTTAGTTTCATTTTTAAAATAACTTAAAAGTCCGCTTCCTTCATATCTTTTATCCGAACCGTAGCCCAATGTAAGACGAGATAGCAATCCTTTATTTTTCTTTTCATCGATATTAAAATTGATGGTCGTATTATTAGATTTTGCTGCTTTTCCGCTGAGTTCTTCTTCTTTGGTTTTTGTGGTTGTAAACTGTATGTTTTTAATAATATCAGCCGGAAGATTCTGAAGGGCAATTTTTCCGTCTTTGTCGAAGAAAGGTTTTCCGTTGATCATAATTTGGTCAACTTCTTTTCCGTTAACGGTAATTTTTCCGTCATTATTGATTTCTACACCTGGAATTTGCTTTAAAAGTTCCTCAATTTTGCTGTCGGGTCTTACTTTTATAGCCGAGGCATTGAATTCTATCGTGTCTTTTTTAATTTTAACAGGCGATGCAGTGAGCGTGACTTCCTCAATGTTAAATACCGAATTTTTTTCAAGTTCAATATCTCCCAGCGACATTGACTTCGTGATGCTTTCAAAATTCTTGGAGTAGGAGATGAGTTTTTCTGCGTCAATTTTAAGAACGGTTGGTTCGTTCAGTTCGTCATATTTTAATGAAAATTTACCTTCACGATTGGTTGCGGTATAATTGATGATGGATGAATCTTTCTGTTTAAGAAGGTAGACGGTGGCATTTTCTACAGGTTTTTTTCAAAATTGGAAACCTTACCATCGATGCTGAGTTTTTGTGCATTGAGTAAAACTGCGCTGAATGCAATAAACAACAGCAATAGAATTTTTTTCATCTAAATATTTTTGATGCGCAAAAGTATAAAAAAAACATCCCCAAATGGAGATGTTAAATGTTAAATATTTCTGAAAAGCGTGAGTTTTTATAAACTTATGCTTTCAAATATCTTGAGTATGCGTAACCTTCTTGTCCGTCAGCAGTTTTTACTTTCCACCAATCGTCAGAAGTTTGTTCTACTAAAGTAACTGAAGAACCTTTTGCTGCTTTACCAACAATAGCAGCTTCTGTAGAAGGCTCTTGTCTGATGTTTAGGTTAGAGTCTTCTGTTGCAATCGTAAGCGCTGCACCAGCTGCAAGACCTGCAACCTGTACATCGATATTGATATCTGAAGCAGAATAGGTAGAGTCAATTGCTCCTAACGCGTTCCAAACTGCATCTTTTGCTGCAGTATTAGAAGCGTTTCCTGTAACATAAAGGATACCGTCTTGCTCCTGAACCTGAAGATTTGAAACTCCCGCAGACTGAGCTGCAGAAACCACACTTGAATATTTATCTTGTAATGTGCTCATCTCTAATTATTTTACAGTATAGTTAAAGTTTACTTTTCCAACTTTCAAAGCATCTACAGATTCTTTGATTTTTCTAGCTTGTACAGAAGATGCAGTTCCTGTAAGAGTCAGTTCTCCATTCACTACTTCTACTTTTACAGATGGGAAATCTTTCAAAGCATCTTTCACTTTTTGCTGAACCATAGGATCTACAGCAGCCGTAGTTGCTACCGGCGGTGGAGGTGGAGCCACCTCAGCGATAGTTGCCATATCGTGTACGTCTTTTACACCTTTGATTTCTTTTAGAGATTTGATAGCTGCATCTTTTTCAGCTTGTGAAGCGAATGTTCCTCCTAAATGAGCAACACCTTCTTTTACTTCTACTGTTGCAGTAGGATTAGCAGCAACAATTGTAGTAGCTGAGGTCTGAAGATCAGCATCAGACACTTTCTTTTTACACGAAATAGATCCAAACGATACTGCCAAAGCTAAGGCAGACATTGCGATTGTTTTTTTCATAATTGATTTAATTTAATGTTTTAATTAGACTCAAATGTAATAATAAAATCTATACCATTTATCTAAAAAATAAATAAATATATCAATGTTTTAATTTAATTGTTTCATTATCTGTATATTATTTTTTTCTCATTGAATTTTAAGTAATTTTAACATAAGTTTAGGCTTCATCAATAAAACCATTATATTTGTGGCTATTGAACTCTATATATGAAAGGACAGAATAAATTATTTATAGCAATTATCATTGCATTGGTAGTGGGTGTTGCAATTGGTGGATTTGTACATATTCAGTATCCTGAAAGTGCGAAACCATTTTCTCAAAACATCAAACTTTTGGGAACCATTTTTATCAGATTGGTACAGATGATCATTGCGCCATTGGTTTTTACAACTTTGGTGGTGGGAATTGCCAAAATGAGTGACATCAAAATGATCGGAAGAGTAGGGTCAAAAGCAATGCTTTGGTTCATTTCAGCTTCTCTCGTTTCACTATTTATAGGTTTGATTTTGGTGAATTGGCTTGAACCAGGCCACGTAACGAAACTTCCTATTCAGGATGCAGCGTCTGCTGACGAACTTTTAAAATCGAGCAAAGGTTTCTCAATGGAAGATTTTGTGAAACATGTTATCCCTAAAAGTATTTTTGAAGCTTTTGCAACCAATGAAGTTCTACAGATTGTAGTTTTTTCTATTATGTTCGGAGTTGCTTTAGCTAATTTGGGTGACGAATATGCTCAACCTGTCATCAAATTATTTGATGTCATTGCTCATGCAATCCTGAAAATGGTAGGTTATATCATGTGGTTTGCGCCGCTTGGAGTTTTAGGAGCAATTGCAGCAGTTGTTGCGACCAATGGTTTTGAAATTTTTAAAGTCTACGCAATTTATCTCAGAGACTTTTTCTTTGCGATAGCCGTTTTGTGGGCTGTACTTTTATTGGTTGGATATCTGATTTTAGGCAAACGTCTTTTTGAATTATTAAGAAGAATAAAATCTCCATTATTGATTGCTTTCTCCACAACAAGTTCGGAAGCTGTTTTTCCTAAATTGGTTGAAGAATTAGAAAGATTTGGGTGTAACAATAGAGTAGTATCATTTATTTTACCTTTAGGATATTCATTTAATTTGGATGGAAGTATGATGTACATGACGTTTGCATCAATTTTCATTGCTCAGATCTACGGAATCGAAATGTCTATCGGACAACAAATCACCATGCTTTTGGTTTTAATGTTAACTTCAAAAGGGATTGCCGGAGTTCCGAGAGCTTCTTTAGTTATTATCGTGGCAACATGCTCAATGTTCGGAATTCCGCCTGAGGGAATTGCTTTAATTTTACCAATCGATCACTTCTGTGATATGGCGAGAAGTATGACGAATGTTTTAGGAAATGCTTTGGCAACTTCTGCGGTTTCTAAATGGGAAGGGCAGCTTGATAACCATGGAGGAGATCTATAAATATGAATGATGTGCAATTGGTAATGAGTAATATGAGCCGAGAACTTTAACTCAAAAAAATTAAACTTACAATGTTGAATTTACAACAACATAAAAATACAATTGCTGATAAAGGTTTTTCCGTTATCAGCAATATTTTTTCTACGGAAGAAATTGAAAAAATAAGTGAAGTCATTCAAAATATTGACACTTCAAAAGAAACCTTCAGGAAATCAGAAGACCTTTTTGCGATACGTCAATTTTTAAAGGAGATTCCTGAAGTGAAAGATTTGATTTTTAATGAAAATTTTAAAACAATCATCAGAGAAATTTTTGGCGAAAATTATTTTGTAGTTAAAAGTATTTACTTTGATAAACCTGAAAAATCAAACTGGTACGTTGCGTATCATCAGGATTTAACTATTTCTGTAGATAAAAAAGTTGAGCTGGAGAATTTCGGGCCGTGGACAACGAAACAGAATCAGTTTGCGGTACAGCCACCTTTGGACATTTTGGAAAATATTTTCACGATAAGAATTCATCTTGATGATACAGATGAAAATAACGGAGCCTTAAAAGTCGTTCCAAAATCTCATGCAAAAGGAATCTACAGACCCGAAACCATCAATTGGGATGTTGAAACAGAAAATATCTGCAATGTAGAAAAGGGCGGAGTAATGATTATGAAACCTTTGCTTCTTCACGGTTCAAACCGTACTACAAATGGAAAGAAGAGAAGAGTCATTCATATTGAGTTTTCGGATAGAGAATTGCCGGATGAGTTGCAGTGGTCGGAGAGAATGAATTAAGGAAAACCAATGAAAAATATTTTTAAATCGTGGAAGCCATTTGAGATTATCTGGCTTTTTTCATTTTCGGTACTGGGGATTATCATTGCAATAATAAGTGAAGATAATTAGCTGAATTTTTTGGTGTTTATTTCTGGGATTTTATGTGTGGTTCTTGCCGCCAAAGGAAGTATTTGGAATTATGTTATTGGAACAGTAAACACAGTTACATATGCCTATGTAGCTTATAATAATGGCTTGTTTGGCGAATTGGGGCTGTATATATTATTTTTTCTTCCCATGAATATTGTAGGATATTTTATGTGGAAAAACCATATAAAAGATGATATAGTGGAAATGAAAACACTCAATCTAAAATCTATTTTATTCGTGTTTTTGACAACATTTTTGGGATGTGCCTTCTTAGGATATTTTTTATCAAAAATTCATACTCAAAATAGTCCCTATTTAGATGGAATGTCTACGATTATTTCAATTGTAGCAACGATTCTTATGATTCTTCGCTACAAAGAACAATGGCTATTATATATTATTTTAAATATTACCACGATTATTATTTGGATTATCAGAACGTTAGATGGTAGTGAAAGCGGAATTATGATGATTGTAATGTGGTCGGCTTTTTTAATTAATGCCACCTATGGATATTATAATTGGAGTAGAGGGAGTAAAGCAATAGAAAAATGAAAAAAACAGGTCTTACATTAGGGAAGTTTGCCCCTTTTCATAAA
This sequence comes from Chryseobacterium sp. 3008163, assembly GCF_003669035.1. Lineage (NCBI taxonomy): Bacteria > Pseudomonadati > Bacteroidota > Flavobacteriia > Flavobacteriales > Weeksellaceae > Chryseobacterium > Chryseobacterium sp. 3008163. Next base: position 1,287,242 of record NZ_CP033070.1, on the reverse strand, counting down.
GGTCATCAATTTGTTTTTGATACGGCTTTGAGCGACGTTGATGAGTTGGTTGTTTTGATTTATGAAACAGATGTTACCAAAATTCCTCTGCATATTCGTGCAAATTGGATCAGGAATCTTTACCCAACAGTTAAAGTGATTGAATGTTGGGATGGTCCAGACGGTTACTCCAACGAAAGATGGTTTGAAATCATTCAGGAAGAATATATTTTAAAGATGCTTAATGGAAAGAAAATTACACATTTTTATTCAAGCGAATTTTATGGTGATCATGTGAGTAAAGCTTTAAACGCAATTGACAGAAGAATTGATGAAGCAAGAAATATTGTTCCGATTTCTGCGACCAAAATCAGGCAAAATTCTTTTATGACGAAAGAATATGTATGTGATATTGTATACAGAGATTTGATTACGAAAATTGTTTTTGTTGGAGCTATGTCTTCTGGGAAATCTACTATTGTAGAAGCCTTAGCAAAGAAATTTAATACAACTTTTGCTCCGGAATATGGACGTGAATATTGGACAAAGCATCAGGTTGAGAGAAGAATCGGTTTTGAAGCTTTTAACGAAATTGCAAAAGGGCATATTGAGATTGAAAACAAAAAAATTTTGAATGCAAATAAATATTTTTTTGTTGATACCAATGCAATTACGACTTATATGTTTGCACTTGATTATCATGGAAAAGCTCCTGATTTTTTAACGAAAATGGCAGATTTAAATTACAAAAGGTATGATCTCTTCTTCCTTTGTGATATTGACATTCCGTATGATGATACTTGGGACAGAAGTGGAAATCAAAAAAGAGAAGTTTTTCAAAAACAGATTATTGCAGATCTCAGAGAAAGAAATATACCTTATATTTTACTTTCTGGTAATTTGGAAGAAAGAATTCATAAAGTTGAAAGTGTTCTTTCTAAGTTTGAAAAATATTCAAACTATTATGGTTCTAAAATCTAAACTCATCATTAAAAAACAAAAAAACGCATCATAATTTACGATGCGTTTTTGTTTTATGTACAATTATTCTTATTTCACGGCAATCTCATCCACGAAAATATATGCATCACCACCTGCACCTTGATGCCATTCCGGAAGTTTTCCGAAGTGATACGCTTTCACTTTTAGGTAACGAGCTTCGGTCGGAAGAACTTCAGTTGAGAAATCTTTCACCTGAACTGTTTCATCCTTCGCATCAATGTTATTTTCCAAAGTTTTCAGAAGAATAAATGTTTTTCCATCCATCGAAGCGTAGTATTCCACTTTTTTCGGCATCAAAATCCATGCTCTGCTGTCTTGCAAATAGGTGGATGAAATATACTTGATTTGTTGAGGTGATTTAAAATCAATAATTGCTTCAACCGTTTGTCCCTGATAACCTTGCCATTCTCCTTTTCTCCAGTTTACGTCACCGTTGATTCCGTCAATTAAGGCAAATTTTCCACCTGCTGTATATTGCGGATTAACGTTAGCATTAATGGTAATATCCCAATGATTTGGTCTTCTGTTGAAATTGGCAGTTGTGATTCCGCTTTTCTCGCCATTTCTTTCGGCGTACGTTGAAACCTGTGTCGTTTTACTGATCGTGAAAGGTTCTTTATAGACTTTAAAAGTTTTTCTAACGTTAGCATCATTTTCATCCATTGTCATGTAATAGACTTTATCTTTTTCGTTCAAAGGTGTGATTTTCACCTGAGTCGTAAAATCAAACAATCTGTCAGCAGCAATGACCGGAGAAGCGGTTTGTTCTGTATATTTTAAATCTTTAACAGCTTTTATATTTTCAAAACCTAAATGTTTAAGTTCACTTTTTGGAGTGCTTTTCGTAATAACTCTTGTCGTTCCATCTTCCAAATGAAGTTTAATTTCATCAAAATAAGGCGTTACGGTTTCCCATTCAGATTTCCCTGGAGTAACTGAATAAATTCCCATTGAGCTTAAAATAAACCATGCGCTCATCTGTCCGCAATCTTCATTTCCAATCAAACCATCCGGAGCATTTTTATAAAAATTGTCAAGAATATATTTGATTTTTTCTTCCGTTTTCTGTGGTTTATCAACGAAATTATAAAGGTAAGCGATGTGATGGCTCGGCTCATTTCCTTGAGCGTATTGTCCCATCAATCCAGTGATGTCCACCTGTTCTCTTCCTGTCGTTTTATCGGGAGCTGCGAAAATAGCATCAATAAATTGTTCAAATTTTTCCTTTCCGCCATGTGCCTGAATCAATCCCGGAATATCCTGCGGAACGAAGTAAGAATAATGCCACGAATTTCCTTCTGTGTAATTGTTATTCACTTCTCTCGGATCAAACGGTTCGTACCAGTTTCCGTTCTTTCTTGCCTGCATAAAACCGTTGTTTGGATTGTAAAGGTTTTTCCAGTTTTGAGAACGTTTCATGAAGTATTCGTAATCGTCTTTTTTGTTTAAAATTTTCGCCATTTGAGCGATGCACCAGTCGTCGTAGGCGTATTCCAAAGTTTTAGAAACACTTTCGTGCTCATCATCAATACTGATATAGTTGTTCTGCTTGTAAGCATTTAAACCAAAAATATCCTGCATCGCTGAATTTTTTGAAGCTTCAAACGCTTTTTCATAATCAAAACCTGTAATTCCTTTTGCCATCGCATCTGCAATTACAGAAACACCGTGATATCCAATCATACACTCAGTTTCATTCGAAGCTAATTCCCAAACCGGAATTCTTCCGCCTTGTTCACGTTGTTTAATGAAAGTATTGACGAAATCTGCCGTTCTTTTTCTGTCAATTAAAGTCATTAAAGGATGCGCCCCTCTGAAGGTATCCCAAAGCGAGAAAACAGAGTAGTATCCGAAATCTTTCGCCATGTAAAATTTATTATCTCTGCCACGATATTTTCCGTCAACATCCATATTGATGTTCGGTTGCGTGAAAACGTGATACATTGCGGTGTAGAAAACGGCCATTTTGTCTTTATCGGCAGACTTAACTTCAATTTTTGAAAGTTCTTTATTCCAATCTGCTACCGCCTGATTCTGAATTTCATTGAAATCATTCGATTTTCCTTCAGCCAGCATATTTTTTCCTGCACCTTCGTAGCCTGTGGGAGAAATTGAAACTTTAACAAGAATTTTTTCACCTTTTTTAACCTTTGTCGAAAATGCCATCTTTAGTTCAGTCAATTTTTCAGTTATAAAACCTATTTGTGGATTTTCTGTTCCTTTCGAACTCATACTCCAAGGCATTGGTTTAGAAAACTCAATTCTTGCGTAAATTTGTTGATTGGTTGCCCAGGCTTCACTTCTACGGAAAACTTCAATGGTTTTTTCATCAATGATTTTCACTTCACCTTCGAGCAATTTATCACGGTGATTGAGATCTAAAATAATATTAGCATTTCCGGCTTTGTTGAATGTATATTCATGATAACCAACTCTTTTTGTCGTGGTTAAACGAACGTCGATGTTGTGTTTGTCCAATTTAACCGAATAAAATCCGGCAGTCGCTTTCTCGTTTTTATGAGAAAATTTTGATGAATATTCTTTTGGTGTCAAACCTGGATTTCCCATCGTAGGCATCAGCATAATATCTCCATAATCCGAAACTCCCGTTCCGTTGAGGTGCGTATGAGAAAATCCGTAGATCACCGAATCGGAGTAGTGATAACCACTACAACCGTCCCAACTTCCGTCGATTCTGGTGTCGGGTGAAAGCTGAACCATCCCAAAAGGCACGATAGCACCGGGAAAAGTATGACCATGACCACCCGTTCCGATGAAGGGATTCACATATTGTGAATAATTTTGTGAAAATAAATTATGGCTAATCAATCCTAAAAGGATGAATAAAAATTTTTGCATGAGTTTAAAATTAAAGTCGCCCTAAAATACACAAATTTTAGGTCTACAAAAGAATTTATCAATCAGTCTCTTTATTGATTCTAAATAGCTAAAATTTCCGTAAATTTGTACCCAATTTATATTTTTATGTTGACTAAAGAAAAGGTTCAGGATTTCCTTAAAGAAATAGAAGTAGATGATTTGGTGAGTAACTTTCAGGTAATGGGCAGCGATGTATATATCGACATGACCGCTCATTCACCGGCAATGCACGAAAAAAAGAAGCTTGAGGCAGCCATGAAGCAGGCTTTTGCAAGCGAATTTGGAGAAGAAATTAATTTAAAACTAAAAATAGTTTCTCCCGAGCCAAGCGAAGTTCAGCTAAGTCAGATCAAAGGAAAACAAATCCCTGGAATTCAAAATATTATCGCCATCGCATCCGGAAAAGGAGGGGTTGGTAAGTCTACTGTTGCTGCGAATCTTGCAGTAACTTTAGCAAAAATGGGTTTTAAAGTTGGAATTTTAGATGCCGATATTTACGGGCCGTCTGTTCCTACAATGTTTGATACAGAAGGGCAGAAGCCGATTTCTGTTGACGTGAATGGAAAAAGCTTAATGAAACCTATCGAAAATTACGGTGTGAAAATGCTTTCCATCGGATATTTCTCAGGAGCAAATCAAGCAGTTGTCTGGAGAGGTCCAATGGCTTCAAAAGCTTTAAACCAAATGATCAGAGATGCAGCTTGGGGAGAATTAGATTTCTTGTTGATCGATCTTCCTCCGGGAACAGGTGATATTCATTTATCCATCATTCAGGAAGTTCCGGTAACGGGAGCAGTGATTGTAAGTACACCTCAACATGTTGCTTTGGCGGATGTGAGAAAGGGTATTGCGATGTTCAATATGGAAAGTATCAACATTCCGGTTCTTGGATTGATAGAAAATATGGCGTATTTTACACCGGAAGAATTACCTGACAATAAATATTATATCTTTGGAAACCAGGGAGCACAATATTTGGCGGATGATTTAAACATTCCTGTTCTGGGTGAAATTCCGTTGATTCAGAGCATCAGAGAAGCAGGAGATGTGGGAAGACCTGCAGCGCTTCAGGAAGGTTCTAAAATTGCAGAAATTTATACAGAAACTGCAAGAAAAATGGTAGAGAGTTTAGTAGAAAGAAATAAGTTTCTACCGCCTACAGAAGCTGTGAAAATCACGACAATGGCAGGTTGCTCGCCAAAAAAATAAATAATGATTTCAAATTAATTTTTGAAAAACCAAATTCGAATATGGAGACAAATATAGCACACGAACAAACTGTAACCAAGGTATTGGAAGCTCTTGAAAGCATTCGTCCGTTTTTAAACAAAGATGGCGGCGATATCGAGCTTTTGGATGTAAAAGATAATACCGTTTTTGTAAAACTTCTGGGAAACTGTTCGGCTTGTTCTCTTAATTTCTCAACATTGAAATTAGGGGTAGAAAATACCATCAAACAACACGCTCCCGAAATTGAAAAGGTAGTCAATGTAGAATAAAAAATACGACGATATATTTTTTGAAGACAGATCTTGAAGGTCTGTCTTTTTTTGTAAGTTTATTTTAACATTAAATTCTTCAAATATTTGCAGAATTTCAGTAAATTTTGTTTTAAAAAGCTTCTTACTCTTCTGATGATTTTTCCATGTTAATTCTTTAATTGATTCGACTCCAAAATCTCCTCTCATACAATCGTATAGAGCGGGAATATTTCTTCCGAAATAACCAGGTAATCCATTGATTTCTTCTCCGAGAGTACAAAAGAATTCATCAAGATTATGAAAATCATCTCCGTCGATTTCAATTTTTAGATTTTCCTTTGAGATACCAGAATGCATATTGTTTAATGCAAAGACCAACCAACCTTGTAATTCATCCTTTTCAAAACTTTTCCAAATATTTTTCCCAGTGATTTGGTTATTCATCTTCATTATCCATGCTTTATAATAACCTTTTGGTTGATGCCACACATATCCCGTCAAAGTGATATCATTCTTTTTAAACTTTAAAATTTTGATATTACTAATGAATGTTCCCGTAAGAATTGAATTATTGTGATTTAAAAGATAAATACAACCTTGATTATCAAAATTGGCAGTGGCTTTTTCTATTTCTAATTTTAGCTGTTCAGGATTTTCAACATTAATTAGCCTCAGTTTGCGAAAACCAAAATTGGTTTTATTGCTTTCGAGATTTTTAACATCTTCAATCAGGGAAATGATTCGAGGTTCTTCAAGTGTATCAAGCGCAAATGCAAACATAATGTAAAGTTAAAAATTAAAAGTAACGATTTTTTTCAACAAAGAAGCCCCGGAAAAAATTACCGAGGCTTCATTAAAATCAAATATGAAAATTTTACTTTACAATTACTCTTTTCACTTCACCTTCTGAAGTTTTAATTAAATAAACTCCGGTGTTTAGTTTTGAAGTGTCGATGGTTAAGGCAGATTTTTCTTTTCCAAGAATTTTTCCGCTCATATCGTATAACTCGTAGCCCTGGGTTTTGTTGAAATGTAAGTTTTTTCCTTTGTTTACAGGATTCGGGAAGATATTGAAGCTTGATTTCTCGGGCTTCACTTCGTTAGCTGACAGGTTTGCATTTGAAATATTATATTTAGCAACAATGTAGTATGACGTATTGCCGGTGTATTTGTCTCCTGCCGCGTAGATAGAATTGTTTTTTACAATTAGAGAGGTGTAAGACCCATCAATGCCTGTTTCTTTGTATGAATTTTGATTATTGATTTGCACCAAATTCCCCGAATTATTATAATGAGAAATAAATGGATGCTCAGAGGTTGATCCTCCTACAAAATAAAATTCGTTTCCATGATTAACAAAATTACTGTAGAAATCAAGAGTATTATTATCATTGGTCAGATTAATAGTATTCGATAGACTTCCCGCCGTGTTGATGTTATAAAATAGGTTGTTGTCTAGATCCAAAGAATTAATATTTCCATTGACGTCAATTTTTGAAAAATAATAACTTGATGCCGGATAAGTAAAGTTTCCATTAGAGCCAAAACTGTTTACAATTGTTCCTGTTAATGTCGTTTTACTTATTTTATCATTATGAAAATTTAGTATTTCTGAACCAGAGCTTAATATATAACCGTTATTGTTTTGTACAATAATTCCATTATTTCCGTAGCTGTTATCCGTTGTGCCGTTTGATAAAAGTTTAATAAATCTTGTACCTGTAGATAATAAGATTGAACTATCCGATAAAACTACGGTGTTGTTGTTTCGGAAACCGTTCGCTCCATTAAAAGTAGTGGTAAATTCTCCAGCAGTACCAAATGTAGTGTCTAGTGATCCGTCATTTAGATTATATCTTCTGATACTTATTTGTGCTGATGAATCTTCCGACGTTTTTGAAATGAAACTAAAATTTTATCCGATCCTTGAGGTATTATTGTGAAATCGCTCACATAATTTGGTAGCGTTAAAGTACCACCAATCCCGAAAGAAGTATCATAGCTTCCATCTAAATTAAGTTTGTAAATTTTATTTGGAGTTAATGAAACAGATGAAGGAACGTCTTTTCCGTAAACAAAAAGTTTATTGTCGGCACTTTCTATAATCTGCAAATCATCAGCTTCACCAGTTAATGGTATTGAAACTATTCCATTATTTCCAAAATTAGTATCTAAATTGATGGTTTGTGCATTCAAATTTAAATAAAAAGTGGAAATCATTGCGATAGCCGTAATAGTAATTTTTGTAGTCATAAAGTCTATTAATTTTTTGCGCGAATTTAGTTGTTTTTTAATTTTTTTATATGTTGTACATCTAGAACTTTGTTGTACTAAAGTAAGTAAAATTGCTGATTAGATATGATTAAACCGCTGTATTTATCTTAAAAAAAGAGTACCATATTCAAAAAATAGTTGTTTGAAAAAAGCCCCGGAAAAAATTACCGAGGCTTCATTAAAATCAAATATTTATAAAAATTACTTCACAATTACTCTTTTCACTTCGCCTTCTGAAGTTTTAATTAAATAAACTCCGGTGTTTAGTTTTGAGGTGTCGATGGTTAAGGCAGATTTTTCTTTTCCAAGAATTTTTCCGCTCATATCGTACAATTCGTAACCTTGTGCTCTGTTGAAGTATAAAGTGTTTCCTTTGTTCACAGGATTTGGGAAGATGTTGAAAGTTGCTTTCTCGGTTTTAACTTCACCCGTAGATAACGTTGGCGAAAGGGCAACTTCGTACATCGATAATGTTCCACTGATTTCGTTGGCAACGATGACGTAACCTTTTCCATTATTCATATTTGCAGCAGGAATGTAAGTGATTCCTTCCGGTCCGTTGTCTCCTCCAAATGCAGAAGTTGATCTTGAATGTTTGTAATCTACAAAAGTCACGTTGTTCGGATCTGTAACGTTATAAACCATCACGCCTCCGGTTCTTTCCAAAGTGATAAATGCGAAAGTTTGTCCATTAATAGTTCCTAAAGTTACACCTTCAGGTTCAGGACCTTTTGCACGACTTCGGGTTTTGGCTCCGTTGGCTTCGTTATCGGCATTGAAAATCAATGGATGGTAGGCTGCAACATGTCTTTCAAACTGATCTCCGCTATCGAAAACCAACTGTTTGGTGTCTGTATTGAAAATTGAGAATGATCTTGCTCCCAAAGCGTGAATTTCTTCGTATTCAGCATCACCATCTGTGTTTCCATTTACACTTGTCGTTCTGAATCTTCCTAAATTATGAGAAGCTTTTAAAATCGAAGCATTCGGGAAAACCGTTGAATCTAAAGCATATCCACTGGCTCCAACCGTTGTTCTTTCGCTGAATCCGCCTAAATCTTTTTCGTCTCCTTCGTTTGCAGTAACAAGATAGTTGGTGTTTCCGATTTTATAAGATGCCATCGCATCCGGATTGTAATAAGCTTTCACAGGCCAGTTGGCAATCAAAACTTCGCCATTATTGTCTGAAGCGTCGAAGCCGTTTCCTGGAAGACTCATATCTTTTTTACCTAATCCCCAAATTCCAGTCAATGCTTTTGTAGTTAAATTAACCTCAATAATCGCATTGTTTTCCTGACAAGAAACCCATGCTTTCTGGCTGTCCGGACTGATCGCAATATATTCAGGTTCTAAATCCTGAGCCAAAGTGCTGGTTGATTTTACTTTTCTTCCTCCGGTAGTTGCTAAAGTAGCTTCCATTCCGTTAAACTGAGTGAATCCAAGGGTTGTAACACTCGTTTGCGTTAAAGCCTGAATTCCTGCTACTGTTAAAGTTGGTACATCAATAATACTGATTGAACCTTCCGGATCTACTGTGTATGCATCGTTTGGTTCGCCCTCATTTGCGGTCATTACTTTGGTTCCGTCTGGTGTGAAAGTAATCATGTCAGGTAAAACGCCAACGTTTAGTTGTTTCAGGAAAACTCCATTAATGTCAAAAAATACCACCGAACCATTTCCTTGAGGATTTGTTCCGTTGGGAGAAGCCACTGCGATAATTCCGTTCTTTACTGCGATGCTTGTAATTCCACCATAAGGGGTCATGTTGACAGTTTGGATAACTGTTGGTGTAGTCGGATTTGAGAAATTAATGATATCAAAAACATCTGTTAACGAACTAATCGTGAACAATCTTTGTGTGGCAGCATCATGAACTACAATTTCTGTCGAGCTCGTACTGTTTCCTGAAGGATCAAAACTTCCGATATAATTTAATGAAATTTGGTTGGATGGAACCGGAGCCGCTTTATCATTATCAATAATATAAACAGTAGAATTAGCATCGCCTGTAATCGTTGCTCCGACCGGATTTTCAAGACCAACCACAAAATATTCAGCCTGCTGTTCTTCCAAAGTATCATCGATGATCGGAATATTTACCGTAACGCTTGTCGTTGATGGCGTAATGTTAATGGTTTGATTAGCTAAAGTAAAATCACTGCTGTTGGCGGTGTTGAAAGAAGCCGGTTTTACCACCAAATTCACAGTCGCATTCGAAGGGTTGGTTACATTGATTTTAAATGCTAAAGTTCCTGCATTTTCATTGATTTTAATTAAGTTTTTCTCTAAAGCAATGCTTGTCGCTGCCGTTGTGAAAGTACTTGAAGTAGTCGCCGTTACCGTATTGTCGCTCGTATCTTCAACTAAATTTGGTTTTAAAGCTAAATAATAAGCCTGATTCGGAACCAAACCAGCGGTAGGAATGACTGTAATTGCATTGTTCGCGAAAGTTGTTGTAAAAGGAACCACAGTTCCGGTTGCGTTAGTTAATCTTAATTCAACCAAACTCTGAGCGTTGGCAGAAGTAATCGCAGAATTGTCAATTAATCTTACATTTTCGTTAAACGTAATTGTAGGATTTGCCGTTGTAGAAGCGTTGTTCACGTTATTTGAAGGCAAATACGCAACAGTTGGTGGAGTCGTATCAACACCTCCTGTTGGAGTAGCATCAACGGTAAAGTTATCAAATCTGTTGTTTCCGACAGCACCTCCTGACCCTGAAGCAAATTCAACTTTCAGCTTGAAATTCGGATTGTTTGAAGCTCCTGCAATTGCAGAAAAATCTAAAGTTGTCAATGTAGGTGCACCGTCTACCGGAGAAACAGTCTGGAAAGTCTGATAAGTTGTTCCGTTTGTAGAATACGACCACGTTTGAGTTCCTGCTCCAGATCCTGATCTTCTGGTAATGAATTTTACAACGACATTATTATAGCCCGTTGTAGGAATATTGAATTGTAAATTTCCGAAAGTTGGATAGTTATATCTTAAATGCGTTCCGATTGGATCACTGTTTCTAGCATTTTCTGCAGTGAAGTTTTGCCCTGTTCCGTTAGCAAAATCTACATAAGTATTGGGTAAACTAGTTGATGCAGTGATTGATCCGGATAATAGGGTCGAAGTGGGAGTCAACATAGCTGCTTCAGAAGTACTGTTGTTAAAGTTCCAGTAATGAACTAATGTGGTCTGTGCAGTAAGTGCTCCGTGAAATAATGCGGCGATAGGCAGTAAACCTCTCAATAGGTATTTATTCTTCATTTTACTTAATTATAGATTTGTGCAAAAATGAAGATTTATCTTTGTGAAGGTTTTAATTAAACTTTAACAAATGATTAATTGTGTGTATTATATTTTAGATTTATTTGCTAAATTTTTAATGTCTTTGATCTCAAGTACAGATTTTTGATACCCTCTTTTTACGACATTAATCATTGCTTGTCCAACCTGATGTAGCGATAATGTTTTTGAAGGAAAAATAAGAGGGTAAAGCCAGATTAACGGTTTGAAAAGTGTTTTGACATTTTTCTGACCTTTTACAGGCTTCATAAAACCAGGACGGATATTGTAAACACCTTTAAACCCGAGTTTCTGTAAATCATTTTCGGTTTTTCCTTTTACTCTTGCCCACATGACTCTTCCTTTTTCGGAGCTGTCTGTATGAACTCCTGAGACAAAATTGAAAGTGCTTTCAGGATTTTGATTTAAAACTGCATTCGCAAAATGGAGTGTTGTGTCATAAGTAATTTTGGTGTAATCTTCTTTGCTCATTCCCACGCTGCTGATTCCTGCGCAGAAGAAACATGCATCGTAACCCTTAAAATTTTCATCGTTAAGATTTATTTTTAAAAAATCGGGAACGAGATATTCTTTTAGCTTTGCGTGTTTTTTTCCGGATGGTTTTCTGCTGACACTTAAAATTTCAGAGACATTTGGATTTTCTAAACATTCCATTAAAATGCCTTCGCCCACCATTCCTGTTGCACCTGTAAGAATTATTTTCATTTAAAGTTTTTCATTTGTTTTAAATGACGTTTGTTTCTTCGAAATTACTTTAAAATGAAATAGTAATGATGGAAAATATAATGTAAGATTAATTTTAAAAATACTAAGTTAACCTCATCTGTTAATCAGTTCTAATGAAAACACGGCATCGCTTCGAGTAGATTTTAAAAAAATCGTATCGAGAAGTTTTTGATTTATGGCCTGTCTGCCGTTCACGGGTTCTCGATACAAAATTCTTCCAGAATTTTACTCGAACTGACGAAATTGAAGGTCAGGTTTTTAGCCCCGATTGAAACGGCATCCTTTTTTTTTGCGTTGGGAAAAAGGCGGCTGAAAAAAAAGATATAGTGGAAAGCGGGAATTAGCTTCAAAAAAATCCGGCCACTTGCGCAACAGGATTGTATTAAAAGTAGATTTTTTCTGATGATTTTTTTGCCAATTTGTCTTCTGAAAATATGGATTTAAAATGATTTACCATTCTCTCCATTCTTCAGTAATATCTTCTTCCGGTTTATTGTAACCTTTTTTGCTGCTTTCTAAAATTATTATTTCAGCAATTTGTTCACGTTCGGATGTTTCGATAAGTTCAAAATCGCATTTTTCATTGAGTTTATTGAGCTTTTCAATGGTAATTTTTACAATTTCCATTCCTTCATTTTTCGATTTGGAATTTGATATTTCTGAAAAATAATTATTTAGAATCTTTGCACATTCTTCAACATCGATTTTAGTGTAGGAAGCATGTGCATTTTCCATATATTCTAGCATTGACTTTTCTAGAATGGAAATTTTATTTTCTTCTTTTGGCATCGCAGGGGGTTTTTCAGTTTCTATTTTACTTTCTGATAAGTTAGCATTTTTCTTCTGTTCGTCACAAGAATTTGCAACAAATAGGAATGCTAAAATAGAAGTAAGAAATTTGATTTTCATAAAGTGAAATTTAGCTATAAGCAATCTTTAAATATTTATAGTATTGTAGAAATACCTATTTACTTTTCCCCCGAAACCCTCTCATAAATATTATGAATCAATCCATCCGCAACAGAAATTTTCGGAACAAAAATCTTATTAATTTCTGCCCAATGCATCACGAAATTGTAGATTTTCAAAGCGTGAGCCAAAACATCGGCTCTATCTTCTCTAAAGCCGTATTTGGTCATTCTTTCCTCAACAGTCAAACTATTGAATTCCTTATAAGCATTTTTTAAATAAGCAATTGACATGGGTTTGCCGTCTTTGGTTTTGCTCATCGAGAATACTTTATTGATGTTTCCGCCGGAACCTATGGCTACAATTTGTTTTTTGCTGCTGATGTTGGCTTTTATTTCTTCTTTCATTTCTTTCCAATTGTCTTCTGTCACGAGATTGTTGAGAAGACGAATCGTTCCAATGTTGAAAGATTTTTCGTAAACCATTTGATCGTTTTCGTAGAAGGTAAGCTCTGTAGAACCACCGCCAACATCTACATAAAGATAGGCGAAATCTTTGTCAAGACCTTCTGCAACGTGATTCTCATAAACCAAAGTCGCTTCTTCATCCCCAGAAATAATTTCGATGGAAAGATCAGCAAGATTTTTTACTTTTTCAATAATTTCCTTTCCATTTTCAGCATCACGCATTGCGCTCGTGGCGCAGGCTCTGTAATGTTCAACTTTATAAATTTTCATTAAATCACTGAAAATTTTCATTGAATCTAAGACCATTTTTTCTCTTTCAACCCCGATTTTTCCCAGAGTGAAAACATCCATTCCTAATCGCAAAGGTATACGCAGGAGATTTAATTTAATAAATTCGGGTTTTCCGTTTTGAATTTTCACCTCGTTGATTAAAAGCCGGGCTGCATTACTTCCTATGTCTATCGCTGCAATGATCATTTTTAGATTGTATTTTATTGAATTTCAGTTGTTTAATTTAAAATCGAATATTTTTAAAAATCGAATGTACAAAAATTAATTCTTTATGTTAATTTCAGACAGTATTTAATGCTTCTTCTAGAAAATTTAAACCATTAAGAATATTGAAGAATTAAGATTGATTAAGAATCAATAATTGATTTAAGAATTCTGCTTAATGGATTTACCGAGGTAAATCTTAAAAAATCTAAAGCTTATTTGTCCTTAAAAATTTAACTCTTTTAATGTTTCAAATCTATTTTCCAGTAGTTTTTGCTTTCAGATATTTATACGTTTCAATTTGCGAGCGGCATTCTTTCTGATCGTTGCTGATGTATTCGTTGCTCAGTTTTTTATCTAAAATTCTCGCTTTCACGTTATCTCTTAATTGAATATCAAGAATATCTTTCAGTTCTTTTTTTAGATTTTTGTCGGTGATTTTTGCGGCGGCTTCAATTCTGTAGTCTAAGTTTCTGTTCATCCAGTCGGCAGATGAAATATAGATGTCTTCAGCACCTTTGTTGTAGAAATACATGACTCTTGCATGCTCAAGATATTCGTCTACAATACTGATTGCTTTTATTTTTTCTTTGAAATCTTTCTGATTAATGGCACAATAAATTCCACGTACAATTATTTTAATCACGACACCGGCCTCTGCAGCTTCATACATTTTTAAAATCAATCCACGATCACTTATAGAATTGGCTTTTACGATCATTTGTGCTTTTCTTCCTGCTTTTGCTTCTTCAATTTCTTTATCGATATGCTGCACAATTTTCTCACGCATAAACTGCGGGCAAACCATTAGGTTTTTGCAAGTTTTCAAAACCGAAAGATAATCTTCTTTAGGTTTTTTAAGCACCGTGAAAACTTTATTAATATCTGCCATAATGCCTCTGTCAGAAGTCATTATCAAATGGTCACCGTAGATTCTAGCTGTTTTTTCGTTGAAATTACCTGTGCTTACAAAACCATATTGCAACGTTTTGTTATGTATACGTTTTTTGATGATACACAGTTTAGCATGAACTTTTTTGTCAGGAATTCCTATTAAAACAGTGATTCCTTCAGGTTCAAACATTTCCTTCCACATCAAATTTGATTCTTCGTCAAATCTTGCCTGAAGCTCAAGCATTACCGTCACTTCTTTGCCATTTCGGGCAGCATAAATTAAAGCGTTGCTTATTTTTGAATTGCTGGCTAAACGATAAGCGGTGATCTGAATAGATTTTACATCGGGATCCATTGCTGCTTCACGCAGAAGATCAATTACCGGCGTGTAAGTATGATAGGGGAAGCTCAATAAAACATCCTGCTTCATGATGACATCAGTTACTCTTTCTCCATGTTCAAAAGCCTGATGCGTAAATGACGTTCGTTCAATCGGTTTTTTATAGTATTCAAAGACATCCGGAAAATCCATAAAATGTTTGAAATTATGGATCTTTCCACCGGGGATGATGCTGTCTTTCTTACTTAAATTTAATTTTCGGATGAGCAATTCGAGCAAAGCCTTATCCATATCTTTATCGAAAACAAAACGGGTAGGTTTTCCTTTTCGTCTGTTTTTAAGACCTTTTTCTATTTTCTCGGCAAAATTGGTTTTGATGTCGTTATCGATGTCCATTTCTGCATCTTTTGTAACTTTAAAAGAGTTGGCAGAAAACTCGTCATACCCGAAATAGGAAAAAATGTGTGGCAAGTTAAATGTAATGACATCTTCTAAAAGCATGACATTTTTTTCTTCTAAATCTTCTGTAGGCAAAAGGACAAATCTTCCCACAAAACGTGATGGAATCTCAATAATTGCATAATTGCTGTGATATTGCCAGTCTTTTTTCCTCATCGCTACACCTAGATACAAACTTTTGTCTCTATAGTAAGGCATCGGCGTATTTTCGTGAAGAAGAATAGGAATGACATTCGATTCTACCACCTCATCAAAATATTGTCTTACGAACTCCTTTTGTCTCGCAGTCAGATTTTTTGAAGTTTTAATGAAAACTTTCTGCTCTGCCATTTCAACCTGAATTTTTTTCCAGGTTTTGTCGAAATCTGCCTGTTGGGTGATGACAATTTCATTAATCCTCTGAAGAATTTTTGATGGCGGCTGATAGAAAGATTCGGCAATTACTTTTTCCTTAAAATCCATGGCACGCTTAAGACCTGCCACACGCACTCTGAAAAATTCATCTAAATTGTTTGAGAAAATCCCAAGAAACCTGATTCTAAGATGCAAAGGTACATTTTCGTCCATTGCCTCTTGTAAAACTCTTTCATTAAACGCCAACCAGGTAATATCTCTGGGATTAAAATGTACTGACATAAGGTATTAGTAAAATTTATCAAAAATAATAATAAAACTAATGCTTTATCTGATTCTAAAGTTAATTCTTAATTAAATTTTTAGTTGAAGGAAAAGTCAGTAAAACAGTGAAATTATTTTTTAAACACATAAGTCACATTAGATTTACAGAAAAATGTTTGAAAGCAACAGAACGCTTCGACAGGCTCAGCCTGACACCGTCGATGATTAAAAAAATCTAAATAATGTCATCTGAGCTTGTTGAAGGATTTTTTAAACTTTTGAATAATAAACATTTTAAAAATCTTTGTCACTTTTGCTGTAATAAAACAAAATTATTACTGTCATCTTAGAATATATTGTGTTTAAAATTTGTCTCGGTTTTATTTAAAAATAATCGAAACTGTCAATTTGTCACAAAAATTCTAATGGTACAGATATTGAGAAAGTGAGAGTGTAATTAAACTTAAAATTAGAAAAATATAAATATTATGAGTAAAATAATTGGAATTGACTTAGGTACTACCAACTCTTGCGTTGCAGTAATGGAAGGTAAAGATGCTGTAGTTATCCCTAATGCAGAAGGTAAAAGAACAACTCCTTCTATTGTAGCGTTTACAGAAGATGGTGAAAGAAAAGTAGGAGATCCTGCAAAAAGACAGGCTGTAACAAACCCTACAAAGACAGTATATTCTATCAAAAGATTCATCGGAACACATTTCAAAGATGATGCTTCTGAAGTTTCAAGAGTACCTTACGCAGTTGTAAGCGGACCAAATGATACTGTAAAAGTAAAAATCGACGACAGAGAATATACACCACAGGAAATTTCTGCAATGATTCTTCAGAAAATGAAGAAAACTGCTGAAGATTATCTTGGACAAGAAGTAACAAGAGCGGTAATTACTGTTCCGGCTTACTTTAATGATGCTCAAAGACAAGCTACTAAAGAAGCAGGAGAAATCGCTGGTCTTAAAGTAGAAAGAATCATCAATGAGCCTACAGCAGCAGCTTTGGCTTATGGTATGGATAAAGCTCACAAAGATCAAAAAATTGCAGTTTACGATTTAGGAGGTGGTACTTTTGACGTTTCTATCCTTGATTTAGGAGACGGCGTTTTCGAAGTATTGTCTACAAATGGTGATACGCACTTAGGTGGTGATGACTTTGATGATGTAATTATCAACTGGATGGCAGACGAATTCAAAGCTGAAGAAGGTGTTGACTTAAAATCTGATGCAATCGCATTACAAAGATTGAAAGAAGCAGCTGAAAAAGCAAAAATCGAATTGTCTTCTTCTCCTCAAACTGAAATCAACCTTCCATATATTACAGCTACAGCTACAGGTCCTAAACACTTAGTGAAGCCTTTGACTAAAGCTAAATTTGAGCAATTATCTGCTGATTTGGTAAGAAGATCTATGGAGCCTTGTAAAAAAGCTCTTTCTGACGCAGGTCTTTCTATTTCAGATATCGACGAAGTAATCTTGGTAGGTGGTTCTACAAGAATCCCAATCATTCAAGAGGAAGTTGAGAAATTCTTCGGTAAAAAACCTTCAAAAGGTGTTAACCCGGATGAGGTTGTAGCAATTGGTGCAGCAATCCAAGGTGGAGTTTTAACTGGAGATGTGACAGACGTACTTTTATTAGACGTGACGCCACTTTCTTTAGGTATCGAAACGATGGGTTCTGTTTTCACTAAATTAATTGACGCAAACACAACAATTCCAACTAAAAAATCTGAAGTATTTTCTACAGCTTCTGACAACCAGCCGGCTGTAAGCATCAGAGTAGGACAAGGTGAAAGACCAATGTTCAACGATAACAAAGAGATTGGTAGATTTGACTTAACAGATATTCCACCAGCACAAAGAGGAGTTCCTCAAATCGAAGTAACTTTCGATATCGATGCAAACGGAATCTTGAGCGTTTCAGCTAAAGATAAAGGAACTGGTAAAGAGCAGTCTATCAAAATTCAGGCATCTTCTGGACTTTCTGACGAAGAAATCGAAAGAATGAAAAAAGAAGCTCAGGAAAATTCTGCAGCTGATAACAAGAGAAAAGAAGAAGTTGAAATCTTCAACAAAGCTGACGGATTGATCTTCCAAACTGAAAAGCAATTGAAAGAATTTGGTGATAAATTGTCTGCTGACAAAAAAGCAGCTATCGAAACTGCTCACACAGAATTGAAAACCGCTTTCGAAGCTAAAAACGGAGAAGAAGTGAAAGTTAAAACTGAAGCTTTAGATGCGGCTTGGATGGCAGCTTCAGAAGAAATGTATGCACAAGGTCAAGGTGCTGAAGCAGGAGCGCAAAATCAAGGTCAGGCAAACGGAGCGGAGGACGTTCAAGATGCGGATTTTGAAGAGGTAAAATAATTTACTGAAACACCTTTCAAGGTTTTTGATGCTTTGAAAGTTTAAATATAGGATCCCCGAGTAAAATCTCGGGGATTTTTTTGTTTACAAATGAAGCATTCCATACTTCTTTTGCGATTTATATATATTAATGAATTGTTAAGTGTTTTATAATGAGGTGATTATTGTTTATTCTTTCCAATGAAATCTGAGCAGGTAACTGCAGGATAGCAGAAATTTATGATAACTATACTTTTAAGAAAATTAAAACATGAGAAATATCATGTCTTTAGAATTTAACCTTCTTAAGTTTTAATTTAAATGAAAGCATCAAGTAAATAATCAATAATCACCAATCTTAGAATGAAGAAATCTATAGTAACTCTGGGTATTTTATTAAGTACCACAAGTTTTATCTTCGCACAGGAAAAACAACCGACCGGTACGACCAAGAATCAAGATACGATACAATCCAATAATAAAACTAAGGATATCGAAGAAGTAGTTATCATTGCCTACGGTACCCAAAAAAGAGGAGAAGTTACTGGTTCTGTGGGTAGAGTAAGTGCTGAAAGCTTTAAAGATCGTCCAATTTCGAGAGTCGACCAGGCATTAACTGGTCAGATTGCAGGGGTTAAGACGCGTGCAACTTCAGGAAAACCTGGCGAACCATTAGAAATCAGAGTTCGTGGTACCGCTTCAATTTCTGCAAGTAATTCACCTGTTTATGTTGTTGATGGGATGGTTGTAGACGATATGGCCAACGTTTCTCCTGATGATGTGCAATCGATTGAAGTATTAAAAGATGCTGCATCTACAGCAATGTACGGATCTCGTGGTTCTAACGGTGTAGTCATTGTAACTACTAAAAAAGGAATGACAGGAAAACCATCATTTACCTTCTCTCAATATTACGGTGTTCAAACGATCGAAAAAAAGCTGGATGTTATGAACAGCTCAGAGTGGATTGATTATGCTACAGAATCAATCAATAAAAGATGGGTGGCATTAGCACCCGGTAATTCAGCATCAGATAGTTACGAAGTAAGGGCTAAGTATTTTAATTTAGCAAACACAACCAATTATAATTTGGCGAATGTCAATTATATGATTGATCCTCGATGGGGAACCAATCAGGTTGCAAATATCGATTGGCAGGATGCGTTTTACCGTCCGGCATCCATTCAAAATTATCAGTTGTCTGTGAGAGGTGGGAACAAGAATGTGAAGTATGCTATTTCGGCTGCGTATTTCGATCAGGAAGGTTTGGCTCTTAATACCGGATTCAACAGGTTTAATTTAAGTGCCGTGGTTGATGTTAATATTTCAGATAAGTGGAAAGCTGGGATTGCCTTGAGACCAAGTTATTCTCAAAGTTACGGAGCAGCAGTAGACGGAAAAGATAATGAAGCTCACAAAATGCTTTCAATGGTACCCATAGCAGAGTTGTCCGCAGGTCTTTATACCAATTTTTGGAAAAATGATCGGTACCGATGGGCAAGTTCTTCACAGAGCCCGATTGGAGTGTTAGAAAATACGACCAACAATACCAATGAATTCAGGTTACTATCCAGTTTATATATGTCTTATGATATTTTGCCAAGTTTAAACTTAAAAATTTCAGGAGGGGCAACCAATAACTTTAATCTTAATAACGGATATACACCAACTTTTAACTTAGTGACCAATATTCCGGGGCAGGTGAGTATTGCCAGTAGAAGAACCGTTAATTACAACCGTTATTTAGGAGAAGCTTTATTATCCTACAAAAAAACTTTCGGAGATCATAGTGTTAATGTAATTGCAGGTTATAGTGCCGAAAATTACAGAACAACAAGTCAATATAACCGAAACAGAGGATTTCCTAATGATGATCTAAAGACCTTTAACTTCACACAATCTGCATCTGTACTTAACTCAGAATATACCGCTTCAGAATGGATGTTGGTCTCTATGTTTGGTCGTGTGAATTATGATTACAAAAAGAAATATATGTTGTCTGCCAGTATTCGTAGAGATGGGTCTTCCAGATTTGGATGGAATAATCTTTGGGGAACATTTGCAGCATTCGGAGGTGCCTGGAAAATAGATGAAGAAGAATTTTTAAAGGATTCAAGCTGGCTTACCAACTTGAAGCTAAGATACAGCTGGGGTGAGAACGGAAACAATTCTATTGGTGACTACAGAGCCTTCGGAACTCTTGCAGGCGGAAATTATTCATTTGGCGGAAATCTTTCAAATGGCTTGATTCCAAATACAATTCCCAATCCGGATTTGACTTGGGAAAAAACAAGATCTTCAGATTTTGGTTTTGAATTAGGATTATTCAACAGAATTGATTTCACAGCCGATTATTATATCAAAAAAACCAATGACCTTCTTTTGCAACAGCCAATACCATACGTTACAGGATATAATATCATGTGGAAAAATGTAGGTTCAGTGCAGAACAAAGGTTTGGAATTAGATTTAACGACAAAAAATTTAACAGGAGCTTTCAAATGGAATACTTCAGCGAATATTGCATTTAACAACAACAAGGTTCTGCAGTTAGGTACAGATAATGCGCCTATTTACACAGGTTTTAGTAACACCACAAATATTATTCAGGTAGGGGAAGAGCTTAATTCATTTTATCTGTATGAAGCAATTGGAGTACTTTCTAGCGCCGATATTGCTAATACAGGAATTGCCAAAACAAATGGTGCGATTGCAGGAGATGTTAAATACAAGGATGCAAATGGTGACGGAATTATCAATGAAAATGACCGTCACATTATCGGAAGTCCAACTCCTGATTATTACTGGGGTTTTACCAACACTTTTTCTTACAAAGGTTTTGATCTTTCTGTATTTTTCCAGGGACAAAAAGGTGGGTACAGCTATGCTTTGCTAGGTCGCGCAATTGACCGTCCAGGAATGGGAACCACAACCAATGTGATGGGAAACTGGGCAAACCGCTGGCGTTCTGATGCAGAACCAGGAGATGGAAGAACTCCAAGATTAGATGGTACAACAGGAAGTCTTTTAGATACAAGATGGCTGTATGATGCGACTTATATTCAGTTAAAAAATGTGACATTAGGATATAATTTTGAGCAGGATTTAGTGAATAAATTAAAAATTTCTAACCTGAGAGTGTATGTCAGCTTAGAAAATGTTTGGAGAAAAGATCATTATTATGGTGGCTATAACCCGGAATCTGTGCAGTCAGACGGTACCGATTACGGGGCATATCCAAATGCTAAAGTATATATGATGGGCTTAAACTTTAACTTCTAAATTTAAAAAAAAATGAAAATCAATAAAATAAATACTTCCCTTTTACAATTAAATATGAAATCTCTTACAAAAGCATTGATTTGCGGAACTATGATGCTGGGGATGCTCAGCTGTGAAGACGATTTGATGCTGGAACCCGAAAATAATATTACCCAAAACTCCTTTTATACTACCGAATTGCAGATTCAGCAGGCTTTGTCCGGAGTGTATTCAGCAATGGTGAATGCTTCATCAAGAGGAGGTTATGATGTTAATTTTTATCTGTTGGCATCAGAGGTTCGCTCAAATAATTTTAATGCAATTTCGCAGAACGGAAACAGAGATTATTATGCAATCAACCGTTTTCAGGATACTTCTTCTACCGACGAAATGGAAATTCTTTGGGAAGATGCTTACCAGCAGATCTCTTACGCAAATACGCTTTTAGTGAGAATAGATGCAGTGCCGTTTACAAATCCGGCAACTAAAGAACAATACCGTTCTGAAGCTCGTTTCTTAAGGTCTTACGCATATTTTGAGTTGATGAGAAGTTTTGGAAAAGTTCCGTTGATCGATAAACCAGTGAGTCCTGAAGAGGCCGCTAAAATACCAAGAACAGATCTGGCGACACTTTACAATTTCATTACATCAGAAATTGAAGCATCTGTAGCAGGCCTGAAAGATGTGTATGACGCCGCAAATAAAGGAAGAATAACGAAGTCTGCAGCTCACGCTATGTTAGGGAGAATTTATCTTACAGGGTCAGGATATCCGCTCAATAACGGCTCTTATGTTGCGAAAGCGAAGGATCATTTATTTGCAGTGATTCAGGGGAAGGGCAGTTCGTAACTTTTGCTCCTAATTATGCAGATGTTTTTAAAAGTGTAAATGATAACAAGTATCATATTTTTGAAATTCAGCATATCGGTGGAGGTTTGTCACAAGGTTCTTACTTACCAAGCTATGTGTCACCGAATTTTGGTTCTGCTGATCCATACTATAATGCGCAGGGTAGTTTATTCAGCTCGGCTGAATTGGGAGTTTCTCAATCATTAATTGATACTTATGAGCCGGGAGATTTGAGACTTCCTTTAACGATCAAAACAAGTTTTATTGGGACAAACGGACAACCTGATCAGGCTAAATTTTTCGTAAAATTCCGTGAAAAAGGAATTGTTTTGAGCAACCGCTACGACTGGCCAATTAACTTCCCGATCATTCGATATGAAGATGTTATGTTGATGTATGCCGAAATTTTAAATAATGAGGGAAATACAAGTGCAGCTGTTTTTTATTTAAACAAAATCCGTCAGAGAGCAGGCCTTGCACCGGTTTCTACATCGATATCTGCTGCTAATTTTACAACAGCACTTCGTAAAGAAAGAAGGGTGGAATTTGCCGGTGAAGGTGTGTATTGGCACGATTTAGTACGTTGGAATACAGGAGTTACTGTCATCAATCAGGCAGCAGCTGCTTTAAACTATAATTACACCATTACAACCAATGATTATTTGTATCAGGTACCTTTATCTCAAATTCAGGTAGCGGGGTATGATCAAAATCCTTAAATATCTTTTTAAAACTTAAATACAAAATCCCCGAGCATAGGCGAGGGGATTTTTAGAGAAATATCTAAATAATATTTATTTAAATAAAACGACTGCGCCCAAGCTAAAAGCTTGGGCGCAGTCTATTGCAAAATTTAATTCTTCTTAAACATAATCTCATCCAGTCTCGTCTGGTTAAGATAAATCTGTTGAAATTCGACAGGCATATACTGATACAGAATGTTCCATTGCTGGCTGTCAGTATGTTTTTTAAGCTTCCGAATGACCTGATAAACAGATTTTCGATAATGTGTTTTACATTGAAAGTTCCGTTTTTATAAATCCATTCCATCATTTTGATGTTTCTGTTGACAATATTGATTTTAGATTCTTTTAAAAGAACTTTTAGATAATCAACGGTCGACTGAATAATGCCCGGAAAATTGTTTTGTGCAGAAAGCTGCGAAATTTCGTTCTGAATTGATGGATAAAATATTTTTAAATGCTCGATTGCCTGAGTTTCATTAATAGTATCCGCTTCAAAATTCTTCATTGTTAAAATTTTTTTTAAACATTCTAATAGTTACTAAAAGTGTACCAAAATCATCAGAAAAAAATTAAAAAAATAATGTTGTTTAATTTTAAAACTAAAACGATTTTGATTAATAAACCCTTTGTTTATGAAGGTTTTAAAGAGTTTGGCAAAAATAAATTTTTGCTAACTGATTGATTTTTAAATCTATTTTAAAATGTGGTTTTTGATTAGGATGTAACGAAACCGTTGAAATATGTAATGAAACGGAAATGATAATGTCAGAGAAATAATTTTTGCTGACAATTTCCATAATTATTAAAGTCTCTTCTATAATTATTATGTCAATATCAAAATGATAAGTGACAAAATGTTTAACTGAAAATAATAAAAGCTTTCTGATATTGTTTTGATATTCATATTTCATAAGAAAAATTTTTATCAAATATGATTTCTGAAGCATCGTAGAAAAAGGACAACAAAAACTGAAGAGTATTATGTTGATTTTGAGCTATTTAATCTTTTGTGTGGCTTTGAGGTGTAAAATGTTTATTTGTTTTAATGCTGATAATCAAGTGTTTATTTTTTTATGTGTTCACCAATCGTGCATTTTCACTACCATTTTGTGAAAAAAAATAATTTGTCCTTTTTAAGTTAGAGATTAATATCTTTGCAGTCCACAAAAAATCAAAGATGTTTTCAAAAATTGCAGTACACAGAGTCGGAAATAAAATCAACGGTGAATCACTTATTCTTTCTCAGGAAGAACTTCAGCTGGATGAAGGAACCGTAGAATTGTTGGAGAATTATTTTTTAGGTTCATTCAAAACTGAAGAAACTTACCAATTTTATAGTGATACTTATTTGGTCAATAATCCTGTATTCAGTTCTGTGTCAGAAATTTTTGAAGACAAAGCGAAGTTCCTTTGGGAATCTGAAAATCTTGCAAAACATCTCTTTGAAGCAGCCGAAAATCCACGAGTTCAGGGTGGCGAATTGTTTGTTGTTTATTTTGAAGACGATAGAGAAGGTGACGATAAAGTGGACAAAATTGGTATTTTTAAAACCGAAAAAAGAGAATCTTTCCTAAAGATTTTCCCTAAAAATGAATCATTCGAAATAGATAAAGATCAGGGAATAAGCCTTTCAAAA
Source organism: Chryseobacterium sp. 3008163 (assembly GCF_003669035.1). Classification (NCBI taxonomy): domain Bacteria; kingdom Pseudomonadati; phylum Bacteroidota; class Flavobacteriia; order Flavobacteriales; family Weeksellaceae; genus Chryseobacterium; species Chryseobacterium sp. 3008163. The sequence continues at coordinate 1,262,578 of NZ_CP033070.1, read as the reverse complement.
ATCGATAAAGCAGCATTGATTTACAACAGCAGTAAAGAAAGCGGTTACGTACTTTCTGTAGTTGATAATAACAAAAATGGCGACATGTATTATTGGTTCGAAGATTTCCTGAAAGTGAAGCAACGTGACGATGAATATTTTCACACGCAAGAGGCGTTGATGGTTTATAAAGATTATATCATCAAGCAGCTTCCGCAGGAATTTGAGGTTTCAAAGGCTGATCAGGCAGATTTTCTGAATCAGTCGATTAATTTTTTCAAAGAAAAAGAAGAATTTAAACTCGATGAATTTGCGGCTGAGGTTTTGAAAGATGAGCATGTCATTGAAAGCTTTAATAATTTTAAAACCGATTACGAGCAGGAAATGCAGATCAATATTGCAGAAGAATTTCCAATCAGTGAAGCGGCAGTTAAGAAAACGCAGAGACATTTTAAAAGTATCATTAAATTGGATAAAAACTTCCATATTTACATTCACGGAGACCGAAAAATGCTAGAGCAGGGTCAGGATGAAAAAGGAAAATATTATATGCTTTACTTTGACAAAGAGGTTTAAAAAAGATGAGTAATTTAATATTGTAAGCTACAGAATATTATGCATATCACAGAATATTTTAATAAAAATTAACTGTTATGCTTTGATAATCAGATACTCATGTTAAATTACTATTAAAAAGTGATAATTTTTATTAATAATCAGTACAAATTCCAACTTGAGTACCACAAAGTATTTATCAGGCAGTAAAAATGATTAACTTTGATTCTTTAAGTGTTATTTATGAATTTTGTTGAGTGTCATGATGAGCCCATCCATATACCGGGTTACATACAAAGTTTTGGTTATCTGATTGGCATCGATGCAGTATCTCATACCATTACATTTTTCAGTGAAAATATTACAGATGTTTTTAATGTTGAAAATTCTGAAATCTTTTTCGGAAAGAAACTGACAGACTTTCCGGAGCTTTTTCAGACAGTTATGACTTCTGATATTTTCGAATCTTTAGAAAATCTTACCCGCAGAGACAACGAAACCTACTTCGATAAAATTTTTATCGGAGATCAAGAATATCACTTCTCGATTTTTAAAAGCCAGAATCAGATTTTTTTGGAGTTTGAAGCACTTTTAAAAAATCCCGAAAAACGAATCACCAATAAGTACGATAATTTCTACATCGTTGATAACGATCAGGAAATTTGGGATCAGCTTTTAAGCACGCTTTTCAATATCATCAACTATGACCGAATCATGGTCTACAAATTCATGGAAGATGGTTCCGGTAAAGTGATTGCCGAAAAAGCCAATGATAGTCTTGAAAGTTATTTAGGCTTACATTATCCCGAATCTGATATCCCGAGACAGGCTCGTGACCTTTATAAAAAGAAAAGAAAAAGAATTTTCAGTAATGTGTATGCAGAGCCGGTGAAGTTGGTCAGCAAAACGATTGATACCATTGATCTCACTTTTGTTGCATCACGTGCAATGTCGCCTATTCATGGGCAGTACATCAAAAATTCTGGTGCTTCTTCAAGTTTCAGTGTGTCAATTATTATTGATGACAAACTTTGGGGGTTGGTAACTTGTCAAAATTCTGAGCCCAAACATATTGACCTCGAAGATCGTGTGCAGGCCGGCATTTTTACAGTTTTGGCATCCAATGCCTATTCCTCATTTAAATCAAAAAAGAATTAGAATATCGTTTAGATTTAAATTTAAAAGCATCACAGCTTAAATCTGAATTTTTAAAGCATAATACCTTATTCGAATCGCTTGTAGAAAACAAATCTGAAATCAGAAATCTTCCTGAAGCAGACGGTTTGGCAGTAGTTTCAGAAAATTATGTCGTGACCGACGGTGTTACTCCCCAGCGTGATGTTATTCACGAAATCGTCGATTGGGCATATCGAAATACTGAAGAAACCATATTCATGAGCCGTAGTTTTCTTAAAGATTTCGGTAATGAATTGGGTCTTGATGAAACAGCAGGTGGAATCGTTATTTATTTTGTTGAAAAAAGTAAAAACGAATTACTGATCTGGTTCAGAAAAGAATTTGACGATCATATCAACTGGGCAGGAAATCCCGAAAAGAAAATAGAAGTATTTTCTCAAAACGGAGAAGAAAGAAATATCATTTCACCGAGAACGTCTTTTGAAGCTTTTAAAGAAGAAATAAAGGGGAATTCCAGAAGATGGAGCAGCAGAAACGAAATTGCGATACAGTCAATCCGTGATGTGATTTTAGAAACGTCTCACAGACAGTATGTCACAATCAAAAGACTGAACGAGCAGCTGAAAAAAGTAAATGAAGAATTAGACAGTTTTTCATATACGATTTCGCATGATTTGGGAACTCCGTTGACAGTAATGAAACTGAATGCGCAGATGTTGCTGAAAAGTCTTTCTGATATTTCTGATAAAAACAAACATAAAATCAGTTCTATTATTGACGAGATCGACAATATGGCTGAAATGATGCATGACGTTTTGCAATTAAGCAGAGCCAAACACAGCGAAATTGAGCTGGAAGATTTAGAAACGCGGCATACCATAGACAAAATTACAGAAAATGCAAAACTGACCTTTGACACTCCGAAAAGCGTAGTAGTAGTCAAAGATTGTCCAAACGTTATGGCAGACAAAACTTTATTGCATCAGGTGTTTTTAAATATAATCAATAATGCAATCAAGTATTCATCCAAACAGGATCAGCCTGAAATTCTGATAGAAGGAATGGAAGACGGAGAGCTGGTTATTTACAAAATCACCGACAACGGTATCGGAATTCCTGAATCTGAAAAACACAGAATGTTTAAGATTTTCAACAGGATGGATAACGCCAGAAAGTTCAAAGGAAACGGAATCGGACTTTCAATTGTTCACCGAATCATGAATAGGATTGGCGGAAATGTCGATTACGAAAGTAGTATTAACGGAACTTGTTTTATTTTAACGTTTCAAAACCCTAAATTTGTGAAACAACTTTAAATTTAAAGCAAAAAATGGTATCTGAATATTTAAAACAAAACACGGCTGAATTTCATGATGCAGCTGAAAAACTATTTAGTTCTGATAAAATTTTCAGCAAAACATTCACTTTAGAAGATTACAAGAAAATCATCAATACCAATTATCTGATGCTTCTTCACAGTGAAAACAAAATATTCAGCAGTCTTTCTGACAAATTCTCTGAAAAACTTCATTTAGATAAAAGAGTAAAACTTCCTTTGATTGAAAAAGATCTGGCGAGTTTAGATTTAAAAAATCAAACTGCTTCTCACGATTTTGAATTGGCAAATGTGCACGAAGCTTTGGGAGCAATGTACGTGATTGAAGGTTCTACTTTGGGTGGAAATGTAATCGCAAAGCAGCTTTCAAAAACTGAAGGTTTTGATGATGTTACATTCAATTTTTTGGATGCTATCAGGAAAATACAGGACCGATGTGGAAGAATTTCAAAGAAGTTTTAGACACTGAAGTAACTGAAGAAAACTACAACGAAGTATTGTCAGGAGCTAAAAAATTATATACGTTTTTACTAAACGTTAATTAATTTCCTTAAATAATAATTAAAATTCCCGAAAGATTGCCCAATTTTTCGGGAATTTGTACATTTGGGAAGCAAAAATTAAAGCTAACAAAATAAACAATAAATAAATATTATGAAAGTAACCGTAGTAGGTGCAGGTGCTGTAGGAGCAAGTTGTGCAGAATACATCGCAATGAAAGACTTCTGTTCAGAAGTAGTTTTAGTAGATATCAAAGAAGGTTTTGCTGAAGGAAAAGCAATGGACTTGATGCAGACTGCATCTTTGAACGGATTTGATACAAAAATTACAGGTACAACAGGAGATTACAGCAAAACAGCAGGTTCTCATGTAGCGGTAATCACTTCTGGTATCCCAAGAAAACCGGGAATGACAAGAGAAGAATTAATCGGTATCAACGCGGGAATTGTAAAAGAAGTTACTGAAAACTTAGTAAAAAATTCTCCTGAAGTAATCATCATTGTGGTTTCTAACCCAATGGATACTATGGCTTATTTGGTACACAAAACTTCAGGTCTTCCTAAGCACAAGATCATCGGTATGGGTGGTGCTTTAGATTCTGCAAGATTCAAATACAGATTGGCTGAGGCTTTAGAAGCTCCAATCTCTGACGTAGACGGTATGGTAATCGCTGCTCACAGTGATACAGGTATGCTTCCATTATTAAGCAAAGCAACAAGAAACGGAGTTCCGGTAACTGAATTCTTGGATGATGCTAAACAAAAATATGTAATAGAAGAAACTAAAGTGGGTGGAGCTACATTAACTAAATTGTTAGGTACTTCAGCTTGGTATGCTCCAGGTGCTGCAGTTTCTGTAATGGTTCAGGCAATTGCTTGCGACCAAAAGAAAATGATCCCTTGTTCACTAATGCTTGACGGAGAATATGGCGAAAGCGATATCTGCTTAGGTGTTCCTGCAATCATCGGGAAAAATGGTGTTGAAAGCATTGTAAACATCACATTGACTGCTGACGAACAATTAAAATTTGCTGAAGCTGCACAAGCAGTAAGAGAAGTAAATGGTGATTTGAAGTTTTAATTTTTATTAAACTTTTTTTAGTATAAAAAACAGCGCGTCCGAAGGACGCGCTGTTTTAAAGTTTATTTATGTCAAATTGTTGTAAGGATAGTGCTATTTTTTCTTTTGTACTTTTTAAATTTGCTAAAGTACCTTTATCGGGCTCTATAAATTTATTGTATTCATCTTTTAAAGAATTCACAAAAATATTCTTTTGCTGCTTTGCATCATAAATGTTTTTTCGTATAAAGGAAGCCTTTTCAATCAGCTTTTCTATAGATCTATCATAATTTGCTATATTTTTACGGATATGAAGAGCATCAATTATGAATAATTTTAAGAGCTCACTTAATTTATTAAAATCAGTTTCTTGAATTATGTTTAAGTTGTTATTATAACTCTCATCTATAATTTCATAATATCGTTTAATTAATCCATTACAAATTTGTACTTCAGGTTTTTCTAAATAGTCTAATTCTGATTTAGGGCTTAATTTTGATTGATTATAGTGTAAATTAATAATTTGCGAAGCGTCGTCCAATAATATATTTAAATCATTTCTAATAATATATTTTGTATTTATAAAATTGCTTGAATATTTTTCATAATTGTCATATATAGACTTAAAAAATTCCGGTATAAAATTTAATAAATTATAAAGCGTATTATATGTTTTTAACTGTTCTTCTTTATCATACTCAATAAAAAAGCTAAAGCCTTTATAAATTTCTAATCTATCAATATTTAAGATTTTTGAATAATGGGTTGAAGGTGTTCTGAAAAGAGTATTAACTACTAAATTGTCCTGACTTTCAAGTTCAATAAATTCTTTTATCTTAATGTTTTTCTCATTAATGTCATTAATAATATATTCTAAATCTGTTAATAATAAAGAAATATGATGATAAGAATTATATCTATCATTATAAAGCCTTAAATCTTTTTCATTTTTAATAGTTTGATTGAATTGTTCAACTTGAATTTGATTAGCTTTTATTTGCATATAAAATGCGAGAAATGTCAATATAATTCCGCTAAGAGCAATAAAAGGGTTAATTATTCCCCCAAAAGTATCTCCAATCTGTCCTGTATCAGTAAAATCAATACTACTTGTAAATTGTGTAAATATGTAAGGTGAAATAAAAGAAAACAATATAATTACACCTGAAATACAAAGTAATGTAATTGTTAATTTATCCCAATTTTTAATTTTCATGTTAGTTAATAATTAGTTTAACTTTTTGGCCTCGTTTTCCCTTTAGACTATATTTTGGATCTATTTTGTAAAATAGTCTTTCTTCTAATTCTTTTCTACCCAAATTGACTAAGATATATGAAATAGTTAAATTATTAATGAGTTTTTCGTTTAAGAGTTTCTCGATTGATTCTGAAAAACTTTTTCTCGAACTTGGTTTCTCATATTCAGAATGTGATGAGAAATAAAAATTACCTAAGTTTCTTCTCAGAGTATGATTCTTTGTATTTAAAATGTCTGTCATTCTTCCTCTCAAACTTCCTGTTTCACCAATATAGCAAATTTCATCATCCTCACGAAAAATATAAACTGCTGATTCATTCGGGAAAGATTTTGACCAATTACGATTCAATTCAACATTGTATTTCTCCGCTTCAAATAATAATAAATTTTCTAATTTTAATAAGTACTCTTCAACCTGAGATTTATTCATGATAAAATATTGTTTTGTTTATTTCAAATATATAAAAATTAAAATCTGAAAAATCATTATAATTTAATAATATAGCTATGAGCTACGTAAGTATAAGTGAGGGGGCTGTAAGGGGTAAAACTCCTTCAGAAGTGATTGTGACTGATTTTTCAAGTGGTCGAAGGCAGTTGTAGCTATGGTCGGAGGCCGTTTTGAAGTGTTTTTGGCATACTTAAATAACCTGATATAGACACTTTTTGTAACTGGCTAAAGATAGTTCAGAATGGGTAAATGGTTATACATTAATTGAGGTCGGGCTTTAGCCCGACCTCAATTAATGATTTCAAATTTGGCTTTAGCCAAAACTTATTTTAAGATCGATGAATTCATGATGATTAAGAAAATCACAAAAGTTCTCGATACGCTGCGCTACTCGAACTGACGATGTATTGGAACTTCTCTTTTAAAGAGAACTACTTTACAACCGTCGCCTCCATTTCCACTTTCAGCGTTTCAAATAAAGTTTTTACTTCGATTACTGTACTCGCTTGTTGAATTTCGTTTCTCGTAATCCAGTTTTGCCAGATGTCGAAATTTTCGAAAAATGCAGGATGATCTGTTGTATAAACATTTAATCGGACAATGTTTTTCAATTCAAAATCTGCCTGAACAATAACTTTTTCAAGATTTTCTAAGGTTTTAATGACTTGAGTTCTCATGTCGGCATTGCTTGTAACTCCGTTATCGTCAATGGCGGTTTGCCCGGAAACGTAGAGTGTGCTTTGAACATTTTTAACTTCTACGGCTTGTGCATAGTTTCTGTCGTTTTGCCATGTCCACGGGTTGATGATTCTTTTTTCCATGTTGAAATATTTTAATTTAATTAATGGAATAAAGTTCGGCAGAACTGAAAATTGACCTGCGTCACAATTATTTTGATTCCAGAAAAAAGCGGCTCAAAGTTTCTCGCGACAAACCAAGATAAGCAGCCAAAGTGATTTTTGGTATTCTCTGCAAAAGAGAAGGGTAGTATTTCAGAAACTGTTCGTAGCGTTCTTTTGCGCTCATCGTCATCAGTGAAAGAATTCTTCTTTGGTTTGAAATATGTCCGCCGATGGCTTTTTTCAAAAAGAAATCAGTCATTTTGGGAACTTCAGTCAGAAGTTGTTGATAATCATTAAAAGAAAGTTTTGAAACTATCGTATCTTCCAGACATTGCAGTGACTGAGTAGCTTTTGATTGTGTGTAAAACGCTGCATAATCGCTTTCCCACCAATCTTCCATTGAAAACGAAATGATGTGTTCTTTGGCTTCAGCGTCAGTGTAAAAAAGTTTTAAAAGTCCAGAAACAATAAAATAGACATGATCAACCTGATCATTTTCATGAATAATCATTTCACGTTTTTTGAAATGCTGTTCTTCGAAAAATAACTCAACAACCGAAAATTCTTCGTCGGTTAACGAAATTGTTTTGTTAATATGTTCTTTGAGGACATTCATTTAGTTTGATTTAATAATCAGTTTTGCTAATTATCTGTACAATTCGAGATCAAGAAAATTATTGTTTTTTACTAAATTTTTCTTTGCTTTTTCTGTTCCTGCTTTTTTAAAAGCATTTGCATCCATTTCATTCCCGTTTTCGTCGTAGGATTTAAAATTATTAATTTGTGGATTCATCAATAAAAACTGTTCGTTTGCGCTAATCGGATTTTTCCTGAAATCATTCCATTTTTTATTAAACTGCTTCCTGTTGACCTCATAATTTTTCAGTAAATGAGATGGTTTGATAACGGAGGTCCCATCAGTGGTTTTATAATTGGCAATGAGCTGGAAAGAGTGATGCTTTCTGGAATCTTCAATAGCCACAATCAAACCTGGAAGTTTCCTGAACAAATGCGGACCGTCCTGAAATGGTAATTCAGTTGTAAACCAAGCTGTCCATTCTCGCTGTCCAAACTTTAATACTGCTTTCTGGCAATTATAGTTTTGAATCTTTTTTGTTTCATCAATTAATGTCCATTTAAAATCAGTTTCGTTGGTCACTTTATAAGATTCCATCCCTATGAATTCAGTAGAATAATTTTTGATATTATTTTTATTTTTCCAAACCATCGAACGTATATTTCCGGGCAAAAGATTAGTCCCGATTTCTCCATTACCTTTTTGTGAAGATCTTAGAATTGCAGAATCCCTTTTTGCTTTCATCTCACTCAAAAACTCCGAATGATCTTTAAAAACCGTGAGACGCATATTTTCGGTTAAAACACTATCGAATTTTGTAGAATCAGGAACGTATTTGTATTCATAGATAAATCTATGATTCTGCGCATTAAATTTTGAGATTATAACTAAAAATAAGATTGTGAAAGCTTTATTCATTTGTATTTGATATAATTAATCAAATCTACAAAATTGATTGAAGAATCTATCCTTGATCTAAAAACAATCCGTCACCAATTCCATATTCACCATTGCGCCAGCTACATTTCCTGTCATCACAGCGTTGGAAACCGAACGCATCATCGAAGAGTTGTCACCACACACGAAAAGACCGGGAACATTTGTTTTCTGAAACATATCTGTTTTGATATGACCCATTTCTGTGAGCTCGCAACCTAAACTTTCAGGGATATCAGAATGTTGCTGAAAAGGAAAAGCTCCATAAACCGCTTCAAAATCGATTTCTTTTTCATCATCAAAAACAAGGCTTTTTACATACCCATTTTCATTTTTCAACTCTGAAATTTCTGTTTCAATAATGTCAATCTGATTGTTTTTAAGTTTTTCCAATTGTTCAGAAGTGAAATTGGCTTTTCCTCTTGTCATAATCGTAACATTTTCTGTCAGATTTTTTACTAAAGAAGCGATGTGAACAGCCTTATCTCCATTCGCAATAATTCCAGTTTTCTTGCCTTTGTATTCATAACCATGACAATACGGACAGTGAATAAGAGAAATTCCCCATGACTCTTTAAAACCTTTGATATTTGGAACTTCGTCAACAATTCCGGTAGCAACAATCAGTTTTTTTGAACTAAATCTTTCACCGTTTTCTGTTTGAATTTCAAATCCAAAATCTGTTTTTTGAGCTGAAATTGCTTTTCCATTATAAAACTTTACCGTATCATATTCTTCAACCTGACTTTTAGCTATTGTTGAAATTTCGGCAGGTGAACTTCCGTCATGAGTCAGAAAATTATGCGAATGAGGTGTTTGTTCATTACAAGGTTTTCCGCTGTCGATAACTAAAGTTTTCCTTAAAGATCTTCCTAAAGCCATTGCGGCAGATAATCCTGAGTAGCTTCCCCCGATAATGATAACGTCGAATAAATTAGGCTGTTTCATATGATATAACTGATTTTTCTTGTTTAAATTCTTGCCAAAGTTAGAATAATTTTTTATTATTGCAACGTAATCGCATTAATAAAAATGAAACGAAGAAGTACACCTACCAAGGAAGCCGTTCTTACATTGCTCACCAACACCGGAAAGGCAATGAGTCAGGATGCCATTGAGAAAAAGATAGAACTAGATATGGATCGGGCAACGATTTATCGTGTACTCAACCGTTTTTGTGAAGACGGAATTCTCCACCGCATCGTTGCAGAAGATGGTAAACAGTATTTTGCAGTTTGCATCAAATGTGAAGAAAAGAAACTTGCAGACCATCATTTTCATTTCAGATGTACGAATTGTCTGACGATAGAATGTATGCCGGTTCCGGTGCAGTTTTCTTTACCACAAGGATATCAGGTAGCAACTGTAAATTGTATTTTGACTGGCGTTTGTAAAGATTGTGCTTAGGACTTTATATAGTTTTCAAAACGCCACCATCTGCTCTCAGACTTGCTCCGTTTGTCGCAACAGATAATGGACTAGAAAGATAAGTTGCAAGATTGGCAATTTCTTTTGGATTAATAAATCTTTGGAGTAAAGAATCTGGATTGGTTTGTTGTATGATTACAGCTTTCATCTGATCTACAGTGATGTTCTGAACTTGTGCAAAATGTTCTACGGTTGCAGCTACACCATCAGAATAAGTCGGTCCGCCAAGGATGGTATTGACAGTGACTTCCGTGCCTTTGGTTAATTTTGATAAACCGTTGCTGATTGCCATCATCGAAGCTTTTGTCATTCCGTAATGGATCATATTTCCCGGGATGTTTACTCCAGATTCACTGCTGATGAACAAGATTCTTCCCCAGTTTTTTTCCAACATTTTGGGCATAAGCTTTCTTGATAATTTTATGGAGCTCATCACATTCACTTCAAAAATATGATACCAGTCTTCATCGGAAATAGTTTCAAAATTTTTCAGCTCAAAAATTCCGACATTATTAATTAAAATATCAATATCATTTAGCTGTTCAAGCAAATTGTTTACTTCATTTTTATTGGAAAAATCGGCAGGAATTCCTGAAACTTTTGCGTCAGGAAATTGTTCTGTTAGTTGTAAAACTGCTTTTTCAGTTTTTTCTTTTGTCTTCCGTTGATGATGACTTCTGCGCCTTCCTGTAATAACTGTTGCGCGATTGCATATCCAATTCCCTGTGTTGAACCGCTGATAAATGCTTTTTTTGATGTTAATTCTAAATTCATTGTAACTAAATTTTATTTTTGTAATGATTAATCCAAAAATAGATAAAAAAATTAGCTGAGAACAGCCAATTGCATTTCTATTTGTTGAGACAAGATTTTTTTATCGGGATACATTCGTCTTAGGGTATTCAGGCCGCACCAGAAAGTGATGAGGTATTTTCCTAAAATAGATGCCTCGGTTTTATTTTTAATTCTCCTTTTCTTGAGCTTCTCGGATCGCTTTAGTGTACATTTCTTCAACTTCTTTAAGGATTTGTACGGCTTCCTTTTCCAGATTCTCATCAATGTAAGTCATTTCTACAACTGTATTTGCGATGATGCAACCTTTTAAATGAGCAGGTTCGTTTTCATCAGCAATTGCCCGGAAGAAATCTTTAATCAGTTCAATGGGGGTGTTATTTTTCTCCAGATTATTTTTAAATTCAGCAAAAGCCAGTCTTCTCTGGTTGATTACTTCTTTGAAAACCTGCTTTTTTCCCCCTTTAAAAGTGTTGTAGAAACTTCCGCTTCCTGCTCCGGTAACGGTTAGCAGGTCATTCAGTGAAGTCGCAGTATAACCTTTTTTCCAAAAAATATCCTGTGCCTTATTAATGAGTTCTGCATTGTCGTGAATGTTGGGTCTTCCTCTCATTTTATTTATGTAATGATCGATACAAAATTAGCAAAAATATTTTTATAAACAATATTTTCATAAAAAAAACACATTGAAATGTGTTTTAATATTTGGAATAATTTTAATTTTTGTCTTTTAAAGAATCTACTTTCGGTTTTTCTTCGACAATAGACATTTTATTTTCAAAAGGTTTAGCTTCTAAAACTGTAATGCTGGTCTGTTCTTTTCCAAGATTGTATTGTACGAAAACGGTTTTTTCTGTACTGCGGATGATGTAGGTGTTTACGTTTTTCCAGTTGTTGCAAGAGTGCATATATCCTAAATTATATGCTTCTGGATCTTCTTTTTTCAGGCGTTCTTCTTCACCTTCTCTCAGCGGTTCGCCGGTATTTATTTTTACACCACCCACATTTTTTATCAGCTCATCAAAACTCTTCTGAATCTCGAGCGGAGAGAATTTTTTGTCTTTAAATTCCTCAGATATTCTTATTTCTGCTTTAAAGGTTTTGCCTTCCATTGCAGTGTACGTTCCGTGGTCATAGAAATATTCTTTATCAAAATCTTTGGTTTGTCCGTTACCATGATATAAGCTGGGGTCGGTAAATGCATAACCTTCCGGAAGCTTAAAATAAGGGAAAGTTCCATGAAATTTATTGGTCACAGGAATTTTACTGATGTTATAACCCGTATCCGAAATTGCTTCTCCTGAGTTATCTGTAACGGAAGTCAAAGTGGTAGAATCTTGCAGAGGTGCCGGTTTCTCTTTTTTATTGCATGACCACAAAGTAAGTGCCACCAAGGCATTTAGTAAAAGGGTATTCTTCATAATTCAATCAATTGAGAGGTGTCGTTATGCTTTTCTGTGGTAGCAAAATTGATGCTAAAGAGAGTGAATACTATTTAAAATTATGTTAAATAGTAAATGAGGTGATTAATTATTTCAAATCATTCAAAACCCTTTCAAACTCTAAATCTTTTTTATCTAAAATATCCTGGTCTTTATATTTTATCAATTCATTGATTCTGACCCCTGTTTGCTGGGTTTGGGAGTTGTCTGGGTAAAAGATTCCGTTTCCTGTAAATTCTAAAAGGTAATCTCCGGGTAGTTTTACTTTCACCAAATCACCGTCTCCACCGGAAGTTTGTTGGCCAATGGTTAATGATTGAGGAAATATTTTCTGTAAACTCATAGAATACCATTCGCTTGCACTTCGGGTTTCAGGATTGACGAGAATGAAAACTTTTCCTTTGTAACTGTGTGCTGTTTTACCGGGAATTGAAGGGAAATAATCGTAATCCTGATAGGTAAATGTTCCGATGTTTTTTAAATTGGGTTTGTAATATTTTCCAAAATAATTTTCAGCAGGCGAGAAGTATTTATAGATATAATGATATGGAAAACCACCCCAATCCGGATAAGCTCTCATGTCAAAAACAATCGCTTTTTTCTGTGAAGCATTGCCTAAAATACTATCCATCTTCGCATCTATCTTGTCGTCATCTACATTATTAATAAACCCTAATGTTTCATTAATTTTAAAGTAGGCAATATCCTTATGAGTTATTTTGCGGCTTTCTAACTTCTTGATTTTCTCTTGAAGATAATTTACAATAATCTCATACTTTTCCTTATTGGAAGTGTCGATCATATCAATTTTTGTAGAAACTTTCTTGTTACTCCTAGCTGATTTTAGTTCTAAAGTTTTTTGTGGAAGATCATCGGGCCAGATGAGATTATTTTCATATTTCGAAAGAACATATACCAACTTTTCTCTGTTTGAAGTAGATAAAAGTTCTCCTTTTTCTTTAATGATTTGAGAAATGCCTTTCCCATTGATGGATGTGGTTTTGTCGCCCACGTTAATTTGAGCTTTTGAACAGAGTTCAGGTAAAATAAGATGCGTTACCAAAATGTGATCATCGACAATCTGAAAATCAAATGGTGCAAGATAGGTCATGTGATAAATATCTTTCTTGTAATTCAGCTGTTTGTAAAAGCTAAACGCATGGCTGTCTTTAAATTTTGAAACCAATTTAGCTAATATAACTTCAAAATCTTTTCTCGAATTTACTTTTGAGTTTTCATCTAAACTATTCTTGAAATATTCATCAAAGCCTTTGTCCATGATATACTTATGCGGGAAGAGGTAATCTACAACTCCCTGTATTTTCGCCAGAGCCAACAAACGATATTCTAAAGGCAAATTTTCGGTTTTTGGAAAAGAGTATTCTTTTTCATCACTGACCAGCTTACCTTTTGGCAGGTTTTCAAAATTGTATCGATGCTTATAAATATTGTTGAGCAAATCTTTATTGCCGGCGCTTATTTTTTTGTTCTTCCGAAACCAGTCAAAATTCTGATTCTGCAACATCAGATCCTTTGAAGTCTCAGCGGGAGCAGATGTGACGAAATTTTTATTCAGCTTCGACGTTAATTTATTGATGACGGCATTGAAATCATCATCAGTATTGATACCTTTTACATTTGCCAAAAACAAACTGTCGGCATTTACTTTTCCGCTGGCGAGATCGGGATGATAATATTTAATGAAATTCCAGGTTTTGAAAAAGATGTATTGTTGTTCGGTTTGTGCAGAAAGTGTTTGCTGAAACAATACTATTGTAAACAGTAAAATAAGTCTTTTCATAATTTAATAATGATTAATAAAGGGAAAATTAAAGTTTTTGAGCAAATTCTCTCATATAGTCCGCTGACTTTTTTTCATAATTTTCATCAAACATATCCATTTCGTCTTTTTCTTAATAATCATCTTTAAATCATCTCGCTTTGAGAGATCGGCAATTTTCTTCATTAAGAAATTTCCACTCCAAAAGAAGTCTTTTTCAGCTTTTTTAAAATGTATCGTCAAAAAATTGAGAACTTCAGGGTCATCTTCTTTTACAATTAAATCAACCAGTCCGAGATCAGTATATTCGAATTTATTTATTTTAAAAAAGAGGTGTCTCAGCTTTTGTACCTGATCATCATTTAACTTGAAATTTCTTGAAAATGTTTCTTTTCTATCATCATAAAATGACATGAAATCGCTCTCAGGAGAAAGTTCGTAAAGTCCTTCCCATCTTGTAGATTTCTCAGATGCGCAAAGAATTAGCCAATCTACTGTTTTGTTTCTCTTTACTTCTTCATCCTTTATTTCTAAAATAGTTTTCATTTCGAGGATACGGTTTCTGTAATGAGAAAATTCTTTACCGTTAATATGTTTTGCCCCGTAAGAGAGTGCATGAGTGCTATAGATATTTTTTCCTTTTTCTTTATCTAAAAACGCCAATACTGTTTGTCCCTTTTCATAATGTGCGGGCATCGGGCACGAATATTCTGGCGAAAAATAGACTTCTACATTTTTTGTATTGCTTATTTTGCCCTGTAAAACTTCATAGATTGTAATAACGGCAATGTGAGATTCGCTCCAGTCTTTTAATGATTCTTTATTTTCTTTAACTGCAGTCACCTTTCCATATACAATATTCTCGGATTCTATAATAAGATTTCTTAACGGCCTTGGAGAAATTGGATAAGCTAATAAATGATGACAGAATAGCAATAACGCAAACAGATAGAAAAATCTAAGTTTCATTGGATGTAGTTTTTATTAAATCTTATAACGGTTAAATTTAAATAAAATTTCACATACCAAAACTTTGAAAACCCGTAAATTTGTGGTCACAAAAAAAGTTATTCAATGCTAAGGAAAATTACGATTGCTGCAGTTACTTTCATTTCTTTAATGACGGTGAACGCTCAGAAAAGCAAAAAATCACAGTTGGAAAGACCAAAATTGGTAGTAGGTTTGGTAATCGATCAGATGAGGTGGGATTATTTGTACCGTTTTCATGACAAATATGGCGATGATGGTTTCAAAAGATTGCTGAATAAAGGTTTTTCTTTTAATAATGTAATGATTCCTTATGTTCCTACGGTTACGGCGATTGGACATACCACCATTTATACAGGTTCAGTTCCCTCCATTCATGGGATAGCCGGAAACGATTGGACAGACAAAGCAACCGGAAAAAATGTATACTGCACAACGGATGCTGACGTAAAAGGTGTAGGAACAAATGATAAGATTGGTGGTCATTCGCCAAAGAATCTTTGGAGTACCACAATTACCGATCAGTTGAGAATTGCAAGTAATTTTCAATCAAAAGTAGTTGGAGTTTCATTGAAAGACCGAGCGTCTATTTTGCCGGCAGGTCATAATCCGACCGGAGCTTTTTGGTTTGATGAAACGAACGGGAATTTTGTGACAAGTTCTTATTATATGAACAGTTTGCCGGATTGGGTAAACAAGTTTAACGATCAGAAATTAGCTGAAAAATTAGTTGCTAACGGATGGAATACGTTATTGCCCATCAATCAATACACAGAAAGTACAAGAGACGATGTGCCTTGGGAAAAACCTGTGGGAACTGCTAAGAATCCAACTTTTCCTTACAGCAATCTTGCCGCTGATTTTGCAGTAAATAAAGGGGTTTTAAGAACTACACCATTTGGAAATACCTATACTTTAAAGTTTGCTGAAGCTGCCATCGATGGATATCAGCTGGGTGCAGACCCCATCACAGATTTTCTTGCCATCAATGTAGCGTCTACTGATTATGTAGGTCACGCATATGGCCCCAATGCAATTGAAGTAGAAGATACGTATCTGAGACTGGATCTTGAATTGGCAAATTTCTTTAAAATGCTTGACAAAAAAGTAGGAAAGGGCGAATATCTTGTTTTTCTTTCGGCAGATCATGGTGGCGCTCACGCTGAGGGTTTCATGAAAGAAAATAAAATGATGACCGGATTTTTTGATGATGGTCTAGAGAAAAACCTCGGTGCAGAATTAGAAACAAAATATGCTTCAAGTAAACTGATTTTAGGGATTGATAATTATCAGATTTATCTTAATCACCAGTTGATTACAGAAAATAAATTAGATGAAGTTGCCATCAAAAAAAGCATCATTGAAAATCTAAATAAAGATCCACGTGTTTTATATGCGGTTGATTTGAAAGATGTAGCCAATGCACCTATTCCTGAGCCAATTAAAACCAGAGTAATCAACGGATACAACTGGCAGCGAAGTGGTGATATTCAAATCGTTTCTCACGACGGAATGCTACCTACGTATGCTAAAAAAGGAACAACGCACAGTGTCTGGAATTCTTATGATGCACACATTCCTCTTATATTTATGGGTTGGAAAGTTCCGCACGGCGAAAGCAATGCTTCGCATTTTATGACCGATATTGCACCCACAATCGCACAGTTTTTGAGAATTGAAAACCCAAGCGGAAATGTAGGACAACCATTAATGGAAGTTTTAGGAAAATAAGATTTTAAATATATACAACAGAATCGGGCGCAGCTTTGCTGCGCCCGATTCTGTTTGATAATGATTTCCTCTATAGGAAACCTTGAAGGTTTAATTCTGTCGTAAATAATTTTTACTCAGTTGTTTCATCTTCATCAGAAGCCTCTTCTTCATCGTCATACTGTTCCAGATAATATGCAAAAGAAAAATCTTCCACATCATCTTCCGTGTCTTCTAAAGTAGTAAGTAAGTCCTCGAAGATTTCTAGCTGATCTACACTCATATTTACAAATTCTAAATGCAGAGGCATTTGCAGTTCTCCGGAAATCACATCTGAAAGTGCATCAAGATTATCCCCAAAATGAGCGGGAAGTTTAATTTTTTCTTTAAGCTGAGTATAAAAATCTTCGTAATCTCCAAGGTCTGCGAAGTCGATGTATGTTGTATTCATAGTTTTATTTTTATTAAGATTGATAAAGGTAGGATTTTATGTCATTGCGAGAAGCGTAGCGATGAAGCAATAATGTGCTACTCAAACTTCCAGTTCTTAGTTTTTAAAAAGTTCTTACAGTCGTTACAAAAGTCAGTTTCTTCGTCAGTATGATTTTTACCTTCCGCATCTCTCATAAAGCAAGATTTTTCCGGACAGTGTTCAAGACCTTGCGTATGCCCAATTTCATGTATTGCCACTTTGAAAAACTGTTCGTTTCTGTTGTTTTTATTTAACCTGAAATTGGATGCAACGCATGATTTTCCAGGTCGATACCCTAATCCCATGACTCCGAAATCTTTTATTGCGCCTTTTGTCGTGCTGATGTCTTTTGTTGTTAAACCAATTTTTACAAACCCTTTTTCTGTATTTTCACTTAAAATTTTAATAATAGAATCTGCTCTGTACCGGTTTCTGTCTTTATAATAAGCTTCTTTCGGTAAATCAATTGCATCTAGAATTTTTACATGCGGATAAATATTTTTGATTTCATCTGCAACAAATTTCGTAGTTGCAGAATTCATATCCTTGAAGGGTTGAATCAAAATAACGACCTCTTTATCATCCCTGAAAAGATTGGTCTTTTTATCGCTGCATGAGAAAATTAATAAAAAGATAAATGTGAAAAGTAACCAATTACTGCTTCTCAAAACTCTTGTAATGATTTTTAGTTAAATAAACCTCGCCATTTTTAGTGAAAACAATTCGGTCGCCATTTCTGTTTCCACAGCTGTAATTAACGTCAGCTTCAAAGTATTTCACCCCTTTCGGTAGATTTCCTTCTCGGTTTCCAAAGTAATCTCCACCAATTGCTTTTCCGGGAAGAACTTCACAAAGATTTCCCTGAGAAGGATTCCATCCCGCTTTTTTGGCTTCATTTTTTGTAATGTAATAATCAGGAAGCTGATGGTTTTGTTTGACGTAATTAATTACTGTATTTTCTTTGGTAAGTTCATCAATTGCTTGCCTGTCAGATTGGCTTTTTGAAGCTTTCGAAGCATTCTCAGTTTTAGTTGAGGCTTTCTTCTCAGCAATAAAATTATTATAAATATACATCACCGACATTCCGAAAAGAAGTCCTATGCAGGCAAAAAGTACCGAACGTATTTTAGAATTCATAGTTAAAATTTTAATGTACCAATGTAACAATCTAGCAATGTACTAATCCAGAAATATTACAACTCATTGGTAAACTGTTATATTGGTAAATTGTTAAATTAATCAACCCTCCATTCTTCCGGAATATCGCACACTGGTATGGGATTGATTTTATGCTGTGCCGCTTTATTCATTCTGCTGAAAATCTTAAACACTTCCAAATCTCTTCCGTTGTAGTCTGCTTCTGTTTTAGTTCCCCATTCTTTTTGGATTTTTTCTAATTCAGGGTAGGTTGCGCCAATCTGCATTTCGTCGGTTCTTTCAGCATCCCAAAGTCCGTCGGTCGGAATTGCTTCCTGAATGTTTTTAACTAAGTTTAAAGCTTTCGCCAATGCATAAACTTCAGTTTTATAAAGATCTGCGATAGGAGAGACGTCTACACCACCATCGCCGTATTTGGTGTAAAAACCAATCCCGAAATCTTCCACTTTATTTCCTGTTCCACAAACCAAAAGTCCGTTGATTTGTCCATAATAATAGAGAGTAAGCATTCTCAAACGTGATCTTGTGTTGGCAAAAGCCAGTTTCTCGTTAGGGAATTCGTCGTCGTGAACATCAAAAGTTTTGTACAATTCCTCAAATGCTGGCGTAAGATTCACAGACATGGCTTCAACATTCGGAAATTTAGATTTTAAATCATTCATGTGTTCCCAGGCTCTGTTCACCTGATCTTCTTTTTGGCGAATCGGCATTTCGATGAGCAAAGTTTTCAAGCCGGTCATTGCTGCCAAAGTAGAAACTACACCAGAATCTACGCCACCGGAAACTCCCAATACATACCCTTTAACCCCTGATTTTTCGGCATAATCTTTTAGCCACTGTACGATATGATCTATTAC
The DNA here is from genome assembly GCF_003669035.1 of Chryseobacterium sp. 3008163. Lineage (NCBI taxonomy): Bacteria > Pseudomonadati > Bacteroidota > Flavobacteriia > Flavobacteriales > Weeksellaceae > Chryseobacterium > Chryseobacterium sp. 3008163. The sequence continues at coordinate 1,243,321 of NZ_CP033070.1, read as the reverse complement.
TTTTTGTGTCTGCATTGTATATTTTTTATTATTTAAAATTTTCTTTTTTAAGTTCGTACCAAAAGCAATGGTCTCCTTCATCAATGAAGGTTTCTTTTTCCTCGAAACCTAATTTTCTCAAAACATGATTTGATACTTCATTCTCTACATCAGCGTAGGCAAAAACTTGGTCAAGCTTCATTTCGTTAAAAGCATAATTCAAAACGGCAATAGACGTTTCTGTAGCATAACCTTTTCCCCAATACTCCGGTGTGAAACGATAGCCAAGATCGTGAATATTCTGATGATTGTTGATTTCTTTAATCAGTTTTAAACCGCTCCAGCCGACTAGTTTTCCGTCTTCTTTTCGAATGACTGCCCATCTTCCGATTCCGTTTTCTGTATATTGATTTCGGATGCTTTCAATCATTTCTGCACTTTGGCTGATGTCGGTTAAAGGTTGTATTCCAACATATTTTACGACTTCCGGATTGCTGTCCATCGCAAAAAAAGCTTCAACGTCTTCGGGAACGATCTCTCTTAAGATCAATCTTTCGGTTTCAAGATAAATATTCATCGTTTGTATGGTCTTATTTTAAAGATTTTAATATAATTTTTATAGCCACAAAAAAATCCTTTTTCGGCATAAGTTTATATTTATATCCTTATTTTTGTAAACTTAAATTTCATGTAAAAATAATGAAGATTTTTAGAATTGCCGCACTTTCATGCCTTTTAGTTTTAAGTTTGAATTCTTGTAAAAAAGAACAGGAAACTGATTGGAAAGTAGAAATAAAAAATCCTGCCGAAAAGGTAGAGGTTACCGATATCTCAAAAGAGTTTTATGACCAAAATGTTTCGTTGGAGCAGTTCACGGCAAAGTTTCCTTGGTTTCAGGGCACCGTTCCTGATGAGGATTTTGGCAAGAGAAGAGCAGATGCACAAGAAGTAAAAATCTACAAAGAAGCGATTGGCAAAATTGATCAGAAGAAATTGCAGAATGAGCTTCAGGATTTGTTTTCGCACATCAAGTTTTATTTTCCGCAGTTTAAAAGTCCAAAGGTTTTCCTTTTTTCATCAGCTTTACAGATGGTTCAGGAGCCACTTTTGTATGATGATAAAACAAATTTCCTGTTTATTGATATTACAGGATTTATGGGAGACAAAAATCCAAACTATAGAGGTTTGGAATTGTATTTTCAAAAATCAATGAACCCAAGTAATATCGTTCCGAAAGTTTCAAGAATTTTTGCCGAAAACATTGTTCCGTATACGGGGAATAGTCAGAAATTCATTGATTTGATTGTTTATAATGGTAAAATAATGACTTTACAAGATGCATTTTTACCCGAAACTCCGGATTATCTGAAAATGGATTACACGAAAGAGCAATATGATTGGTCAGCTGCAAATGAAGCCAATATTTATAATTATTTTGTTGAAAATAACCTGATTTTTGGTGATGATCACCGATTAGCAGAACGTTTCATTGCTCCCGGGCCGTTTTCAAAATTTTACACAGAAATTGATAACAACTCTTCACCAATGGTCGGAATTTACACTGGATGGCAGATTTGCAGAGAATATTTAAAAAAGAAACCTGAAACAAAACTAGTAGATTTCCTAAAAATGGACGCTACACAAATTTTTAATGAAGCAGGTTACAAACCGAAATTAGAAGAATAATAAAGTTTAGAAAAAATAGAAAAATGAGAAAGACTCAAATAACGATAGATGTAGAGCTGGATGAAAACCACATTCCTGAACTAATCACTTGGAATGCTGCAGATGGCGGAGTAGAGAAAGAGGAAACAAAAGCAGTAATGATTTCCGTTTGGGACGAAAAAGCATCGGAAGCTCTAAGAATCGATCTTTGGACAAAAGAAATGCCGGTTGATCAAATGAAAATGTTTATGCACCAGATTCTTATCTCTATGGGAAGCACCTATCAAAGAGCAACAGGCGAAGATGATGTAGCAGCATGGATTGAGCAGATTGCTGAAGAATTTGCGGTGAAATCAGCGATAAAAATGTAAATAAACCATAGGCTGTAAGCAGTAAGCGGTAAGCTTTTTGCATGCAGCTTATCTTTTTAATAATATTTAAGTTTTAAAGCAATAAAATAAAGCCTATTGCCTAAAGCTTAAAGCCTAAAGCAAAAATATTATGAATTTTAATACAAAAGTTATACACGGAGGACAACATCACGAATCTGCAACAGGTTCTGTGAATGTTCCTGTTTTTTTAACATCAACTTTCGCACAAAAAAGTCCGGGAGTACATTCGGGATACGAATATTCAAGAGCGGCAAACCCTACAAGACAGGCTTTGGAAGACTCTTTGGCAAGCATTGAAAACGGAGCGAGAGGTTTAGCTTTCGGTTCTGGTTTAGCTGCTATCGACTGTGTTTTAAAATTATTAAATCCAGGCGACGAAGTTGTTGCTGTGGATGATTTATATGGTGGAACGTACAGAATGTTTACCAGACTTTTTGAAAAATATCAGTTAAAATTTACGTTCGTGAATTTTGATGATGTTTCTAAAATCGCCGATGTTATCACTGATAAAACTAAATTGATCTGGGTGGAAACTCCAACCAATCCATTGATGAAATTGGTAGATATCAAAGCAGTTGTAGAAATTGCAAAAGGACAAGATATTTTGGTTGCAGTTGACAATACATTTGCAACACCATATCTTCAAAGACCAATCGATTTGGGAGCTGATATTGTAATGCACTCTGCAACGAAATATTTAGGTGGTCACTCTGATGTGATTGCAGGAGCTTTGATTGCTAAAGATGCTGAGTTGGGTGAAAAACTTCATTTCATTCAGTTTGCAAGCGGTGGAATTTTAGGCCCTCACGATTCTTATTTGGTGTTGAGAGGAATTAAAACATTGGCATTAAGAGTTCAAAGACATTCAGAAAACGGAATGGCTGTTGCAAAATATCTTGAATCTCATCCGGCAGTTGCGCAGGTAATTTACCCAGGATTGGAATCTCACCCGCAATATGAACTAGCAAAATCTCAAATGAAAGATTTCGGAGGAATGGTTTCTTTCACTTTCAAATCGGGTAAAAAAGAAGATGCGATTAAGTTTTTAGAGAAAGTGAGAGTGTTCACTTTGGCTGAATCTTTGGGCGGAGTAGAATCTTTGGCTAATCATCCCGCTTTAATGACCCACGCTTCCATTCCTGCTGAAAAACGTGCAGAATTGGGAATTACAGATGATTTAGTTCGTCTAAGTGTCGGAATTGAAGATGCGGAGGATCTGATTGCAGATTTGGAGAAAGCATTCTCTTAAAATAATAAATTATAAGCATCCGTTTTTTAACGGATGTTTATTTTTAATCGAATTTTAAACATGAATAGTACAAGAAAAGCTACGATTCAGGATTTGTTTCAATTAGCCGAATTGTTTGATCAATACAGGATTTTTTATAATAAAGAATCTGATATTCCTGCAGCGGAAAGTTTTTTAAAAGAAAGAATAGAAAAAGCTGATTCTGAAATTTTTGTTGCTGAAAGTGAAGGGAATCTGACTGGATTTGTACAACTATATCCACTTTTTTCTTCCACAAAAATGAAGCGCTATTGGTTATTAAATGATTTATTTGTCAATGGAAATTATCGTGGAAAAGGTTTTTCAAAAGAATTAATCGAAGAAGCCAAAGAATTGGCAAAATCTACAAATGCAGCTGGAATTCTTCTGGAAACCGGAAAATCAAACGACGTCGGAAATGAATTATATCCATCTTGCGGATTCGAGATTTACGATGAGGTGAATTTCTACGAATGGACGAATAGATAATGTAACAATTTACCAATTTTTTTAATTGTTACATTAAAATATTACACATTACCAATTACTTATTACTCATATTAACATGACAGATTTCGAAAAATACATTCAAAGATATTTAGATTTAATTCCATCTGAAAACTGGCTGGAAGAATTGAAATTAGTTGGTGAGAAAACCGTTTCCTTATATTCCTATCTGACCGAAGAACAATCGAAATTTGCTTATGCAGAAGGAAAATGGACTTTAAAAGAAGTTTTGCTTCATTTATCAGACACCGAAAGAGTTTTTCAATATAGAATTTTAGCTTTTGCAAGAGGTGAAAAATCTGAATTGCCCGGTTTTGATGAAGAAAGTTACGTTGCCAATTCTTTTGCGAACGGGAGAAGTTTAGAATCTTTGTTGGAAGAATATCAATTAGTAAGAAATTCTTCTCAAATTTTGCTGGAAACATTGAGTCCTTCAGTTTTAAATAACATCGGAATTGCTAACGGAAACCAGATTTCAGTTGAAACAATTTGTAAATTGATTGTTGGTCATAATATTCATCACTTGAATGTGGTGGAAGAGAGATATTTGCCGGAATTGTAAGGTAAAAAGAATATTAATCATATTTTTTTAAAAAATATAGTTTTGATGAGTACTAATGTTAAAATATCAATACAGTATTTGTTGTTTGCAATTCTGTTTATTGGGATTTCATTTTTCAACGCTTATTTTTTCTGGTGGCGAATTGATAATGGAACAGAAGAATTTTTTATTATTGTGTTTTCTGTGATGATTTGTTGGATTGGAATAGGTTACTTAAGTACTATGGTAAGTGGGAAAATTGTATTTAAAAATCTTAAAGAAGTTGGCTTTATTTCTCCATTTACATTAGTGTTGAGTGGTTTTTTATATGAAAAAAAAGGATTGCAGATAGCTAAGAAATTTAAAACTACATTTTCATCGTTTGCATTTCCAATACTCATCTTTTTTATTTTTTTGTTTTACCAAATGGTACATTTTGTAGAAAAAAATGATTTGGCACATTATAGAATTGAAAAACAAGCAATAATTGAAGAAATTTCTTATTATAAAGGTTCTAAGAGAGCATGTGTGGTTTTTGATTTTGATAAAAAAAGATTAGAAAAGTAATTTATTTGAAAGATAGTTTTAAAAACAGAGGCGATTATGAAGCTATAGTTTTTTCTTCAAGAAATCCTTACATAGCTAAAAGTAAAGCAGAATATGAAGAAAATTTAAAATAATTTATGGAAAATATTATACAAATATTAAAATCCGGTGGTACGATTCTTTACCCAACAGACACCATCTGGGGAATTGGTTGTGATGCAACAAACATAGACGCCATCAATAAAATTTTCGAAATCAAAAAGCGTGAGAAAAACAAATCCATGATTATTTTGGTAGAAAATGAAAAGAGATTGCAGGATTTGGTAGACGTTCCGGAAATGGCTTGGGAAATCATGGATTTGAGTGAAAAACCGGTAACATTGGTGTATCAGAATCCAAAAGGTTTGCCAAAAGAATTGCTTGCAGAAGATGGAAGCATCGGAATTCGCCTTGTAAAAGATCTTTACTGCAAAAAACTGATTACAAAATTGAATAAACCTTTGGTGTCCACTTCAGCCAATTTCAGTGGCGATAAAAGTCCGTTGAAATTTTCTGATATTTCGAAGGAAATCATTGATCTGGTAGATTATGCAGTTGAAGAAAATAGAGAAAAAGTGTCACAATATTTAGGATCTTCAGTGATTAAAATATGGAGTGATAACAGAATAAAAGTTTTAAGAGAATAGTTTTTGTCCCGCAGATCTCACAGATTTTCACAGTTAAAATTCTTACAAAATCCTTCGACAAATTCAGAGAACGAGATTGTAAGAGAGATTTTATTAATCAATGGTGTCAGGCTGAGCTTGACGAAGCCTTCAAACTTATGTGTTCTTCTCTTTAAACGCATTTTAACTAAAACTCATGTGACTCATGTGTTAAAAATCTTTTGTGACTTTTGTGGTTTAAAAAAATACTTTTAATCTAAATATTTATCTTTGCAAAATTAATTATCACCCAACATCCAGCATCAAAAAAATGTTCATCAACCTCAATCAAAATCAAAATTTAAAACTTTTCAAACTCATTTCTGAAGTCGCTGCGGCAAATAACCAGTCGGTGTACATCGTTGGCGGTTTTGTGCGTGATCTTTTAATGAAAAGAAAAGCGTCTACCGATATTGATTTTGTGACCGAACAAAGCGGAATTGAGCTGGCTCAAAATGTGGGAAAGGAAATTGATCCTAAAATGAAAGTTTCCGTTTTTAAAACGTACGGAACAGCTATGATCAGATACAAAGATCTCGAACTGGAATTTGTAGGTGCAAGAAAAGAAAGTTATACCGAAGACAGCCGCAAACCTGAAGTGGAAGGCGGAACGATTGAAGATGACCAGAAAAGAAGAGATTTTACCATCAATGCGATGGCGATTTCTTTAAACAAAGATAATTTCGGGGAACTGATTGATCCTTTTGACGGAATTGGTGATTTACAAAAAGAAATTCTAAGAACACCTTTAGAACCTGCACAAACCTACTCAGATGATCCGTTGAGAATGATGAGAGCAGTTCGTTTTGCTTCAACTTTAAATTTTACGATCGAAGAGAACTCTTTAAACGCCATCAGACAAGAAGCGGAAAGAATCAAAATTGTTTCTATGGAAAGAATCATGGTTGAATTTAACAAAATCATGGTTTCAAAAAAGCCTTCAATTGGTCTAAAATTAATGGAAGAAACAGGTTTAATGAAATTAATTATTCCTGAATTAATTGACTTAAAAGGAGTAGAAGAAGTAGAAGGACAAACACATAAAGATAATTTTTACCACACGTTAGAAGTGGTAGACAATATTTCTAAAAATACCGATAATCTGTGGCTTCGTTGGGCAGCCTTACTTCACGACATCGGAAAAGCACCGACGAAAAAATTTGTTGAAGGAACGGGCTGGACTTTTCACGGTCACGAATTTTTAGGCTCAAAAATGGTAAAAATATTGTTTCAAAAACTAAAATTACCATTGAATGCTGACATGAAATATGTTCAGAAAATGGTGAAACTTTCATCGCGTCCGATTGCTTTGATTACAGATGATGCTTCTGATTCTGCATTGAGAAGGCTTCTGTTCGATGCTGGAGAAGATATGGAAGATTTGTTCACGCTTTGTAAGGCAGATATCACGACCAAAAATTCTAAAAAACAAGATAAGTTTAAAAAGAACTTCCAATACGTTGCTGTTAAAATAAAAGAGGTTGAAGAGAAAGATCAGGTAAGAAACTTCCAGCCACCGATTTCCGGGGAAGAAATTATGGCAATGTTTAACCTGAAACCTGGCAGAGAAATTGGGATTTTAAAGGAAAAAGTGAAAGAAGCAATTTTGGAGGGTGAAATTGCCAATGACAGTGAAGAAGCTAGGGATTTTGTTATTGTAGAAGCCGAAAAGCTTGGACTGAAAATCCTTTCTTAGAAAAGTAAAAAAGATTTAATTTAAAAATAAAAAACCTCTTTCAAATAATCTTGAAAGAGGTTCTTACTATTTTAAACTCATCTTATTTTGAGATAATCAACTTAAGATTTTGTTTATTGGAATTGTTATCAATTTGAATGATGTAATTTCCATTCAATAAATCTGAAACATTCAATGTCTTATTAACGGTTTTCCCTTGTTTTACAAGAGCTCCGTTTGCACTGTAGATTTTTACTTCAACATCTTTGTCTGTATTGATTTTAATGAAATCTTTAGCAGGATTCGGGTAAAGACTAATTTTGGTTTCTGCCTTCTGATTTTCTGCAGTTGATAATACAATAAATTCATTAATCACACCCACAGCATCCAGATCAAATCCTGAAGAACCACCAGGAGTTGGGAAAGGGTCTATCGCAACATTTCCGAAGCTGTCGTATGTTCTGTAGGTGTCAATGTTTGTGCCTATAACATCAATTATTTTGACATGAGTAATCTTTGTTTTATCTAAAAGCGGGTTATCCGGAAGATCGCTGATGTCGAAAGGAGTTCCGAAGCCAGAGGTGTATTTTCCTGCAAAATTATTAAGATATGTGGCATCCATTGTTGCAAAACCTGGACCTCCCATATCCGTAGTATTCTGAACGAAATTTGCAGGATATTGATTATGAGAAGGGAAACGGAAGAAATTAACACCATCTGAACTCACTTCTACAAAAGCCAATTCTAAAAATGCTCTGCCAGACTGGCCAGACATAAATCCGTTTTCAAATACGGCAAAGTCAAAACCGCTTCCGTTGGTGATTGGTTTTGCAAAAGTAAGTATAGCATTACCTCCGTCTCCCAGACTTACAATAGATCCGTTAGAAGGCCCAATTGCATTAGCATCAACACCAGCATTAGCAACTGCAGATACTGCGGTGTTGATTTGCTGGTAACCACGTAGAACAGTAGCACCTGTTGCCCAAGATTTAAAAAGATTACTGTTGGCAGGAATTGCAGTAGAACCCGCAACGCCGGCTTGTGGAGCATAACTTTGAGCCATTAGAAAGTTAGCAGAAAGAAATGCAGCAGCGATGAATATATTTTTCATTTTTATTTAAATTTTATATCAAATTACTTGATGATGAATTTCTCAGTTTGCTGAACATTCTTACCTGAAATCTGAATAATATAATTTCCTTTGTTCAAGTCTGAAACTGTAATTCCGTTTTGGTAAACGCCAGATTTTACAATTCTTCCTGAAAGATCAATGATTTTATATTGTGAACCATTCGCATTTTTGATATAAAGGATGTCTGATACAGGATTTGGATAGATTGAAATGGTGTTGTTTAGTTTTGTTTCTGCTGTTGAAAGACTTGCAGGAGTGAATACGTTTTTATAGAAATTATTAGCTCCAACAGTTGTTGTAAAGGTATTTAAAATAGTTCCTGTTTGATTATAAACATTTACAGTAGATGTAGGATTCACAAAATATGAGTTACCTTGGAAAATTTTTCCATCAATAGCAGCAAAACCATAGAAGTCACCGCCGTTGCCACTTGCTGTTGTCGTAAAAAGAGGAGTACTACTGAATGTTGCTAAATTTGTATTTAATGAATAAACACTAGTTGCTCCTGCAATGTACAGAGTGTTTCCTTCTGATGAAAATTTCAAAGCATCATATTGTGATGGTGGTACAATTGTAGAATTTGCAATATTTGCTGATACTGTATCTGTGGTCGTATTGATTTTATATACTGTAGATCCTGTAGCTCCTGTACATAATGCAAAAATATCATTTCCAACTACCGTGATAGACTGCAATCCAGCACTTAAAGTAATGGTGCTGATAATTGTATTGGTAGTAGGATTAATTACATCAATACTATTTCCTGCTCTGTAAGAAGATTTATTCACATATACTTTTCCGTTCACGGTAATAATCTCCTCTGGATTTTCACTTAAAGGAATATTTGTAATAAAGGCTAAAGTGGCTGCATCATGTACTGAAACATATTGTGAAACAGCGTTATAATCACCCCAATTGGTAGTGAAAATTTTTCCGTTGGCAACTGTTGTATATCTTGGAAATTCAAGATTGGTAATTTCTCCTGATTTTACAAAACTTGCTCTGTTTGTTACTACTACTTTGTTGGACGCATTTAATACTAAATAAGATTTATCTCCATTAAAATACATAGATTGCAAAACGTCTCCCAAAGCTTCATTATTGTTGGCAAGATGGTAAATATTATTTGTGATATTATTGTTGGCATCAATGTAAGAAATTTCCGCTGTTGGAGAACCAAAGTTCCCTTCATTGGATACAATATACCCATTAGAATACTGTGCAGATGTCAATACAAAGCCTGCCAATGCAAAACTTAGCTTTAAAAAATTAGAGTAAAAATGTTTCATTTTTTTGAATTATTTTAATTGAATTATTTATATAAAAAAGTTAAATGTCCCGGAATGTCTCCCGTCTTGACTTTCCATTTTAATTTTCCGAATTTGTTGTAGCAGAAAAGCTCGCCGGAAGAAGTGTAATCTTTAGCGTCTGAAATAAAAATGTCACCATTGACAGGGTTTGCAGCAATGCCGTATGGAATGACAATTTTGGTGTCTGTTCCGTCTGTTATAAAATTATTGCTTGTTTTTTCTAGCGTGTCAGTATTAATGATTCCGTAACTGCTGGTTGCGCCTCCAGAAGTCCATTCATAACTGATATAGTACAGTCTGTTTTCAACAATTGAAAAATTACTTACAGGAATATTAAATTCTTTGATAACCTGATCAGTCTGAGGATTTAAAACATACGTTTTTGGAGGAATGTTACCGAAGTTTCCACGCGAGGTTATCCAAAGCTTTCCCGTGTCATCTTTTTTAATTTTACTTAAATTGATGGCAACAGGTATTTTTTTAATCTCGGTAAAAGTATTCAGATCAATGACAGAAACAGTATTGTCATAATCAGGACCACTGTATGCACCAGAATTCGTAACATATAATTTATCTCCTACAACTTCTAGTTCGTCGGGTTGTTTTCCAACATAGAGCTTACCGACAATTTGCAGGGTATTGACGTCTACTTTTACCACATATCCGGGCTGTGATGCTCCAACGGCACCACCGTAAGACGTAATGTAAGCGTAATCTTTATGAAAATTAATGTACCTGCAGTTTTGAATCTGGATTTCTCCAATATGTTTTGCTGTTTTGGCATCCATCACTTCAATATAATTTGAAAGATTGATGACAGCGTACAATTTATCTTTATACGTTTTAATATCGTTTCCTACATCTCCCAGACTGTTAACTACTGTAGGATTTTGAGCATTGTAATAATTTTCGGTAAAAACTCCGGTAGAATAATCAAAAAAATCTATAGAAGCTTTGTTGCTTCCCATATTGCCCTCATTAAGTACATAAAGACCTTTGATGTTGATGTCTTCCGGCTCCTGAACTCCCGTATAGACTGCACCATAATTAATGTAATCATAATCTTCTCTACAAGACTGAGCTGTAAGAATCAAAAAGAAAACTAAGAATAAATATATTTTTTTCATGTCTAAATCTCATTAAAAGGTTACTCTCAGGCTGACTCTGTAATTTCGTCCCGGCATTGGGTAATTTTTGATAACGCTGTAATTCTGATCCAAAAGATTATTCACTTCCAAGCCTAATCTGAATTTCCAGTCATTCATTTTAAATTCTTTCGTTCCCGAAATATCGCTCGTGTACCAAGGCTGTTCATAGTTTACAGGAATATTTTCAGACATATTGTACCTTTCGCCAACGTAGACGAAACTGTAATTCAGTTGCCAGTCTTTGTAGGTAAGCCCGAGCAGGGCACTTGCATTATTCTTTGCAGTATACGGAATCTGATGCCTGTAGTAAGAAGTAATATTGGTTTTGGTAATATTTAAAGCTTCTGTAAAAGTATAAGTAAAACGGTTGCTCAATAATAAATTTTCTGAAAGCAACCAGATTGCCTGTGCCGAAAGATCTACGCCTTTTATTTCCACTTCACCCAAATTCTCCATCGTCCAACGGAATAGTTGCCCTTTTGGATAAGCTATAATTTTGTTCTGAACACGATTGTAATAAGCATCAGCAATCAGGTTGATGTTTTTTAAAACGCCAGTATTAAAATCTTTGTTAAATGTAAATCCTAGATCGTACTGATTGGTAAATTCAGGTTTCAGTTGCGAACTTCCGACTTCCGTGTAATACAAATCATTGAAGGTAGGCATCCTGAAAATCCTTTTATAAAAACCGTGAACTTTAAATTCTGCGGAAAACGGCTGATAAGAAGCGAATACCGTAGGCGTAAATTCAGAACGGTTTTGAGGTGTTGAAAATAGGGTGTTTTCTATTTTTTCCTGCACAAAAGTTCCTAAAATGCTTCCTTGTATTTTAAATTTTTTAAAATCAAGCTGAGTTGCCAGTGCCACAAGCTCTGTATTTCTTTCGGGATAGGCAAACTGTCTTAAATTGGCATCCAAAGTATTAAATTGATAATCTACAGATAAATTGATTTTCCAAAATTTATAAGGAGAATATTGGTGTGCGGTTGATATATAAACCTCCTGCTGTTTGTATGTATTATCGATGAAAAGTGGCGTTCCGCCTGGGTTATCATTGTAATAATGAGTGTAGTCATCAGCAAATTTTGAACTAATGAGAAATTTATATTTAGGAGAAATTTCTTTTTCAAAACTTCCCTGTACAAAGAAATTTTTATCCCATTGTCGGCTCGAGAAAATATCATTGTATTTTGTCACGGCGCCAGGAACTCCTCTTTCAGAATCGTAATAATAGGTTTTCAGTTTCCAAGTTCCGTTATTGATTTTACCGAAAACTCCTGCTTCAGCTCTTAGAGCTTCCACATCACCATTCGTTCTTGTACCTTGGCGTTCCCAACCGAGGCTTCCATCGGGTAAAGCAACTCTCTGATGAAATTTATATTCGCCATTTGCAGTAAGATATTCTGTGCTTAAGGCAACGCTTATATTGTCATTAAGTTTTTGTTCAAGCAATACTGATGGGTTAATTATTCCAAAAGATCCCGAGCGGAAGTGAAGATTCACATTGGTTTTTTTAGAATCTTTAAAAACCGGAGTTCTGCTTTTCAAATAAATAGATCCTGAAGAACCAAAGTCTTTCGCGGACTGAAAAATTTCGCTCTTTTGACCGTTGTACAATGAGATTGATTCTAAATTATCTAAAGAAAATCTGCCTAAATCTACCGTTCCGTTTTGTGCATTTCCAAGGGCAATTCCGTCATAGAAAACACCAACGTGTTGCGTTCCCATCGCCCGGATATTTACGGTTTTCATACCACCAATTCCGCCATAATCTTTCAGCTGGACTCCGGAAAAATACCTCACAGCATCTGCTACAGAAGTACTGTTCAGTTTTTCAAGCTCGGCACCGGAAAGTTTTTGTGAAGAAATAACACCGGTTTCCTGACGCTTCATATTGAGGATAAGAGCCCTTATTGTTTCAGTACGAATGCTGTCACTTTCTTTTTCTTGCGAAAAAAGAGAAACAGGTGTAGCCAACAAAAACAGCAGCGAAGCAGAGTAAAAATATTTATTCATTCAATTCTAATAAAGCCTTAATGATGGCTTTGTGAATGTAATGAATAGAAGGAATTAACCTATTATTGTTTGATACAAATAGGTTTTTAAACCGACTACGCCTCACTCCACGAAAGCTTCATCTATGTAATAAATTTAAAAAGGTGTCTGACTTGTGTATGTTTTCTTAATATAATCAAACATCACTTACAGTAGCGGGTCTGCTTCGGATTTTCACCGAATTCCCTTTTTTAAATCAGTGCAAATTTAAGTTTTTAATTCATAAGAGGCAATGAGAAATTGTTAATTTTTACGATGGTTTTTTAAAAATTCTATAAAACATCAATTGAGAGAATTTTCTCGCACAATGATTTGAAATTAAATTTTGAGAATAATTTTTATATGTGCAAATTTGCGTAATCTGTGGGGCTTGCACTTATTTTTTTAACCTAAGTCTCAGCCTTAACCTTATCCTCAATCTACAAAAATGTCGAGTCAAAATAAAACGGTAGCAAATCTTTTATGGAATTTACTTTAAAAACTTCTTCATTTAAATTTGAAAAATAAACATCAATATTTTCATTCTGCTTCGTTTCATATTCCATTAAACTTTGTCTGCACGCTCCACAAGGTGGGATAGGTGGTGTTTTTTCTGAAAATTCTCTCGGTCCGCCAATAATAAATATTTTCTTAATGATTTCATTCGGAAAATTAGCGCCGATCCAAAATAGAGCGGTTCTTTCCGCACAAAGTCCCGATGGGAACGCTGCGTTTTCCTGATTGTTTCCCGTGTATATTTCTCCGTTTTCCAGCAAAACCGAGCATCCTACCAAAAAGTTGGAGTAAGGTGCATAGCCATTTTCACGTGCCTGTTTTGCTTTTGCAAAAAGCAGTTTTTCTGTTTCAGTCAGTTCGTTGATGCTTGTGAAATGTTCGTAACCTATTTGTATATCTTTTTTCATTTTGTCGCCGTAAAAAGGGCGATAAATGTAATCCTTTTTAGGGAAGCTGGCAATATCTTTGTTACGATACTAAATTTGTAATTTTAAACTTTTAAAAAATTAAATCCAATGTTATATACTCCGATAAAATTTAGAAATGTAGAACTGAAAAACCGTTGGGTGATGTCACCAATGTGCATGTATTCTTGTGAAAACGGATTGGCTAATGATTTTCATTACGTGCATTACGGAAGTCGTGCTCAGGGCGGAACAGGTTTAATCATGGTGGAAGCTACCGGCGTAGAACCTCGTGGTCGCATTACCAATAACTGCATGGGAATCTGGAACGATGAGCAGGCTGGAAAACTTCAGAAAATCGTAGAATTTGTGCACAAAAACTCAGATTCAAAAATTGGAATTCAGATTGCTCACGCAGGCAGAAAAGGTTCAACTTGGGAAAGTAAACAAATTTCTTTGGAAGTAGGCTGGGAAACCATTGCTCCAAGCCCGATTCCGTATCATCCGACGGAGAGAATTCCACAAGAATTGTCAGTGGAAGAGATAAAAGATTTAGTTCAGAATTTTAAAGATGCAGCAAAAAGAGCAGTACATGCAGGTTTTGATGTTATTGAAATTCATGGTGCCCATGGATATTTAGTTCATCAGTTTTTATCACCGCTTTCAAACATACGAACTGATGAATATGGCGGAAGTTTTGAAAACAGAAGCAGATTTTTACTAGAAATAATTGATGCAGTCAACGAAGAATTGAATCAAAACGTTGCGCTATTCGTAAGAATTTCAGGAACTGAATATGCTGAAAACGGTTGGGATATCAATGACAGTGTAGAATTAGCTAAAATGTTAAAGAATCATGCTGTAGATTTAGTAGACGTTTCAAGCGGAGGAAATATTCATGGTGCGAAAATTTCTGTTTTTGACGGTTACCAAGTTCCATTTTCTTCTCAGGTTAAAAATGAAGCAGAAGTGAAAACAGGAGCTGTTGGTTTGATTACTTCAACTTCTCAGGCTGAAGAAATTTTGCAAAAAGGCGAAGCTGATCTTATTTTTGTGGCAAGAGAGATTCTCAGAAACCCATATATTGCGGTTCAAGGTTCTTTTGAAATGAATGAAGAAAGTTTTTTTCCGCATCAGTACCTCAGAGCGAAAATTTCTTCTTAATTTTAGCCTCATCAAAATCACAAAATAAATTATGAAGATTGAAGATTATATGTTGCCTTGCCCAAGCAAAAAATTCTTAGGGATAGAATGCTTCGGATGTGGTACCCAAAGGGCAATTGTATTAGTTTTTAATGGTAAGTTTACCGAAGCATTCCACATGTTTCCTGCAGTATATACTTTACTCTTGTTTTTTGGTTTTGTAGCCCTCAATTTTATTGATAAAAAAGAAATTATGGTCAGATTTTAATATTTTTAGCAATTATTAACTCACTAATCATGGTATTTTCTTACTTTTATAAACATTATTTTTAAATCAAAATATTAAACATTAAAAAATCAAATTATGAATCAAAAGCTGCCAAACGCACAAACGGTGCTAATCTTGGGAATCGTATCAATCGTTGGAACTTGTTGTTGTACAGGTTTAGTAGGTATTATCTGCGGACTTATCGGATTAAACAAATATAAAAGTGATAAGCTTTTGTATGATCAAAATCCATCAGAATATTCAGATTTTAGCAATTTGAATACAGGAAGAATTTTATGCATTATTGGGCTTGCCTTAGGAGCAATTCAGCTTATTTATACTATTTTCATTCTTGCAACTGTAGGAGTAGACGGTTACATGCAACAATATGATCAACTAAGAAATATGGGTAGATAATCACCTTGTATAAATTACACTAAAAGAAACCGCAGCAATGCGGTTTTTTTATGCTTGAATATTTTCGGAAAAATCTATTAAAGCATATGAGTAAATCTTATTAGAAAGAGTTTTAAAATTCAAAACAATTAGATGTAAAATTATTATTCGATTCCAAAAACACTCACACTCTCAAATAAACCATTATTAATTTTAGTGATTGACAAAAAAACTTATTTTAGTTACACCAAAATAAAATGTCACCACAAATATTAATATTGAAAAATAAATGGGAGTATTAGTTACCAACGAAACAGTAAAACAACTTTTTCACATTGCCCAGTCCATTGCAAGAGAGAATTACAATGCGACATACGGCGGTCCACACATTCTTCAGGCTTTAATGCATAAAGATATCGGACTTAATGAATTCTTAAAAAACATCGATAAAGATCCCGGATATTTCTACGAATGGGCAGACGTCCGAATCGAAGATTATCCAAAAACCACACATCTTCCTGCTGAGGTAGGTGAGGGCGAATTTGTAGACCAGATTCTTGAAGAGGCCGATGATATCAGGTTAAAATTAGGCTTAGATGAGATCACTCCGATTTGTATTCTGACTGCAATTGTAAAACCGCAGGTTGCTTTCACATTACAACAACTTAAATCTTTGCCTCTTAGGGAGCACGAAATATTCAATTTGTACAGAAAAGATACGCCTTACGCTTCATCTGAAAACAGTGAAATTTCTTCACTTTTTTCTAATGGAAATGACTATTCAGACAATTCTTTCCCCTCGATTAAAAGTTATTGTATAGACAGAACTGCACAGGCAAGACAAGGAACTTTAGAAAATATTATCGGCCGTGATAAAGAACTGAGAATGCTGGTCGAAATTCTTTGTAGAAGAACAAAGCCTAACGTTATCATTATTGGAGAGCCTGGTGTTGGTAAAACCGCTTTGGTAGAGGGTTTCGCGACAGAAATCATCAAAGGGAATGTTCCAGAAATGCTTAAAAATGCTACTTTGCTAGAATTAGACACGGGAGCATTATTGGCAGGAACTTCTTACAAAGGTGAAATTGAAGACCGCCTGAAAAAAGTAATCAACGAGTGCAAGAAGATTGAAAAAGCCATTCTTTTTATTGATGAAATTCACTCACTTTTAGATCCAAAAGGCAGCATCGGAAATATTGGAAATATTCTTAAACCTGAATTGGCAAGAGGTGAAATTACTGTTATCGGTGCGACAACTCAAGAAGAATATAGGAAAATAATTGAGCCGGAACAGGCTTTTAACAGACGTTTCGAAGTTCTTACAGTTAATGAACCGGATGAACAAACTTGTGTGAAAATGATTGATGTTCTTCTGGATGGTTATAAAAAGCACCACGGTATCGAAGTTGATAAATCTGCACTTCCCGAATGTGTACGTCTGGCAAAAAGATATGCAAAAGGTAAAAAATTGCCGGATGCTGCAATTGACCTGCTTGACCGAACAATGGCTGCTATCAAAATGTTGGATGAACTTTCAGAAAAAGAACTCCAAGACTGGAAAGAAAATTATGAAAATATTCTGACAGAAGAATTTTTGGATGAAAAAGATAAAGCCGACGAATTAATCTGGAATTACAATTTACTGAGAGATAAAATAAGTCCGATTTTGTGGGGATCTTTGAGAGAACAGCCGCAAATTGATAACTCAATGCCGATCGAGCATCTTCAGAAAGTCATTGCAGATACTTTTACAGAATTGATAGAACACGCTTCTACAAAAAGAGAAAAAGTCGGCAAACTTGAGTTGGCAGCTGTAATGGCAGCAAAAACGAATATTCCGATTGGGAAACTTCAGGCTCAGGAAAAAGAGAAGCTTCTGAATATGGAATCTCTTTTACTAAGCAGAGTTGTTGGTCAGGATCATGCATTGAAAGTACTTTCTGATGCTATCGTTGAAAACCGAAGTGGGTTAAACAAACCCGGACAACCAATCGGATCATTTTTCCTTTTGGGACCAACTGGAACGGGGAAAACTGAGTTGGCAAAATCTATGGCAGAACTGCTTTTCAATGATGAAAAAGCGATGGTTCGTTTTGATATGTCAGAATTTAAAGAAGAGCACTCAGCAGCATTATTATATGGTGCACCTCCCGGATATGTTGGTTATGAAGAAGGTGGTATGTTGGTCAATAAAATCCGTCAGCAGCCTTATACCGTAGTTTTATTTGATGAAATTGAAAAAGCACATCATTCTGTTTTCGACGTCTTTTTACAAATCATGGATGAAGGAAAAGTACATGACAAATTAGGAAAAGAAGGAGATTTCAGTAACGCTTTAATTTTATTTACTTCAAATATCGGAAGCGAAGAAATTGTAAAACAATTCGAGGAAGGAAAAGTTCCGGAATCGTCTTCTTTGATGCAGATTATGTCAAATTCAGGGAGATTCAGACCAGAATTTTTAGCGAGAATTACAGAAATTATTCCTTTTGCGCCAATTACAGAATCTATTGCAGAAAGAATTTTTAATATTCAGTTAAAATCGCTTCACAAATCGCTTCACAGATTAGGAATGACGCTTTCTATCACCGATGAAGCTGTGAAGAATTTAGCATTAGGCGGATTCAGCAGCAAATACGGAGCAAGACAGATTTCTGGAGTGATCAGAGCTCAGTTGGCAAGACCAATCTCAAAAATGATTGTACGGGAAGAAGTGAAATCCGGGCAAATCCTTACCGTTGATTGGAACCAAACCGATGAAAAAATTGATTGGAAAGTCGAATAATTTATTCAATTGAAAAAAGTCAGGATGCTTAAACTTATTGACGCATTCTGATTTTTAAAATTAAGATAGTAAGAATGAAAATTTATTTCAATAAAATAGTATTTGCAGCAGTCTTTTTTGTTTCTTTTGAAATGGCATCTGCTCAGTATTTGTCGGCTAGTGACACTTCTGAAAATAGCGTAAGAAAATACAAAAATATCATCAATTCGAATAAAGACATTGTTCAGTTTATAGAAAATTCTTTAGCTAAAAAGGGACTTCCAAAACATTTGAGAAATTTACCTTTAATTGAATCTCATTTTGACAGAAATATTACTTCGCACGCTGGTGCAGTCGGGGTTTGGCAGTTTATGACCGCTCACGCAAATCAATACGGACTTACGGCAGATCGTCGCAATGACATTTACAGAAGCACAAAAGTAGCGGTAGTTTCTCTTGGAAATCTTTATAAAAAGTACGGCAATTGGGTAACTGTTATTGCAGCGTACAATTGTGGAGAAGGAAATATAGCTAAAGCCATGCAGTCTGCTAACTCAAGTCAATACCATGTTTTCTCTAAATATTTGCCGGCTGAAACCATTAACCATGTTAAAAAATATCTGAATGCTTGCTATGCAACAGGAGAACTCAACAGTGTTTTGACCAATTACAATTCTTCAAGAATGCAGAAAGTATTTGATGCAAGATCCGGCTTGAAAGAAGAATCATCGTTATCTGAAACCGAAATTAATGCAGGATTCAGCTTAAAAATTATTGCGGAAGAATTAAAAATTAGTTTAAATGACATTCTCAATTGGAATCCTGAAATTGAAGAAGAACTTCAGACCACTGGAGAAAGTATTTTACACCTTCCAACAGATTTAATGCCTGATTTTTTATTAAAGAAAAATAAAATTTTGTCCCGCTCAATAAAAGAGGGAAACAATACTTCAAAATAATTTTATACTATACTATACTAAAACTAAAAGACTTCCCTGTAACAGAGAAGTCTTTTTTTTAAAATTAAAATAATCTTATTTCACAATAAACTTCAAGCTCAATTCATCTAATTTTAAAATATAGATTCCTTGCTGAAGATTTCGTGTTCTGATAGATTTCCCGTTTTTGAAAGGCAGATTTTCGGTTTGCATTACTTTCCCTTGAAGATTGTAAATTTCAGCTTTTTGAATATTTTCAGTTTCACCTTTTACAAAAATCTCCTGATTTGAAATCGGGTTGGGATAAACTTGCAGTTCATTGGGCTGCGTATTTTCTGTATTCATCACACTTTGTCTTGCAAATCCTGAAGAACAAGTCCAGCTTAGATTGTCTATGGCTACTCTGTTGCTTGATGAATTATTAACTAGACTTACCACTACATTTCCTGAGACATTAATGTTGTTAATCGTAGTTGTTGTCGCAGTTGTACTGTAAGGAATCGTTCCTACATTTACGCCATTTACGAGCACATTGAAATTTCCGTTACTCCCACTGAATTTTAATTGCGTTGTAACAGTTAAAGAATTAATACCATTACTAAATGTGCTTGATTTCAACGAACCGTTTCTCACTGTAATTGCTTTATTTGAAATAGTTTGGTCACTTCTTGAATCTGTAGCTGTCCACGTAATTCCGCTGTTTGTCCATGTTTTTGTAGTGTAAGATGATGCGCTGGATGTCGGGATGGTTTCAAAAGTTTCGTTCACGCAATTGGTAGGGTTCGGATTGGTTGTTCCTGCGTTTGTGGTCGCCGAAACGGTTGAACTGTTTGCAGAAGCATTTCCTGCAGCATCTTTCGCTTTAATGTAGAAATTATAAATTGTCGAAGGATTTAATCCTGTAACCGTCGTTGAGGTAGTGTTTACATTAGTTTTCAAACTTCCGTTCATATAGACATCATAAGAAGTCACTGCGACATTATCAGTTGCGGCAGACCAAGCTAGAGAAACACTGTTTGAGGTTTTCCCCGAAACGCTAAGATTAGTAGCAACAGTAGGAGCTTGTGTATCCTGCGTTGGAGTTTGAGATCCCCAAATCTGATTCACATAATTTGGGTTGTCAATAAACGGATTTCTGTTTCCCTGAAAAGTGTATGAAGCATTATTTCTGTTGATTTCAGCCTGAGAAACCGGATCCTGATTATGCCAGGCCAGCAAGACGTTCAGCTCCCAAGTCTGCAAGCCAGGAAATGCCGAGCCTCCCAGCATATTTCCTGAAGAAAATCCTGATAATTGATTTTGATATCTTGTCACAAAATAGAAAACCATTCTGGCAACATCTCCTTTAAACTCATCAATCGGCTCAAAAACCGTTCCCGAAAATCCTGAAGACGACGAGCTTCCTAATTTTGAACCATTTTGAGAAGTGAAAGTTGTGCTTCCCACTTTCCCGAAAGGATAATTTGATCGCATTCCGTTTACCTTTCCGTCGGTTGCTCTGATGAAGTGCACGTCGTTTTTCATTGGTGAAGCTTCATTAAATAAGCTTTGCG
Source organism: Chryseobacterium sp. 3008163 (assembly GCF_003669035.1). NCBI lineage: Bacteria > Pseudomonadati > Bacteroidota > Flavobacteriia > Flavobacteriales > Weeksellaceae > Chryseobacterium > Chryseobacterium sp. 3008163. The sequence goes on along the minus strand of NZ_CP033070.1, from coordinate 1,222,439 downwards.
GAACGATGTGTTCGCGGTTGTAACAATTCCCTTCAGTAGAATATGTTCCACATTGGTTACCGCCAGGTGTGTAGTTGTACGGATCAGACGAGGTTGGTCTTTCAGAATAAATGTCTAAAATAGAGCCGTCATTTTCATAGTTTTTGTCGATGTCGGTAGTTTTGTATGCAGTCCAAAGTCCGCTGTAGCCTTTATCCTGATGTCCGCTGGTAATGATTGAGCTTAAAGCGGTTTTCAAAGGTGCTCCAGTGAGTCCGTTTGCTGACGAATAATAGCCTGAAGGTGCTTGAGCATTAGCGAATTGCGCTAATACAAGGAATAAAAGATGTTTTTTCATATCTTATTTTTGTATGTGATAATTTGGTCAATGTAAAATTACATTTTTCTCGAAAGCAAATTATCAAATTCTTTTGAATCTGAATGTTAAATTTCAGTAAAATTAAATCACAACTCAATCAGGTTGTTAACATAAAAAGGTCAATACAAAATTTTGTACTGACCTTTTTCTTTTAGAATTATTAAATTCTTATTTTTTCATTCCCGGAGGATAGTTTGCCATTATTTCAGCAACAATCTGAGGGATTTGTTTTTGTTTCGCCTGCGGTCTGTCAACAGAAATACCGCTTCCGATTCCCTGCCAAACTAACTTGTTGGTTTTAGAATCAATTAAATCTACGATGATTGCTCCTTCGTTATAGTTGCTCGTCCAGGTTCTGTTCATGCCGATTCCCCATCCGAAGCCACCGCCCCATCCCCACATTCCGCCGGGATTGGTTGTATTGATATCAGTGATTTTCTTGTGATTTGCTTTTACGTTGACAATCAAATCAGGATTTTCACCTGATTGAAGGCCTTTTGTTTGCAATTGCTTAGACAGTTCGTTCAAAACTCTGTCTTTATCGATATCATTCAATTTCAAATCATCAATTCTTATTTTGTAAGTTTTGTAAGAAGTGAAATTTGCAGTTTCTGCATAATCTGAACGTACTTTAAAAGGACTGCAAGAAGATAAACCTAAAGTCGCTGCCAGCAAAATAAAAATATATTTCTTCATTTTATTTATTTTTTTAATGATTTTTATAAATGTGTCTGTCTTTTTATCGTATCCGTACGGGCAGTGTCTGCAGCCGCTTTTACAGCAATATCCACGTTTCAGATGGAATTTTTCTGTGAAAACCTTGTAGCCTTGCTCGTTGTAGTAAAAGTCTTCATGTTCTTTGATGTCAAAATGCGCCATAAGTTAAATCAAAACTTTTATATTTGTTATTATGATAATTGTGTGCCAAAAGCTCCTCAAAAATACAAAAATAAACGGCATTACGCTTTATCCTTTTATTTTCATCAAAAAACCTGAAGATAAGAAGAATAGAGTGCTCATCAACCACGAAAAAATTCATCTGAAACAGCAATTGGAATTATTGATTGTCTTCTTTTATATTGCGTATGTTGCAGAGTATTATTATCATTTATTTAAACTAAAAAATGGTCATCAGGCTTATCGTGCTATCTCTTTTGAAAGAGAGGCTTATGCAATGGAGTATGATTTTAATTATTTGAAAAAAGAAAGTTGTGGGCTTTTTGGAAATATTTGAAATAAATTAGATTTAGGATTTTCTGTTTCTTTCTAATAAAAATTAAATGGTTTAAAATAAATTCAGGAAATTTGCAGTAATGAAAATTCCAGAAATTCATATTCCGATTGTTGAAATTCCGATTGAGAAAAATGTGAAACTCTTTATCAAAAGAGAAGATCTCATTCATCCTCAAATCTCAGGAAACAAATACTGGAAGATTTTTTATAATCTTAATCATTATCTCGAAAGTCGGCCTGAAAAACCTTTAATTATTACCTTTGGTGGTGCTTATTCCAATCATATTTCAGCGGTTTCGGCAGTTGGAAATTTATTTGGAATTCAGACTTTAGGTATTATCAGAGGTGAAGAATTAGAGAAAAAATGGAAAGATAATCCGACTTTAGTTGCTGCTAAAAGAAACGGGATGAATCTAAAATTCGTCACCCGTGAAGAATACCGACACAAAGAAAAACTGACTGAGTTTCTGCAACAGGAATTTCCTGAAGCTTTGATTATTCCTGAAGGCGGAACGAATGAAAACGCTGTTCAGGGAATCAAAATGATGCTGAATAACGATACAAAAGATTTTGATTATCTTTGCACCGCAGTTGGAACCGGAGGCACGATTGCTGGGATTTCGGAGTTTTGCGAAGAAAATCAGAAAGTTATAGGTTTTAAGGTCGTTGAAGATGCTTCTTTGGAAAACAGAATTTCAGAATTAACCTCAAAAAGAAATTATCATCTAACCGATGCTGCTCTTGGTGGTTACGGTAAGATAAATGATGAAAATATACTTTTTATCAATGATTTTAAAGCTAAGTATAATGTTCCGTTAGAACCTGTTTACACAGGAAAAATGATGCAGAAAGTTTTTGAAATGATTGATGATAATTATTTTCCTGCAGGAAGCAGAATACTATGTTTTCATACTGGTGGTTTGCAGGGAATAGAAGGAGCCAATATGCTTTTGGAAAAACAAAATAGAAATTTAATCCTATAAAGTTGAAAAACATGAAACACTTATGTGAAGATTTAAATTTCCAAAATAACTTGATGAGTGTTCATTTAATAATTCAAAAAAAATAGAAACATGAAAAGACTTTTCTTACTAATTAGCCTTTTAGTTTTATCAAAATTCTCAGCTCAGACCTGGGCTACTGAAGACCAATACATCCAGAAATTTGCACAGTATGCAGTTGAAGAAATGGAAAAGTACAAAATTCCTGCTTCAATTACGCTTGCACAAGGACTTTTGGAGACGGGTGGCGGACAAAGCCGTTTGGCTCAGGAAGGAAAAAATCATTTCGGAATAAAATGTAAGGAAGACTGGACCGGGAAAACCATGAAGCACACCGATGACGCTCCCAATGAGTGTTTCCGTGTGTATGAAGATCCGAAACAGTCGTATGAAGATCACTCAATATTCCTGACGACTAGAAAATATTACACCAAGCTTTTTGATTTGGATATGAAAGATTACAAAGCATGGGCGCATGGTTTGAAAAAAGCAGGTTATGCAACAAATCCGAGATATGCATCAATTCTGATTGGAAAAATCGAAAGATATAAATTGTATGAATTTGATGAAGTAAATTCCACAGAAGTTCTCTATGCCATTCTGAAAAAATATCCCGATCTTAAGGATGACAGAAGTTTTATGGCTCGTCTTGAACCCGCGAAAAAAGTTAAAAAAGCTGAACCGGTTACTGTGAAAGTTCCATACAAAGCAACTTCATATGCACAACAGCAAAAAAGAGTAGAGCGCATCAAAACCAAAGCAGAAATACTTAATTCTATCTTAATTAAAAGCCATCCGAATGGTGGTTTGAAATATGTGGTGATTCCTGAAGATACAAACGTGCAGTTTATCGCCAATAAATTCAGAATCAGCGACAGCAAATTGACAAAATGGAATGATCTGGAATCTGATATCCTTAGAAAAGACGATATTGTATTTCTTGAATCAAAAAATTCTGAAGGAAACACTGCTACTTACAAAGCTGAATTTGGTGAAGATATGCATGATATCGCACAAAAATTCGGAGTAAAACTCAATAAGTTATACGCCAAAAACAGAATGGATGAAGGCCAAAAACCAGCTGCAGGACAGCTGATCTATCTGATTGACAAAAAACCTAGAAACTAAAATTAGTTGTTGGTTTTCAGTTGATGGTTGTTGGTTTTAATACTGATAACAATTTGCTTTAGACTAATACCTATCAACTTACTATAATGAAATACCAAAGAAGTTCAGCTTTATTTGATGAAGCATACAAATATATTCCGGGTGGAGTAAATTCTCCGGTTCGTGCATTCAAATCTGTAGGCGGAGTGCCTGTTTTCATGAAATCTGCAAAAGGTGCATATCTTACAGACGCTGATGATAATACGTATGTCGATTACATCAATTCTTGGGGACCTGCAATTTTAGGTCATACGCATCCTGAGGTTTTAGAAGAATTAAAGATTCAGGCAGAGAAAGGTTTTTCTTTCGGTGCACCTACAGAGCTGGAAACTGAAATTGCCAAATTCATCACAGAAAATGTTCCGAATATCGACCAGATCAGAATGGTCTCGTCAGGTACAGAAGCTTGTATGAGCGCGGTAAGATTGGCGAGAGGATTTACAGGAAGAGATAAGATTGTAAAATTTGAAGGCTGTTATCACGGTCACTCAGATTCGTTTTTGATTAAAGCGGGAAGTGGTGCGGCAACTTTTGGAAATCCGAATTCTCCGGGTGTAACGGCCGGAACTGCGAAAGATACTTTGCTGGCAAGATACAATGATTTTGAGCAGGTTCAGGATTTGTTCAGACATAATCAGGGTGAAATTGCTGCAGTAATTATCGAGCCGGTTGCCGGAAATATGGGTTGCGTTTTACCTGAAAATAATTTCCTTCAAAACTTAAGAAAAATCTGTGACGAAAATGGCGCTTTATTGATTTTTGACGAAGTGATGACTGGTTTCAGACTGGCTTTTGGCGGTGCACAGGAATTATATAACGTAAAAGCGGATTTGGTAACCTATGGAAAAGTAATCGGAGGCGGTTTGCCGGTTGGTGCTTTTGCCGGAAGAAACGAAATTATGGATCATTTGGCGCCAAAAGGTGGCGTTTATCAGGCCGGAACATTGAGCGGAAATCCTTTAGCAATGAGAGCGGGTCTGAAAACTTTGCAACTCATCAAAAGCGATGAAAACTTCTTTAATAATCTGAATAAAACTACAGAAACTTTAGATTTTGAAATCGGAAAAATTTTAAATGAAAAAGGAATCGCTCATAAAATCAACAGAAAAGGTTCGATGATGTCGGTGTTTTTCCATATCAACAGAGTTTCAAATTTTGATGAGGCGCAACAAGCGAATCATTCACTATTCAATAATTTCTTTCATCAGATGCTGACCAACGGAATTTATCTTCCGCCAAGTGGTTACGAAACTTATTTCATCAGCGATGCGATAAAAGACAAAGAAATTGATATGACTTTGGAAGCGGTAAGGAAGTTTGAATATTCTTAAAATTAATTAATATAAATTCTTGAGGGATGAGGTGTAATGCTTCATCTCTTTTTTATATGTGTAAATTAGTCATACATTCATATTATTTTTTAGGATAGAAATTAGCTTATTATCTACATCAAAAAATAGCCAAATACTTAAGAATAATCTTTCAGCAATTGTCGGTAACTCGTTAATATAGCTGATTTGGAAATAAATCCGATAAACTTATTTTCTTCGTCGACCACGGGAAGATTCCATGTGGAGGTGTCATCAAAAGTTTGAATAATCTTCACAGGTTTATCGCTTAGCATTACCACTGCTGCAGGTACTTTTACTAGTTTTGAGAGATTCAGTTTTTCGTTTTCGTTAAACAAATAAGGACGAACGTCATCTAGTGTCAGAGTTCCTTTGAGCTGACGGTCATCATCAATTACGGCAAAATTGTTTTTTCTTCCGTTGCTGATGAGGTCGTATAAATCCTGCAATGATGCATTTTCATTGATGGTCTGAGAATCAAAATCTATAAAATCTTTTGTTTGTAATGAGGATAAAAGATTGCTGTCGTGCTGATGGGTGAATATTTTTCCCTGGTCGGCTAATGTTTTTAACTCTGGAGAGATAGGTGCAAACCATTTAGCAATTAAATAAGAAATTACAGCAACAATCATCAGCGGAATAAACAGATCATACCCAAAACTAGATTCTGCAATCAGGAAAATCGCCGTTAAAGGAGCGTATAGAACTCCACTCATGGCACCAGCCATTCCGACCAGAATAAGATTGGTGACAGGAACATCTGAGAAACCTAGATTTTGACATATTACCGCAAACAGAAATCCTACAGACCCGCCGGCAAATAATGAAGGCGCAAAATTTCCACCATTTCCACCACTAAAAATAGTAAATGAAGTGGCGAAAGCTTTGAGAAGACAAACCAAAATCAGAAATAGAATGATCGTCCATTGTTTGATTTCAAAATATCTGAAAAAGCTGTTGTGAATCACTGAGTTTACATTTCCGTTGGTGAAATCTTTTACAATATCGTAACCTTCACCAAAAAGAGGCGGAAATAATACACACAATAAAGAAAGTACAGCACCACCGAACATTGCTTTTCTCAGTCTGCTTAGATTTAAACCATTGATGAAATGTTCAACTTTTTGCGACACCACCACGAAATATCTGGCATATAATCCGGTAATAATTCCAAGGATGAGATAATATGGGACATTCAGATAGTTAAAAGGTTCTCTTGTATAAAATCTGAATAAAATATCTTCCTGAAGTAAAATTCTGGATAATAAACTTCCGCAGACCGCAGCAACAACCAAAGGAATAAAATCTGTGAAAACTACGCCTGTAAGCAAAATCTCAAAGGCAAACATGATCCCAGCAATAGGTGCATTGAAAGCCGAAGCAATACCGGCAGTAGCGCCAGCCGCCAAAAGTAAAGTGCGTTCTTTGTAACTTAATCGGTAAGTACGTGCATAGTTAGAGCCGATAGCAGCACCTGTAACAGCAATCGGACTTTCAATTCCGGCGGAACCGCCCAGCCCGACAGTGACAGCACTCTGAATGATTTGAGAATACATCTTAACATTAGAAACGATGCTCGAATTTTGAGCAATTTCGTATAAAATAGCACCAATTCCTTTTCTGTCTTGCCCCTTGAATATGGCAATGACAATGGCCGCTGTTAAGACAATTCCTAAAAAAGGAAATATGATGTAGAAGATAATCTGATATTCAAAATGGACATCATGAGTAATAAAATGATGAATGTTATGGACAATAGTCTTTAAGATCACCCCAGCCAAACCGGCAGTACATCCTACAAGAATTCCTGATAGTACCAAAAATTGATTTCTGCTCAAACGGTTTTTCAGCCAATGCAGAATAATCTCATAACTGCGTGCTTTTTTGAGACCATACTGCTGAAAATCTCTTTTAAACTTTAGAAAGCTTACGTATTTTTTTTTGTTTTGGAAATTCAAAATCTGTCTGAAAAATGAAATTAGTAGTTGATGATCTGTTGCAAAGGTAAATAATTCTTAAGGTTTATGTGAAACATTACCCAACGCTTTTTTTATTTGGAATCTTAAATATCAAGAACATTTTAACGTATGTTTAACTCCTTTCGCAATTAATTTAGGCAAGTATATAAAACTAATAGCCGTACATTTAGCCACTATAAAATTGATGTAAGATGGGGCTAGTTGATATGTTTACGGAAGAGATTGCAATTGATCTTGGGACGGCTAATACTTTAATAATTCATAATAATAAAATCGTCATAGATGAACCTTCAATCGTTGCAATTGATCGTTTGACGGGGAAGGCAATCGCAGTGGGAGAGCAGGCAAAACTGATGCAAGGTAAGACGCATGAAAATATAAAAGTAATAAGACCGTTAAAAGATGGTGTTATCGCAGATTTTCATGCTTCTGAACACATGATTAAAGAATTTATCAAGAAAATTTCTGAGATCAAAGGTAAATTTATACGTCCGGCACTGAGAATCGTGATCTGTATTCCTTCAGGTATTACAGAGGTTGAAAGAAGGGCGGTAAGAGATTCTGCTCAGAAAGTAAATGCCAAAGAAGTAATATTGATTTATGAGCCAATGGCAGCAGCAATAGGAGCGGGTATCGATGTGGAAAGTGCTGAAGGTAACATGATTGTTGATATTGGAGGTGGTACCACCGAAATAGCTGTGATTGCCTTGGGCGGAATCGTGGTCGACAAATCAATAAAATTAGCAGGTGACGTTTTTACAAACGATATAACTTATTTCATAAGATCGCAACATAATTTGGATATTGGCGAAAGAACGGCAGAAAGAATAAAAATTGAGATTGGTTCTGCCTTAGAAGAATTAGATTTTCCTTTAGAGGAAATTTCAGTTCGCGGAAAAGATCTTCTTACTGGGAAACCGAAAGAAATTATGGTCAATTATCAAGAGATTTTCAAAGCCTTAGACAAATCTATTATGAGAATTGAAGATGCTATTATGGAAACACTTTCAATTACTCCACCAGAATTGGCTACGGATATTTATAAAACTGGAATTTTTCTTGCAGGTGGCGGTGCACTTCTTCATGGATTGGCAGACAGAATTCACAGAAAAACAGGATTGCCGGTATTTGTAGCAGAAGACCCTTTGAGAGCTGTCGTTCGTGGGACGGGTATTGCACTTAAAAACATTAATAAATTCAGATTCTTGATGAAATAATCTGATCTAAAAATATTGGTCTTTGATGATCAACTAAAAATTCCTCAGAGATTTTCTGAGGAATTTTTTATTAAGCTAAAATTTATTTAAATTATTACAATCCAGACCAGCCTGTAGCCCAAGATGGTACTAAAATACCGTTTCCTGCTCCGGTTGCATCAGGTTTCTTTGTGTAAGTTGTATCAATAATCGTAACGGGTGAGCCTGCAGAAGATTTTAATGAGACTTCTGTCGTTGTATTTTCAAATAAGAGATTTGTGATTCTCTTTTTTCCGTTAAAACGTGCAACGGTAGAATCGCTTTCTATGGTAACGCCTTTCGACCAATTAGAAAAAACGATATTATCTAAGACCGCATACGTTCCTTGTTTTAATTTGATTCCATCAGATTCACCGGAATTGGCACCGATGAACGTGACGTTTTTGATGGTGGGGTTTGATCTTGGTGAAGCGTTATCGTTGCTGGCATTATTAATGCCTGTAATTCCCGTATTGCCTGTGCCGTCTGTTTTTCTTTTGGTGTAAATATTTGAGGCATTGCCCACCCATCCGTCTTTATAGCTGAATGCGTGATTGGTGTTGCCAACAGAAACGATGTTGGAAACATTGACAGTTCCACCATAAATTTCTATACCGTCATCAGCAGTATTTAAAAGTGCTACACTTTCAACCTTTGTTGTATTCCCAATTCCAAAAAGTGAAAGTCCGTTGAATTTTTTGCCAGCAGAAAATTCAGCCCCCGCATATTCAATTCGTACAAAAGTTAAAGATCCGGAATTATCGGTCGCCTCAGTTCCACCATAGATGGAATTTGCAATTTCAGAAGAACCTGAACTTCCTGTGTTAATGGGAGCTTTTCCGCAAATGACGATTCCGCCCCAGTTTCCTGTTTCGGTGGTTTCTGATGTGAATACAACCGGAGATCCTGCTGTTCCGTTGACGTAAATTTTCCCACCTTGTTCAACCAAAATATAAGATAAATGACCTGCTGTTGCAGTAATTTTTATCCCGGCAGGAATGACAAGCGTTCCGCCATTTTTAATAATAACTGTACCTGTGAGTTGATAAGATTTCAGTGGATCAAGCGTTACCACCTGTCCGCTGGTCACTTCACCTTTAAAATTATCAGGATCCTGAGCAATTCCCGTCGTTACTATTTCGGTAATTGTTTCTTCATCCTCACTACATGAATAAATGATGGATGACGAGCCAATAATGAATGCAGCAATGATTAATCTAAAGTAATTTTTCTTCATAATTCTCAGGTTATTCTCCTTCAACGGTTTTTTTGTCTATCTATTTTGAATGAGAATACCAAATTACCATTTTTCTGCTTAGTTTCCCAATTCAAACTGCAATGAATTTAAATCTTTATAAAAAATAACCGCGCCCGAAAAGTTAATTCCCGGCACGGTTTTCAATTTGATATAAAGAAACTAATTACTTAATTCGGCTAAAAAGAAACTTGAAAATATTTGAATGAAATTTGCAAAATAATATAAAAAAGTATATATTAAATGGATATTATGGCATAAAAGCGGCTATTTTGGAGAATCACCTCTTGATATTCAAGATTTATCAAGAACAAAAGCAATGGAGAAACATTCCGAAAAGGTCAAACAAATTGAACAGGGTTTATTTGATTAACAATATAGATTTTATGGTAGAACAAATATTAAATGATTATCTCATTTTTATTAAAAATTTTGAAAAGGCTATTAGAGAAAAGTATGATATAAAAAAAGTGATAGAATTTTATCAGGGATAGGGGTCTATTTCCAGAGAGAAGGAGAGCTAGATAGGTACACATATAGATTTCATGGGGCAGGCTGCTGTGTAGAAAAAGATGGTATTACATGTGATTATGATTATTCTGTAAATAATATTTCTTTTTCTTTATGGAAGTTTAAACAATTCATTATGACTCATCCTAAATATAAAAATGAGAATTTATCAGATAATTATTTAGAAATAGAATTATATCACTTAATAGAACAAGGAAAGTTATCTTGGATGACTTGGGGAGGTACAATTTGGAAAGTATATGAGTATATTATCTAATCAGTCATACCTTAAAATCTGATTTAGTTATTGATTTTTTAATTATATATACTTTACTTTTGTGAAAAAGTGATGTAATCTTCACTAAAAACAATATGTTCAAATGTTTTACGCAAATAGCAAGTCTACAGGTAAATTTAGAAAAGAACCTTTCACAATACCTTTGAAGAATAGAAAATCCCTCAGGTAATTTTCCTGAGGGATTCAATTTGATATGAAGAAACTAATTACTTAATCTTATAAAGCAGAAAGAAGATTAACTCCGTCTACAGTTGCCCAAGCTCCTGCTGGTAAAGAAACTTTAGTTACAGTAGCTGTATTGGTGAAAACTTTAGCTCCATTAGGAGTATAAGCATAACCCCAAACTAATGGGTTATCAGAGTTCAAATAAGTAAGAGGTGTTACAGCAATTTTTCCTGTGTTTACCTGGCTAGTTTCAGTCGCAGCATCTTGGATAAGAACTGCATAACTCTTTTGAGTTCCGATGTTTTTGTATCCGCTAATATAAACATTAGAGAAAATACCTGTTCCGTGCTTCTTAAATTGGATTGCAGAAATCTCTGGTGAATTTGCTGATTCAGGATTAGTGTTGGTATTTCTGATTAAAGTTATGTTTGAAACCTTTGGAGCAACATTATCTGCATTTCCAGATGCTTCAATCTCCATTCCGAAATTTCCTGTACCTGTTTGGAATGCATACCAATTGGTATTGTTCTGTCCGCTCCAAGCATCTTGCCAGTCGAATGAGTCATCATAATTACCATAAGAAACAATGTTTTTAGCACTTACAGTTCCTCCGAAGAATTCATATCCGTCATCAGTTCCTTTGTATGCAACTAAATTTTCTAAAACAGTTCCTGCTCCTACAGCGTAGAATGTCATAGAGTTTGTTTCTGAAGTACCATCACCAATTTTTTTACCTGCATATTCTACACGTACAAATTTCATGGTTCCAGAATTATCATTAGCATCATTACCGCCATAATAAACGTTATTTCCATCTTCGGAAAGTGCTTGAGTATTTCCATTTACAGCTTTTATAGGAGCACTTCCATATAAAGTAATGCCACCCCAATCACCAGCAGTTTTAGTAGATGTAGTAAATACAATAGGCTCGTTGGCTGTACCAACAGCGTTAATGCTTCCATCCTGAAGGATTACTAAACCACTTGTTTTAGTTGTTACAACGTTGAAAGTAGCTCCCGCTTCAATTGTAATTGTGGCGTTATTTGTAATCTTAACAATTCCATCTAAAGTATAATTTCCTTTTTGATCAAAAGGTCTTTTGCGATAGTTCCTGATAATGTTCCGCTTCCGCTTAGTACATTTTCAGTCGTTCCTGGAGTTGTAATTGTGGTACCTTCTCCTAAGCCATCATTTACGTCAATAGTACATGAATTTAGGGCCAATGTTAACACTGCTGTTAACGATAATAAAGATAAAACTCTTTTTTTCATTTTTATACTTATTTTTTATTTTTAAATTTTAGAATGTATATCCTACTGTAAAATTGAAGGTGATTCCTTTATAGTAATCAACGAGTGTAGTGTCTCCATTTTGTACATTTAATGGGATATAGTTTTTGTCGCCAAGTAATATTTTGTATTTGCTATCTAATATATTCTGTACAGCAAATTTTAAGTTCCAATTTTTGACAGTTGCCCCTGATAAACAAAATCGAATTGGCTAAATGGCTTTTCATAATAATTGTCAGTACCTGTACCTCCTGTAGCAAATATTTTACTTCCTGAGACATTGTATACAAGAGATAATGTGTGTGCTAAGTTGTTACGACTTTTTAATTCATATCTCAAATCTGCATTAATTGTGTAAGGAGAAGCACCTTGAAGACCTCTTTTACGCAATACTTCACCAGTAGATTTAAACCATGTAGGTTCTTCCATGTTAAGTTGCTCCTGACTTCTTTCAACATTAGAATGCATGATTGTAGCGTTTGCTCCTAAGGTGAATCTGCTAAGTGATTCGGAGATTCTTTTTAAGCTTAAAATTCCTTCCAACTCAATACCAAACAAATCTGCTCTCTTGGCGTTAAAAAAGGTAATTGTTGAACCTGTCGCATTTCCTGAAGCTACCAAAGAACGTTCGATTGCATTATCTATTCTTTTTGCAAATAAGTTGACTGCAAACATCTCTTTTGCAGATGGGAAATATTCCCATTTTAAATCTAAATTGTAGTTTTCACTATTTTTAATATCAGGATTACCAACAATATTTACGTTATCAGGATTTATATACGTAATAGGCAATGTCTCTATAAGAATAGGACGTGTAACAGTTTTACTGAATGAAAATCTTAAATTATTTCTATCATTAACTGCTTTTTTCACCGCTAAAGATGGAAGAAAGAAATCTAAATTTTTCTCCAAATTTACTTTTGTATTGGCACTTTGGTCAGAATAACGGATAAGCGTCATGTCATTTTCATATCTGGCTCCTAGTAAAATATCCCAGGTATCATTTGGTTTCAAATTAATGTTAGCATAACCTCCATTAATGATTTGATAGAAACTTGAGTAGAATTGTGAGATATCCGAGCCTTCCTGATAGAATAGATCTCCATTTCTTATTGAAGCATCAAATGTGTTTTGTGGTGTATCAACATTTACAACAAATGGAGATAGTGAACTACTTGCCGTTCTTCCAAATAAAAATCGATAAGAGGTTTTTCTAAAATCGGAGAATCCATTATAACCAACTGCAATTTGGATAGGAAAATCTTTTCTTTCTCCTTTCTCACCTAGAGATAATTGATATTCTGCGAATGCCGAACCATAGAACCTAGAGTCAACATCTAAATACTGACGGATAAGGTTGTTTCCTCCATAACGCATTTGGATGTTACCTTCAGAAAGAATTGCTCCCGTATTTGGATCAGTACGGTTACCTTCTATAATTTTTCTGTCTGGCTGACTGTAGTTATTTACAACATAACTAGCTCCTGCTTTTATTTGATTTCTATCGTTGATTTTCTGAGAAGCAGTTAATTGTAAATCTAAAAATCTCGAAATATCTAATTGATTAGTTCTAAAGAAACCTGAATTTTCATTCTGTACTTGATTATCCTTGTATCCAAAATTATCTTCAATGATATTATTTGTATTTTGTAAATAGATAGCATTTAAGTTAATATTCGTTCCTTTGTTTTTATATCCTAATGCTAACAAAGCAGAAGATTCTGTTTCGTAATTATATTGTTTACGATTAAGGAAATTCATGTTGTCAATAAATGAATTTTGTCCTTGTGATCTGAATTGGCTGTTGGTTCCCTCTTTATACTCAAATTTGGTAGCCTGATTTAGTGAAAAGATAATCCCTAAGTTTCCAGATTCGCTCATTTTTACTTTTTGAGCAGTGGTAAAACCGATGCTTGTGTTAGGCATAGATTTTACATTATCTACATTCCAAGTATCTTTAAATGAATTTAATGATTGATCAGCAGTAAATCTGTAGTTATTTGGTCTAGAATTTCTGACTTCAGTAGGTAATTTTCTATTTTTTGAATTTAATCCCAAATAACCCTCCATCCCGTCAGCTCCTTCAGATACTTTAAAATTATCTCTGAATGTACTTAAGGTGTTTACTCCAACTCCAAATTCAATTTTAGAAAAAGATTTGTCGATAGTCATTGTTTCTATATCGAAAGTTGCACCGGCAAAATCTCCGTAAAGATTTGAGTTAAACGTTTTATAAATATTTAGCTTACCAACAACATCAGTTGGAAACTGCTTTAAAGCAATGATTTTTTGGAAAGGATTGTTTGAAGGTGATCCTAATCCGTTGATTAAAAGATAGTTGTATCTTTCTTCAAGACCTCTTACGAAAAGACCTCTTCCTTCTACTGTTGTAATACCAGTTACTTTTGTAAGTCCCTGCTCAACGTTAGAGATGCCTTTTCTTGAGATTTCTTCAGCGCTTATCGCCTGTTTTTGAATGATAGCTCGTTTTTGTTCACCTAAGACTGCCGTTTCAGTCTTCTTATTAGTACTTCCTTGAATTACTACTCCTTCAATTGCCTTTTCTTTCTTTACCGTATCTTGCACTTTCTCTTGAGCATAGAATACAGATCCAGATAAAAATAAGACTGCAATGCTGAGTTTATAAATTTTCATTATTTTACTTCCTTTAGTTTGTAGATTCTTTCGGTGCAAAGGAATAAAACAATTGGGTTGCAAATGGTTTAGTTAATTTTAAATATTTCTTAACTAAACATTACGAAATACCCTTTAATATTAAGTTTATGTGAATGAAAACGAATTATCAATCATGTTGCTTAAATTTTGTTAACTTTGAAATGTAAAAATTGAAAATGAACCAAAAAAAGATTCTATTAATTGATGATGAACTGGATATTCTCGAAATTCTTTCATACAATTTAGAAAAAGAAGGCTACGATGTTACTACCGCTACAAACGGAAACGAAGGTATAGAAAAAGCCAAAGAAATTATCCCGGATCTTATCTTATTAGATGTCATGATGCCAGAAAAAGACGGTATCGAAACGTGTCAGGAATTACGTAAAATAAAAGAACTTCAAAAAAGTTTGATCGTTTTCCTTTCTGCAAGAAGTGAAGAGTTTTCTCAGTTGGCAGGTTTTCAGGCAGGAGCTAATGATTATATCGTAAAGTTAATCAAACCGAAAATTCTGATTTCAAAAGTAAACGCTTTGTTACAGTTGACTTCTCTGGTTTCTGATAATGCAAAACTCATTGAAGTTGGAGATTTGATAATAGATAAAGATAACTTTAGAGTTTCAAAAAGCGGACAGCAGTTTTTACTTCCAAAGAAAGAATTTGATCTTTTATATCTTTTAGCTTCAAACACTGAGAAAGTATTCAAAAGAGAAGAGATTTTAGAAAGAGTTTGGGGAAATGATGTGATTGTGGGCGAAAGAACCATCGACGTACACATCAGAAGACTAAGAGAAAAATTAGGAATCAATACCATTCAGACTTTAAAAGGAATTGGATATAAATTGATTGTTTAATTCAAAAATCCTATCTTTACTTATAACCCCTTAAATATTTGTAAAATTGAAATTTTACAGACTTAGTTTCATCTCATCATGTCTATTGACATTGGTGATGTTGGTTTTGGTCGTCATTTTTGATGCCCTCAACGAAAAATATGACCACAACTCATTTTTTAAAATAGGTTTTATCATCTCTGTCTTGGTCATGTTTGTCGTCAATTACGTAGTTCTCGAATTACTTTTCAGTTACTATGCCAAAAAGCAGGTAAGAAATATCTCCAAAATTTTGCCGGAAGAGATTGTTTACGACAATCAGGAAAATATCACCTTAAAAGAATTGGGTGAAAGATTCTCCGACTTCAACCAGCAAAAAGTCACCGAGATGGAAGTGATGAAAAAGATGGAAAGCTACCGTAAAGAATACATCGGAAACGTATCTCATGAGCTTAAAACTCCACTTTTTTCAATTCAGGGATACGTAGAAACCTTGAGTGAAGGCGGTGTAGAAAATCTAAACATCAGAGACAAATATCTTGAAAGAATCGGTATTTCCGTCGAAAGATTGATTGCAATCGTCAATGATTTGGATATGATTAACAGGCTGGAAGCAGGAGAAATAGATGTTACCGTTTCAAAATTTGATGTTAATATCTTGGTTAAAGAAATCTTTGATCTTCTTGATTTGGAAGCTGAGAAAAATAATACAGTTTTACAATTACAGACTTTACACAGTCAGATATTTGTAGAAGCCGACAAACAAAAGATATCGCAGGTTTTTATCAATCTCATTTCAAACGCAATACATTACGCCAACAGACAGGAAGCGAAGGTAGTAGTGAAAACAAGTGTTCTCAGAAACAAAGTACTCATCGAAGTGATCGACAACGGAATGGGAATTAAAGAAGAACTTCTCCCAAGAATCTTCGAGCGTTTTTACCGTGTAGAAACCAGCAGAAGCCGAAGACAGGGTGGTTCAGGTTTAGGCTTGGCCATCGTGAAACATATATTAGAAGCTCATAACGAAAACATTACGGTAGAAAGTGTGTATCTTGAAGGCACCAAATTCAGTTTTATGCTCGAAAAAAGCAAATAAGCCGGGTAAAATGTAAGCAAAAAAAAATTCTAAAAATTTATTAAATATTCTTTTCTAAAATCTCATTTATTATATATTTGCAACAGAATTTGATCAATAGAAATAAGGTAAAAATAGAAATTGGAATAGTAGTATGGTTTACAAAATCCGTGTAATATTAGATACAAAAGAAGATATTTTCCGTGATGTTGAGATTAAAGGAAAACAAACACTCTGGAATCTTCATTTAGGAATCAAAAGTGCTTTCAACCTTAGTGGTGATGAGCTTTCTACTTTTAATCTCCTCGAAGAAGATGGTACCATTGTGAAGAGTGTTCCTCTGGAAGATATGAGTGATGAAGGGGATGGCGAGATTATGTCAGACGTTTACATCGATGAAGCATTTGAAAATGCTGGCGACAAAGCACAGTTTCAGTACGGTTTGCTTGACCTGTGGGAGTTTTTCTGCGAATTGGTAGAAGTGAACGAAGAAACAAAAGGGGTGAATTACCCAATTACCGTTTACAGATTCGGAAATGCTCCATTAAAAGCTCCAAGCAAAAGTGGAGGTGCTGGCTCAAAAAACAAAAAATCAGCAATGCCTTTGATGGATGATGATTTTGGTTTTGAAGATGACTTCGGGGCAGGCAACAGTTTCGCAGACGAAGATGATGACAGCTTCGATGATGACGAAGATGACGACTACAACGATGATGTCTTCGATGATGAAGATGACAGCGACGACGATAGAATCTAAAAAATACAGCCCTGAAAATTTATTTTCAGGGTTTTTTATTAAATAAATATTACACATCCAAACAATCAAACCCTCCAACACATTCAGGAGCTATTTCCCGTCATCCACTCATACTCCTCGCTCCAAAGCTATTGCCATCGCTTGCTGTGGGGTAACCGTTTCTACCGGGGCTAGGGAAGAGGTAGGTTTTACAGATTTCGCTGATAAAAGAATATAAAGTAAAATTCACAGATTACAATTCACTTTTAAATCTGCAAATTCCTATTTTTGTTTAATTAATCAAAAAAGAAGTGCTGCTTAACCGCACTATTTATGGGATAGAATTTTATTCTACACCACTCAAAAACATCAGAAAATATGGATTTATCAACAGAATGGAAACATACCACCAATATTTACGAAGTTAATCTAAGACAATATACTCAGAAAGGAACATTCAAAGCATTTGAAAAAGAAATGCCACGCCTCAAAAACATGGGCGTGAAAACCCTTTGGTTCATGCCCGTTACTCCCATTGCCCAACTTAATAAAAAGGGAAGTTTGGGAAGCCAATATGCCGCTTCAGACTACACAACCATCAATCCCGAATTCGGAACAATGGATGAATTTAAGCACATGGTCAACGAAGCGCATCGGTTAGGCTTTAAAGTAATCATCGACTGGGTGGCTAATCATACAGGCTGGGGTCATGTCTGGACAAAAACTCATCCCGAATTTTATTTAAAAGATCCGGACGGAAGCTTCCACAAAGCATCAGGAATGGATGACATCATCGAACTCGATTACAAAAATCAGGAGATGAGAAAAGCGATGATTGATGCCATGAAATTTTGGGTAAAAGAAACCAATATCGACGGTTTCCGATGTGATCTGGCATCGTGGGTAGAATTAGATTTTTGGATAGAGGCAAGACCCGAAGTCGAAAAACTGAAGCCTCTTTTCTTCATCGGAGAATATGATGAAATTGAAAACCCAGATTACGGAAAAGTTTTTGACGCAAGCTATTCATGGAAATGGATGCATAAGTCAGCCGATTATTATCAAAAAAATGAACCTCTCAGCGAATTAATAGATTTGCTTAAACAATATTCTGCAATCGGAGATTCATCCATGAGAGCATGGTTTACGACCAATCACGACGAAAACTCATGGAACGGAACCGAATTCGAAAAATATGGTGATATCACCAAGCCAATGGCAGTATTCTCTGCAACCTGGAACGGAATTCCGCTTTTGTATTCCGGTCAGGAACTTCCAAACTTAAAAAGATTAGAGTTCTTCGAGAAAGATGTCATCGATTGGAACGGAAATTATGAGATGGCAGATTTCTATAAAACGTTATTAAACTTAAAATCATCAAATCCTGCTTTGCGTGGCGGAGATTCCGCAGTTTCAACTTATCTTCTAAACACCACAGCTAATGATAAAATTTTGGCGTATGTGAGAAAAAACGGACAAGATGAGGTTTTAGTTATTTTAAATTTTTCAAAAGATCCGGTAAATTTTACTATTCAGGATGAGAATTTAAACGGAACTTTCAATAATGTTTTTGACAAAACAAAACGAGACTTCAGCGAGGGAAAAGATTTTAATTTTAAAGTTTCTGATTTCGCTGTTTTGAAAAATAAAGTATAACTTAAAGTAAAATATTTTAAAACATCAATAGGAGCGGGCTTTAGCCCGCTTTCAGCTTACAATACTAAAATTGGCTTTAGCAAAAATTTAATTTTCTTCACTTTTATTTAATTTATAAACTCAAAGATTGCTTTCAAAATGAACAAAGAAAATATACTGCAAATTCTTAAAGATAAAATTTCAGAAAAAATAAAAATCTTCGAAAATCTTATTGCCGAAACCCGTGCATCAAGTAACGATACCAAAAGTTCGATGGGTGACAAGTATGAAACTGGTCGCGAAATGCTGCAGCAGGAAATTAATAATATCCAAAGGCAATTAAATGAAACCTTAAACCAACAGAATTTCCTGAAAAAATTAAACACAGAGGTCTGTACAAAAGTTCAGAATGGAGCTTTGGTAAAGACAGATAAAGGATTTTTCTATATTTCGGTATCGTCAGGAGAAATTGTTTTTGAAGGCAAAAAAATAATGACCATTTCAAGTGAATCACCGTTGGCAAAAGCAATGTTTGGCAAGAAAATAGCTGAGACGTTTATCATCAACAATGTCAATCAAGTCATTGAAGAAATCGGATAAAATATGACATCTCTTAAAAATTTTCTGCCCGCTTTATTTTTAATTATTCATTCCTTCGCTTTTGGACAAATTAAAGCAAATATTTCAGCTAAAACCAACGACTTACAGTCTGTAGATATTACCATTGATGATGTAACGATACAGGTAAATAGTGATGGTGAAATTTCAGGTTTTAAAACAAACAATTTAGACGGAGAGGTAGATTATTATGATGATGCGAATTTTGATGCATACAGATTTGGAAAACTAAAAAACATCGGAAGTTTAAAAATTGATTATTGGGATATTTTAGATAAAAGTGATGTAAGATCTGGCAAGATTAAAAACGTATGCAATGTTTCAATAGATTACTATGATAATTTTGATAAAGAAAAGTTAGGTAAAGTAAAGAACATCGGGAACCTAAAAATAGATTATTGGGAAAAAGATATCATAGATAACAGCAGATTAGGAAAATTAAAATCCATAGGAAATATCTCGATTGATTATGGGCAGAAAGACATCATTGACTCTAGCAAACATAAAAAACTAATCAAGTTCGGAACTGTAAGTTTAGATTATTGGAGCGATAAAATCTTTAATAAAGAAAAATTCGGAAAACTAAAATCGATTAAAGGAAATTCAAAAGATGTTTCCGTTA
The DNA here is from genome assembly GCF_003669035.1 of Chryseobacterium sp. 3008163. NCBI lineage: Bacteria > Pseudomonadati > Bacteroidota > Flavobacteriia > Flavobacteriales > Weeksellaceae > Chryseobacterium > Chryseobacterium sp. 3008163. The sequence goes on along the minus strand of NZ_CP033070.1, from coordinate 1,202,402 downwards.
ATTTAGTTTGGTGACCCGAAAATTTAAGAAAAATTTACCATTGCTTCATATTGAATCTTAAATTGATTATCGTAAATTTAGTATAGATTAAATACAAACAAAAATTTTATCAATATGGGAATTTTAGATAATAAAGTAGCTCTGGTAACAGGAGCGGGTTCAGGAATCGGATTGGCAATTGCTCAGTCTTACGCAAAAGAAGGTGCTAAAGTTATCGTTTCTGATATCAATGAAGAGCACGGAAATCAGGCGGTAGAAAAAATAAAATCTGAAGGCGGTGAAGCATCTTTTGTGAAAGCTGATACTTCGAAAGCAGAAGAGGTAGAAGCTCTTGTGAAATCAACAGTTGAAATCTATGGAAGATTAGATATCGCTTGTAACAATGCCGGAATTGGCGGTGAAGCCAATCAAACAGGAGATTACAGTCTTGAAGGTTGGAAAAAAGTAATCGATATCAACCTAGATGGTGTTTTTTACGGTTGTAAATATGAACTTACTCAAATGGAGAAAAACGGTGGCGGAGTAATCGTCAATATCGCTTCGATACACGGAACGGTTGCAGCACCACTTTCTTCAGCATATACTTCAACCAAACATGCAGTGGTTGGCTTAACTAAAAATATTGGCGCTGAGTATGGAAAGAAAAATATTCGTTGCAATGCAGTTGGTCCGGGATATATCGATACACCATTATTGAATCAGCTAGACAAAGAGCATAAAGATGCATTGATAGCAAAACATCCTATGGGAAGGCTTGGAACATCAGAAGAAGTTGCAGAGTTGGTGCTGTTTCTAAGCTCTGAAAAATCATCTTTTATGACAGGCGGTTACTACCTTGTCGATGGAGATTACACAGCCGTTTAATAGATTTTAATTAAATATACGATACGAAGCATTCATGAAAATGGATGCTTTTTTTAATCCTTTTTTGGATAAGAATCTTTAAATTTGAACTCTCAAAAAACTGTGGAATGCAAAATTATTTAGACCTTCTAAAACATATCAAAGAAAACGGAACCGACAAAACCGACCGTACCGGAACGGGAACAAGAAGTGTTTTTGGGTATCAGTTGAGATATGATTTGTCTAAAGGTTTTCCGATGGTAACAACCAAAAAGGTGCATTTGAAATCAATTATTTACGAATTGCTTTGGTTTTTAAAAGGTGATACCAACGTAAAATATCTGAATGACAACGGCGTTAGCATTTGGGACGAATGGGCAGATGAAAACGGAGATTTAGGTCCTGTTTATGGTGCTCAATGGAGAAGCTGGAACGGAGCGGATAATAAAGTGGTTGATCAGATTTCGGAAGTGATTGACCAGATTAAAAAAAATCCGGATTCCAGAAGATTAATTGTTTCTGCTTGGAACGTTGCAGAAATTCCAAATATGGCTTTAGCGCCTTGTCATGCACTCTTTCAGTTTTACGTAGCTGACGGAAAATTATCTTTACAGCTGTACCAGAGAAGTGCAGATGTATTTTTAGGCGTACCGTTCAATATTGCTAGCTATGCGCTTTTATTAATGATGGTTGCGCAGGTTTGTGATCTTGAAGTGGGAGATTATGTTCATAGTTTTGGTGATGTTCATATTTACAATAATCATTTTGAGCAGGTCGAAAGACAGCTTTCAAGAGATCCGAAAGCGCTTCCTACCATGAAACTAAATCCTGAGATTAAAGATATTTTCGATTTTAATTTTGAAGATTTTACCTTAGAAAACTACGATCCACATCCAGGAATTAAAGCGCCTGTGGCGATTTAATATTTTAGTAATAATTTCATTAACTTTGATTTAAAATCAGGAATTATGGAAATTAAAATCAGTTTAGACGAATACGCAGATGTTCCTTTCATCAAAAAACTATTATCACAAATAAAAGGTATTAAGAGTTTTGAGGTTTCTGAGAATGACAAAATTGATTCTTGGAAAGAGATTGAAAATTCTGATGAATTTAGAAAATTGATTGAAAAAAGTCGTAATGAAATCAAAAATGGAGAATGTAAAGAATATTCGGAAGAATTGATAGATTCCATTTTTAAAAAGTAATGAAAGTTATATTTTCAAATACTGCGATTGAAAGTCTTAAAAATATTATTGATTTTTTAAATAAAATTGGACTCAAAAGGAACTGAAGATATTTAATAAAGACTTAGAAAAATTGGTTGAGTCATTTAATGATCAATTAATTTCATATCAGACGATAGACTCAGATAGTCAATTAAGATTTGCATTATTGGGAAAGAAGCAAGTTAAGGTATATTTTGAAGTGAAAAAAGATTGTGTAGAAATTTTATTATTTCTTCCTTCAAAAGGTAATCCTGAAAACATCCATAAGCTATTTTTAAAATAAAGAAAATATAAAAAGTGAAGCCAAAAAACTTCACTTTTTTTGTAACTATTCATCATAAAATACTACTTATTTACTATGAAATCAATTAAATTGACCTTAGAGCAAAATGTTGATGCCGAGAATTTAAAACAAATTCTGCTGCAGATAAAAGGAGTAGCTTCAATTGAGATCATTGATGAAGATAATCCTGAAAGCGAACTGAAAAAAGCTTTTGCCAAGACTAAAGAACAGCTTAAAAAAGGAGATTACGAAACGTTAGTCAACGATATTTTCGAAATCATTACAAAAAATAATACAAAAAAATAAAAGGAAAGAAATGAAGAAAATCATTTTATCTATTGCAATATTGGGAGCTTTGTTTTCCGGAAATGTATCTGCACAAACCGAAACTTCAGGCAGAGAAAAAGTCTACAGAGCAACATCTGCGAAAGTAACGGAACTTAAGCATACCAAGCTTAAAGTCAACTTCGATTATCAGAAAGAGCAGATGAATGGGGAAGAGTGGCTGACAGCTTCTCCTTACTTTTATGCGACCAACGAGTTGATTCTGGATGCAAAAGGAATGTTGATTCATGAAGTTGCTTTGGATAACAATGGCAAGAAATCTCCTTTAAAATTTGATTATAAAAATGATGTTTTAAAGATTACTTTAGACAAAACCTATCAGAAAAATCAGGATTATACTGTTTACATCAAATACACAGCTCGTCCGAACGAAGTGAAGCAAGAAGGAAGCATGGCAATCAGCGATGCAAAAGGTCTTTATTTTATCAACGCTCAAGGTCAGGATCCTGATAAACCCACTCAAATCTGGACTCAAGGAGAAACTGAATCTTCTTCAGCTTGGTTTCCGACAATTGATAAATCAATTCAAAAAACAACTCAGGAAATCTACATGACGGTTCCTGATAAATATGTAACGTTGTCAAACGGTCTTCTTAAAGATTCTCAGAAAGAATCAAATGGCTTAAGAACTGATCATTGGGTGATGGATAAAAGACACTCAACGTACCTTTTCTTCATGGGAGTCGGTGAATATGCCGTGGTAAAAGACAAGTGGAAAAATATTGCGGTTGACTATTACATCGAAAAAGAATACGAACCTTACGCAAAACAGATTTACGGAAATACTCCTGAAATGATTGAGTTTTTCTCTAAAAAATTAGGGTATGATTATCCTTGGTCAAAATATGCGCAGATTTCAGGTAGAGATTATGTGAGCGGCGCCATGGAAAATACAACTGCAACACTTCACGGAAGTGATATTTTACAAAAACCGGGACAGTTAATTGATGAGAATAAATGGGAAGATACCATAGCTCACGAATTGTTTCACCATTGGTTCGGAGATTTGGTAACTGCTGAGAGCTGGAGTAATTTGACGGTTAACGAATCTTTTGCCAACTACTCAGAATATCTTTGGAACGAGTACAAATACGGAAAAGATCAGGCAGATTACCATCAGATGGAAGATGTGAATCATTATATTCATAATCCTTCAGATTTCAAAAAAGATTTGGTAAGATTTGATTATGCTTCTCGAGAAGACGTTTTCGATTTGGTAACGTATCAGAAAGGTGGCGGAATTCTTCATATGCTGAGAAATTATTTAGGAGATGAAGCTTTTTTTGCCGGAATGAATGATTACCTAAAAACCTATGAATACAAGAATGCCGAAGCTCACCAACTGAGATTATCTTTCGAAAAAGTTTCGGGTAAAGATTTAAACTGGTTCTTTAATCAATGGTATTTTGGAAGCGGGCATCCAAAATTGAATTACTCTTACACTTTTGAGCCGGTAAAAAAACAAGTGACTGTAGTTGTCAATCAGTCTCAGGAATTGCCTTTCGAGTTTCCTTTGACCATCGATGTTTACGATAACGGAAAACCAAAAAGACAACAGGTTTGGGTGAATGCAGCTGCAAAAAATACATTCAGCTTTGATGTCTCAAAAAATCCTGATTTGGTCAACATTAATGCAGACGGAATATTGGTTGCAGACGTTACTGAAACTAAAACACCCGAGCAGAATCTGATGCAGTTTACAGGTTCGAAAGAATTTAAAAGCAGATACAATGCTTTAACGGCTATCAAAGATCAGGTAGGAAAAAGCCCTGCAGCGACAAAATTATTGTCTGCGGCGTTAAAAGATCCTTATTTCAGAGTGAGACAAAAAGCTTTGGAATTAATGGACTTATCAAACGCAGAACAGCTTAAAACTTTGGGAGCAGATGTTGAAAAATTAGCTTCAAATGATCCTAAAACTTTAGTTCAGGGAGCCGCAATTGCAGCTTTGGCAAAGACAAAAGATAAAAAATACCTTCCGATTTTCGAGAAAGGGGTAAATGCCGTTTCAAATTCTGTAAAAGGGAATTCTGTTGCAGCAGCTTTAGATGTTGATCCTTCTAAGGCAAATACTTTGGCTGATAAAATCGATTTGAACGGAGCTTCAGAAGATTTATTAAGTAAAATGCTTCCGGTTATTGTTAAAAATAAAGTGACTTCTCAAATGTCAAATATTGCTTCACTGGTTGCTTTTTATCCTTTCATTAAATTCCAGAATCCTGAATTGGGGAAATCTGCGGAAGAAGGATACAATTGGATCATGACTTCCGATAATTTAAAAGCTACAGAAAGCATTACCAAAATTTTAGGTCAGGCAAAAGGACAAATGGGAGAAAATCCTCAGGTAAAAATGATGATTTCTCAAATGTTAAAAGATGGTTTGACGAAGAAAATGGAACTTCTGAAACAAAATCCTCAAAAAGCTTCAAGCATCAATCCACAGATTGACGCCATTAATAAAGCAATTGAAAATTTCAAATAGTAAATCAATATATATTTTTCTAAGCATCTCCTTATTGGAGGTGCTTTTTTATTTAAAACTTGTCTATAATTACTGATTTTAAGAATTGAAAGACCTTGTGTTCTCTGCTAAATGGGACGCCTTTGCCTCAATTTATAAATTGATTATTTGAATCGGCGAAACTTCGTTTTGTGAACTTAAAAACAGTTAGTGGTAAAAAAAAGCTTAGCGAGCTTTGCGTTAAAATAATTTTCACAAAAACAATAAGTAATTAAATTAATAATTTTCGCAAAAATTTATACGATAATGAAGCTTTTTTTGCACTATCTTTTATAAATTCGTGTTAAAATTAAACGAGTATGGGTTTTGGAATTGAGGCAGCGAGTTATTATGTGCCATCTTTATATTTGGAAATTAAAGACTTAGCAGAAAAAAGAGGGATAGATTCTGCGAAATTGGAAAAAGGTTTAGGATTACATAAAATGGGATTTCCCGATGTGCATGAAGATGCTGCTACATTTGCTGCTGAAGCATTATTAAAATTAATTAAGGATTATCAGATTAATCCAAAAGATATTACAAGAATTTATTTAGGAACAGAAAGCGCAATCGATGCCGCAAAACCTACTGCTTCCTATGCAATGCAGATGATAGAAAAAGTTTTAGAGGCTGAGTTTGGTGAAAGATGTTTCAAAAACTGTGATGTGGTTGATATGACTTTTGCTTGTATCGGAGCAGTAGATGCACTTCACAATTCATTAGATTTTGTAAGGGTAAATCCTGATAAAAAAGCAATCGTTATCGCAAGCGATTATGCAAAATACGAGTTGGCTTCTTCCGGAGAATATACGCAGGGTGGAGGAGCGGTTTCTTTGTTGATCTCTGCAAAACCTGATTTAATTGAAATAGAAAACAATTGGGGAATCGCTACCGAAAGTGTTTTTGATTTTTTCAAACCAAGAAGACATTTCAAAAAAGAAGATTTGACAAACGCTCCTGAAAATTTCCCAGATAAAATTGAAATTTTCACCGATGAACCGGTTTTTGACGGACAGTATTCGAATCAGTGTTATCAGGATAGAATCAGAGAAGCGTATGAACATTATAAAGTAGTTTCAAGAAAAGAAAAGCCTTACGAAAACTGGAAATATTTAATCTTCCATCTTCCATACGCATTCCACGGGAAAAGAGTTTTTACTGAAATTTACAGCTTAGAAAACGGACTATCCTATTCAAATCCTGACGAACAGAAAGTGGTTGCAAAATCTGAAGAATATTTGAAATTTATCAGTGAAAAAATCGAAAAAACGCAGCGCGCATCTTCAGAAATAGGAAATATGTACACCGCCTCGATTTTTATGGCTTTACTTTCAGGTTTACAGACTTCTTTTAATGAAAATGAAGAATTAACTGGACAGGAAATCGGGTTTTTAGGCTATGGAAGCGGATCAAAATCAAAAATTTTTGCCGGAAAAGTTTCTGAAAACTGGAAAAGTGTCGTTGAAAAATGGAATTTATTTGAAAATTTGAATGAACGTTTAGCCATTGACTTTGATACGTATGAAAAGCTCCACAGAAAACAGCTTGAACATTCTGTAAATCCTGATTATAATGGATTTGGTCTGCAATCCGTAGAACTTGAAAATCCTGTTTTATTGGGAGCGAGATATTATGGTTATAAAGGATAAAAACTAAAAGAGCATCTCATTTGGGATGCTTCTTTTCTTAAAATTTAAATCTATTTATCTTTATTTAAAACGAGTAAGAACATCATAACAACAAAAAATAAAATAGACAAATTCAAAATCAAATTTCCTTTTTTAGTCATTTTAATTCCGAACAAAAACTCAATTATTTTTTTGGTGGAACCATTGTTTAAAATTAATTAGTAAGTAATAATCTTATTCTGATAAGTCTTCGGTGTTACCCCAACCAATTGCTTAAAAACTCTCGTAAAGTAATTCGTATCAGAAAACCCCGTCTGATAAGCTGTTTCTTTAATGCTGTTATTTAAAGCTAAAAGCTCCTTGGCTTTACTGATGCGTTCCTGAAGAATAAAATCATTTGGGGAAGTTCCCAGCTCATCTTTAAACATTTTAAAGAAATTAGACTTGCTTACATACGCCAATTTCGCAATACTGTCGATAGAGAGTTTCTGGTGAATATTTGTTTTGATATAATCTACCACAAAACCGATTCTAGATTTATTTTTAGCCAAATTTTTCTCAACCATACTTCTTGCCTGTGTTTGCATGAGTCTTATTAAGAGTTCTTTTAAAGCGAAATCAGCCATGATGTCTTTTTGAGAATTGTCATCCATGGCGATTCTCATAATGTTATTGGTGGCTGAAGCCAGTGATTTATTGTTAAATAGAAAATATTCGTCAAGCTGTAGATTCCATGATGAGGTTTCATCTACTTTAGCGAAATTATAGTTCAGATGATTCAGAGAGTTTTCGATAAATTCAGGATTTAAACTTAAAGAAATACATTGTGAGGGCGTTTCATCAGCATCTGGGAAATCTATTACCATCGTTTCGCCGGGCGCAACCAAAACACTTTCTCCGGGGAAATAATCGAAATAATTGGTTTTGTTCTCCAGCTTCATATATTTTCTTCCTTGGAGCATTGCTGTGAAAGCAATCGTATCAAAATGCAGTTTTACATCAAAAGCAGCCTTGTGAGTTTCATAAATGCTAAATTCGCAGTTGTTGAGATTAAATTTAGTCTGATTTTCAACTAAGTTTAAAAGCTGATCTTCCTTCTTTAATTCAGGAGTATTCAATAAAAACTTATGATTGTTCATTTCTAAATTTATTTAAGTGGCGACTTCTATCAAATATAGAAATTATATGATTAAAAACATGTTAATGAAATGATAAAGTCTGCCTTCTACACTATTGTGAAGTTTTTTTGTAGGATTTTGCTATTGGTTTGGTTGAAGTCGGTGTAATTTGGTTGAAGATAAAATCAAAACAATACGAATATGAGCACAGCAACAGAACAAAAATCAGACACGGTATTACAGTGGCCTGAATTCAAAAAACAATATGATAACTTTATCAATGGTGAATTTACAGCACCCGTAAATGGTAAATATTTCGATGTGATTTCTCCCGTTGACGGAAAAGTTTTCACACAGGCAGCACATTCTTCAAAAGAAGATTTAGAACTGGCTGTAAATGCAGCCGATAAAGCATTCCAAACCTGGAAAGATACTTCATCTACAGAAAGGAGTGTTATTTTAAATAAAATTGCTGACAGAATCGAGCAGAATTTAGAATATCTTGCCATCGTAGAAACCATCGATAATGGTAAAGCGGTGAGAGAAACTTTGGCAGCAGATTTACCTTTGGCAGTTGATCATTTCAGGTATTTTGCTTCAGTAATCAGAGCAGATGAAGGTTCACATAATGAATTAGATAAAGATACCGTTTCATTAATCGTTCACGAACCGCTTGGTGTCATCGCACAAATCATTCCATGGAACTTCCCAATCTTAATGGCTGTCTGGAAATTGGCTCCGGCATTGGCCGCAGGAAACTGTGTGGTCTTAAAACCGGCAGAAAGCACGCCAATTTCAATTCTTATATTGGTCGATTTAATTAAAGATTTACTTCCGGCAGGAGTGATCAATATCGTCAACGGCTTTGGAGCAGAATTAGGAAGAGCTTTGGTGACGAATCCAAAAGTAAACAAAGCTGCGTTCACAGGTTCTACGGCTACAGGTCGTTTGGTGATGCAGTACGCAACAGAAAATATCATTCCGGTAACTTTAGAATTGGGTGGGAAATCTCCAAACGTTTTCTTCAGTTCAGTGATGGATGCTGATGATGAATTTTTAGATAAAGCTATTGAAGGAGCGGTTTTATTTGCTTTAAATCAGGGTGAAATTTGTACTTGTCCGTCAAGATTACTAGTTCAGGAAGATATTGCCGATGCATTCATTGCCAAAGTAATCGAAAGAGTAAAAGCCATTAAAGTAGGAAATCCTTTAGATAAAACCGTGATGATGGGAGCTCAGGCTTCTAAGATTCAGAAAGACAAAATTCTTTCTTACATCAAATTAGGGAAAGAAGAAGGTGCTGAAATTTTAGTAGGTGGTGATGTGAATCATGTAGGTGAAAATCTTGAAGAAGGATATTACATCCAGCCGACGATTTTCAAAGGAAACAACAGAATGAGAATCTTTCAGGAAGAGATTTTCGGACCTGTTTTAGCGTTCACAACGTTCAAAGATGAAGAAGAAGGAATCAAGATTGCCAACGATACTATTTACGGACTTGGAGCGGGAGTTTGGACGAGAGATGCGCATCAATTGTATAACGTGCCACGTCAGATTCAGGCGGGTAGAGTTTGGGTGAACCAATACCACTCATATCCTGCAGGAGCGCCATTTGGTGGGTACAAGCAGTCTGGGATTGGTAGAGAAAACCACAAAATGATGTTGGATCATTACCGTCAGACCAAAAATATGTTGATCTCGTACAGCAAAAACAAATTAGGTTTCTTTTAATTATTAAATATTTAGGGCGTGCCCGTTTTCCCCGTTTGTCACGGGGAAAAACGGTCGGGCTATCCAGGGCTGCACTTCGTTTCGGTGCTTCGCACCGGCGAGTTCCTCGCCGCCCTTCCTATCCCTCACGCAAAAGTTGTGTAAAAAACACATCTCTATATTTGGTTTATGTAAAGCCTGACAATGCTTGTTTTGTCAGGCTTTTTTTAACTTTACACAACAGACACAGGCTAAGCTCGACTTAATCAAAGTTTAAAAAACCAAATGTTGTTTGAAAGACTTTAAAATAACTTAGGAGTCTTAAGCGTTAAGAAAATTATTTCGATGAACGTCTAAAAAATTCTTCTGTTCGAAGCGCGACACGACTTTTCAACCGAAGAATAAAATAAGATATCGCGCAAGTTTAGAATTTTTAGTGAATTGAATTAATTTTCAGCGAAAGAGTCCAAGTCTTGTCCCGAAACTTCGGGATTGGTTCTTTTGCTTCAAGGCAAAAGAACAATAAAAAAATCATTATGGAAACAAAGAAAATATCAAGACTCTCAGTTACAGAAAAAGCCCTCGAGCTTATTTGGGAACTCGAAAAAAAGCATGGCGAACTCATGTTTTACCAGGCGGGAGGATGCTGTGAAGGTACACAACCCCAATGTTTCGAAAAAGGCGGCTACTTTCCGAGAATGAATGATGCCATGATCGGAACCATCAACGAACATGAATTCTGGATAGACCGAGATTTATTTGAATATTGGCAATATTCACATTTCACCTTAGATGTTCTGGAAGGCTTCGGACCAGGTGGATTTTCGTTGGAAACACCATTGGGGAAAACATTTAAAGTACACTACAGATTATTTACACCAGAAGAATTGCAAAACTTGGAACCTATAAAACGAAGTGAATGATTTCACTTGCAGCTTTTAAACTGATTGTTTTTTGAAGCAATAAAATTCAATTCTCTTTCAAAGTCATATTTATCTCTCTTAATATTTCTTTTTAAAATAAAATACTGAATGATTGTTATCAATATTGGAATGACAATTAAGAAATAATTTTCGTTGTTTTGAATTTCTTGTGATGCGATAAAAAGGAAAAGAAGAATTCCTATGATAGAAGCTATAAAAGGATAAATGAAGGGAGTGAATTCTATTTTAATGACTGTTTTATTCTTTTCTTCTACAATATTTCCTTTTATAATAGAACGATAAATATTAATGTCAAATAAATGTTTTCTTCTTTTTATAATGAAGTTGTCCGGATTGATTAATCCTCTGTATTCAAATCTTGTAGGGATTCCGTGATCAGGAATTAAAGATATGAAACTTGTATTTGTTTCGTAGGTGATTTTTTTAAAACTTTCAACAAATTCAGATTTACCCATCTCAATATTGAAATTCAAATGATCATACAGTCCTATGTTTTTAAAAAATGAATCCATAATAAAATAATCATCAAACTTTCACAAACCGATTCACAAACATTGCCGCCACAATATCACCCACAGCATTTAAAACCGTCGCCAAAGGATCAACCAAAGTTCCGATAATAATCACGGCAGGAATTGCTTCCTGCGGCAACTGATACACAGAAATCATCAGCATTTCACCAATATAACCACCATTCGGAATTCCACCTGCAACAATACTTACGAACACAGTAATTCCCAAAGCTAAAAGAAGGTTTGATGGTTCAAAAAAATCTCTGCCAATAATCTGAAATGCTACGTAAATTTTAATAATAGAAGACATCGACGAACCGTTTTTATGAAGCGTCGTTCCAATCGGAATCACAAGATTTGCAATCGAACTAGGAATTCCAATCTTTGATGCTGCTAATAAATTAGTAGGCATTGTTGCAAAACTGCTGCAGGTACTCAATGCTGTTAATGTCGGAAGAATAGCGTTTTTCCAGAAACTTTTGATTCCGGTCTGTCTGTTTGCCATAAATGCATAGAGAGTGAAAAATACAAAGAAGTAGATAATTCCTGCGATGTAATACAGCCCTAAAGGTTTAGCATAAAATCCGAAAAGCTGAGGTCCTAAGGTCGCTACCTGATATGCAAAGTATGCTCCCAGACCAATCGGTGCAATTTTCATAATCATTAAAAGCAATTCCTTCATTACTTCATATCCCGAAGCAATAAACAATCTGAATGGTTTCCCGTTTTCTCCCGATTTTCTTGTAGCAAATCCTGTCATGAAGGCGAAAATCAACAATGCAAGCATGTTTTTCCGTGAAAAGAGCTCGGTAAATTCTCCTACGGTGAAGAAACTGACAATTTTGTCGCCCCAGTTTTCTTCTTTGGTCGCTTCAGCAATGATTTCTGAACTGCCCGAAATAGATGAGACCGGAAATAAATATACCGCTCCGATTGTAAACACAGCAGCTGTTAAAATGAAAAAAAGAAAAGTAAATGACATGACCATAATGATTTTGCCAAACTTAGATTCCTGTTCCAGTGAAGCAATAGAATTGGCCACTGCAAAAAATACCAACGGCACCACACTTACGAAAAGAAGATTCAGAAAAATATCTCCCAGAGGTTTTATGTACTCAACGATTTGTGGGGCAACAATACCAATAATACTTCCAATGGTGATCCCGAGAAGTAAAAACAGAATTCCTGAGTAATTTTTGAGAACCTCTTTCATGCCATGATTTTTAGTAAAGATAGATTTATTTTTAACAATTTCTAAGATGTTTCTTTGCCTTAATTGTTCTAAATTTGAGTAAACATTCGTTTCTATGGCTTATATAGATTATTACAAAATTTTAGGCGTAGACAAAAGCGCAACGCAGGACGATATCAAAAAAGCGTACCGCAAGCTGGCAAGAAAACTGCATCCAGACCTTAACCCCAACGACAAAGAAGCTGAGCGAAAATTCAAAGAGCTGAATGAAGCTAATGAAGTCCTAAGCAATCCCGAAAACCGTGCAAAATACGATAAGTACGGTGAGAATTGGAAGCATGGCGAACAGTACGAACAGGCACAGCAACAGCAAAGGCAGTCTCAAAGTCAGGGTGGAAACTACGGAGGTGGTTTCTCCGGTGCTGATTTTGGTGAAGGTGAAGATTTTTCAGACTTTTTCCAAAGTATGTTTGGTGGTGAAGGAGGCGGATTCGGCAGAAATTCGCGCGGAAGTGCGTCAGGAAAATTCAAAGGTCAGGATGTGCAGACAGAACTGAATTTAAACTTAAAAGATGCTGCAAAGACTCATCAGCAGACTTTCGATATTAATGGGAAAAAGGTAAGAATTACAATTCCTGCGGGAGTTTCTGATGGTCAAAAAATCAAACTGAAAGGTCACGGAAATCTGGGTTACAATGGCGGGCCGACAGGAGATTTATATATTACATTTAACATCGCTGCTGATCCTAATTTCGAAAGGGTAGGAGATGATTTAAAATCTAAGATCAGCATTGATTTGTACACCGCAGTTTTAGGCGGAGATGTGAAAGTGGAAACTTTAGAGGGTAGCGTGAATCTCAAAGTAAAACCAGAAACTCAAAGCGGAACAACGGTAAGATTGAAAGGAAAAGGTTTTCCGGTCTATAAAAAAGACGGTGAATTTGGTGATTTGTTTGTGACCTATGATGTGAAATTACCCACAAATCTTACGGAAAAACAAAAAGAACTTTTTGAACAACTTAAAAATTCTTAATCATGAGCGAAAGAATATCACGGGAAGAACTCGTAAAAATATACAATGTTGAAATTACTTTTTTTGATGAATTGGTTGATTATGGCTTGCTGAGAGTAGAAACTGAAGATAACATTCGGTATCTGATTTATGAAGATCTTCATGTTTTTGAAAAGTTTACCAATTGGCATTATGACCTTGAAATTAACCTGCCTGGTTTGGAGGTAATTCATGATATGCTCAGTAAAATGGAAGATTTAAAGAGAAAAAATCGCGAATTGATGAATAAACTTTCAGCAATTAGTGAGAGATATGAGGATATTTAATTTAGTTTTGTAAACTAAAACACGCATTATATGGCTAGAATCAACGACGACAAAATCATCAACTTAAAGATCAATAAAAAAGATTTTGAAGATATTTATCTCAACGGAAATCAGGGAAGTTTGTTTTTGTCGCCTACAGTAAAAGGAAAACTCATCACAACAGTTGTAGTTGCAGTGATTTTGTTGATATTGTTTTACTTTAAAGATGATTTAAGCAAAGAGAAATTCGGGATTTTATACTTTGTAAGTTTTCTTTTTCTGCTTTGTGCGGTCTACTTATCTTTAGCCATCAACAAGGTTTCAAAGTGGAAAAAAGAAGTCGTGAAATATCTGAAAACCCTTGAGAATACTGAGATTTATCAGATTCAGTTTAATGCCAAAGTTTTTAAAGTAAACCTTAATGACAATAAAGAAACCAGCCTTTGGACAGAATTTACAGCTGCTGAAATCAGCGATAAATTTATAGGCTTGGAAGGGAAGTTCAATTATATGTTTCCAAAAAAATCAATGCAGGAAGCAGATTTTGAATTGTTGAAAGAGGCTGTGCAGAAAAATGTTTTAGAATAAAAAAACTCAGAGCTGAAACTCTGAGTTTAAAATTTGTAATGAAAAGCTGATTAATCTAACCAACCCATTTCTTTCATCCACTCGTCGTTGTAGATTTTCCCTACATATCTTGAGCCGTGATCATGAAGTAACACAACAATCACGTCGTCTTTCGTAAACTGATCTTTCATCTGAACCAAAGCTGCCATTGCACTTCCCGCAGAATATCCACAGAAAATTCCTTCTTCTTTTGCCAATTTTCTTGCGTAGATTGCGCCGTCTTTATCGGTAACTTTCTCAAAATGATCGATGACAGACATATCGTAATTTTCTGGAAGAATATCTTCACCAATACCTTCTGTGATGTAGGTGTAAGCGTTTTCTAATTTAATTTCACCCGTTTCGTGAATTTCCTTTAAGATTGAACCGTAAGTATCAACCCCAAGTATTTTAATGTCTTTATTTTTTTCTTTAAAGAACATTCCACAACCTGTAATTGTTCCACCTGTTCCGGCTCCCACTAAAAAATGAGTCAGTTTTCCGTCGGTTTGTTCCCAGATTTCGGGAGCAGTAGACTCGTAATGAGCTGCTCTGTTTGATAAGTTATCATATTGATTTACGTACCATCCGTTTTCTGTTTCTTTAGCCAATCTCTTAGAAACTGAGTAATAAGAACGAGGATCTGTTGGTTTTACGTCAGTCGGACAAACGATCACTTCAGCACCAACAGCACGAAGTATATCGCATTTTTCCTTAGATTGTTTTGCATTGGTCACAAAAATACATTTGTAGCCTTTGATGATGGCAGCCAAGGCCAATCCCATCCCTGTGTTTCCTGAAGTTCCTTCAATAATGGTTCCGCCTGGTTTTAATCTTCCGTCTTTTTCGGCATCTTCAATCATTTTCAGAGCCATTCTGTCTTTAACCGAATTTCCTGGGTTGAAGGTTTCTACTTTTGCCAATACCAATGCTGGGAAATCTTCTCCAAGCACCTTGTTAATTTTCACAAGAGGTGTATTTCCTATGGTTTCGAGAATATTTTCTGCGTATTTCATACTTGTTTTTTTTCTGCGGGGCAAATATACGGCTTTCAAATGAGTTAAGAGAAGAGAAGGTATTAAATGAATTACAAGGTTGAATTAGCTTTTAGAAGCTAATTCCTGCTTGTAGTTTATACTGAGCGAAGTCGAAGTGCTGTATCTTTTGTTCCGCTTTGCTCCACAAAAGGATGTCGCTGCAATCAGGGCTATGGTAGTGAGTCTTCAGGAGTTGAATCTGGTCTAAGTAGCAGAGCTTTGTGTACTCATGTTTTAAACCACCCCGTCAAAAATTCTTTTAGAATTTTCGCCACCCCTCCGCTGGAAGGGGAATTCTGCGTTACAAATATTTGTAATGATACAGGATGTGAAGCAATTTATAAATTCATTAAAAACATTTAATCAAAATAAATGTCAGATTTACATTCTGCTTGTAAAATTCACAATTGGCAATTGAAAATTCATCTTTAGCTGTATTTAATAGACTTTACTGGAGAAATTTTACTGATCAGATAGCTTGGGATAATCAATGCTAATCCAGAAATAAATAATATACCGGCAGAGATCGAAAGAATAATAAGAGGATTTAAATCTACAGGAACAACGCTGACATAGTAGTCTTTCGGATCTAATTTAATAATTCCAAAAAACTTTTGAATTAATAGAAGTCCAAGACCAATAGCATTTCCGAAAAGCAACCCCGGAACCATGATAATTAATGTATAATTGATAAAAGTAGCTCTTATTTGCCCATTAGTAGCCCCTAATGTTTTAAGCAAACCAATAGAATTCGTTCTCTCAATAATCAAAATAAGCAGAACCATAATGATATTAATAATCACAACCGTTAGCATAATGGTAATAATGATCCCGATGTTGGTGTCAAAAAGACCTATCCAATCATTGATTTGAGGAAATTTATCAGTTGCCTTTTCTGCATAGTTTTTATAGCCAATTACTTTGTCAATCTCTATTGAATCTTTATCGATGTCATTTACATTTTTAAAGAAAATATCAATTCCGCCAATATCTTCAGGTGTCATATCCTGAATTTTTCTCACATGATTCACATCGCCAATCACAAACTGATCGTCAATCATTTTGATGTCAGTTTTGTAAATTCCAACTACCTGAAACTTTCTGTAAATCTGCTTTTGATCTTCTTTTGCAAAGACCGTTACAATGCTGTCGTTGAGTTTCAAATGAAGATCATTGGCTATCTTTTCCGAAATAGTAACACCGTTGTTGTAGCCTTCTTCTGTAATCTTTGGAGTTTTACCTGCAATCAGGAATTTTTTAAATCTTAAGCTGTCAAAATCTTTTCCTACGCCTTTAAAGATAATTCCTGCAAAACTATGTTCGTTACGCATAATTCCCGTTACCATGGCGTATTTTTGTACGCTTTCAACATCCGGGATTTCTTTCAGTTTAGCAATATTTAAACCTTGCTTGTCAAGAATTGAAGTATTGTAAGATGAGTTGGAACGGGTTGATTTTACAGTAATATGTCCGCTGAAATCTGCCAATCTCTCTTTAATGGCTTTTTTTGAGCCAAAACCTGTGGAAACGGTAATCAAAGAAACAATGATTCCCAAAGCAACAGAAAGTCTGCCGATGAAGATGATCACCCGCGATAGGTTATTTTTGTTATCTTTGGAAAACGCTATTTTTCTAGAGAAATATAAAGGAAATTTCAAGCTTATGAATTTAGATTTCAAAATTAAAACTTTAGTTCTTATTTGCCTAATTTTTTTAGGAGTAATCAACCCATATTATTCTCAGTCTCAAGATCAGGAATGTTTCAAAACCGGTGCAGACCGACCGGAACTTTATTTGCCCTTATTGAAAGACAAAACCATCGGAATTGTGACCAACCAAACCGGTTTGATGAAAGACAAAACTCATGTTGTAGATTATCTGGTTAAAAACGGAATTAAAATTAAAACAATTTTTGCTCCAGAGCATGGTTTCAGAGGTGATGCAGATGCAGGGGAAAAAGTAAAGAATGGAATAGATGTAAAAACTGGAATTCCTATTATTTCACTTTACGGAGCTAATAAAAAGCCAAAACCAGAGCAACTAAAAGGTTTAGATATTGTTTTGTTTGATATTCAGGACGTTGGAGTTCGATTTTATACTTACATCTCAACTTTAACCTATTTAATGGAAGCCGGTGCAGAAAATAATGTCGAAATTTTAGTTTTAGACAGACCAAATCCTCATGACGGATATATTGACGGACCGGTTTTAAAAAAGAAATGGGAAAGTTTTGTCGGAATGCATGAAGTTCCTGTCGTTTACGGTTTAACAATTGGTGAATACGGAAAAATGGTGAACGGAGAAAAATGGCTGAAGAATGGAGTAAAAGCGAAGTATACATTAATCCCGATGCAGAAGTATCATAAAAAACAGCGTTATGCAATTTTAGATAAACCTTCTCCTAATTTACCCAATGAGAAGTCGATTAATCTCTATCCGAGTTTATGTTTCTTTGAAGGAACTCAGGTTTCTGTGGGGAGGGGAACAGGTAGTCCTTTTCAAATCTATGGTTCGCCATGGACGAAAAATTTACCTTATCAATTTACTCCAAAACCGAATTTCGGAGCAAAAGATCCATTTTTAAACGGGAAATTGTGTTACGGAGAAAATCTTTCAAATTATTCTCAGGATTTGAGAAGTCTGAATTTAGAATGGCTGCTCAAAGCATATCAAAATTATAAAAATCCTCAACAAGATTTCTTTTTGAAGAATCTGTTTTTCGATACATTGGCAGGAAGCGATGAATTAAGAAAACAAATCATTGCCGGAAAATCTGAATCTGAAATCAAAGCTTCATGGAAAGCTGATCTTGAAAAATTCTCAAAAATCAGAAGTAAATATCTGATTTATGAAGAATAAAAAAAATGTCAACTGCTAAACTTACAGTTGACATTTTTTTATGTTTTTCTTAATCAAAATTCTGTGGTGGACTTTTATCGTCTTTTCCTTTATTTAAAATAAAAAGTCCTATTGAGAGTCCAATAACTCCTGCAAAAGCTGTCATGAGCGCACGCTGTAATTTATCTGCTTCCTGATTTCCCAAATAATTCATCAAAAATAGGATTGCAAAAGTAATTACCGATATGATGATGTGGTTTCTTCCGAATAATTTCATGTTACTTTAATTTATAAGATATCATTACACCTCCTCTGTAAGGGATGATTTCACCACTATGGTTATATCCTTCGGCAACATCATACCGTCTTCCTGTTTCGCGATCATATCCTTTGTAAAAATCCTGAGAAGTCCCAACAGTTCCATAAATATCCATGTTTAATCTGTCTGATAACCTGAATTGGTAACCAGCTGTAATTCCAAATAAAATAGAATATCCTTTTTGATATAAATTTGACTTTGTAAAAACTTCATTATTATCGTTTATGTAATCACCTTCACCCCAATAATTCCATTTTTGCAGAACGAATGATGATGCTCCAATATTTGCTCCTACATACCAGCCATTAAACGCTTCTTTAAAATAATACCTTCCCTCTACAGAAGCTGAATAGTATTGTAACTCATGCCCTGCAAATGATTTCCAGGGAGAGATAAGAACATCACCTTGTAAAGTATATTTTGAGTTGAGCTGATATTCAAGACCGGCGTTGATGACCCCAATCGGGATAAATAAAGCATTTGCTTTTAAACGTAAACTATTTTCGTTCTCTGAGATTTGCTCCTGAGCAGTCATTCGGTTTGCTGAGACTAAGGCTATGGCTGCTATAAAAATTTTGTATTTCAAATTGTCTTTTTATTTGATTTTACTTAATAACTCTGTCGCTAAATTGGCGTCTTTTCCAGATTGCAAAGCCATGTTTTTTGATAATTCAGCGAAGTTTTTTGCTAAGTCTTTGCTTCCTAAATTGTAATATATTTTTGCTAAAATATAGGTGTTTTCTGGAGTTTCACCACGCATGACCGATTTCTCAGCCCATTCTGCTGCTTTCTTTAACGAAGATTGTGTTTTGATATTGTCTGAGAAAATCCAGGCTGCCTTTAAAAGTTCGTTTGGTTCAAAAGAATCTGCGTTTTTATAATATTCTAACGCTGCTTTTTCGTATTCCAAGAAATTGGCATTTTGTTCATAATATGCTAATTTTGTTTGATTTAATTTTAAAATTGCTGCCTCTTTCCCAACTAAGGGTTCAGCAGTTTTTAAAAAATAATCGTCATTGATTTTCTTTGCTTTTTCGTCAATCGATTCTTGTACTACTTTGGCTAAAACCAATTGATTATTAAATTCTTTATAGTTTTCTTCAGGTAAAAATTTGATGATGTCTGCTTTTTGAGAAACAAATGTTTTGTAGTTGAGATCTTCTGTTGATTTTAAGAAATATAAAAGAAGACCAACATCGTCTTTGGTAAACTCGTCTGTTTTTTTTCTGTTGGAGAAGTATCTTTCAGAAGCTTGTTTTGCAAATTCGTAGTCAGCACTCGAATTCAACTTCATAATGTTGATGAGAAAATCTTTGTCTTTTTCACCTTTTGCAAAACGTTCTTTCAGCGAACCTTTTTTATTGTTTGGAGAATTGATATCCTGAGCCATTGCTAAGAAAATGCCTTCTTCCATGTACCCATAGTTTTGTGAAACCAATTCGCCGTCACCGTTTAAAAATAAATAAGTAGGATAGGAGCGAACGCCAAATTTTTGAGCAACCTCTCTTCCTTCACCTTTTTCCATGTCAATTCTTGCATTGACGAAGTTTTTATTATAAAAATCGCCTACAGATTTTTTGTTGAAAACATTCTTTTCCATCATCTTACAAGGGCCACACCAAGCAGCATATGCGTCGATAAAGACAAGTTTATTTTCCTCCTTAGCTTTTGCTACAAGATCTTTAAAAGGAAGATCCTGAAACTGAATTTCGTCCTGAGCAAAACCAAATATGGTGATAAAAATAAATAATCCGGAGATAATATTTTTCATTTTCAAATCAAAAATTTTAATAAGCGAAGATACTTAATTTTGACTGATAAGAATTGTTAAAAATATGTAAAAGTGAAAAAGCAATATTGCAGTTTCTATGTGATTACTGATATAAACGACATTAGAATTTTGAAGCTGGCTCTGAAAATTGAGACTTTTATTTATCTTTGAAATAATTTTTCATCGGTGAATTCTGTGCTATTATGTGAAATTTACAACACAAAAATACAGTTCAATTTAGAATCAATTTTTAGATCGAAAGAAAACTATTTTGCCTTCATCTTTCCGTTCTTAAATCTTTCGCTTGCGGTTTGATAATAAGAAATGGTCTCAGAAATTAGATCTTCATTCTTAAAATTGACTTCAGATAATGCTTGATCAGTTCCTGAAACTGTAAATTGTTTAACACGTTTTCTGTCATCAATTTGGGTGAATAAATTATTTCTTAGTAATCCTAAAGTTCTATAGTTTCCTATAAAAGCACGCTCATCGCCAATTTTGGTTTGATTAATATCTTTACCGTAAAAACTTGTGTTGTAATTCCATCCCAAATATCCGAATAGAGTAGGCATTAAGTCTATTTGTGAAGTCAGACGATTTATTTTTTCGGGTTGCTGATGAAGATTGTAAATAATTGCTGGAATATGATGTTTGGCAATATTAATTTCCCATTTTCCGGCGCTGCTTGCACAATGATCGGCAACTATTAAAAATACAGTATTTTTAAACCAAGGTTTCTTTTTTGCATCTGAGATAAACTTTCCTAAGGCATAATCGGTATATTTTACGGCGCCGTTTCTGTCGCCTTGTGGAAGATTAATTTTTCCGTTCGGGAATGTGTAAGGTTTATGATTGGAAGTGGTCATTACAAACTGAAAAAAATGTTTTTTTCTTGGGCACTTTTATCGGCGTATTTTATAGATTGTTTATAAAGGTCTTCATCACAGATTCCCCATGCATTTTCAAAACTGACTTCACTATCTTTGATCTGGAATCGATTCGTTTTAATTTCATCAGATAGAGGATTTCCTCTGTTTCTGTCTACGATATCAAATCCCTGACCTCCAAAAAAATTATTCATGTTATCAAAGTAACCATCACCACCGTAAATAAAGTAGGGTTGATAGTTTTTTGCTTTTACAATCGTGGAAACTGAAAATAAATTCTGATTGTTTGGTCTTCTCACAATGCTGTTTCCGGGAGTTGGAGGTACCGAAAGTGTTAATGCTTCCATGCCTCTTACCGTTCTCGTGCCTGTTGCATATAGATTGGTAAAAAATATACTTTCTTTTGATAATTGATCATAATTGGGTGTGAGATTTTCTTTATTCCCAAATTCAGTAAGGAAATCAGCACTGAAACTTTCAATCGCAATGACAATAATGTTAGGTTTCTGCTCGGTTTCTCCTTTTGTGAATCTTGAAAGATCATCATAATTTACACGGGTATATTTCTGATTTTCCTGCAGAAGATTGCCTTTCAGTATAGAATATGCTTTTTTCTCAGGCAGTTTAGGGTAAAATGTTTCGTAATCTAACTCGTTTGATTGGTAAGCAGATATAAAAGAAAAAGTTCCGTTTTTACCTAACTCATTAATAATTAAATTATTACTAAAATCTGCCTGCTTATTTTTCATTATTAATCCTAATACGAACGATATAACCAAAACAGGAATAGCGTAAAAGAGACGATTTGAAAAAGTAATTTTATTTGAAAATGTCTTTTTGAAAACATTTAATCTACTGAAAATGAAAAATGTAATTGCGATAAGCCCAATGAGTAAAACTATAACTAACGGCAAAGGATAAGATTGATTAATGTTCTCAATAACTTCATATGTGTAGATTAAATAATCAACAGCAATAAAATTAAATCTTACCTCAAACTCATCCCAAAAAGGAATTTCTGCTAATAAGCTGAAATAAATGATGATAAAAATTAAACTTAAATAAAAATAAGTAAAACCTTTATCAAATAAGGATCCTACCCATTTTTTCGGGAAAAGCAAAAGATAAATGGTATACAAAGACAAGAAAAGCGAACCGACACAAAGATCATATAAAAATCCTGTAATGAATGCTCGTACAATGTATAGCAAATTTAAATCGACATCTTTTATTGACCAAATAAGCAATCCCAGTCTTATAATAAATGATAGTACGAGGTATAAACTTAAAACACTGAATAACGCAGAAAATCTACCACTAAAAATTTTTTTGAAAGGCTTTGAATTTATTTTTGAAGTCATGATGCTTGCTTTAAAAAACAAAGCAATGAATCAATTTAGAAGAAATTTTGAATTTTAAAGTTTTACAGAAAAAATATGCGAACTATTTTCAAATGAATAATCAATCTCCCAATTTTGAAATTTGCAAATTTCTTTGATGATTGCTAATCCCAGACCGCTTCCATTGTTTTCGGCAGACTGTCTTGAAAATCTTTTGAACAACAATTCAGAATTCAGTTTCTCAGTTCCGGAATTGGTTACTTCGAAGAAAGAATTGGTTAATTTCACTGAAATTATACCGTTGTTAGGTGTATGCCGAATGGCATTGATGAGTAAATTGTTAATTAGAACCTCGGTCAGACTGCTGTTTCCAACTAATTTGATGCTTGATGAAATGTTTGTGCTTACAGAAATATTTTTTTGTTGAAAATGTTCTTCTAGTAATTCTAAACTTTGTTTTACAAGTGTGTCCAGCTCAATTTCTTCAGTTGCGTTAAATTGGCTGTTCTCTATTTTAGCCAACAATAGAAGGTTTTTATTGATTCTTGAACTTCTTGTCAGGGCTCGGTTCATCTCCTCGGTAATTTTATACTGATTTTCAGTCAGGTCTTTGTTCTGAAGTAAGATGTCTAATTTGTTTTTAAGAATTGCCAGCGGTGTCTGCAGTTCATGCGAGGCATTTTCCGTAAATTCTTTTTGAGTTTTGTAGACAGAAATATTATGCTCAATCAATTTACTTAAAGACAGATGAAGTTCTTCGAATTCTGTAACATCGGTTTTTTCAAATTCTATTTTACTTTGATGATTAAGATTAAATTTTTTAAGCCCATCTAACGTATTTCTAAACGGCTTCCAGATCGTTACAGAAAGTTTTCGATTGAAAAAAAGTAAACCCAGAACAATCATAACAAAGAAAAAAGTAGTGATGGCAGCAATTGCCGCAATCGTTTCACGAGATTCTTCAATGTTGGTCTGTACAGTAAATAGAAAAGGTTTGTTATTGATGTAAACTACTTTTTTCAGACATCTATAACGTTCCATTTCTGGTTCTGGTGAGAAAATTTCAGTTTTTTCTACCGTAAAATATTGGTCTTTTTTTAAATTATTAGAAGAGATTTCTTCAATATTTGTTTCCGGCTGAATTTTTTTCCAAAGGCTGATGCTTTCAGCCAATTCTTCATCAGAAAGTTTCAGATGATTAAATTCATAAGCTGTTTTTTCAGCGATGGTTTTGTTGTGTTCATCCAATTCATTTTTCCAGATGGTATCTATGATCAGATAATACACGGGAATGCTTATTGCCAAAATAACAAGTACATAAATGATGAATGGCTTTGTGGTTTTGCTAAGTAATGGCTTCACAATAAATCTTGGATTATGATTTGTAAATGATGTTTTATTATAAAATCATCTTTGAAATTTAATGATACATAAAAGTATGAAAATAATAGGTATGTTTAAATAAAAACCCATTTATAGCCTGTTCCGTAAACGGTTTTTAAGTAATGTTCACAACCTGCATCATATAATTTCTTTTTTAGGTTTTTAACGTGCGCGTAAACGAAGTCATGATTATCCAACATATCTGCAAAATCGCCGGAAAGATGCTCTGCCAAAGTACTTTTGGAGATTACTCTATTTTTATTTCCGATGAAATAAATAAGTAAATCAAATTCTTTTTTGTCAAGCTGATTATTTTTTGATTGATGGTAACGCTTTTTGCTAAAAGATCTAATTGCAATTCATTTTGAACAATAATATTTGAATTATTAAACTGTTTTCTACGGATCACTGAGAAAACTCTCGCCATTAATTCTGAAAGATGAAATGGTTTGGTAAGGTAATCATCAGCCCCCATTTGCAATCCTCGGATCTTGTCATCAAGTGCATTTTTGGCAGAAACGATAATGACGCCGTCCTGCTTGTTTTGAAGCTTTAGTTTTTCTAAAATTTTCAGCCCATTGCCATCAGGAAGCATAATGTCTAAAATAATGCAATCATATTCAAACTGCTCAATTTTATTGTTTGCATCAGCAAATGTCTTAGCAAATTCACACAAATAGTTTTCTTCAGAAAGATATTCTGCGATACTTTCAGCCAGTTCTATTTCGTCTTCAATGATTAGGATTTTCATACAGCTAATGTACTGTTTCAATTTTGAAGAAATTTAGAATGATGTTTTAATAAAATTAATATTTTCAATTTAAAATTTATTTAAAAACAAAAAAACCGCCTCAGATAAGGCGGTTAAGTGGTTTCTCCAGGAATCGAACCAGGGACACATGGATTTTCAATCCATTGCTCTACCAACTGAGCTAAGAAACCATTTTGGTTTGTACTTCGTTTTGAAGTGGTGCAAAAGTAATAATAAATATTAAATTCTGCAAATTACTTTTAAACAATTTTGAAAAGAAAACCGCCTAATGAAAGGCGGTTTAAGTGGTTTCTCCAGGAATCGAACCAGGGACACATGGATTTTCAATCCATTGCTCTACCAACTGAGCTAAGAAACCATTGATTTACTTCGTTGTTTTAAAGTGATGCAAAAGTAGGAAGTTTTGGTATATGAAGCAAATATTAATCAAACTTTTTTACCATCAGCGTAAAACCTACTGATTTTCAGTCTGATTATTTTCTTGCTCTTTTCTTATTTGCTCGCTCATTTCCTCTAAAACAGGCTTAATCGTACTTTCAGGAAGATCACTGATTCTGATATACATCAATCCGTCAATCGCATCATTGAAGTTGGGATCAACATTAAAGGCAATCACCTTTGCATTTTGTTTGATATATTTTTTGATTAAAACCGGCATTCTCAATTCAGGTTCCAGATCATCGATGATTTTATCTAATTTATTTAAATCAGATTCCATTTCATCTAAAAATAAGTGCTTATCACGATCTCGGAGTTTTACTTTGAAATCGTTTCTTGGTGTAATGTATTGAGCTACAGCAGAATCGTAGTAATTTGAACGCATGAACTCAATCATCAAAGATTTAGAAAACTCTGAAAATTTATTTGAAATACTTACACCTCCCATCAGGAATTTGTGATCCGGATTTCTTAGGCAGACATGCACAATTCCACGCCACAAAAGGAATAAAGGAAGCGGTTTTTGCTGATATTCTTCACAGATATAAGCACGTCCCATTTCAATAACTTTTTTGAAAAACGGATGAATATCTTGTTCAAATTCAAATAAAGAACTCGTATAAAAGCCTTTAATTCCGAATTTTTTCATCACATCTTTACCCAAAGCCATTCTGTAAGCACCGGCAAGTTTTTCTGCAGCATTATCCCACAAAAATAAGTGATGGTAATGTTTGTCGTATTCATCAAGATCAAACGGTAAATTACTGCCTTCACCCACTGCGCGGAAAGTCAGCTCTCTCTGTCTACCGATTTCCCTCATCACAGAAGGGATTTCTTCGTATGCTGTAAAATAAATTTCGTAATTACCGTTGCTGAAGAGCATTTTGTCGGTTCCACGAAGTTTAGAAATATCTTTTATTAAATCTTCCTTCGGAGTTTCATCGATAATATTCTGAACGATGTTTTCTTCTCGCAAAAGCTGGAATTTAAGTGATAAATTTTTAAGATTGATGACCTGGGCCAGAGATTTTCTTTTTTCGTAATAAGATTTCATCATATAAACCTTACGTTTCAGAAACTCTCCCAATTCCTCAATGTTTTCCATTTCATCCATCGCTTTTACAGTGATAGGTTTTCCTATTCTGATTCTGATGGGTTTCTCACGGTCATTCATCATTTCCGCAGGAAGCATAATGGTCTGTAAGTTAGGATGAATCTTAGCAACCTGATAAAATAAAGTGCTGTTCTTCGCATGAAAATACATTGGGACAACAGGAACTTTTGCCATTTTTATAAGCTTTAAAGCCGGTTTTTCCCACTCTCTGTCCAGAATCTCACCATAAGGATTGTTCTTGTTTGAAACTTCTCCGGCAGGGAAAATTCCTACGCAGCCACCGTTTTCGAGATGTTTCAAAGTTTCACGCATTCCGGTTGCACTGTTTCTGACTTCTTTTCTTCCTTCAAAAGGATTTACAGCAATCACAAACGGTTCCATGGGCTTTATTTTTTCTAAAAGAAAATTTCCCATCACTTTGAAATCCGGACGTACTTCTGAAAGAATTTTACACATTAGAATTCCGTCAATAGCACCCAAAGGATGATTAGAAACCAATATAAAAGGTCCTGTTTTAGGTATTTTTGCTAAATCTTCCTCAAACGCAACATAGCTTAAATTCCTTTCTCTGACGAAAGAATCGAAAAAATCTTTACCTTCTTTGTCTTTCAGCTTGTCATAAAGTCTGTTGACTTCATTTATTTTTGCAATGCTCATGACAGCAGACGCAACAGGATTTTTGAGGAATCCTATTTTATGTAAGCCGGAAGCTTTGATTAAATCAGTTTTCGATATTAAGCTCATCTGTGGTTTAGTCGGAATTAGTTTTACAATGTTACCATTTGAAGTGTGTTTTTTGAAATCTGTTCCAATAATACACTTTTTTCTTGGTAAAATTTGTCGATGTTCTCCATTTTTGCATTTCTTACCGTAAATAAAGATACATTTTTTATTATATCGGTTTTGAAAATTTTCTGAAGTTCATTATTCAGCTCCTCAATTTTAAGGAATTTATCTTCAAGGCATAGCGCCAATGAAATTGCAGAATTCTGCATCAAAGAAACTTTAATTTTATATTTAGCTAAATTATTGAAAATTAAGCTCATGTGATCTTCTGCAATGAATGAAAAATCTCTTGTGGAAATTTTAAGCAATGTCTGATCACCTTTTAGAATATAAGATTCTTCACTTTGGTTTTTTTCAGAAGCACCTACTTTGGTTCCTTCTTTTGTAGGATCTACGAAAGATTTCACATAAAAAGGAATATTTTTTTGCTGAAGTGGCTGCAAAGTTTTTGGGTGAATTACACTTGCACCGAAATAGGCCATTTCTATCGCTTCTTCATAAGATATATTAGATAAAAGCGTAACGTCTTTAAAAATTCTTGGGTCACCCGTCATTACTCCAGGAACGTCTTTCCAAATCGTCATCGCAGTTGCATCAAGACAATAAGCGAAAATTGCTGCAGAATAATCTGAGCCCTCTCTTCCTAAAGTTACAGTGAAATTATTGTCATCAGAACCAATGAAACCTTGAGTTACATAGCAAATATTAGAATTTAAATTCGATATGAATTCTTCAGTTTTTTGCCAATTCACATTGCCATCTCTGTAAGAGTCGTCTGTTTTTATAAAGTCTCTTGCATCGAGCCATTGGTTTGTAAACTGGATATCATTAAGATATTCGCTTACAATTTTGGTAGATATCATTTCTCCACAGCTCACAACCTGATCGTACACAAAATTGTAATTAGGAGATTTATTTCTTCTTAAAAATGAAACAATATCATCAAAAAATAAATTGATTTCTGCAAATACTGCATGATCTTCCGAGAAAAGCCCCTTGGCTATTTCGATGTGTTTCTGTTTTATATTCTCAATTTCAGTTTGATAGTTGTCTTTTTTGAAATACATTTCTACCACCTTTTCCAGCTCATTGGTGGTTTTACCCATCGCTGAAATTACCAATAGACATTTTTCAAAACCCTGGCTGCTAAGAACCATTGATACATTTTTTACACTTTCAGCGTCTTTCACAGATGCGCCACCAAACTTGAAAATTTTCATTAAATTGTTAAGAATAAAATTGTTAGATATAAATCATTCACGTTTTTTTTCGGAGGTCAAAATTAGACATTTACGATGAGATATGAAATAGGGCAGCGGCAGGTTGAATTAAGATTTAATTAAAATTACCGTAAAAGAGATGAAATATTGCTTTCCTAGGTGTGTGATTTGGGAGTAGTTCTGACAGACTGTCTCCTAATTATTTAAGAGAAATTTAGGTTTAAGATGTTGATTAATAGTATTTAAAGTCTTTTATGAGAAAATGTTTTTTAGTGTGATAAATTTTACGAAATTTGACGGTAAAGTAAAAAACATAAAAATGTCAGATCAACCGTTACAGACTTTAGGAGAATTTTTAATTGATAAACAGGAAGATTTTCAGTATTCCACTGGTGAATTTTCACGTCTTCTAAGTGCTATAAGGCTGGCATCCAAGGTCGTAAACAGAGAAGTTAACAAAGCTGGAATCGTAGATATTACAGGAGCTGCAGGAAATCAGAATATTCAGGGTGAAGAGCAGCAAAAGCTTGATGTGATTGCAAATGATATCTTTATCACCGCACTTTCTCAGAGAGAAGTTGTCTGCGGAATTGCTTCTGAAGAAAATGACGATTTTATCGACATCAAATGTGGAGAAAATGGTCATTTAAGTAAATATGTAGTATTAATCGATCCTTTGGATGGTTCTTCAAATATAGACGTTAATGTTTCTGTAGGAACTATTTTCTCAATTTACAGAAGAGTTACCGAGCCTGGAACACCGGTTCAGTTGGAAGATTTCTTACAAAAAGGGATTAATCAGATTGCTGCAGGATATGTAATTTACGGTTCGTCTACGATGATTGTTTACACAACAGGAAACGGGGTGAACGGATTTACTCTAGATCCTTCTTTGGGAACGTATTATCTTTCTCATCCTAACATGACTTTCCCAAGAACGGGTAAAATTTACTCAATCAACGAAGGAAATTATATTAAATTCCCTCAGGGAGTTAAAAATTACCTGAAATATTGTCAGATGGAAGAAGGTGACCGTCCTTACACATCAAGATATATTGGTTCTTTGGTGGCAGATTTTCACAGAAATATGTTGAAAGGTGGAATTTATATTTATCCATCATACGGTCAGTCGCCGAACGGAAAACTGAGATTATTATACGAATGTAATCCGATGGCATTCTTGGCTGAACAGGCTGGCGGGAAGGCTACAGACGGTTTCAGAAGAATTATGGAGGTTGAGCCTACCGAACTTCACCAAAGAATACCATTCTTCGCAGGAAGTATTGATATGGTAGAAAAAGCTGAAGAGTTTATGCGAATTGACAGCGTGAAATAAATGAAAGCAGAATATTTTAGATATTTATTAAAATTCAAACGCCCGAGTGGAACATCTCGTGGCGTTTTGTATGAAAAGGAAACTTTTATTCTTGAAATTTCCAATGACGGAAAAAAAGGAGTAGGAGAGTGTGCTATTTTCAGAGGACTGAGTTTTGATGACCGACCGGATTATGAAGATAAACTAAAATGGTTGTGCGAAAATATTCATCAGGACTTTGAATTTTTAAAAGAAGAATTAAAAGAATTTCCATCAATTTGGTTTGGATATGAACAGGCTTTACTAAATCTAAAGCATGGCGGAAAATTATACTTCCCTAGTGAATTTACAGAAGGTAAAAGCTCAATGATGATCAATGGTTTGATCTGGATGGGCGATGTTGGTTACATGGAAGAACAGATTCAGGAAAAATTAGCACAAGGCTTTCATTGTATCAAATTAAAAATCGGGGTCGACTGGAAATCTGAGCATGAAATTCTTCAAAAATTAAGACAAAAATTTTCTAAAGAAAAACTGGAACTGCGTGTTGATGCCAACGGCGGATTTTCGAAAGATGAAGCTAAAATCGTATTGCAACAATTGGCAGATTTGAATATTCATTCTATTGAACAGCCTATAAAAGCCGGAAATTGGAATGATATGGCAGAATTATGCGCTCAAACTCCAACTCCGATTGCTTTAGATGAAGAATTGATAGGAGTGATTGATTTTAATAAAAAGAAAAAACTTTTAGAAGCTATAAAACCTCAATACATTATTTTGAAACCATCTTTGGTAGGTGGTATTTCGGGTTCTGATGAATGGATAGCTTTAGCCGACCAAAACAATATTGGTTGGTGGATTACTTCTGCATTGGAAAGTAATTTAGGCTTAAATGCAATTGCACAATATACATTTACAAAAAATAATCCTATGCCTCAAGGTTTGGGTACAGGAAGTTTGTTCACAAACAACTTTGAGAGTGATTTGGAATTAAAAGGAGATCGGTTATTTTTTAATTAAAGTAGTTTTTAAATCAATAAAATTCTGTTTTTAAAATAATATCAGGCGTGGTTTAGATCACGTCTTTTTTGATGAACATTGCTTTCTTTATATAATCTAAAATATAAGAAAACTTTTTTTTGACTTTTTTCATAATATATAGTTTTGGTTTATCTGAATGAATTTGGGTAGGACAAAGGTCGTACCATTCTAAATAATAGCGAAAAAAAATTACTATTCAATGCATTGTATTTTCATTCTGAAATAATGGTGAAAGTATATTCATTATTTTTTATTCTGTTAGTAATTAAATTTCTGTCAACCCCATTCAATGTTTGTAAAATATCATCCTGAGCCTGTGAACTAGAGAGGTACCCCCAATGGTTTCCAAACTCAAATTTGAAAGTATTCTTTAAATCATTCTCAATAAATGTACAATCGACAATGGAGACAATATCTTTAAAATGTTCAATATTTGAAGGCCCATTTTTTCCTAATCTTGGGGTGAGAATGTTTTTTGTAAACTGAGAAATTCCCAGAATTGCATCTTTTCGATTTAAATAAATAGAAACTTTGTTTGCCAATAAGGGAAGCTTGTTAAAAGAATTTTCCGCATCATCAAATACTTTATAAGAAACATCGGCATTTAACAATAAAACTTGGTCAATCACTCTTAGCACATTTTCTTTTTTCAAGCTGTACAGCATACTTTGAAGCACTCTGTTCCCCATAGAATGTGTCATTAGGTGAATGTGCTGATTGCAAGGTTTCAGGTCTTTGTGAGAGAAAATATCTTTTAAAAATTGAGTATAGAAATAAAACATTCTCACCAATGAAGTTCCGGAATTAATGCTTGCCGCCTTATCATCAAAATACGTCATTGGAACCAAACTGCTGGATGCGGGCCAACTCACAAACAAAATATGTTCAATCGGAGATTCGTGATTATCAATAAACAGTTTTTTGAGATCAATAATAGCTTTCAGTTCATCGTCAAAAGTGTACGCATACCCATGAATAAATATCAAAACATCACTTCTCACTTTTGTAGAAGACATATTTTTATATAACTCATAAAACATTCTCTGAGTTCCGCCGAGATTATTTGCCGTTAATTTTGAGTTTTTTAAAGCTTTTTCGCCTAATAAAACCTCCAAAACTTCTTCATACCCTTGTTTGTCAGGTTCGGAAAACAAGCGATAGTCTAAAATTTTTCTGTTGGAATAATCTTTTTTCTTTTTTCCTGAGAAGTTGGCTCTGTGAAATTTTCAAAATTACATTTCGCAATCCTGAAATTCGGGATTGAGTATTCATCGTTGGAGAAAGAATCTGTCTTTTCGCCTTTATGACGTACAATTTTGCGGTTGCTGAGGATATAAACAGCCATTATCAATAGTTTTGTGAATGTAATTTTGGTTGAATAAAGTTCGGAATAAATTTTCAATTGTTTGTGAATTTAAGATTAAAAATATCGTTTTTTTTAACCCTTAAATTTTCTTAAATTTGCAAATTGCTGTGTAAACTATGCAGCAACGTAAGTTTACTCTAATGGAAGAAGAAAAAAATCACTCAATTTTATTGAGCAAATTATAGAAGATGATTTGGCAAACGGTATGAGAAATGATCAGATCCGTTTCCGTTTTCCGCCGGAACCCAATGGTTATCTGCATGTAGGTCACACAAAAGCAATCTGCATTAACTTTGGTTTGGGCGAAAAATACAATGCTCCCGTAAACCTTCGTTTCGACGATACAAACCCTGAAAAAGAAGAGCAGGAATTTGTAGATTCTATTATGAAAGACGTTGAATGGTTAGGTTTCAAATGGGATAAAGTGTTGTACGCATCTGATTACTTCCAGCAACTTTACGATTGGGCTGTTCAATTGATTAAAGAAGGGAAAGCTTATGTAGACGAGCAACCATCGCAAACGATTACCGAGCAGAGAAAAAATCCTGCTGAGCCGGGTGTAGAATCACCATTCAGAAATCGTCCTGTTGAAGAATCTTTAGGGCTATTCGAAAAGATGAAAAACGGTGAATTTGAAAGTGGTTCTATGTCACTTCGTGCAAAAATTGATATGGTTTCGCCAAATATGAATATGCGTGACCCTGTTATGTACAGAATTTTGAATAAACCTCACCATAGAACAGGAACGGCATGGAAAATTTATCCGATGTATGACTGGGCTCATGGAGAATCTGATTATATCGAACAAATTTCGCACTCCCTTTGCTCTTTAGAGTTTGAAAACCACAGACCGCTTTACAACTGGTATTTAGACCAAGTGTACGAAGACGGTAAGGTTAAAAATAAGCAAAGAGAATTTGCAAGGATGAATGTCTCTTATATGATTACTTCCAAACGAAAACTACAAAGGCTAGTCGCTGAAAATGTGGTCAACGGTTGGGACGATCCTAGAATGCCTACGATTTCCGGAATGAGAAGAAAAGGGTTTACACCGACTTCTATTAGGAACTTTATTGATAAGGTAGGTGTTGCCAAGAGAGAAAATTTAATATCCATTCAATTATTAGATTTCTGCGTGCGTGAAGATCTGAATAAAGTTGCAAAACGTGTCATGGCGGTCGTTGATCCGGTAAAATTGGTCATTGAGAATTATCCTGAAGGACAAGAAGAGTGGTTAGAGACTGAGAACAATCCTGAGCAGGAAAATGCAGGAACAAGAGAAGTTCCGTTCTCAAGAGAATTATATATAGAACGTGAAGATTTTCAGGAAGAAGCAAACAAAAAATTCTTCAGATTAAAATTGGGTGGCGAAGTCCGTTTAAAGTCGGCTTACATCATCAAAGCTGAAAGAGTGGATAAGGATGAAAACGGTGAAATCACGACAATCTACGCTACTTACGACGAAAAATCTAAGTCAGGAAGCGGAACTGAAGAGAGTTTAAGAAAAGTAAAAGGAACACTTCATTGGGTTTCTGCATCACATGCAATTCCTGTAGATGTCAGAATTTACGATAACTTATTCACGGTAGAACAGCCTGATGCTGAGAAAGATGTAGATTTCTTAAATTTCATCAATCCGGATTCTGTATCTACCATTCAGGGATTTGCTGAGCCAAGTTTGAAAGATGTTGCTGTGGGCGAACCGCTTCAGTTCCAGAGAATTGGTTATTTTACGAAAGATCAGGATTCTACGGATACAAATTTTGTATTCAACAGAACAGTAACTTTAAAAGACTCCTATAAGCCGGAGTAAATATTTATTTATATCACTATAAATGAAACAGGGCTTAATTTTTTAAGTCCTGTTTTTTTTCGTCAGTTCGAGTGTTTTTCGAAATGAAATGAAGAAAAATGTATCGAGAATTATCAATGAACTTCTCGATATGATTTTCTTCAAAAATCTACTCGAAGTGATGTTATTAATCATTAAATCAGAAATTGTGAAACTCTTACATATATATACAAGTTCTTACAAAGGACTTTCAAAAGAAAGCTGGATGCTGGCATTGGTGATGCTCATCAACCGTTCCGGCTCTATGGTACTTCCGTTTTTGGGAGTATACATGACTGCGCATCTGAAATTCAGTATAGAAAATACCGGAATTGTTTTAAGCTTTTTCGGAATCGGTTCGGTAATCGGTTCTTGGTTAGGCGGATTTATTACCGATAGAATTGGAGAATACAAAGTTCAATATCTTAGTTTATTATTGAGTGTACCCTTATTTTGTTTAATTCCGCTTTTTAAAACAGAGGCTAGTGTTGCTTTAATTATTTTACTGCAAAGTATTGTAAGTGATTCATTTCGCCCGGCGAACTCTGTGGCCATTACAAAATATGCAAAGCCTGAAAATATTACGAGAGCATTTTCACTCAACCGTATGGCGGTCAATTTAGGGTTTTCAATCGGTCCTGCTTTAGGTGGAATTTTGTCTGCAATTTCTTATGATTTTTTGTTTTACAGTAATGCTTTAGCGGCTTTATTGGCGGGTCTAATCTATATTCGGTTTTTCTACAAAAGAAATAAACTGGCAAAAATAAAAGCAAAAAAGGTACAAGAAGTTATGGAAATTAAAAAAGAGAACTCGCCATATAGTGACGGTAAGTTCTTAATTTATTGTTTCTTTTGCATGTTGTTTTCAATCTGTTTCTTCCAGTTATTCAGTACATTGACCATATTTTACAAAGATACTGCGCACTTAAGTCAGCAAAGTATTGGATATATTTTAGGATACAGCGGATTTTTGGTGGTTTTACTTGAAATGGGACTGGTACAGATTGCCGAGAAGTATTTTACTTTGGCTCGTACCATGTTTTTAGGAACATTTATTTGCGGACTTTCGTACGCAATGCTAGGTTTCGATCATAGCATTTTGACTTTAATTGTTTCAATGAGCCTCTTGTCTGCCGGCGAAATCTGGGCATTACCTTTCATGTCAACCATTACGGCTTTGCGTTCAGGGAAGAATAACAAGGGCGCATACATGGGTTTAAATGGAATTTCCTTTTCAATCGCATTTATCGTTACGCCTTATTTAGGAACTTTAATTGCTGAAAAATTCGGGTTTAATATTCTCTGGATAGGCACCGGAATTTTGGCGACCATGATAGCCATTGGTTTTTACTTTATTGTGCCTTGGATGTTGAAAGATAAAGAGGCTGAAGCGTAATCTTAAATATATATAGGATTTCATCCTGTCAACTTATAAAAAAAGCTACAGAATTTCTGTAGCTTTTTTCTTTGTGTAACATTTATTCAACTAAAAACAATTCAAATCATTTTTATTCAGATTATATATTTTTTGGAAATTAGATATATTTTATCTCAAACTCCTCACACTTACTTCAGGCTTCTCACCTGCAGGTACAATGAAAATAGCATTGTCATTAATGGTGTCTCCTGCATCAAAATAGTAACTTCCAATGACAGGAAGAATGTTGGTTACAGATTTACCAGATTTATCGTAAGAAGAATATGATACATTAATCATCTGAGTTTTCATTTTTAACTGAATCTTTTTTGAGGTCAGTTTTGCTCCCGTAGCATTTACACAATCAAGTTCCACAATTCCGGTGTCTAGGACGATTTGCGGGTATGAAGTAAGCCTTATATTATAAGATTTATCTGATGTATTTTTTACAGATGCCGAAACTTTATAGCGATCAAATGTTTTTCCGCCAGCCTGTACGCTTTCTTTGTTGGTGATATTAAAACTGACCTTCAGACCGTTGACGTCTACTGTTTCACCGTCAGAAATTTTCTGAGCCTTTGCGAAAGTTACGAAACTGCTGAATGTTAAAACAAAAAGTAAAAGAATTGAGTTTTTCATGTGATATGATTTTGGTGATTTTTATTGATATAAATTTACAAAATAATGAGAGTTGATAAAGCTAAATTTCCTCATATTCAGAAAAAGTTTGAGCATGAGGAAATATAAAGCTGAAAATTATTCAATTTTTGCTGTCCATTCTGCGCCGCTGATATCAGTTAATTTGATAATAGAAATCTTTTCATTTTGAATTAAAGCTTCTTTTATATCTAAACTTAAATCTGCTTTTGCGCCTAATGGAATAATCAAACTGTGCTTTCCTGGCTTTACTTTTGCCACATAATGATTATGAATATTTACTTTTGGAAATTTTGAAAGCTCTGCTCCGTTCAATGATTGAATAACTTTCCCTTTTTCGTTGAGTAAATCAATTCCGATAAGAAAAGAGCCATAGACATCTGCGCCTTCCGTTCTGTAAATTTCAAATTTAATCTGTGATTGATTCATCTCAATATTAGATATTTCAATCTTTGGTTTTACCGATTTATTATGCAAAGTTCCAAAGACACCGCCATGAAAATATTGATTGGTAAATAAGGTGAGTCCAAAAATAAGAAGTGAGCCTAAAAGTACAAAATATTTATAATTTAACATGGGAAATTGACCGGAACCTAACCATTTAAACCATTTTTTCTGCGTAAAACCGTATTGTTTATTGTTAAAATATTGGTCTAAAGAATAAGAACTGCTTCCTGTGAGAAAGAGGGTAAATCCGCACGCTATTCCTAAAACCCCTATTTGCCATTCGTCTAAGCAAGTCGTACCGATCCATCCTGAGCCCAATAGTATGCCCATTGCTAAACCGAAAACTCCTAAAGCCATTAATCTTGTGAATAAGCCGAAAATAATAAATAATCCCACAATACCTTCGATAACGGTAAAACTGATCATAGAGGTTTGCAACGCATCGGGATGAGTTACCAAATACTCAATAATGGGTTTTATTCCCAAAGCATTGGGTAAAAAGTGATTGAATTTTTCACCGATATATCCGGCTTCATCCGGTATCAGTTTGTTTTCGAGGATAAGTCTGCGCCAAAAAGCTGAAAAGTAGGTCCACCCAATGACAAGACGGATAGGTAAAGTATATAAACCAGCCACATCAAAGGGCTGATTGGTCATATTGTTTTTCATTAAAATTTATTTAAAAATTGATACTAAAATTTATTTCGAACGAAATCTAAATCATATCTAACTTCAACTGTTTAAATAAAATATATTTTGGAGGACTGTTTCCGGACGTGTTTCCGTAATAGTTTTTGAGAGCGAAATTTTTATTTTCAGAGTAATAATTTACTGATTGTAAAATATCAGAAAATAGATTGTTTTTAAATTTAAAATCAGTTTTTAAAAAAGAAACTTTTGCAGAAGAACTGATTGTCTGACAACTTGAAAATGATAATGCGGTTGTTTTTACTTTGTTGAGAGAACTGATATGCTGAATGTCGAAGATCCCCAACATATCTCTCTTTAATGAGCACGGAGATAATGAAAATGCCACAACAAGCATCACTACAATTGCTTTGTATATTTTTATATGGAGTTTTACATTTGACATCGTCACAAAACTACGGTTTTTATTTGTATTGATTTTTTCAGATTAATTTCTTACTTAATTTTTTTGCTACTGACTAACAGTTGTCAATAGTACATCTTATCTTTGTTTGTTAATTGTAAAATATAAATGATGGAATACAATAATTTAGACAAAATTATAGCACGCTCACTGGCAATCAGAGAAAAATACCACGAGTTAGAAATTCAGCAAAATGGAAGTGAATGGACGCTTGAGCAAGATGCTTTGGCATATCTTACGGATGCAGGATTGGTTGGCAGAAATGTGATGTCTCATGAAAAAACGTGGTCAAAAAAGAATTCTGCGGAAGAGCTGGAGCATAAGTTGGGCGAAAATATCTGGTGGCTCATCGTTTTGGCAGACCGCACCGGAATTGATATGAAAGAAGCTTTAGATAAATTTTTAACAAAAACAGAAAACCTATTCTCATGAGTTATTGTTCAGTAATCGAAAGAATGCAGCCCGAAAGCAGAAAAGAATTGCACAAAAAATACCACGACAACCATTATGGTTTCCCGATTCATGATGATAACGAATTGTTCGGAAGACTCATCATGGAAATCAATCAGGCAGGTCTGAGCTGGGAAACAATCTTGAAAAAGGAAGAAAGTTTCAGAAAAGCGTATGACAATTTTAATATTAAAAAAGTTGCAGCTTATACTGAAGAAGACCGTGAAAGATTGCTTGCTGATCCTGGAATTATCAGAAATAAACTGAAAGTCAACGCTGCCATAGAAAATGCCAAAACCATTATCGAACTTCAAAAAGAATTCGGTTCGTTTGAAAAATGGCTGGAACATCATCATCCAAAAGATCTACAGGAATGGATGAAACTTTTCAAAAAACTTTTAAATTCACAGGTGGAGAAATCGTGAATGAATTTCTGATGAGCATCGGTTTTCTGAAAGGTGCTCATGCTGAAGATTGTGTGGTGAATGAAGAGATTTTGAAGCATGATCCGATGTGGAGGAGAGGGTAGGTTACTGTAATTTGTCATTCTGACGAAGGAAGAATCTCTGAAATTTCATTTTCAACTTCAGTTTTTTAATAGAAATCAACTTTTATAATTATTTCATCTGGCTTTTCAATCTTTCGATCAGCATCGTGATGATTCTTTTATTGAAAACTTTGCTGTCAGATTGATAAAGCTCCAATTCCTCTAACGTAAACATTCCGATGGACATCCCAATGAACGTGTTTTTCAGAACCGCATCTTTTTGCAGGCTTTGTTCAATAAACGTTTGCTTTTTAAAAGTCGATAATGAGCTAAAATCTGCTTTTTGTCGCAATGCATAGTTTGTAAATAATGACAGATAAAGATCGTTCTGTAGTTTTAAAACAGGGCGCAGGGTTTGGTTTTGAAATATTTCTGCGGAAGTGGTTGTTTCTGAATTGGGTAAGTTTAAATTTTCTCTTAAATCTAATTTGGTAGTCATGTTTTGTGTTGATTAGTTGCGGTTAGTAAAATACAAATCATTGTTTGTCATTCTGACGAAGGAAGAATCTTGGCTATTTTATTTCCTCAAAACTACATTAATTCTTCTCTCTGCTGCTTCTTTAGAAATTCCATCATAGCAATCTTTCACAAAACGATCATCGTGGGAACTATGTGGAAGAATTAATGGTCATCCCAAAGAATTGTCAACTTCCACATTTGTTGGGATTGAATCATAGTCATAGTCTGGTAGATAATTGGCTAACCATCCAAAGTACACGGCAGTAAAGTCTTTGTTATCGTAATTTTCGACATATTCATAAAAACTTTCCTCACTCAAAGAAACCCAAACTCCATATTCAAGGTTTTGACAACCGTCAATTACATTTTGAACTAAAACAGCTCTTATAAAATAGCAAGTTTCGTCATCATATCTGATAATGCAAAAATCAGATCCCAATTCAGAATTTTTTTCTTCCTCATTAGTAAGATTCATATATGGAGATGGAGAATTGTAAGCTATTGCCGGCCAATCTTCTTTTTCTTCGCCGCAGCATTCGCAAATGTATTTCATTATGTTAAGTTTAAGGCTTTTCTTCGTAGAAATTATCTAATTTTAAATCTAAAATTTTCGGAAATTCTTTTACAATATTTAAATAATCATTTTGATTTAAAATAAATTGATACCCTAAATTTTGATATTCCTTTTCCATTAAGACTATTTTTCCTGAATATTTTTGATCTTTTAGAAGAGGTAGATATATAAATATTAAATACGGTTTGTCTTTTAATGCAACTTCAATTTGAATGAATTTTGGATTTTCTCCTCGTTGTAGTGGATTGTTGAACACATCCACTGATTCGTATTTTGATTTCGTTAGATCTGAAAATATATTTTTAATAATGGGTTTAATCTTTGATTTTTCAAATTCTTCAGCACCTCCTTGAATAGCGAAGTAACCAATTTCATTTTTAAATTTTGTACGTTTATTTTTTCCTTCATCATAATAAATGCGGAAACTGGTAATGTCATCAACATTAAAATTGAAGTTTTCAATTTGCTTGACATTCGGCCTATAATTTTTAGAATTTAAAGGTTTGTCTTGTAAATGCATACCTGACAGCTCTTTTGTACCATATTTTTTAAGAAAGCTAAAAATTAAAGTTTGTGATGATTTAAAGTTATAATTTATATTATTTATAAAAATAGTATCGTTGTTGTTTACGCTAGCTTGTAAAGAGGGAAGAATATCTCTTTTGTGTGTAGGAATTGTTTCTGTTTTAAAAAAAGAATTTAATTGTTCTGTAAGTTGCTTTATTTGAGAGTCATTAATTTTTTTCTAATATCTTCTGTAAAGAGATTTTTAAGATCTAAAGGTCTGTTTTCTTGAATTAGTTTTATAGCTTTCCTTGTTGTAATCAACATTTCATCTTCTGACATTATTTCTGATTTATAGTTTTCAATACTTTTTTGAGCTCTTAGGCAATTAGAAAAAAATATTAAAGCTAAAATCACCGAAAAACGTTTTGAAATAGTCATATAGGTTTTAAATAAAAATTAAGCTAAAATACTCAATTTTCCTCACCCCACTGTCTTCGTATCCTCCTCCTTCAAAATCTTTTTCTCCTTCATAGCGACCATCATTCTTTCACACTTATATTTTGCCCAGTCAAATTGATTGAGGAAATCTAATGCTGCAAAAAATCCGGCATTGAAGAGTTGTTCTTTTTCTTCTCTTTTCATAAAAAAATTAAGCCAGCTGCTTGTTCCACAGTTCACTGTTTTGATGCTGTAAAGATTGTAGAAAGAGTATTTGGTCAGAAATGTTTTGTCGTTGAAACCTTTTAAAGTTCCGATGATATTTCCGGCATAGGAGAGGGGAGTTTTCAGGATTTGTTCGCTTGTTTTTCCTTTTTCGCCCAAGATTTCAGAATCGCTGGTCAATTGTACTCCAAACAAAGGAAGTCTCGGATAAAAAATATCATTCATGTGAAAAAGATCAATCGGGAAATTGGAAAGTGTACCGCCATCGATGAAAATTCCGACGGGATAAATATCTTCTTTTGGGGTATTCATCCAGAACTTCCAGGCATATTTTACAGAATCATCGTCTTTATTGATGAGCTTTTGCATCGGCTCAAAAAAGAAAGGCACAGACATCGAGGCGCGCACAAACTCAGCCGGACTGATGTGTTTCAGTTCTTCTTCCGACCAATAGAGATTCGCCATTGTCGGTAATTCGACTTTTATTTTTGCGTTAATATCGGTTGTGATGACAATATATTCTGTTTTAAGCTGATAAAATGGATTGTTTTTATAATAATCGTTGTTTTCGGCGCTCTCGAAGAATATTCTGTAACGGGTTTCATCGATGTGCTCGAGGTTATTCATCTTGATTTCTTCAATTCCGTTTAAGGCATTGGTGTAAAACTCCATTCCGTTTCCGTAGCGGTAATTGAGATTCATTTGATCTTCTTTCTGAATAAATTTTTGGTTGAGTTCTGCAACGGTTTTAATTCCGAATCCGTTCATTACATCGGTCATTTGTTGAAGAAAAACATTTCCGGGATTCAATCCGCTATTGCTTTTCCTGAAATCACTATAAAACTTTTTAAAACAGAAAAATCCAATGATAATAGGAATCAACGGGACTAAAAATAAAAGTTTAGCATTAAGAATTGTTTCAGACGAAATAATAAACGGCAGTGCAACAAGAACCAGCATGACTACAGAAATAATAATCACATTGATTTTAATGAAATTTTTATTGTTGAGCATGGCATGAATGGTCGTTCTCACATACGGTTTACCATCCATAAAATCTGAAAAATCCCAATTGAATAGAATGTCTTTAATGACTTCACCTTTCGCTTCTTCTTTTGTTTTACAAGCTGCGATAAGCATGGTGTTGATGGCTCCGGCACTCGTTCCTGCCACTTTCAGAAAACGGATTCCGAAGATTTCTAAAGCATAAAGATATCCTACTAATGCACTACCCCAAACGCCACCGCCTTCCTGCACAAACTCAATATACTGATTGCCTTCAGCATCGAGAATGTCAGAAAATTCTTTGGTCGAAATATTTTCGTGTAAAGCGCTAAGCTTCTCTTTTGATTCCTGAGAAAGTACGTCGTCCTCAAGGATTTTTTGAAGGATTTCGGGTTTCATGATTTTGGTGTTAATTGAGTTTTATCAAATACTCTTACACAATAAATGATGGTAAATTACATTTGTTATGATAAGAATGATTCGTAGCAACTAAGTTAATGGTTTTAAGATAATTCTAAAATTTTTTCTTTTCTAAATAAAAATTTTTAGTAAAACAAAAAACAATTATACTGTAGTTTTTAAACCAAAATTCCAGAAAAAAACCGAGGCTGTACCTCGGTAAAATATTCAATAATTTTCATCAGATCAAATGGTAAATTTTTTGTGAAATTTCAATTCTTCAGAATTTATAAAATAGGTTCAGAAGTTGTAAAACGAACGTTTTTGGTGAAGGAGACAGGGCAAGGAGATTTTATTCCATAGTTCAATGAGTAGGTAATTCTGTAAGTTTCACCGGTTGTCATAGGCCTGAATGAGTTTGGCAAATGCAATTGGGTGATCACAAAAATTCTTTGTCCCATAGTATCTACAAAAGAAGTTAAATTACCTACAGGAATGGTGACTTGAATAGCATCACTTCTATAAATAGTAATATTTCCTTTAAATTCTGGCTTGCATTGGTTCCGGCCTTTATGATGAAAATCGAAGCGCAGGTACAAGTGGGAATTGGGTGCACTTGCGGCGTCTTTGTAATAGAAATAGGGATATATTTCTAAATCTTTGCATAGGCAAGAAGTTTGCGTGTCTGCTTGCGGAAGTCTTGGTTTTTTTTGAGAAAATATATTGCTGAAGCTTAGAAAAACGAAGGCTAAAAATATGATTTTTGTTTTCATGATTGTTTAGTTTAATGGTTATTAAATTATAATTGTTTGTATTTTATTTGCGTTTGATCATCTCTTTCAATTGTTCTCCCAATTGTTTGGCGCCATCTTCCATCGGATTTTTTTTGGTATTTCCCGCTTTGTCTTGGTTGCAATTGGTGTCTATGCTTTTCATTTTGCTCAGGTAAAGCATATTTTTTTCAGCCAAAGCTTTTGCATAGTTGTTTCCATGTCTTACATTAATGGCTGCCAAAGATTTTTGTAATTCGTCCAATTGTTTTACTGCAAGAGAGTAGCAAGCTATTTTTTTTGAAGCTCTTTCTTTTGCTTTTGCACCGTTGTATTCTCTAGAAGCGACCTGAATAGAGTATTCTGCCGCACAGATTCTTTTTTCGGTTTCCAGACGATGGGTTACAACCTGATCGGTTACATCCTGAGCCATTGCTCCTAATCTCAATCCATCTTTACTATTGGGATTTCCGCCGGATTTGATAAAGTCGTGGTAACTTTTTTCTTTATTTAAAATCTGTCGTTTGTGCTGAACCAATGCCGTGGTAGCTTCACATGTTTTACCGTATTCTAAATTATCCTGATAATCGAGATCCTTTTCCCGCTCTCTTATCATTTCTTCATTGGATTGAAGAGCTTCTTCTGCACCATCTTTAAATAAACTTCCGTCAAAACATTCGGTAACATCGGTTATTTTTTCAATTTTCACAAAATTATTCTCGCTTTCCACTGCCAGACAAATAAAGGTATTTCCCATTCCGTCTTTGTAATAACCCGTTCCAAAAGCACCCACATAATCTTTTAGCGGAATTCTTTGAGCATGATATGCTCCAAACAAATATTTCGTGCTGCTTTCACCAATTCCTTCGATAACGTACCCAAGCGTCGGCAAATTGAGGTTGGTAAATGGTTCTCGATAATCCAGAGATAACGCTCTTGGATTTTTCAGGACAAAACTGGTAGACATTCCATACGGAACATCTTCAGGAGGCATCTCTGCATAAAAAGTTCTTTCGCCTCTTTTATTAATTTTAAATGTGAAAGATTCTCCTACTTTAGAAGTGATCATCATTTCAAATCCGGGTTGCGGATTGTTCATTCCGTTGCAGCTTTCGTTTAGATTTGTTAAGAATTGAGCTACATATCCTGTTACAGAATTCATATAATAACAGCCTCTTTTGGTTTTTCCGTTGATGGTTGCCATGTATTCCAATTTTTTGTCGAAGCAGATTTTTTGAGTTCTGTTTATTTTTCTTGGAGCATGATTTCTGAAAACCGATTTCGGACCAATTGCATCATCATAATACAAGCAAGAATTGGGTGATTTTTTGCAGATAGAATCTAATTTTGCTTGGTCTCTTCTTCTTTGTTCTTCGGTGTAAGTTCCTTGTGCAAAGAAGATTTGAAGCATTAGAAAAGTGATGAAAAAGGTAAATAGGGTTTTCATATTAGTAGATTTTGTGA
Source organism: Chryseobacterium sp. 3008163 (assembly GCF_003669035.1). Classification (NCBI taxonomy): domain Bacteria; kingdom Pseudomonadati; phylum Bacteroidota; class Flavobacteriia; order Flavobacteriales; family Weeksellaceae; genus Chryseobacterium; species Chryseobacterium sp. 3008163. The sequence continues at coordinate 1,158,244 of NZ_CP033070.1, read as the reverse complement.
TTGCAATTTTTTATTATGGCAGCTTTTTCCGCCCTCCACTCCCGCTTTTTTGTTCGTCGTGCCTCCTCACAAAAAGAGCTCCGTTCAGGTCGGGCTGCGGGTGATTTCGTATAAAAAGATTGATTTTTCATCAACCTTGTCAAGGTTAAATTGGGTGAAAAGAATTACTGAACGACAACAAACTCCACTCTTCGGTTTTGCTTTTTATCTTCTGCTGAAGTATTGTCGTTCAAAGGTTCAGATTCGCCTTTGCCGTAGGTTTCTAGTCGTGAACTTGAGATTTTATATTTCGTCTGAAAATATTGAGCAACTGCTTTTGCTCGGTTTTCAGAGAGTTTTTGGTTGGCATCATCATTACCATCGTTGTCGGTATGGCCTGTAATACTTACATGTACGGAAGGATTTTCAGCAAGAACTTTTCCTAATTCATCTAAAATTTTAAAACTTGCGGGTTTTATAATGGCTTTATTGACATCAAATAAAATTTCGTTGGTCGTGAAATTTCCTGTTTCTAATAATTTATGGCGTTTGTCTTCGCCCGCTTCTGCTAATCTTAAGTTAGAAATGAAAAGTTTGTCTGTAGAATTTTTGTACGTTCCGATAAAAAAGATGATTTGATTGTAATTGGCATCTCCGAATGCAGACGGTAAATCCCACGCTTTTTTACCATCGATATACATTCTGAATCGGTTTTTTTGTCGCCACACTTGTACACGAACGGTATTGTTGTTATTGCTAAATTCAGAAATGTCAACTTTGTTTTTTAGAATTTCTTTCTTTTCAGAAATTACAAAAACCTCGCTTCTGCCTTGTTTTGAAAGCGAACTTGTAGGATGTACACTAAAAACTACACCTTCTTTTCTTTTGATAACGGTATTCCAAACATTGTCTGCTTTGGTCGTTTTTTCTGTGAAAACAATATTCAAAGGTGTAGAATAAAAATTGAAATTATCAGTCGTAGTAACATCAAATTCAAAAGTGAAATTCTCTGGTAGTTTGGTGATGTTATTTGGAGTAAAACTTCCTTTATCAGATAGTTGTAGCCATTTTTTGTTGTTGAGATTTTGTATTTCTCCGCTACTGTTGGTAAACCAGTTTATAGGGAAATCTCCTTCAGCATCTCGACCGAATTTTTCTTCAAAAATAACTTTACTTCCGGAAACAAAATCTGAATTGTTATTAGACCTTTTTGAACTCGAGGAATTATTGGAGGTTGCACCGTTTTTCGTATTTGTTTTTTATTGTTCAAAATAACGTCCATACCATCATTGGTAGTTTTCGTTGCTTTTTGTTCAACTTTTCTTTCAATGGCTCTTTCGGTGGATTTCTGTGCTTTTTTTGCAAGATTTCCTAAGAATTGAGCGTTGAAAAACGCACACATAAAGAGAAAAGTAAAAGTGATAATTGTTTTCATAGTGTTTTTAGTTTAAATTATATTTAGATTCACAGATGCGAAATGTTTGTGTTTTATTTGGTAAAATTAGACACCCTTTAATTAAAAATATAAGGCAAATCACCCTTTATTGTTGAAATTATCTTACATTGTACATGATGTTTCCGTCATTATCCACATAAAACTGTGTGAAATAAACAGTCTCGCCGGTAATTCCAAGTAGTGCACGATTTGCCAGAATTCCAGACATTAGTTGATCAGAAATATCATTGATCGTTTTATCACTGTTGAGATATTCTGTGATTTTGCCCGAGAATAGGTCAAACAGAGGTCCGTTCATTGCTCTTGTAAATGGCTCTAATTGGGTGAATATAAAATTAAAACCATCGTGTCCTGCATTGGCGGAAATTTTCCCCGAGGCATTTCTGTACCGTATTTTACCGTTCTCGGCATAAGGCTCTAACTCAATATTTAATCGCAAATCGTCTACATGAAATTGAGGATTTCCTAGTCCTCCACAAGCCAGATTTCTTACACAGTTTACGCTTATCTCTACATCTTCTTTTTCAAAGCTTACAAAAAACTGTATTTTACCGTCTTTGGTATTTACTTCAGCTTTGTTGCTGTTGATGTTTTTAAAATAAACGGTAAGCGGATCATAGCGAAGTGGTTCTAATTTGAAAATAGTTTCAACGCCAGTTCTTCCCAATCGTAGCTTTGTGTCTTCAGGTTTATAAAATTGGAAATTCCCCGAAGCATCAGTTCCTGCAGGATCAAAATTGTTGATCCGAAAGTAAGATTGCCGCAAAGTCGCATTGATGAGAGTAACCCAAAGTCTACGGTCTATTTTTTTAATAAAGTTGAGTTTAGGTTTTTCGGTTATTTTTTTTGCAACATTAGGATTTACGACTTGTGAATACGCAGTTTGACTTATTGATAAGCTAAAAATAAGTAGTAGTAATTTTTTCATGATTTATTATTTTATAAAACTTTAAAATAGTAAGTACACGTTTTGCACGTCATTTTGCCACATTTTGCAGACAAAACGAGTTTGAAATTTCCATTAGAAGGAAATTGAATGGTTTCGGTAAAAGTAAAATTGCTAAAATTCTGAACAACGCTGGTTCCGTTCATTAGTTTTGCAGAAATTTGTGCTTTACACTCTTTTTTGTCGATGCACAGATAGCCTCCGCTTACAAAGGTGATTTTAGCGGTCGTTTTTACGGTAAGTTGGTACCCACAAGCGTATTTTTTGAGAGGTTCATCATTGATTCTGAATCCAATTCCGTCCCATCTGCTTTCTGAAGGTGTAATTCCACAAAGACATTGTGCGCTGATGTGATTTCCGAATACAAGAAATAATGTGATAATAAAGAGTAGTTTTTTCATGGTGATCAATTTTATAAGTAAAGCTCACCAAAAAAAAGAAGGTATAAAATAGCAGATATCTGTCATTTTTCAAGACAGATAAAATAATTTAAATTCTAAAAAATATTGTTTTTAAAAGCGAAAGAGATCAATTCTGCAGAGGTTTTGGTATTGGTTTTTATTCTTAAATTTCTCTTGTGATTTTCTACAGTGTGATAAGAAATTGAAAGTTTCTCTGCAACTTCCGGCGAGTTAAGACCTTTGGAAGTAAGTAGTAAAATTTCATGCTCTCTTTTTGAAATTTTTGGAATGGGGAGTGGCTTTAAAGTTTGATCTTTCATGACTTTAAAGTATTGGTTTTCGATATTGCTTCCGTCAAAAAAAGTAATCATTGCCTGGTTGTCGATATGAAGATGAGAAATATCAGTCACCATAATCCAACTGCTTTCTACAATGCCATTTTCATCAAAATAATATCCTGGAAACTGAATGAGTCTCCACTGAAATTCTTCGTTGGCATCAAGCATTCTTCCGTAGATGTTTACTCTGCAGTTTTTTTGTTTTTCGAGAGGCAGCTTCTCTGCTAATTCTAGTGCGAAAATAAAGGCGGAAAGTACGTGGTTTTTATCATCGGGATGAAAAAGATTGGCGAAGAAGTAAGCATCACCGTTCGTCCATTCTATCTCAGAAAAAGGGGTTAGCTTATGAATATTTTTACTTACAGCGATTATTTTGCTGTCTTTTCGGCTTCCGATAAACCAAAAGTATTGACCAATCGCCAGATCGGCAACCTTTTCAATATTTGGAAAAAAATAAGAAATAAAATCTTGTTCTGAAAAGGCTTTATTTTTTTTGAATTAATTACTTTGTTAAATTTTTCTTCCGAAATCGGCTTTACTATTTTCATCAGATGAATATTTGTGTTTTTTTATTGTTGAAAATCTACCACTGTTTTCTCCTCGCATAAATAAACGTACAAATCACAATCACCCCCATTAATCCCAAAGTGTAAAAATATCCGTGCTTGGTATGAAGTTCAGGCATATTATCGAAGTTCATTCCATATAATCCGGCAATAAAAGTGATCGGTAAAAAGTACACTGAGTAAATCGCTAAAACTTTCATCACTTGATTCGCTTTCTGATCAGACAATGCCAAAAACATCGAAATTAAGTTAGTAATCTGAATATTTAAATGATCAAAATCGGCAACGACATCTTTTTGTTTATCCTTCAAATCGACCACTTCAGAATCTTCCAGTTTCAACAATTTAAACTTATCAATTGCGTCATTTGATATGGTTAAAACTCTTGAATTTAATCCTGATTTTCTTTTCAATTTATAGAGCCTCCTGATTTGATTGGTGTGGTTTGTATTTTTAAGAAAAATTTCATTTTCAATATTGTCCATCGTTTCAAAAAGGCTGATGGCTTCATCATCAAAGGTTTTCATAATGACCAACGAAATCATCAGGGCAATTTTATGAGGATGTACATGATTCGAACTTTCTGTAAGCTCTTTCTTGGTTTCAGCAATACTTTTTGCCTTCATTCTGTGTACCGTGATAATGGTTTTTTCTAAAAGGAAAATTCCGATTTTGGTACTGATATCACTGATGGTGTTTAGGTTTTTCCGTTCGAGCTCGGTGCTTTCCCGAAGAAGGAAGAATTTCACGTTTCCGTCTTCTTCATATTTGGGTAAGTGATTGGGATCTAAAGTGTCTTCCAAAAGGAGATTATTGATCTCATATCTTTCATGAAGGTACTTCATATCTTCGTCCGTAGGTGCTTCTACGTCTATCCATTCGCATCCCGAATCTCTGTAAATTGTATTGATAGGCATAAAGTAAAAATACTATAAATTTTAAAAAAACCTATGTGTAAAATAAAGTTTTATCTTTACCAAAATTAAACAAACTATATGATTAAAAGTACAATAAAAGGAATCGGATTTCATGTTCCGGATCACGTTGTCACCAATGATGATTTAGCCAAATTAATGACCACAAATGATGAGTGGATTACAGAAAGAACTGGCATCAAAGAACGCAGACACAGAATCAACAGAAATGATACGCAGGAAACTACAGCATTTCTTGGTTTTAAAGCTTCTGAAAAAGCACTTCAACATGCTGGCTTAACGGCAAAAGATATTGATTATATTGTTTTTGCAACGCTTTCACCGGATTATTATTTTCCTGGTTGTGGCGTTTTGCTGCAGGATATGTTGGGTTGCGATACGATCGGTGCTTTGGATGTGAGAAATCAGTGTTCAGGTTTTGTCTATGCGATGAGTGTTGCCAATGCTTTTATTAAATCCGGTACTTATAAAAATATTTTGGTTGTAGGCGCAGAAATTCATTCTTTCGGACTCGATTTTTCTGATGAAGGAAGAGGAGTTTCTGTAATTTTCGGGGATGGGGCAGGAGCGATTGTACTTTCGGCAACTGAAGACGAAAATGCAGGTGATATTTTAGCCATGAATATGCATTCTGAAGGAAAATATGCTGATGAATTGTGTACGCAGTTTCCGGGTTCAAAATACGGCTGGAGCGACAGAATGAGAAAGGAGCCTGAAAATGTAACTGACAAAGAAGTTTATCCAATCATGAACGGAAATTTTGTTTTCAAACATGCGGTAACAAGATTCCCTGAAACTATGCAGGAAGCTTTAGATAAAGCAGGAAAAACGATTGAAGATTTAGATATGTTTATTCCGCATCAGGCGAATTTGAGAATTGCTCAGTTTGTACAGCAAAAATTTGGTTTACCGGACGAAAAAATTCACAACAACATCCAAAAATACGGAAATACGACCGCTGCTTCTATTCCGATTGCTTTGAGTGAAGCGATAGAATTGGGGAAAGTTAAAAGAGGAGATTTAGTACTTCTTTCAGCTTTTGGAAGTGGATTTACTTGGGGAAGTGTTTTATTTCAATACTAATAAATATTACAGAAAACTTAAAATGCTACGTCATTTCGAGTAGGTTTTTGAAGAAAACTGTATCGAGAAATTTTCATTAAGAGTAACCGAGAGTTCTCGATACGCTTCGCTACTCGAACTGACGAAACTTATAACTAGTCAATAAATAAAAATTCCGCTGAAATTTATTTCAGCGGAATTTTTTATGTTTTAAATTAAAGTTTATAAACTCTTCAATATTTTTTCGGTATCAGCAGTATCTTGACCTTCTGCTTTTCCTAATGCGATAGACTTTTCAGCCCAAAGTTTAGCGTTTTTCTTGTCGCCGATTTTGTTGTAAAGATTGGCAAGAGTATCTGTGTTTGCATATTCTTCTTTTTTCTTTACAGATTCCTGAGCCCATTTTACAGCAGTTTCAAGAGAAGATTTAGTGTTGACGTTTTCAAAGAAATTCCATGCGATTGAATTTAATTCTTCTGAATTTGCAGCAGAATAATCCTTGTAAAGATCTAAAGTCATTTTCTCATAAGTTGCGAAATCTTTGTCTTTTAAAGCTCTGTTTGATTTTGCTCTTTTTAAAAGCTTTTCAGATTCTTCTTTAGTTAAGAACTTCTGAGTTTCAGTGTAGAAATAATCGTCATTCCATTTTTTTGTATCAGCGCTGTACGTTTTTTTCATGATCGTATTCAGCTTGATGTTTTTGTCAAACATTTCGTAACGGTCAGCCGGGAAAACTTTAATGATTTCTTCTTTTTTATTCTGAAAAATTTGATACACAGGACTTTCTGTACTTTGAGTTCCTGCAAGAATCATCTGAACATCGTCTTTATCTAAAGTAGTTTTTGCACTGAAATAACGGTCTAAAACTCTTCCTGCAAAGTCTGAATCATTATAAATAGTAAGACCAGCAAGATTTTTTAAGAATTCAGGATCTTTTTCTCCTTTTTCGAATTTTTGCTTTAGAGCAGTCAGTCTTTTGTTTGGATCTCCTGCATCCATAGCAAACTGGATAAAGTCTTTCTCCTCAACATATCCTAACGTTCTGTGAACTTCTTCGCCATCACCATTGATGAAAAGATAAGTTGGGAAAGCTTTTACATTGTATTTTTTTGCTAAATCTATACCTTCACCCTTCTCCATGTCAATTTTAGCATTGATGAAATTGGCATTGTAATAATCACCGACAGGTTTTAGAGGGAAAATATTTTTCACCATCAGTTTACACGGTCCGCACCAAACTGCATAAGCGTCAATGAAAATCAGTTTGTTTTCTTTTTTTGCTTTAGCTAAAAGGCTTTTGAAATTTCCTTCTTCAAATTTAATTCCTTGTCCGAATGCAATCACGGCAAAGAAAAGAAGTGATAATATTGCTGTTTTTTTCATGAAATATTTTATTGAATACAAATGTAATAATTATGTTAATATAAGTCTTTAAAATTATCAATAATTCAATTCATAAAATTTAGTTAAAATCTTTAAAGATAATTTGGATGAAATTGTTTGTAAACAAAAAATCCACAGAAAATTCCGTGGATTGTATTTTATCTTGAACCGCCTACTTTTGTGTTTGGGCGTGATTCTTTACTTTCGTAATCTGTTGGTTTTTTAAGAGTATCTTGTGCGAGATTTGTATTATCAGGAGCGTTTTTTTCAGAGTTGGCTACTGCTGAATCTCCTAGATCATTTCGCATGGCATCTTTGTTGTGCTCAGCTTTAAATTCTTCTCTGTTTTCTTTTTTATCTGCGCAGCTTGCAAAAACCAACAATCCTAGAATTGTTCCTATCCATAGTTTTTTCATAGTAAATTTTTTAATGTTTGTTATTCAAATATAAAAAAATCCACAGAACTTTCATCTGTGGATTTCCATTTTTACATTAGACTTTTTATTTGGGTGCAGGAGCAACTACGGTATCTACTTTCGTACTATCCATTGGAACTGTTGTCATTGTATCTGCTACAATTGGTGCGGCTTGCGCTGCGTCTATTGCTGTAGAATCTGTGTTACTAGATGACATTTGCTTTTCTTTAGTTCCACAGCTCGCTGCAAAAAATCCTATCCCTAAGGTTAATAAAACTAACTTTTTCATAATATAATTTTAAATGGTGTAATAGGAAGTATCCAATAATTATTCCGAAAAGTATTGTTTTATTACTAATTAAATGATAAAAATATTAAAATATTGTTAATTTTTAAATAAAAGGCCCCGAAATTAATTCCGAGGCCATTTTATATTTTGTGAGCAATTACTCATTACCCATTATTTATAATTGATAGTTATCCCAAATATGGGTATTTATAATCTTTAGGAGAAACGAAAGTTTCTTTAATACTTCTTACAGAAGTCCATCTTAGTAAGTTCATTTTAGAACCTGCTTTATCGTTAGTTCCTGAAGCCCTTCCTCCACCGAAAGGTTGCTGTCCTACAACTGCACCAGTTGGTTTGTCATTGATGTAGAAATTTCCAGAAGCATTTTCTAAAGCTTTGAAAGCTTCGTCAGTTGCATATCTGTCTTGTGAAAACACAGAACCTGTTAATGAATAAGGAGATGAAGAATCTACTATTTTAAGTGTTTCTGTCCAATCTTTGTCTTCATAAACGTAAACTGATAATATTGGGCCGAAGATTTCCTCTACCATACTTTCATATTGAGGATCAGTAGTCTCGATTACTGTAGGGCTAACGAACCATCCTTTAGAATCGTCACATTTTCCACCGATAATTACATTTGCATTGCTCGACGCTTCAGCTCTGTCGATATAGCCTTTACATTTTTCGAAAGAGTTTTTGTCGATTACTGCATTCACAAAGTTGGAAGGATCTTCAGGTGAACCAATTTTAATGGATGCAATCTGAGTTTCCATTACTTTTTTTACGTCTGCCCAAAGTGATCTTGGAATGTAAGCTCTTGAAGCCGCAGAACATTTCTGTCCTTGATATTCAAATGAACCTCTTACCAAACCTGTTGCAACTGCTTCTACGTTAGCAGAAGGGTGAGCGATTACAAAATCTTTTCCACCTGTTTCTCCAACGATTCTTGGGTATGTTCTGTAGTTATGAATATTGTCACCAATCATTTTCCACATTCCCTGGAAAACTTTTGTGGAACCTGTAAAGTGAAGTCCTGCAAAATCTCTGTGTGCCAAAACTTTCTCAGCAGTTTCTTTTCCGTCTGTGAAAATCATGTTGATTACCCCTGCTGGAAGACCAGCTTCAGTAAGAACATCCATGATTACTTTTGCAGAGTAGATTTGTTTATCTGACGGCTTCCAAACCACAACGTTTCCAAGCATTGCCATACAAGCCGGCAAGTTTCCTGAGATTGCGGTAAAGTTGAAAGGAGTAACTGCAAAAACGAATCCTTCTAAAGGTCTGTATTCTACACGATTCCAGATTCCTGCATCAGAAACCGGCTGCTCAGAATACATTTCTGTCATGAATTCTACGTTGAATCTTAAGAAATCGATGAACTCACAAGCTGCATCAATTTCTGCCTGATGAACATTTTTACTCTGTCCGATCATTGTAGCAGCGTTGATCACATCTCTGTAAGGACCTGCCAAAAGATCAGCAGCTTTTAAGAAAATGGCTGCTCGGTGTTCCCAACCCAAGTCATTCCACTGTTTTTTAGCAGCTAAAGCAGCGTTGATGGCATCATCTACATGTTGCATTGTTCCTCTGTGGTAGAATCCGAAATCATGAGCGTGATCCTGAGGAGACTGAAGCTGAACTTTATCGTCAGTTTTGACTTCTTTACCATTGATAACCATTGGAATCTCGATTTTCTGTGCCCACATTTTTTTGTATTGAGCGATCAGAGATTTTACTTCCGGAGAACCCGGTTCGTAAGAATTTACCGGTTCGTTTACTGCAAATGGTACTTGCGAAATTGCTTTTGACATATTACGTTGTATTGTTTAATTTTTGCTTTTTACAAATTTACAACAATTAATTTGTACAAAAAATCGATAGAGACTATTTGCATTTTAGAATGATTATATTTGATAAATACTAAACTTTAGAATATGAAAAAATATTTTTGATTCTTTTGTTGTTGTCTCAAACCGTTTTTGCACAACACAAAAAGAAAGTTGTAAAAGAATATCCTTTAGCTCCTCAAATTGAAGAATATAAAATTCCTGAAGGTGAATTGTTGAATAGTAATTTAAAAGATTCAAAATGGTATTTCGACCTAAAAAATTATAAAGAAACGGAGCTATTTTTAGATAAAGACAAAATGAAATCCGATGTTTTGTATTTTGTAGACGCTAAGAATTTTCAGATTAATATCAATCAGAAAAACTGTAAAAGTTTAATAAAAGGAACCTACCAAATAATGAAAATGAATGATGGAACCACTACGGTACAAAAGGGACATCAACCTTTTAAAATCAAGTCACCTTATCAAAAATGTGTTGCGAAATTTTCCGGATTTTTGTCAAGAGCACTAGATATTTCTTTTAATGAAAATGGACAAGTTATGGAAATGAAAGAAGGAGAAATTTATTCACCTATTACAGTTCCCGGATTTTAATTGAAATGTCAAACTACATTTTTTCGTTTTCCAAAATTTTTAAAACTAATTTTTCCTCATGGGTTAATCCTGCTTTTCCGTCGTTTTCTTCAATGACTTCTAGAGCATCTAGGTACTTTTTGATAGAATTGTTTTCGTAAAGATTGATGACTAAAGGATGAACGTAATACTTTCTGCAAACGGTGCTTGTATTTCCGAGATGTTCAGCGACAATATCTAATGCAGCTTTAACTTTCTTTTTGTATTGAGTATTGTTTTCGGCATATCCGATTTCTTTGAATGCAATTAAAGCATTGACTGTTCCTGACCAGGTTCTGAAGTCTTTTGCTGTGAAATCTTCTCCACTTAATTCTTTAATATAATCATTCACCATTCCGGAATCGATGTGATGGCGGTTTCCTTCGCTGTCGTAATATTGAAAGAGTTCTTTTCCCGGAATTTCTTTGCATTTCGTAATTAGTTTTGCGAGTCTTTTACTTTTCAGATTGACATCATGCATTACTCCTTTTTTTCCCTTGAAGGCAAAATTGATTTTCTGTCCTTCCACTTTTACGTGTTTTCCTTTCAAAGTTGTCAAGCCAAAAGAACCGTAAAGTTTTTCGTAAATGCTATTCCCAATTCTAATGTTCGTGCGCTGCATTAAGCTTACAATTAATGCAAGGATTTTTCTTTTTTCGAAATTTCTTAAGGCTAAATCTTTTTCTAACTGCAGACGGATTTCAGGTAAGGCATAGCCAAACTGAAGCATTCTGTAGAATTTAGTATGGTTTCGCAATGCACTCCAAAGCGAATGATATCTATATTGTTTTCTTTTTCTTGCGTCCAGACCAGTTGCCTGAAGATGGCCATTATCGATGGCGCAAATCCAGACATTTTCCCATGCTGGAGGAATGACCAAGCCATTGATACGCTTGATCTCTTCTTTGTCTTTAATTTTCTCGCCGTCTTTGAAATAAAGATATTTCTTACCTCTTTTTCTGCGGATGATACCGGCTGTTTCTGCATCGGAAGTGTAAATAAGATTCACTGCCTTTGCAGAAGCTACCGGATCCTTCATAATTTTAACAATCTTTGACGGCTTCAGGTGAGAAATAATCTCTTGGTCTGATTGATTCATAAAATAATTGGTTAAGAGTTTTTACCCCTAGAAAACAGCCATAATAATAAGGCCACGATGCCAACAACTACAATTATTCCCCACCACATTCCGGCTTTGAAGATTGTTTCTACTGCTTCACAACTTGTCAATAACAGAATGGCAAAAAGACTCATACTGTATAAAGATAACTTTCTCATAATAGTTTATTTTTAGTGATTATATAATTAAATTCTTTCGTTATCAGGACGCCAGTTTTTGATTGACTTTTTGATTTCGTCTCCTGAAATATTTTCGTTTAGAGCTTTATATAAAAGTTCTTTAAACTCATCATCATAAGTAAATCTCAGAGCGGCAATTTGTCCAAAACTCAGTTTTTCACAAACTTCGTCTGACCTTTTGTTGAAAATCTCATAATATCTTTGTCTGAACTCCAATCGTACGATTCTGTTTTGAAGTCCGAGTGCGTAATGCTGTCTGGTCATGAATGCCAAATAGAAAATCAGAAAAATGATGACCGAAAATAAAATCCATAGCAGTTGGTTTTCTGCGTCATCCCAGATTTTATAAATTCCGTAAGCCTCTAAAATCATCAGTAATGGAAGCAAAATGAAGTGATGAGGCGGATAAAACTTCCTGTGGTTTTGGTAATTCTGTGTTTTCATTTTTAATGAATAGCAAGAACCTTTCCAAAATATTGTGAAATTAATAATGATTTAAGTTTATGGTATCTAAAACTATTTGTATTGAGGGTAACTGACATTCGTACAAGGACTTCAGCCCAGCCCGGATAGAAGCGGTTACCCCGCAGCAGGCGGTAGGCTTTCGTCACAGACGAAAAAGCGTTGGCGTGAGGAGTATGAGCGGATAGCCGGATTAAGCTCCTGAAAAAAATGAGTAATGATTGCGTAAAACCTCTGTAAATCGGGACGCTGAACTTGATTTTTTTGTAACTTTCGGTTTTTAAAATTTATAAAAATGACTTCAAAGGAAAAAGTAGCTGCGCTCCGTGAGGAGATGCAAAAAAATAATGTTGATGCATTTATCATATATTCTGCCGACCCACATATGAGCGAATATCTGCCTGAAGAATGGCAGGAAAGGGCTTGGCTGTCGGGGTTTTTAGGTTCTGCTGGTTTTGTAGTGGTGACGAAAGATAAGGCTGGACTTTGGACTGACGGAAGATACTTCACTCAGGCTCCGATTGAATTGGCGGGATCAGGAATTGACCTTTTCAAAGACGGAATGGAAGGAACTCCAAACTATATTGACTGGATTATTTCTGAAATTCCTGCAACTGGTAAAGTGGCTGTGAATGCTTTGGCAACTTCTCATGCTAACTGGGAACTGCTTTTTGAAAAACTGAATGCCAAAAACATTACATTGGTTGACAATGCTTTACTAAAGAATGTTTGGAAAGAAAGAGGAGAAGCTTCAAAAAATCCTATTTATACCCATCCTATCGAAAGAGCAGGAAAGTCCGTGGTTGATAAAATTGCAGCGATCCGTCAAAAAATGGAAAGTAAGGAAGTTACTATTCACGTAATTTCGAGCCTTGATGATGTTGCATGGACATTGAATTTGAGAGGAAGCGATGTGGAAAGCAATCCTGTATTTTTAGGATACATTATTATTACGAAAAATGATGCAATCCTATTTACAGGTCTTGAAAAGATGGAGGTTGAAGCAAGAAAGCAAATGGATGAAGCATGGGTGAAGATGATGCCTTATGAAGAATTCTACAATCACCTGAGAACCATCAAAAACGAAAAAGTTTTAGTTTCACCGAATAGCAATCAATCGATTTTTGAGGCTTTAAAAATCGGAAATGAGTTTGTAAAAGCTGCTGTTCCGGGAAATCTGATGAAAGCTCAGAAAAATGAAACCGAGTTGGAAGGTTTCAGAAAAGTAATGGTGCGTGATGGCGTTGCGATGGTGAAATTCCTTTACTGGCTGACGCACAATGCTGGAAAAGAGGAGATGAATGAATATTCTATCGGTCAAAAACTGAAAGGCTTCCGTGCAGAAGGAGAAAATTTCGTGGGAGAAAGCTTTGGAAGCATCGTCGGGTATAAAGATAATGGTGCCATCATGCACTATTCTGCAAAAAAAGAAGGTAGCAAAGACGTAACGAATGATGCAACAATTTTAGTAGATTCCGGAGGTCAGTATTTAGAAGGAACAACTGATATTACAAGAACTTTTGCTTTAGGAACGGCTTCTGAAGAGTTTAAAACAAATTCTACTTTGGTTTTACAAGGATTAATCCGTCTGTCGATGGTGAGATTTCCTAAAGGGACGAGAGGCGTACAGTTGGATGCCATTGCAAGACTTCCTTTGTGGATGAATGCTAAAGATTTTAATCACGGAACAGGTCACGGTGTGGGAAGTTTTATGAATGTGCATGAAGGTCCACAAAACATCAGAAAAGATTTAAATCCTCAGGAATTGCTTGTGGGAATGGTTTGTTCGAATGAGCCCGGATATTATGTAGAAGGTGAATACGGAATCCGTCATGAGAACCTGATTGCCGTAAAAGAATCTAAAACTACAACTTCTGGAACTTTCTATGAGTTTGAAACGTTGACGTTCTGTCCGTTCTTCAAAGACACGATTACAAAAGATATTTTGTCTGTTGAAGAAATCAATTGGCTGAATGATTATCACAGAATTTGTGAAGAAAAATTGGCTCCGCATTTGGAAGGTGAAGTAAAAGATTGGTTCTTAGAACTGGTAAAACCTTTATAAGATAAAAATATAAACTGAAAGCCCTGCGTCGAATGATGTAGGGCTTTTTTTATTCTGACATTTTTCCGCGATAAAATTGGGGTGTTTTTCCTGTTTCGCAATCTGAACATTGATTTTATCTTTGGGATATCAAATTTTCAGCATCAAAACACTCACTATATACTTTAGATCAATTTTGTTTAAATCATCTCAGAAATGGGGTGATTTTTTTAATTTAAAACAATTATTCAGCATCTGGCTTTTAAACATCAAAAAACTGTATAATATTTGCTAATGAAATTATACAAAATCTTTCATGACCAAAATTTATTTTTTAGCACTCACTTTTTGCGGTTCATTAGTCTTTTCTCAGAAACGAGATTCAGCGACGTTAATTTCCGAAGTGCGAATTGATGCATATAAAAAACCAACTTCCTTCATCACTTCTACAAAATCAGTTTCTGTAGTTTCTGAAAATTTATTAAATCAAAATACACCGGAAAGATTGCTTGAATCTGTCAATCAGATTGCAGGAGCACGAATGGAAGAACGTTCACCAGGAAGTTACAGGATTTCTTTGCGTGGAAGCACTTTGAGATCGCCTTTTGGAGTGCGGAATGTAAAAGTGTATCTCGATGATTTTATTTTGTCTGATGCATCGGGAAATACCTATTTTAATCTCATCTCACCTGAATTAATTAACAGAGTGGAAATTTTTAAAGGTCCTGAAAGCGGCGATTTTGGAGCAGCAACCGGCGGAACAGTTTTGTTGCAGACACAGAATTCAGAAAAAACTACAGCCAATCTTTCTGGTGGAAGTTATGGAACTTTTAATGAAAGCGTAAATTTTTCAAAGCAGTTTGGGAAGCACTTTTTTCAGATTTTCCAAAATTATTATCGCACAGATTCTTACCGTGAACAGTCTGCTGTTGAAAGAAAACAGATATTTATTAAAGACAATTTTCAGTATTCAAAAAATGCAGAACTGAAAGCGATGATACTTCTTTCTGATATCGATTATCAGACTCCAGGCGGATTGACTTTAGAGCAAATGCAGCTTAATAGAAAACAGGCCAGACCAAAGACGGCAACTGTTCCTGGAGCAAAAGAACAAGATGCGGGAATCCGTAATAAAATGGTTTTAGCAGGAATTTCTCATGACTTTAAAATTATTCCAAATCTATCGCATTTTGTTTTGGTTCAGGGATCATATGTAGATTTTGAAAACCCGTTTATTACCAATTTTGAAAACCGTTTTGAGAGTAATTTTGCATTAAGAACTCATTTGAATTATCAGCAAAACTGGGAAAAAGTGTCTGCAGAATGGAGGTTGGGTTTTGAAGGCGGAACAAACAATATCTTCATTAAAAATTTTGATAATAATAAAGGAGTAGAAGGTGATCCGCAGAATTCTGATAAGCTTAAAAACAATTCGGGATTCTTTTTCGTTTCCCAGAAATTGAATTTTAACGAAAAACTATTTTCAGATATTTCCTTGAGTTTAAATTCAAATGCTTACAAATGGGAAAAGCTGTATCCTACGTCTGAAAATGGAAAAACAAAATTTAAAGATCAGTTGCTTCCCAATTTTGGACTGACCTATCTTATAGGAAAAGGTTTTTCGGTTCGGGGTAAAGTGGGAAAAGGAAATTCGGCACCGACCAATGAAGAAATCCGCTCATCCAATCAGGAATTTAATCTCAATCTCATTCCCGAATATGGCTGGAATAAAGAAATTGGGGTGAGAAAGCAGTTTGGGAATATATTGTTCGCAGAAGCAAATTATTTTGATTTCCGAATGAAAGATGCCATCGTGAGAAGACAAAATGAGCGTGGACAGGAATTTCTTGTGAATTCCGGTGCAACCGTTCAAAAAGGAATAGAATTACTTTTAGAATCTAAAAATTTCAATCTAAAAAATGATTTTCTAAGCAATTTTAAATTCAGATTTTCAGGAAGTTTCTACGATTTTAAATTTCAAAATTATCAGCAGGGAGAAACTGATTTCTCAGGAAATGATTTAACAGGAGTTCCAAAAACTACAATTAACAGTTTATTGAATTTTACTTTCTTTAATAAACTTTCAGTCGATTACTCGCATTTCTATACTTCAAAAATGCCTTTGAATGATGCAAATACGGTTTGGTCAGATTCCAATTTGATTGGGAATATCCAGTTTAGATTTCCTTTTGATATTGAAAACACAAGACTAAATTTATTTCTGCAAATTCAGAATTTGTATAATACCGATTACGTTTTAGGATTTGATGTCAACGCTTTTGGAAACCGTTACTATAATCCTGCTGCGAAAAGGAATTTTGTTTTGGGTGTGAAGGTTGATTTTTAATCTTTCTTTTTACCATCAATAAATTTGAATGCTTTTTTCAAATAATCTTCATTTGTTTTAGTTTCGTCAGTTGATTTTTCGATTTTGATATCAGGAAAAATTCCTTCACCAATTTTAGCATATTCCTTTCCCGTTCTGTCAACAATATTTCCGATGGTAAGCACAAGAAAAGAACCATCTGATAATTTGTATTCCTGATTTCCGGATGTTAAACCCTGAGTGTTTGTACCGATAAGATTTGCGTTTTTTTGACCTACAAATGCTGCGGTGATAAATTCAGCAGAACTTCCAGTAACTTTATTCACCAAGATAGCTATCGGCTTTTTTACGGCTTTTGGCTCTTTCTGTGTCAATTGAAATAACTGAGTTGCCGTGGAGCCTTCATAAAATCCACCATTTTTATAGTTGTAGTATTCAATCGCACCCTCAGCATCTTTTGTGCCGACCACATTTTTACTGTCCAGAAAAGGAGCAATTGCAGCATACATTGGATAAAGCATCCCTCCGAAATTTCCTCTCAAATCAATAATCCATCCCTTTGGATTGCGTTTTTGTAATTCATTCACTTTTACGTAAAAAGTGTTGATATACAAATTCCAGTCGCCTTTGTTGAACGAGCCAATATCGGGCAAACTGATGTAAGCATATTGATTTTCTAGCAATTCGCTTTTGATAACCGGAAATTCTTGCCCGGTTGCTTTGTACCCTAAAGTGTACGCTCTTACCATTTCTTCAGGATAAAAATTTGAGTGAGAGTCGTTTAAAGAACTTAAAGCGTTTTTTATGCTAGGGTAAGTTTCTTTAATAGTTTTAGCTTTTGAAGCTTCTGCTAAGGTCTTATTAAATATATCTTCCCAGTTGAGTTTAGATTTATTGACCGATTTATTTTTCATAATCTTTAGTGCTTTGGTGACATACATTTGAATGCTGTCTGCCTGAGCAAAAGTATGAACCGAACATAATGTAGATATGAATGTGAAGATGATAAGTTTTTTCATGTTGAATATGGAATAGTCAAATGTAAGATATTTTGTGATGAGTTTATTTCTGATTATAAAGAATGTTTCCTACAATCATCTCCGCATGAATTCTAGAGTTTTCAATAAACCAAAGGTGCGTGTCTTTTCCGCCACAAACCACACCTGCCAAATACAAGTTTGGGATATTGGTTTCCATAGTTTTAGAATCATAAACAGGATTTAAACATTCGCCCTGAAGGTCAATTCTTGAATTTTTCAGGAATTCAAAGTCTGGAAGATAGCCGGTCATTGCCAACACAAAGTCATTTTCAATTTCCTGAATTTTGCCATTTTCATTTTTAAAAATAACAGAGCTTTCCTTGATTTCTAACAATTCCGAATTGAAATGGGCTTTAATGCTTCCTTCTGCAATTCTGTTTTCAATATCAGGTTTTACCCAATATTTTACATTCTTAGAAATCTCAGAATGACGGATAATCATCGTCACTTCAGCACCTTTTCTATATGTTTCTAAAGCAGTATCAACAGAAGAATTGCTTGAGCCAACGACCACGATTTTTTGTTTAGCGTAAGGATAAGGTTCGGTGTAGTAATGTTTTACTTTTTCTAAATGTTCTCCGGGAATATTCATCAAATTTGGGATGTCGTAGAAACCTGTAGAAATGATGACGTTTTTTGCCAAATATTTTGATTTAGAAGTTTCAATTTCAAATATTTCTTCTTTTTTAGATATATTTAAAACCTTTTCATACAAATTGATATTCAGATTTTTCTGCCTCGCAATTCCCTGATAATATTCTAAAGCTTCTTGTCTTCCGGGTTTCGGAGCTGCAGAGATAAACGGAATTTCATCAATCTCTAATTTTTCGGCAGTCGAAAAAAATCTCATGTACAAAGGATAATTGTACAACGAATTGACAATGGTTCCTTTTTCTATGATCAAATAACTGAGGTTGTTTTTTTTGGCTTCCAAGGCGCAATTTAAACCGATGGGTCCGGCTCCGATAATCAGAATATCTACAATTTCCATATAACAAATTTACAAAAATAGGTAAAGCAAAAGACCGTGAGATAATGCTAAAAGACTAAAGTTTAAAATTGAAACTAAAAAAGCTCAACAAAACACTCTTACACCCTAACTCAATCGTGGCATTGGTTTTGGACTTTTTGTGAAAATTTTAGAATGAAAAAAGCTTTTGCCATATTTTCACTTTTATTGGCGTTATCATGTGAAAAAAAACAGGATAAAAATCCAGCGGTTGCCACAGATAATATTAAAAGGTCAAATGAAAGAACCGATACCAAACAAGATGCATTATCAACTGAAGTTGCATTGAAAAAAACTAACGATGAGCTTATTCAGGCTTTGAAAGTTGGCTACTATGATATTTTCGCAAACTACATCCATCCTGAAAAAGGAGTTCGATTTTCTATGTACGCATTCATTAATAAAAATGAAGACAAGCATTTTACAAAAACCGATTTTGAGAAATATCTTCCTACAAAAACCGTTTTTACATGGGGATCAAGGGATGGCTCTGGTGAAATTTATAAATCCACATTAGATAAATATCTTAAAGATTGGGTGTTTAAAAAAGACTTTACCAAATCTGAATATTCATTTAACCAATTTCGTGGTGGAGGTAATTCTCTGAATAATTTAAAAGAAATGTATCCCAATACCAATTTCACAGAAAATTTTATTCCCGGTTCAGAAAAATATGGAGGAATGGATTGGAATGCACTGCGCTTTGTCTTCGAAGAATTTGATGGTAAATATTATGTTGTTGCAGTTATCAACGATGAGTGGACAATATAATATTCCCCTTCTTTGAAGGGGTGGATTCAACGAAGTTGAAGACGGGGTAGTTTACAAAATCTTAGATAATTGTTTCGTTAAATTCCTTCTGGAAAACTGTTCAATATTTCCAGTATTTTCTAAAAGATTTCTGGCTTTCCAAAGTTCAAATTTCTCTGAGATAAATTGCTTAATCGTTTCAGAATCATGATAACCGAAATGCTTTCCGGCTTTTGTTTCATTTAAAATTTTTGAAACATCCGCGTCATTGGGACCAAACGAAATAATCTGTTTTCCGGTAGCCAAATATTCAAATATTTTCCCTGGGATAATTCCTTTTGAAGAATCGTTGGGGAAATTGGTAATCAGTAACATTGAAGAATTGGCCATCTCATCAATTGCTTTATCGTGTGAGAGATATCCGAGATTATCAATGTGATTTTTTAAGTTTGAATTTTCAATAGAACTTAAAATCTTATCATCAATTCTCCCGACAAATTTCAATTTGAAATTCTCTGCAAAATCATTATTTGTTTTCACTAAATCATCAAGTGTTTTCCAAAGGTTTTCAGGGTTTCTCAATTGTTCAAGAACGCCTATGTAGCTGAGCGTGAATTTTGCTTGAGAATTTGAAGGTTTGAGAGTTTTTGAGTTTGAGGAGTCGCTTTCATCAAAACCGTTTGTAATACACACTGCATTAGCTCCGTTTTTTCTGAAATTTTCAGCATCGGTATAGCTAGTGGCAAGAGTAATATCTGCATTTCTGAAAACCTCGCTTTCTAATTGACGGTGTTTTTTATCAGATTTATTGGTGAGTTTTAGATGTTTGTAGTACGAAATTTCTGTCCAGGGATCACGGAAATCTGCAATCCATTTGATATTAGGGAATTTCTTTTTTAAATTTAAACCAATCAAATGCAATGAGTGTGGAGGCCCAGAAGTGACAACTACATCAATCTTGTTTATTTTTAAATATTGTTCTAAAAATTTCACAGAAGGATTTACCCAAAAAACTCTGGCATCGGGAATGAAAAAGTTTCCACGAACCCAAATTGATAATTTAGATTTCCAGCTCTGGTTATTTCCCACATCAAACTGTCCGGCCTTGAATTTTTTATTGCTTTTATTAAGCTTTTCCGCTAACTGATAAGGTTCCCAGATTTTAGTTTTTATAATTTCTAAATCTTTAGGAACATCTTTCATTAAACTTTCATCAATCAAAGGATAACTTGGATTTTCCGGGGTGAAGATGATTGGTTTCCAACCAAATTCCGGTAAATATTTTGCAAACTTTAACCACCGCTGAACGCCTGGTCCACCTGCAGGCGGCCAGTAGTAGGTGATGATAAGGATTTTTTTTCCTTGCATGGGTTGAAAAAATATTGTTGTCATTCTGAATGAAGCAAAGTGTAATGAAGAATCTCTTTAAATTCCATCATTCAAAAATTTCCAAGTAGGATTAAATTCTTTTATTAGGTTGTTTTTTTTAATTCTTGTCCAACCTTTTATTTGTTTTTCTCTTTTGATCGCAGTTTCAATGTCACTAAATTGCTCGAAGTAGATTAAATAAAAGCATTTGTATTTAGTGGTGAAATGTTTATCAATTGCTTCAGGATTTTGATGCTAGTACAATCTAATTTTTAAGTCATTAGTTACTCCTGTATATAATACCGTTTTTATTTTATTAGTTAAAATATAAACGTAGTAATTATGAGTTCCTAAAGTTTTCATGTTCTTAAGATGTTTTTGCGATTCTTCACTTCGCTTTGCTCCATTCAGAATGACAGAATATTAAATCTTTTCTTCAATCAAAACTTCTTTCTTTTTACTTTTATTCAGCCAGAAAATTCCAAAAGCGCTCAGAGCAACAAACAATCCAAAACATAGCATTGAGATCCATTTTCCTGTAGCAATAACTTCCGGTTCAAAAATCATTCTGATGCTGTGTTCTCCGGCAGGAACATGTATTGCACGCAACAAATAATCTGCTTTAATATACGGAACTTCTTTTCGTCAACAAACATTTTCCAGCCATGAGGATAATAAATCTCTGAAAATACAGCTAACTGTGGAGTTTTCGATTGAGATTTAAACTCTAGTTCGTTGGCTTCATATTTTGTTAAATTAATGGAAGCTGTAGAATCTGCCTGAACTTGTTTTCCGCTCAAATAAGCTTTATCTGAAACGTTGATAACTGCTGTTTTCTTAGAATCGATGTTTCCAAGCGATTTTATTTCTTCATCAGGAGTATTTACAAATTTTACATCAGCAACAAACCATGCATTTCCGTTGGCATTAGGATTCGGAACGACCTGTGGTTCCTGCGGATTTCCGAAAACCATGTATTTGGTATTCAGTAAATTCAGAATTTTCGGTGTTTTTACGCTATCTACATTTGAAATGTATTCATTCATTAAATCATCATAGCGTCTCAGTCTCACTGCATGATAACCACCGATGGATGATTTAAAATAAGACGTATTCGTTTCACTCGTTACTCCCAAAACCTGGTTGTAAACTCGGTAATGTTTTTTGTCTTTTTCAGCAATCGTTTCCAAAGTTTTATTAACAGGAATACTTGCCATAATAGACTGTAAATTCGGATTATCACCTACTTTTTCGGCTAAATAGTCTGAACCTTCTGTCTGGAAAGGGTTTTCGGCGAAGATTTTGTCAACGTAATTTTCGTCATTCAGATAACGTTTGTTTACTGTCCATAAATCAAATAAACTTACTGCACCGATGATAATCAAAGCAACATTCTGATTCAGTTTTTGTTTTAAACTAAAGAATAAAACAGATGCTGTGATTCCTACATAAAGTAGCGCTTTAATCGCATCAATTCTGAATAATTTAAATCTTTCATCAGTTAAATAATCTAACAAGAAAGGTGGTAAATATGTTTTCTCGTTATCCGTATGGAAACCTAATAAAGCCTTCCCGAAAACAATCAATAGTAAAGTTAAACCTAAAACCCCACCGCTTACATATGTCAGAATTTTCTTTTTGTAATCTTCCTCTAAAGTTGAATCTGTGTAAAATCTGTACAAACCGATTATCGCAACCAATGGGAATAATAATTCTACCACAACCAAAATCGAAGATGGTGCTCTAAATTTGCTGTAAAAAGGAACGTATTCAATGAAGAAATCTGAAAGCGGCATGAAGTTGCTTCCCCAAGCCAATAAAATGGTCAGAATTGTTGCTCCAAGAATCCAGTAGCGGTATTTTTTCCAGGCAAAAAAGAAACCTAATAATGCAAGGAAACAAACGATAGCACCTTGATACGCTGGTCCCGAAGTTCCAGGTTGGTCGCCCCAATAGGTAATGCTACCAAAACCTTTAGAAATTCTGTCATATTCAGCCTGAGAAGTCACGTTGTCTTGTACCAATTGCTGCACATTTTCCATCATTTCTTTTCCTTCAGGCTCCTGACTTCCGCCTCCCATCAATCTTGGGATAAAAAGATTTAAAGTTTCCAGTTTACCATAACTCCACATCAGGATACTTTTTTTATCCATCCCTATATCTCCGGCGGTGTGGTCTTCGGTATTTAAAATCTGTTTTCCTCTTACGGTTTCTTTGATGTACTCAGAGTTTGCCATGATTCGCTGAGAGTTCATTCCAACACCAATGGCTAAAGCACCAGCAATAATTCCTGACGAAATCAGGAAATGTTTCATCGGAGTTTTATTTAGGATGGCTCTGATTAATTCAGATAAAAATAAAAATCCTAATCCCAAAAATAGATAATAGGTCATCTGTGGATGATTGGCGGCCACTTGCAGTCCGAAGAATAGGGTAGTGACAATAAAACCGAGGACGTATTTTTTTCTAATATACACCAATAAAATTCCGGCTAAAAGTGGTGCGAAATATTCAATGGTATTGACTTTTCCGTTGTGTCCGGCGGCAATAATAATGTAAAAATAGGTTGAGAGTCCGAAAAATGTAGCCCCCAAAAGTGCATATTTCCAGTTTCTTACAGCGACCATCCCTAAAAGGAAAAATCCTGAAAATAAAAGGAATAAATAGTTGACAGGTCTCGGAAGAATATTCAGATAACTGTCTAGTTTTTTGATAATATCACCTTCAAAACGGCTTCCCATTTGGTAAGTCGGCATTCCTCCAAACATAGAGTCACTCCAATACGTTTCTTTGTCGTAAGTGTCTCTGTAATCGATGAGTTCTTTTGCTCCGCCACGATACTGAACGATATCATGCTGGAAAAGCTGCTTGCCCGTAAAAACAGGAGTGGAATATAAAAATGCTAAAACTAAGAATGCGATGATGGAAATCGCAATATAAATTAAGTTTTTATTTTTCGCCATTTTGGTTATTAAGTTGATATTTAATTGAGAAGTTCTGATTTTTTAAGAATCAGTCATTTAGATTCGTTTTGTTTCTAACGCAAAGTCCGCAAAGATTTTTTGACTACTATCTGCATAGATTTAAGTTCGCAAAGGCGTTTCACTCAGCAAAGTTCACAAAGATTTATTAATGATTCGCACTGTTTTTATCTTTCACTTCCTCATAGTCCACAGTTTCTGCGTCCCATTTTACTTTCTTTTCAATATTCGTGTTTGAGTTTTTAGGTTCTTGATTCGGAACGTTGTTAGGTTTAAAGCCTGTGTATTTATAAAAAGATTTAAAGAAGATTCTTTTTAAAATATTCCAAACAAAAAAAATAATAATAGTACCGAGTATTAACTCAAAAAGGAATTTCATAAAATAATTAATTTAATATTCAATGTTTACTATTCAAGATTGAACGTTTGTTTGCGATGACTCAATAACATTAAAACTCTCATACCTTATTTCGCTGCGGGATTCACCATTACTGAAGAATTTGACACACTTTTCATGCTCTGAGACTGTTTTCCGTCTGAAATTGTTTCAATCTGAGTTGTTTTTACCGTGATATTCTGATTAGTAATCCAACCTGTATTTTGATCAAATTTGATGGTTCCGTTTTGTGCCAGTTCACTGCTCATGCTGTGAGTCATTTCGCCTTGAGATTTTTTCTCTTCTTTTTTCGGAATTCCACCGTTTACAGAGATTTCAGCAATGCCATTTCCTACGCTTTTTAAAACATAGTTTGATGTTACTTTAAATTTTCCAGTTTCGTCTGCACTTTCACTCGTTGTCCATTTTTCACCGATTTTAACTCCTTTCTTAGGAATAATCGTTAAGTTTTTTGCAAACTGATCCTTTAAAACTTTTTCGTTAAAGCTTTGTTTTAGACCTGCAACGGCACTTGCTTTTTGGTTAGCATCTTTGATAAGCGTTCCCAATGCATTGGATATTTTTGTGTAAATAGCATCAAAACCTGTGATAGAAATCACATTTCCTTTGCTGTCCATCTTCATGTTCAGTTTGTTTCCGGTCAAAGCACGATTTACATTCCAGATCATTTTCAAATTATCTTCTTTAGGAATCGGCAATTTTGTATCAACAATTATTGTCTTTCCGTCAGCACTTTGAGAATTTCTTTTTCCGATCAGGTTGATGGTGATATCATAAACTCCTCCTTTCACATCGTTTACGGTAAAGCTCATTTCATCGGTTGATTCGCTGGTTCCGTTCAGGGTTTTTCCTGATGGGTCAGTCATCGTTTTTACATCTCTCTGGTAAGTTGTCAGAGGATAAGTTTTTCCTTTTTCAAGTTTAAAAGATTGAGTAAAAAATCCCAAAGAGTCTTTGATTGCAGGGTTTGCTTTTACTTCAGCCACAGAATCTGCAGGAACTTCAACGGTGATTGTTTTTCCGGTTTTAGGATCAACTTTAGTGATGGTTGCCGTCTCTTTCTTACAAGAAATAATTGCTAAAGAGATGAGTGCTAATGCTGCTATATTTTTCATAAATAGTATTCTGATTTTAAGAAATCTTCTCCCTTTTCAAAGTAGGGATGTGAATTTTTCTTTTTTTAATTTAAATGTGATTAATTAATTTTCACCAATTTCTGTCTCATTGCCTCGTAAAGAATAGCTCCACAAGCAACAGAAACGTTCAGTGACTGTGTTTTTCCTTCAATCGGAAGTTTGATTTTTTCGTCAGAATGATGAAGCACTTCTTTTGAAATACCGGTTTCTTCATTCCCCATCACGATTGCGCAAGGTTCAGTGAAATTAACATCGTAAATCAATTTTTGCGCTTTTTCAGTTGCTGCATAAACAGCGACTCCGCTTTGTTGAAGATAATCTACAACGTGAGCTAAATTATTCTCTTTGCAAATTTTAATATTGTACATCGCTCCCGCAGAAGTTTTGATTGCATCAGAATTGATTGGCGCTCCACCTTTTTCTGGAATGACAACGGCATGAATTCCTACACATTCTGCTGTTCTGCAGATGGCTCCAAAGTTTCTGACGTCAGTTAATCGGTCTAAGATTAATATAAAGGGCACTTTCCCTTCCTCAAATAATTCGGGAATGATGTTTTCAATTTTGTGAAAAGGGACATCTGAAATAAATGCCACCACACCTTGGTGGTTTTTTCTTGTAAAACGGTTCAGTTTTTCAACCGGAACATAGTTCGGACGAATTTTATATTTTGCTAAAACCGCTTTCAGTTCTGCATAAATTTCCCCCTGCAAAGCATTCTGCACAAAGATTTTATCAATTGTTTTTCCAGCTTCAATCGCTTCTAATACGGGACGTAGCCCAAATATAAAATCGTCTTTTTTACTAGGTTCTGAATTTCTAAATTCAGGTTTTGAGTTCTTATGTTGAAAATCTTCCAAAATTTTTATTTTATTTTTTTTAATGAATAAACTTCGTTATTCAAACTTATTTTACTTTACTCTTTTAAGACTTTTCTCCTAAAATTGCTCTCTTTATCGCCATTGCATAGCCATAGTGCAGGCTTTCATGCATATTATTAAAAATGATAGCATCCTGAATGCTTTTCAAATCCATCCCAAAACTTGTGGTGTAGGGTGTGTAATCTGAAAAGAAATCGCTGTCATAATCTTTCATTAAAATCTTTGAAGTTTCGGTTAATAGAAATTCCAAATCTTCCACTTCAGACTTCTGCACATTCAGATTGGGCATCGTTCCTTTTTTGTAGGTTTCGATCCAATAATTATCAATTCTGAACGGATTTCCGCTTAGGTAATAATGCAGCAATTGCTGTGTGGCAACGGTGTGGGCAATATTCCAATACAGATTGTTATTAAAACCATCGGGGATTAATAAAAGGTCTTCGTGAGAAGTGTCCCGCAAGATATCCAAAAGGTTTTTTCTAACCTGTCTGTGAGCTTGAAAATGATAATTCATGTTTCAAAAATTTAATCACCAAAATAGTTTAATAAACTGAAAATGACAATTTTTGAATGAAGTATAAAAGTTAAATTTTTTTAAATTTTAAAGATAAATTGAATTTTTAAACAAAAGCGCATTAAAAAACCTCCTATGGAGAATATCCAAAAGGAGGTTTTTAGCTTTTTAAATCTAGTTGATTGGAATGATTTTTAAAATAAAATTATTTTAGTTTTAGGTATTTTATTTTTTGATGATTTTATGTTTGAAAGTTGTACCATCTTTCAAAACAATATTTAAAATATACACTCCAGTGTTGTATGAAGAAATATTTATTTTACTTTCTTTAAAATTTTCTGTTAGTTTTCTTCCATCCATACTGAAAAGAGTCATTGAAGCTACATCTATTTTTGATTTTATATTAACGAAATCAGAAGTAGGATTAGGGTAAATGCTAACATCTATTGATTTGATGTCTTTTACATCCATATTAGCACTATTTTTACTTTGCATGTAAACAGATAGAAAAACATCTCCTTGTTGTTGGTTGAAAACAGCTGCTGGTATTGTATGTTTAAGGGTGTGGGTTCCTGCGGTCATATTAGTCATTGTAAAACTTCTGATAGGCACAGCATCACCGGGACACCAGTTATTCCAGGCAGTCCAGTCGGCAGTTGAACTAGGGGTGCTGCCATAGATTCCGTTCCCTTGTGTATTGTAAACCCTAAATGGTTCGCAAGAAGTTCCTCCAGGTTTATAGGTAAGCATTTGTACATCATCTATATAGGTGAAGTTATCTCTTCTCACATATTCTTCACCACCAGCATTTGCACCATGAGGTGTAGATATTACGAAAAACTGAGCATCTGTAATTGCATTGGGTAGATTGAACGTTGTAATTCTCACAGTCTGTCCTGGGACATCTGTGCTATTATAATTATTTAATTTGCTGTAATTTAATATTGGGGTGAGGTTATTGTAACTTGTTGGAGTTGCGCCTGCATTCGTGGAGAAAAAAGTAAGTGTTCCTGTAAAAACATCATTCCTGCCTGAGCATCCTGCAATTTCAGTTTGTGCTGCGTAAGGAACACCGAAAACATCAAGTTCCATATACATGTCGTAAGTGCTTCGCAATGCTGCATCATGAAACACATTATACAAATTACTTATATTATAGGTGTAAGGAACTTCTAAAGGCGAAACATTTTTATTCATAAAAGGAGTAATGTATCTAGCTACCTCAATCCTTTTCACATTTGCATCATTTATGGTATATGTAGGTTGGTTTTTTGGAACCATGGCTAAAAAAACACTTCCCAATCGGTCATAATTATCACACAAAGCTCCAATGGTTACTCTCATAGCAATCTTTGCTTTAAAGCCATCCAACTCAACGTCTGTCATTTTTCTCGCATACCTCGCATTTGTTAACCGAATGAGACCTGTAGGTACAGGTTGAGATACTAAAGCTGCATAACCATCGTAATAAACTGCTTCGGAAACGATATTCGTTCTTGTAGTTTGTGAATTAAAAAATCCCGTGATTAAAACGCTTAAAAAAAATAGCTTTTTATACATACCATTAGTATTTGTAGAGTTGTGTGCAAATGTATCAAAAATATATTAAAAAAAATAAATATTTATAATTAAATTATCATAATCAATTGCGAATAATCAAAATAAATTATTAAATTCGCACATTATTAACTATTGATCTATTAAAGATGAGAAAGAAATTACTTTTATTTTTATTGCTGGCGACTTTGATGTCTAATGCCCAAATAAATTTAAACATTGGAAGCACAGATGTAGGAGTAGCGCCTGTAAGTAGTTTTTTTTCGTACTCTTACGTTCAGCAGATATATCCTAAACAAGAAATAAATGCTAATTCTGCAGGGAATATTACAGGTCTAATATTTTATGTAGATCCTTCAGTAACTATCTCAGACTCTTCAGATTGGACTGTATATCTTGGTCTTAGTACAAAAACCGCTTTCACTTCTAATACAGATTGGGTTCCTGTAACGCAGCTTACTCAAGTATTTACAGGAACGGTAACTAATAATAATGGTCAGGTTGTGGTTACCTTTCCAACCCCATTTGCTTATAATAATATAGATAATTTAATAATTGCTACAAAAGAAAACTCGCAAAGTATTGATATTAATAATTTCAACGAAGTTTTCCGTGTTTATCCGCATCTTCCATCTTCTACACTTTATTACACAAGAGATCTTGCAGTGGTTGACCCTGCATCTCCACCAGCAGGCTTGAGAGCTGGTTATAAATCGGCAGTTACAATTTCAGGACTAACTCCTAATACAACTCCTCCTTGCCCATTTGTTACCTATCCGGCAAATAATCAGCAGATGGTTCTTTTATCTCCTATTATTAAATGGCTTCCGGTACCTGGAGCAAATTCTTATAAAGTTTCAATAGGAACTAGTGCGGGAGCTACAGATGTTGTTAATCAGCAGGTAGTACTCACTAATAATTTCACTCCATCTACTCCTCTTGTTCAAAATACAAATTATTACTTGAGGGTTACTTCTGTTTCAGGTGGCTTAGAATCTTCTGGTTGTACGGATGTTGTTTTTAAAACTATTCCACCACCACCGGCTAATGATGTTTGTTCGGGTGCTTTAGTAGCCACTGTTTTTCCTTATGTTTACACGCAAGCTGACGCTGCATCAGCTACTAATAATACTGGATTTATAACTACTTGTCCTGATGCGATGAATGACGGTACTTGGTTTAAATTCACAGGAGATGGTGGTCAGTTTAATATTAAAGTAACTATGCCTGCAAGTAGTGCTGATTTTGATCCTCAAATGGGAGTTTACAGAGGTAGTTGCGGTAGTTTAATATGCGTTGGTACATTAGATAATAACGGCGGTGGCGGTATGGAATCTGCTAATTTGACTACTACAGCGGGTACAGTTTATTATATCAATGTAGGATCTTACGAGGAAACGGTAGATGTTCCAGAAAATGTATTCACTTTTACTATCACGAAACTATAATAAATAACTTATACTGTTTAAGAATTCATCCTGTTTGTCAAACTGATAAACAGGATGAATTTTTTTATAACCGCAAAAAAATCAATATATCATGTTGATTATCTTATTAGCTGTAAAAATATTTAACAAATTTTAACTCAAAAATGGCATTCATTGTGTTGATTAATGCAAGTATTTATCAGAAATTTACCACTTATTTTAATTTAAACTATGTCAGATTCATATCAAGCAGAAGACATTCGTCAACTCACAGAAAAAGTAAGAGAACAGAATTATTTCTTTTCACTTTTGAGGCAGGAAATCAACAAAGTAATTATCGGACAAGAATACATGATAGACCGACTTTTGGTTGGGCTTCTCGGTAATGGTCACGTTTTACTTGAAGGGGTTCCCGGGTTGGCAAAAACATTGGCGATAAAAACCTTGGCGGAGGCTGTTCATGGTGATTTTTCAAGAATTCAGTTTACGCCAGATTTGCTTCCTGCAGATGTTGTGGGAACGATGATTTATAATATTAAAGAAAACGATTTTTCTATAAAAAGAGGTCCTGTTTTCGCGAACTTCGTGCTTGCTGATGAGATCAACAGGGCTCCGGCAAAGGTTCAGTCGGCACTTTTGGAGGTGATGCAGGAAAAGCAGGTGACGATTGGTGATGAAACGATGCATCTTCCAAAACCATTTTTAGTTTTGGCAACGCAAAACCCGATTGACCAAGAAGGAACTTATTTGTTGCCTGAAGCACAAAGCGATCGTTTCATGCTGAAATGTACTATTGATTATCCCGAGTTTGAGGATGAGAGAAAAGTGATGAGAATGGTTTCTACATCCCATCAGTACGATGTAAAACCTGTGATTTCTTTGCAAAATATTGTTGAAGCTAAGTCAATCGTCAACCAGATTTATTTGGATGAAAAAATTGAGAAATATATTCTCGATATGGTTTTTGCAACCCGTTTTCCGGAAAGATATGGTCTTTCAGAATTGAAGAATTATATCAGTTTCGGAGCTTCACCAAGAGCATCGATCAACTTGGCAATCGCTTCAAGAGCGTACGCATTTTTAAAAGGAAGAGCATTTGTAATTCCTGAAGATGTAAAAGAATTGGCAAAAGATGTCTTAAGACACAGAATTGGATTAACCTTTGAGGCTGAAGCCGAAGAAATTACTTCTGAGGAAATTGTGAATAGAATTTTGGCTAAAATACAAGCGCCATAAATAATGTAGCAATTTACCAATGTATCAGTTTACCAATTTGAGATTGTTATATTGATAAACTGATACATTGTTACATTTGAAACTATGCAGATTAAAGACATCATAAAAAAAGTAAAGCAAATCGAAATTCGTACTCGTAAGAAGACGGAAGCTTCTTTGATGGGGCAATATCACAGTGCTTTTAAAGGTCAGGGTATGACGTTTTCTGAAGTTCGCCCTTACCAATTTGGTGATGAAATCCGAAGGATTGACTGGAATAAAACTGCACGTTTCCGCGAACCTTTCGTGAAAGTAATGGAGGAGGAGCGCGAATTGACTATGATGATTCTGGTTGATATTTCCGCTTCAATGGACTACGGAACAAAAACCCAACTGAAAAGAGAATATGTCGCAGAAATTGCCGCAAGCTTAGGGTTTTCAGCAGCCGGAAATAATGATAAGGTGGGTTTGATTTTGTTTGCAGATAAAGTTTACAAGGTGATTCCACCACAAAAAGGAAGAAAGCATATTTTGTCAATTATCAGTAATATTCTGACGGCAGATTATATTCCTACGGTTTCTAAAATCGATAAATCTTTAGAATACATGATGGGGATTTTCAAAAGAAAATCGTTGGTGTTTTTACTTTCAGATTTTGGCGATGCTTATGATTCTAAAATGTTACGAGTCGCTTCAAAAAAACATCAGCTTTTGGGAATGAGAATTTTTGATGAGAAAGATAACGAAATTCCTGATGTTGGATATACTCTTTTCAGCGATGTAGAAACCGGAAAACAAGTTTGGGTCAATACTTCAAACGCACGATGGAGATATACATTTGCGGAAGCTCAAAAACAAAAAATTAGAGCTTTGGAGGAAGATTTTGCCAACAGTTCGGCAAGCTTTATGAATATCAGTACGGGCGATGATTACTCAAAATTGTTGTATCATTACTTTCAGAAGAAATAAATTTAAATTAAAAATAAATTAGGCATTAGCCGAAATTGACTATTTAAAATTGAAAAAATTAATATTACTCTTATCATTTTTCATCTGTGCAAATGCTTTTTCGCAGATACTTTCCTCGAATCTTGAGAAGAAAACCTTGGCTCTCGGTGAAGTCAACCGCTTTACAGTGAAAATTGATAATCTGAACAACCGGGAAGTAAAAGCTGCACCAAAAGACAAGTTGCTCCCTTTTCATTTTGAAGAAATTAAAGACAGTATAGGGATTCAACCCAATTCTTATCAGAGAAATATTGAATTTTCAGTTTTTGAAGAAGGAAAATATACCATTCCTGAGCTTGAATTTAAAGTAGGAGAAAGAGTTTTAAAAACAATTCCTTACGAAGTTGAAGTAATCAACACTGCTCAAAAAGGCGATCCGATCAACGATATTATGAATAATAAAGATGTCAAGCTGGAAGTTACAGATTATTGGCAGCTTTATAAATGGTATATTTTGGGTGCTTTGGCTTTGATTGCTTTAATAATTGCCATTTTTATGATTGTAAAATACGGCAGAAAATCTAAAGATTCTCCTGTGGTGGCAACCAATCAGACTTTGAAAGAATTAGACTCATTAAAAAGAAAAAATATATCGAAGACGGAAATTACCGTTCGTTTTATGTGGAGTTAATCGATATTTCAAGGAAATTTTTGGCCAAACAATACAGAATTCCTGCAGATGTTTTGTTGACTGACGATTTGGTTCAGCTGATGAAAGAAAACAATACTATTTCGCAGGACAATGAAAAGATCATCGAAGATGTTTTCTTCAGAGGCGATTTGGTGAAATTTGCCAAAACGTTCCCTGATCAGCAGATGATGGAAAAAGATTTTAACGAAATTAAAGACTTTGTGAAGAGATCATCAAAGGATATAGAATTTCAAAACCTGAGAAAAGATGTTTAATTTCGAGTTTTACAGTCCGTGGTTTTTATTTCTTTTCCTTTTGTTTATCCCTTTGTTAGTTAGAGATATCAGCAGAAAAAAACTGAAAGGAATCAAAGTTCCTACCGTTCAGAATATGAACGCAAGCAGTGGAATTTTACCTGTTTTATTTTTGCTTAAAATTTCAAAGTATATCATTCTATCATGTCTTTTCATTGCAATGGCGAGACCGAGAACGTTTACAATCTCTCAGGACAGAGACGATACCAAAGGGGTAGATATTATGTTTGCGGTAGACGTTTCACTGAGTATGTTGTCTAAAGATCTTTCACCAGACCGATTGACAGCATTGAAAGAAATTGCCATTCAGTTTGTTGAAAAGCGCCCGAATGACCGAATTGGAGTGGTGACGTATGCTTCTGAAGCTTTTACCAAAGTTCCCGTGACTTCTGATCATCAGGTGGTGATCGACGAACTGAAAAACCTGAACACTGCTGAGCTTTACCCCGGAACAGCCATTGGTGAAGGACTTTCTGTTGCGGTAAACCACCTTCGTACAAGCAAAGCAAAGAGTAAAATAATTATTCTGATGACGGATGGGGTGAATAATGTCCAAAATGCCATTGCGCCACAAATCGCTGCAGAACTGGCGAGAAGTAATGATATTAAAGTGTATTCAATTGGTGTAGGAACCAATGGTGTTGCTTTGATGCCGACTGAAGTTGATATTTTTGGAGACTTGGTTTTTACCGAAACTCAGGTTCAGATTGACGAACCTGTTTTGAGAGAAATCGCTGAGGCAACCGGCGGGAAATATTTCCGTGCTACGTCAAACAGCAGTTTGGAGGAGGTTTACAGCGAAATTAATCAGCTT
Organism: Chryseobacterium sp. 3008163; assembly: GCF_003669035.1. Classification (NCBI taxonomy): domain Bacteria; kingdom Pseudomonadati; phylum Bacteroidota; class Flavobacteriia; order Flavobacteriales; family Weeksellaceae; genus Chryseobacterium; species Chryseobacterium sp. 3008163. The sequence goes on along the minus strand of NZ_CP033070.1, from coordinate 1,124,836 downwards.
GAAAAGACTGATGTGAAAGTTTCAAAACTTTACAATTATCAGGAATATTTTACAATTTTCCTTTGGGCTGCTTTGGGAATGCTGTTTTTTGACGCATTATTGAGATGGGTATTATATAAATTTTTAAGCTGATGGAATTGTATTTAGGAAATTATTGGTACTTATTATTGCTGTTGCTTTTACCGGTCTTAGCTTTTTTCTGATCAGATATTTAAAATGGAAAAACAAGAGAAGAGAAGTTTTTGCAGACAGCCGTTTTCATGAAGCTTTATTCGAAAAAAAATCTGGTTTTATCAAAATATTTCCCGTTTTATACTTTTTGGCAACTTTGTTTTTGATTTTTTCAATCATCGATTTGCTGAGTGGTTCTGAAGAGGTGACGACCAACCAAAAATTCAATAACGTCGTTTTTATGCTCGATGTTTCCAATTCGATGAATGCGGAAGATATTTCACCCAGTCGTTTGACAGAAGGTAAAAATCTGATGATTCAGACAATGAAGAAACTGAAAAATGATAAAGTGGGAGTGATTATTTTTGCGGGTCAGGCAACTTCTATTATGCCACTCACCACAGATTATAATTCTGCGGAAACTTACATTAGCGGTGTTGAAACAAACTCAATTAAAATTCAGGGAACAGACTTTTTAAAAGCGATGCAAACTGCGGTTGATAAGTTTATAAATATCAGTAAAGGCTCAAGAAAAGTCATTCTTCTGAGTGATGGTGAAGATAATGAAGGAAACGACAATGCTGCGATAAAATTAGCCAACAAAGAAGGGATTGTTGTGACTTCCGTAGGAATTGGTTCAGATGAAGGCGCACCTGTTCCGGAATACGAGTTTGGTCAGTTGATGGATATAAAAGCGATATGAACGGACAAACCGTTATTTCTAAAAGACAAACCGAAGCGCTCCACAAAATGGCAGAATCTACCGGTGGAACTTATATTGACGGTAATAATATCGACGAAGCTCCCGATAAAATCGTTGAAGCTTTAAATAAAAAAGCATCTTCTACGGCAACTTTGGTGAAATCTCAAAATGCTGTACATTACTACCAATATTTTCTAGCGGTTTCTATTTTCTTCTTTCTGATTATTTTTCTATTTAATCCTAAAAGAGATTTTAATGTTTGATTTGCTTTTGTTAAAATCTTAACCTAGTGAATACTTTAACCCAATTTTAACAATTAAAAGACTGTTTCTTAACATATAAAGGAATAATTTTGCAAGGGATGAATACTAAAATTTTATTTTTATCGTTTATGATTGTTTTCTGTTGCTCAGGCGCATTGTTTGGGCAGAAAAGCTATAAGACTTTGGTCTATGAGGGCAATCAGAAATTCAACGGTAAAGATTATGATGGTGCGTCGTCAAGATACATGGAAGCGGTGAAGTCGAACGAAAAAGATTTTACGGCACATTACAATTTGGGTAATGCTTTATATAAAAGCAAAAAGTATGAAGAGGCGAAAGGAGAGTTTGAAAAGGCACAGCGTCTTTCCCAAACAATTCCAGATAAAGCGGCAGCTTTGCATAACTTGGGAAATACGTATATGCAAATGAATAAGCCTGAGAAGGCAGCTGATTTTTATAAACAATCGCTAAAACAAGATCCTTACAATGAAGCAACGAGAAAGAATTTTGAAATTGCCAAATTAAAGGAAAAAGAAAATCAGCAGAAGAAAAATAAAGATGACAAATCCGGCAAAGGCGGCGGAGGCGAAGATCAGCAAAAAGATAAAGATCAAAAAGGCGATTCTAAAGATAAAGGCGAAGGTCAGAAAAATGAGGGTAACAGCCCAGAAGGAAATCAGCCCGATTCTAATAAAAATAATCAGGGCAAAATGCCTAAAGATCTTCAAAACGCAATACTAGATAAAGTAGGCGAAAAAGAAAAAGAAACTGCCAAAAGGATTTTAAATAAGAATTCTTATTCGTTGCCTCAAAGCAATGAGAAAGATTGGTGATGAAACAAAAATTGATTTACATATTGTTGACTTTTGTCTCCGTAATTGCTTACGGACAGGTAGAACTCAATATGAAACCAGACAAAACCGACTACAACGGTAAAGATATTGTAAATCTAACGATCACTTTAGAACTGAACGGTGATAATTTAGTTCAGCAAAGTCAACTTAGGTTACCAGATTTATCTAAATTTAATATCATTGGAAACGGGTCGTTTAACCAGATGGTTAGAGATCCGGAATCTAATGTTGCTGTTGAACAATATGTTACCAGAATTGCCTTAGAACCCAAGCAGAGAGGGAAAATAAGAATTGGTTCTGTGCTGGTGACTATCAATAACAAAATCTATAAAACTGAGCCTTTCGATATTTTCATTCGTGATATTGAAAAAAAGCCAATTGCAAAAAATACGGATAATGACGTCTATCTCAATATGGAAATTGAAGATAGAGAAGTGTATCAGAACCAGCCAACAGTTGCTGTTTTGAGGGTGTATTCTAAAAATATAGACAACCTTCGAAAAGTAAGACACATCAATCTTCCGGAGCAGGAAGATATCAATGTACATTCTATTAATTTTCATAAATCAGACATCGATCCATCGGGATATAGCAACATGCCTTCGCAGGTTTTAGCAATGTTTATTGTATTTCCAAATGAGTCGGGTTATGTTGACGTGCCGTCTGTTTCGGCTTCAGTAAATTCTTATTCTAGCAAAAATAAAATTGTTTCTAATAAGGTAAAACTTAATGTTAAAAAGCTTCCTGAAGGTTCACCGGAATGTTTTAAAGATGCTGTAGGAAATTTCAAAGTGGATGTTTACCACGAATCTAAAGAAAAAATTGAGGCAAAAAAACCTGTTAATGTCATTCTGAAAGTTTCAGGAGAAGGGAACTTGGCCGATATGCAGTTGCCTAAAATTGAAAGCTCTGCCGATTATGAAGTTTTTGCCCCGAAAATCACTTCTAAAGTAGTTGCGGGAATTGAGGGAATGAAAGGATATATTTTAGCCAATTACGTTTTAATTCCAAATAAATCTGGTCAGCTTAATATTAAAACTGAAGAATTTGCTTTCTTTAATCCTTCAGAAAAAGAATATGTAAATCTAGGGAAGGAAACCTTAAATCTTACTGCCTTTTCGCACGATGAGGTTTTAGAAGCCCGCACAACAGTTGAAAAAGTAAACGAATATACCAATACATTGTTGGAAACCGTCAATAGTCCGGTATTAAAGACGACGACTTTCAAAGTAAAAGAAAAAAGCCGATTTAATTGGAGCATTCTTTTGATTAATGCAGGAATTCTTTTAGGCTTATTTATTGCGTATTTGTTGTTTAAAAATTGGCAAAAAAAGCGTATTGTAATTAAAGAGAAAATAGCTTCTAAAAAACCTCTTGGTTCTGTTGCAGAAACTGAAAGAGAAATCAGAGAAAGCCTGAAAACTGATGTCGGTGATTATTTTACATACTTGGAAAATCTTAAAGATAGTCAGAGTTTTGATGAATTTTTTAAGACGGTTGATGAGTTGGACTCTGAAGTTAGAAACCAATACTTCCAAAGTTCTAAAGATGATTTCAGACAGTTTTTAGAAAATTATAAAGGAAGTGCAGTGGCAGAAGAATACCGAAATCTTTCTCAGAGAATTCAGATTGAAAAATATACGCCAGTAAAATCTCAGGAGGGAATTTCTGAACTTTTGAAAGATATTATCAATTTGTATTCTCAGATTAGTAAATAATCATTTTTTATTCATAATTTTGCGAAATTAATAATTATTGAATAATGGAGATTTTTGACGATTTTTCTATCAAAGAAACGGTAACTTGTTTTATGGTGCTTTTTGCGGTGATTGACATCATCGGATCTATTCCAATTATCGTTAGCTTAAAGCAAAAATTCGGACAAATTGAAGCGAGAAGAGCGTCAATCACTGCTGGATTAATCATGATTGTGTTTCTTTTTGTAGGAAATAAGCTTTTGAAATTTATTGGTGTAGATGTGAACTCATTTGCGATTGCAGGCGCAGTTGTAATTTTTGTGATTGCTTTAGAAATGATTCTAGGTATCGAAATCAATAAAACCACAGAAGCAAAGGCTGCATCTATTGTTCCGATTGCGTTTCCTTTGGTTGCAGGTGCTGGAACTCTTACAACAACATTGTCATTACGTGCCGAATTTCATGATATCAATATCATTCTTGGGATTATTCTCAACACAATTTTCGTATATTTGGTGCTGAAATCTGCTCCTTGGCTAGAGAAGAGAATGGGAGAGGCGACTTTGTCGATTCTACAGAAAGTTTTCGGGATTATCCTTTTGGCAATTTCAATCAAATTATTTACAGCAAATTTTGCTCAACTAATACAAGCAAACATTAATTTTTAATTATCATGCAGAAGTTTTATAAAGTATTTTTGATCGTGTTTATCATTATTATCGCAATCAACATTTATGCAATAGATTGGCATTCAGAAATTTCATCCGAGGACAATATGAAATATGTAATTTCAATTATTTGTGGTGTAGTCGGACTTTTCGTACTCTTCATTATGAATACTTGGAGTAAAATCGGAGTAAAGAAATAGTCATTTCTGATATAAAATATAATCCTCTTTCAGTTTTTGAGAGAGGATTTTTTTGTTTTAAGATAATTGATTTGAAAGTGTTCTAAACTAATGCGTGTGATTCAGTAAAGTCATCCGCATAACTTTAGAAGTTTATCCGCATGAATTGAGTAAGTCATCCGGTTAATTTGAAAAAGAAAGGTTTTTCAAAACGGCTTCAGATTTCAATTCCGTTTCTCTCCATTCTTTTTCAGGATTGCTTTGAGCCGTAATTCCACCGCCCACGAATAGATGTACAGAATCGCTGTATAATTTAGCACAACGTAAGTTGACAAAATACTGAATGAAATCATCTGTTTCAATTCTGATAAATCCGGCATACAATTCTCTCGGAAACTTTTCAAATTCCTGAATTTTATCTTTGCAAAAATCTTTTGGAATTCCGCAGACTGCCGGCGTCGGATGAAGTTCTTCAATGATTAAATCAAGATCTTCGGGATTTATTTTTAGTTTAAAATCAGTCTTTAAATGTTTAATATTTCCTGAAATGTGATCATAGGTTTCAGATTCCTGAATTTCAGATTCTGTATTGAATTTTTCTAAAACATTTCTGATATATGACGATACGGGTTTTTGTTCTTCAATTTCTTTAACTGTCCAGCTTTCAGACACGGGAATCGTACCCGCTAAGCCCATCGTTTCAAACTCGTGGGTAGATTTATTGAATTTTCCTAAAACCTCCGAAAAAGCACCCATCCAGGCTTTGCTGTTTTTAATAAAAATATATCGAAAAGCGTTTGGATAAACTTTACATATGTTATTAAAACTTTCCTCTAGATTGATTTCATTAAAGTCTTTGAAAATTTTCCTTCGTGAAAGCACAAGCTTCGGAAGTTGATTTTCTTTGATAACATTAATAATTTGTTGAAGTTTTCCTAAATATTCATCGTGCGTTTCCGCCGAAAATTCGGTTTCGTCTTTAGCTAATGATTGATTAGAGAATCTTTCTGAAATAGTGTTGACTTCAATACAATTTCCTTTAAAATGAACACTTTCAGCTTGGTCAAAAGACTTGAAAATGACTGTTTTTTTATCTGAATTTTCGTCTGTAGAATAGAGCTTTTCGTCAAAAGGAAATTTGAAGTAAATCATTAAACTTTAAATATTACTTATTAATAATATTATTCGTCATTGTCGTATGATTGATCAGTTGGCCTTTTTCGTCACGTATTTCAATTTCAGAAACATGCATGGTCTTTCCTTTTCTGATGAATCTTGCAACTGCGGTTACAATTCCGTCTTTTTTGCTTCTTAAATGATTGGAATTGATATTGGTTCCCACGCCGAAATATTTACTTCCGTCTATGAAAATATTAGAAAGACTTGAACCCATCGTTTCAGCTAATACACAACTTGCACCGCCGTGCATAATCCCGAAAGGCTGATGGATTTTAGGTAAAACAGGCATCGTTGCCGTAAGCGTCTCGTTTTCAAGATCGATGTCAATAAATTGTATATCAAGGGTTTTAGCAAAAGTTTCCTCGCCCCAGTTGTTGATGAATTCTAAAATTTCTTCTTTTGTTTTGCCTTCTGTATACATGTGTTATATGAGTAATTGGTAATGAGTAATTTTGTTTTTAGCTCTTCGCTTCTGCATCGTTTCCGATAATGTTCGGATTCCAATTGGCTGGTATTTTCGGTCCTATGTCGTTTTTGATATAGTAATTTTGAATTTCTTCCATCACTTCAAGGAAAGATGCAGTTTCTAATCTTTCATAGGGGATAGTGTAACCTAAATAAACAATATTTCTTTTAAAATCTCCTGCCGCTAAAACAATAGGAACTTTTGCTGCCAAAGCCATGTGATAAAAACCTTTTCTCCATTTCGGAACCCAACTTCTGGTGCCTTCGGGAGTGATTACTAAGCTGAAATCGTCTTTTTTAAATTCATTTGCAACAAAATTGATCAAATCATTTTTTTGGCTTCTGTCGATACCGATACCACCTAAACCACGTACAAGCGAACCATACCAGGCTTTTGTGTGCGCATCTTTGATAATGATTTTCAATGGCTTTTCTAAGGTCCAGTAAGCAAGATTTCCCAATATGTATTCCATGTTGTGGGTGTGGGGTGCCACCACCAGAATACAACGGTTCAGGCTATTTACATCACCCTGAAGAACGACTTTCCAACCCAATATTTTTAATATCAATTTGCCTAATAGCTTTTTCATGAATTTAAATTTAAAACAAAAAAGTATAACCAATAATGGTTATACTCTACAAATATATTGAAATATTATGGCTCTTAAAATAATCCGCTGATTAAATCTGCGATTTTTACTGCAATTTCTAAAACTAATTGTACCATGATTTGATGTTTTTGTATTGGTTAATTTTTTTTACGAATATAAGACTATTTTAGCATATAAACCACTTATTAATGAAAATTTTTGCTATTTATTTGAGAGTAGAAGGGTGTGGGTTTCAAACGGTTGCTATTCATCCACACCTTCCGCCACTCTCTCAAGTTTAATTATTTGGTTTTGATAGAAACTTCTTTTTTTCCATCTTTTATTTTGATATCAACGTCTTTCATTTTATCAATGTTCATCTTCATCGTATCCATAATCTTTTTGGCTTCATCTTTTTGATATTTCTTGCCATTGATGATGACGCTGTCTCTATCGTTATCGTTGTATTCTATGGTAGAACCGTTGATAGAGATTTTGTTTTTCTCAATTGAAATATTGCCATTTTCATCGTCGTTATTGTCTTCTTCATCATTGTCATTGATACCATTTCCGTCTGTATCTCCGTCAAAATTGATTCCGTCTTTCTTCAAAGGAATTACAATTGAGTTTTGTGGAATTACCAATTCGTAATCAATGCTGTAATCTCTGAAACGGTGATCGTAAGGATATTTAATATAATTAGGAAGAATCACTTTGTTACCAACAATCTCCACTGGAACACTTGCATTAAGCGGAATATTGTATCCTTTCGCCTCCTTTTTAATAATTAAATAAGGGGTTTTGATATCTGCTTTTCTTGTAACGTCCACATGAATCCAGTCTTTCTCATAAACAGATATTTTATCAGAAAAAAGATCATCGTCGTATGCAGTGAAGTTCTGAGGGATTGTTACACTTTTCATGTCCACATAAATGGTGTCAGATAATGTATTGATGGCTACCTCTTCAGTGTCTTCTTTTTGTCCTTTTAAGAACATTTCTTTTTTTGCCATGCTCACTCCAAAATAAGTACCTAATGCAATAACTGCCAGAAAAAGAACTCCTATTACCCAACCAATGTTTCTCAGTTTAGTTTTTGGTGAGAAAATCTTGATGCTTAGCAAACTGAATAATATTGCAGGAATCAATGATGCTATAATGATTAGTGCAGTAAATACAGTGTACAATCCATCATCATCAAAAAGGAATTTCATTTCATTAGCTCCTGGAAAATTTGAATCTATTCCGAAAAGTCCGAATAACACAAATACTCCAATGATGCTTCCAAATGCAAAAAAGACAAATAATGCACCTATTAAATATTTTAGAATATTCCAAACACCGCTTCCGGCATTATTGATATGAGGTTTATTTTCAATGTAAATTTCTCCGGCTCTGGTAGTAGTTTCATTCGCAAACTGTACAATTTTGCTAGATTCTTCTTTCAGGTTGTCAAAATTCAAAGGCTTTCCCTTCATTTTCAAAAAATCTGATGCGGTCTCTGCTTGCGGTAAAACAGCCCAAAGAATGAAATATAAAATAATCACTAGGAAAGATGATCCCGGTGCTACCCAAAGAAAGATAAATGCACCCACCCAGATTAATCTCATCCAAGTAATATCCATTCCTGAATAAGCGGCTAAACCTGCGCAAACTCCGGCAATCTTTTGTCTTTCAGGATCACGGAATAACTGTCTTTTATCAGTCTGTGTAGTTCCTGAGAAGTTATTTCTATTTGAGTTTGTATTTTTCTCAGAATAATAAGCTTCTTCCTGTTCTTCAATTTTTTCAGGAGAACCGATTTGGGCAATTACCTTTTCTACATCAGCATCGTTGATTACTTCACGTTTTCCTAAAGTATCTCTGAAGATTTCTACCATTCTGATTTCTATGTCGTGCATTACCTCGTCTGCTTCAGAAGCCTCTAGTGAGCTTCTAAGAGCGTTAAGATAATCGCTGAGCTTTATGTATGCGTGTTCTTCTATTGTGAAAGAAAAACCTGCGAGTCCTATTGAGAGTGTCTTGTTCATAGCTTTGTTTTTTTAAATTTTTTGAGTGATTTGGTTCACAGAATCTGTCAATTCTTTCCAGGTATTTTGCAGCTCGGCTAAAAAAGTTTCCCCTTTCTCTGTGATCTGATAATATTTTCTTGGCGGGCCTCCTGTAGATTCTTCCCATCTGTAAGAAAGAAATTCACCGTTTTTCAATCTTGTTAAAAGAGGGTAGAGGGTTCCTTCCACAACATCCAGTTTTCCTTTTTTCAGTTCATCTATTAAATCAGAAACATACATTTCGCGATTGTTGATAAGACTCAAAATACAGAATTCCAGAATCCCTTTTCGCATTTGCGCTTTGGTATTTTCAGTATTCATCTTTAATAAGTTTTTGTTATTGAGTTATATAAAATCGGTTTTCAGTTCCTAGCTAGTTAAACCTTCTCCGATTCTACATTACAAAGATATGTAATTAAAATGGTAATATGCAATACAAAGTAGTGGAATTATTTTTAAATATAATTTAAAGTGTTGATTTTTAGTTATATAAATTTTAAACTGATTTTGTATTCTGAATTATTTATACTTAAAAAAGATATTTTAAAACCTAATTTTTCTATTTTTGCAATATATTATGTTAAATTGATACTTGGAAAAACAACTAAAAACAATGAAGTACAAATTTTTCTACCTGTTAAGTCTATTTGGAACTTTATGTTGGGCTCAGAATCATTTTGAATTAAATGTAATCTCTAAAAATTATCATGTGAGCATTGATATAGCCACATGTAATGAAAAAGAATGTTTTGGGAAATCATCCGTTAATTTGACAGATAAGAAAACATCAGAGAAATTTCCAGCCTTGATTTCAGATAATTTTACTTTTACGATTGAAACAGATTCATTAAATTTAAACAAAGCTAAATTTGACGAAGAATCGCAATCTTTAATTTTTGAAGATTTTAATTTTGATGGTTTTGAAGATTTAGCTTTGATTAATAAATTTTCAGATAATTCTGAGAAATCCATTTATGATATTTATACCTTTGATTCCATTCAAAAACAGTTTTTAATGAATGAAGGAATGACGACTGTGGTAAAAGATAATTCAGCAATGTTTACCGTAGATTCTGAAAGAAAAAGACTAATCATGTATTTGAAATCAGGATGTTGCTTATATATTACCAAAGAATATAACGTCATTCCGGAAAGAGATCCTTTAAAAGTATACGAATTTGAAGAAGACACCAGAGATCGGGAAACTGTAATCACAAAGAAAAGTGAGTTTATAGATTACAAATGGTTTACAAAGACGACAAAATATCCCAGAGAAGTTTATTATAAAGAAAATAATGATGAAAATACAGAAAGAAATTGATTTTATCGTCGCTATAGACGCTTTAAAAAACGTACAGAGAAGAAACTACAACGCAGACGATTCCAGAAGAGAAAATACAGCTGAACATTCCTGGCAGATTATCATTCTAGCTCAAATTCTATTTCCTTATGCTAAAAACAGAGCAGATATAGATTTGTTGAGAGTGATCAGAATGTTGTCAATTCACGATTTGGTAGAAATTGAAGCGGGAGATACTTTCCTTTTTGATGAAGCTGCAATGGTTGGGAAATTTGAAAGAGAAAAACTTTCTGCTAAAAATATTTTTGGAATTTTAGATGAACCCATTCGTTCAGAATTTTTCAATCTTTGGCTGGAATTTGAAGAAGAACAAACTCCTGATGCGATTTTTGCTTGTGCTATTGATAGAATCATGCCTTTTATTCTCAACTCCCACACTTCCGGAAAAAGCTGGACAGAAGCTTCGGTAACCGAGAAACAAGTTAGAAATATGCTCGAAAATGCTATCAGCAGAGCATCCGATGAAATGGGAGAGGCTTTTCAGTTTTTGATGATTAAAAATCTTGAAACGGAGAAGGTTTTAAGATGATTTTTAAAATAAATACTCTTATTAGATTATTCAAATTTTCATTTTAAGTTTGTCATTCCGTAGGAATCTAAATTCACTATATAGAGATGCTTCCAGTATGACAAAATAGATTTAAATATAAGAAGAAAATAGTTTCGGCGGGCCAAAGGCCTGCCGAAACCGGTCTGAATTTATAGTATTTGAATTGGTTTCTTAAATTCATCAATGGCCACAAAAGTAAAATCACCTACAATTGCCTTTTCCCTTTCGTAAGAATACATTTGCTCTGTATAGATTTCGACATTCACTTTCATACTTGTTTTCCCGACATAAATTACTTTCCCGATTAGTTCAACAATCGTTCCGGCAGGAATTGGTTTTTTAAAGTCAATTTTATCGCTGCTTACGGTTACCACTCTTTTTCTTGCAAAACGGGTAGCGGTAATAAAGGCAACTTCATCCATCAGCTGCATTGCAGTGCCTCCGAAAAGGGTGTCGTAATGATTGGTAGTGTTGGGGAAAACCGCTTTAAAAATTCGGGTCTCGGAAGCTTCAATTCTTTCTTCTGTAGTCATATTTCATTATTAAATTAAAGCGAAAATGAAATATATTGAAACAAACAGATAGTTCAGGAACAAGAAATTCCTGAGATAAACCATAAGATCAACAAACTTCAAATCGCGAAAGTTTTTTGTCTAAAGAAATAGGCAGGTCTCCTGACTTGTAACATCTTTATTTCCTTCCCATGCCTTTTACACAGTGGATTTTAATAAAGACTTCTGTTACTTTACAGTTGCGCGACAGTTCGTGATTTTCACACGATTCCCTTTTCATCTGCGGTTAGGCAGAACCAATTTCCTGAAAATTATAAGCATGAGGTATTAGCCAAAAGCTCAATTCTTTTCGGATGCAAAAATAATGATAAATAGATGAATTATTCAGGATTTTTAAAAATAATCTGGCTGATTACTTTTCCCTCTTTGATTGTCCAAAGCGTCGTGTATCTATTCGCTCCAGAACCGTTGATCATATAAAGAAAAATATGGTCGTTATCGATAGAAGTTACACCGATGTTCTCAAAATCCATGGTTGGCTGGAACATATTTTTAATGGATTCACGTACAAACACAGAACCTCTTCCGGGTTGCTGCACTCTGATCGATTTTATTTCGGTCACCCCTTCAGGCAATTCTTTATCAATACCCCAAGGTTTTACTTTGTCGATGGTTACAATGCTTCCTTCCGCATCTTTTACCTGTTTACGGAAACCTGCATTAGAAGGATAAATGTCAATTACCACTTTACTTCTTTGTGCTGTAGGAATTTTAGGGTTGCTATTGTCGGTGAAAATCAATGATTTTCCGTTCTTAGATTTTGATGGCGTGTATTGTGGAAGCTGATCAATGAAGGCAATACGGTTCTTATTGACCATTCCTTCTTTGGTTAGGCTGTCATATCTTACAAAAGGTTTTTCTATTTCTGCTTTTTCAGGATATTTTATCCAGATCCATTCTGTTTCGCCAGGAGCAGGCTTTACATAAACAAAAACATCACCTCTTTTCATTCTGATTTTATCTACGATTTTACGATAATCTTCTTTGTGTACACGCACCATCGCATAGCCTTCCTCGGCTTTTACAACGCCAAAAGGAACTTTGCTTTGTGCAAAAATCAACGAAAAAGAAAATATACTGAATACCGATAGGTAGATTGTTTTGTTTATAAACGTCATTATAAAGAGTATTTATAGCCAAAGATATAAATTAAATATTTTTTGGAAGGTAATTAAACCTTTTCAATTCTGTTAAATCTTTAATAGGCTTTAAATAAGAGTCAGATAACAAATATACCTCGTCCGAAATGTCTAAAACATCTTGGTATAAATGATCAGAAATAATAAAACCTTTGAACTGCGACTGTTCTTTAATCAAATATTTTACTATTGAAACAATTTTTGGCGAAAGACTATGGAATGGCTCGTCAAGTAAAATAAATTCCGCTGATGAATAAATAATAAGTAAAACTTCTAAAAGTCTGACCTCGCCACAAGATAATTTATTAGGAGTTATAGTAGTGAGAGGTTTGATTAGATTCAAATCTCTAAGTTTTTTTGCATTTTCATGATTGCAGAAGATTTTAATTAAGTTTTCAACTTTTACATTTTTTGGTAAAAATGGATACTGTGGTAAATAAGCAATTCTGTTTTTCCTGTCAAACTGATTTTTCAGTATAGTATCATTAAATTTGATATATTGAGTATCGCCTTTCAATGTTCCGAAAATAATCTGAAATAAAGTTGATTTTCCACATCCGTTTCTGCCTAGAATACTTACGATTTTACCTGTTTCACAAGACAAATAAACATCTTGTAAAATTTTCTTTTCACTAAATGATTTTGTAATGCTGTCGATGTGAAGACTGTTCATAAAAATGCGGTTAATGTTTTAATGAAGAATCCGAAAGACAAGGTGAATGTCCATAGAAAGGCTTTTGAGAATCCAAAATTTGCATAAAAGCAATATTCATTTTTAAGTCTTAATTCATAGATGAAAAAATGCATCATTGGGAAAATTAATAAAAAGTATAATCCAAAACTTTTATAGCTCATCCCTGTTGCAAAATTAAGTATCAATGAGAACAAAACTGTCGGAATGAGCAATTTTTTATAAAAGATCCATAGAATTTTAATGAATGTCTGCATTATATGAAAAAGCAATTATAAATTTTTCGAATGTAGTTTTAATTGTTAAATAATGAAAAAAGCAAAACTATGGATAGTTTTGCTTTTTTGCTATATATAACTGTTTGGTGTAAATGTTCTTAGTTTTTTTTCTCCAATGTGTTCCATTTTTAGGAGGGTCTGTTACATCATCAATTGGCTTTATTGAATCAGATTCTTTCCAATGGGTTCCGTTTTTTGGAGGATCATAAGGGTCTGGAGATATTAATATTGAATCAAGTTTAGAATACGTTGCATTCTCTTGAGGATCTTTGAGAGTGATTCCAGTGAGCGAAGAATCACTGATCTTTGAAGAGGTTTGGTTTTCTACGGAATCAACTTTAACTTTTAGATTATTATCATTTTTTGTTTTTACCATTTCATCATCTTGACGACAAGACACAACAGAAATACTTATAATCGCAAAAGCTATGAAAAGATATTTTTTTATCATGATGCAAGATTTAAAATGACTGACCTATTTTTTACAAAGATAGATATGTAAAGTACTTATTACAAGTTAATCTAAGGTTAATTTATAAATATGGCTGTAAAAATTTATAAATATTTACTTTTAATTATTTGTAAAACAATATTTTATGGTTTTTTTGAAAGTTAGATTTTATTTACTTTTCAGCATTGTGGTTATGAATGAATTTGCTTATTTTTGGCTATGATTTTTAATTATACATATCCAATGATAAAGAGAATGCTGGCGCTTTGCTTTTGTTTTTTCGCGTCATTTTTATTTTCGCAGGATATCTATTCCGAATTGCGAAAAAAATATTGGGGATATGAAGAGAACGATGGTCGTGCTTTTGTCTATTTAAATCAATACATTAAAAAAGCTAAATCTGAAAAAAATTATCCTGAATTATTTCAAGGATACAAAGATGCTATATTGTTTTCTAAAGAACAAAAAATACAATACTCAGATAGTGCAATTTCTGCAGCAAAAAAGTCTGGTAACAATGATTTGATAGGGGATTCCTATCTTGGTAAGGGTGCTATTTACTATTTCAATCACAGGAAATTTCAGTCTGCTTTAAATGAATATTTGACGGCTTATGAATATTTAAAAGATTCGAAAAATGATTTTTTAAAGTATCAAAATCTATATCATATTGGCGTTGTAAAAAGTTATTTAGGCTACTATGACGAGGCTTTGCAGATTTTTAAAGAGTGTATTGCTTACTTTGAGACCAATGCTAAAGGCGATTTTCATGAAAATCTTATTTATAATAATAAAAAAGGATATCTCAATTCGCTTCATCAGGCAATTATTTGCTATCAGGCTTTAGGGAAATTTGACGAGGTGCAAAAGCTGCTTGAACTCGCTGAAGAATCTACTCCTAAAACTAAAGACTTCAGCCTTGAAAACAGCTACTTTAAGAAAAGTTTAGGTGTATTAAATTTTTCAAAAAAAAATTATAAAGAAGCTATCTTAGAGTTTAATCAATCGCTTCCTGGGCTTCTGAAAGTGAATGATTTCACTTGGGCATCTTATGTTTACTTTTATAAAGGAAAGAGTTATACAAATCTCGGTGACAAACAACTAGGTGTTGAAAATTATAAAAAGGTTGATTCTATATTTAATAAACATCAATTCATACTTCCTGAATTACGAAGTAATTACGAAGAGCTTATTAATTACTATAAAAAGCAAAATAATTCTGAAAATGAATTGTATTACACTAATCAGCTTCTGAAAGTAGACAGTATTATATCTTCAGACTTCAAATATCTCTCCACTCGTATTTATAAAGATTACGATACGAAACAATTATTAGAGGTAAAAGAAAATCTAGAAAAGACAAACACTTTAGGAATTGGTTTATTGGTTATTTGCGGTATTGTTATCATATTGCTGGGTTTTATGATGTTTTACAGAAATAGAAAACAAAAACAAATACAGCAAAAGTATGAAGAGTTATTAGTGAAAATAGAGGATGAAAAATTGTCTGATTCTGTTGCTGTCAATGAACCGTTAAAATTCGATGAAAGTAAAAATGTAAAACTCGATCAGAATATTGTAGAGAAATTGTTGAAAGATATCAGCGCTTTTGAAGCTAACGAAGGCTTCCTTGAACGTGGATTGACGCTGAAAAAATTAGCCGAGCACTTCAAAACCAATACTTCTTATCTTTCACAAGTTATTAATGAATATAAAGGAAGTAATTTCAGTGTTTACATTAATGTTCTTAGAATCAATTATGCTACGCAAAAAATTTATCATGAGAAAGAGTGGAGAAAATACTCAATCGAGCATGTTGCCTCAGCTTCTGGATTCAGTAATAGACAAAGTTTTTCTAATATTTTCCTTGAAATAAATGGAATACGACCTGTTGATTTCATCAAAAAAGAGTCAAGGAGTTAGAAGTTGGTGAATAAAGAGTAAAAGTTTTAACGAATATAAAAGTAGATGCCCAGATTGTGAAATCTGGGCATACTACTAATAGAAACTAAGTGATGAAACAATATATTTTATTGTGATAATGATGAATGTTCAATTTTGATAAGAAAATCTTAGATTACTCTGTATCATGTCTGTCAATTATTATAATGCTAAAGTATAAAGTTTTACAATCTATTGCAAGGTGATGCTGGGCACATTTATAAATATTTACGTAGTAATTTATAAATCAATACGAATGTTGTGTGTTGTAAATTGTTATTATTCAAATATTTACAATAGGGTGAGAATGAATTTGTAAAATTCATATTTTTATTTTGAAATTGCCTCGATTTTGTTAGATTTTTATAAAATTTACTTTTAAAATCCTCAATTCCCCAGATGCTTTAACTTTTATTAAGCAGTGTTCCGTCCTCTGTTCTTACAAATTTCCTTAACTTTAGTAAAAATAAATTTATGCAGATAGATACTCGTACACTGAATATTGATGATTATGATGAATTGGTTTCGGCAATGCGTCGGGCTTATCCGAAAATGTCCGAATACGTTTGGTCTAAAAAAAGCATTTTAAAACTTACCAAAATTTTTGAAGCCGGCCAGATTTGTATTACTGTTGACGAGAAAATTGCTGCAGTTGCGCTTTCTATCGTTGTCAACTATGAAGAATTCGATGATGAGCATACTTATAGTGACATTACAGGGAACTATACTTTTAATACCCATTCTTCAACCGGAAATGTGTTGTACGGAATTGAAATTTTCGTAGATCCGGTTTATCGTGAATTGAGATTGGGAAGAAGGCTTTATGATGCCCGTAAAGAACTATGTGAACAATTAAATTTAAAATCAATTATTCTGGGTGGAAGAATTCCTGATTATCATAAATACAGTCACGAGATTTCCCCAAGAGAATACATCAGAAGAGTGAGAGATAAAGAAATCTACGATCCTGTGCTTTCTTTTCAGCTTTCCAATAATTTTTTACCAATCAGGGTTCTGAAAAAATATCTTCCGGAGGACGAGGCTTCCAGAGAAAATGCTGTTTTGCTTCAATGGAATAATATTTATTACAGCAAAAAGCCAAATACAATGCAGGATAGTACTATTCGATTGGGTTTGGTGCAGTGGCAGATGAGGCATTTCAAAGATATCAATGCGTTTTATGAGCAGGTAGAGTTTTTTGTAAATGTGATGGGAGATTACAAGTCTGATTTTGTGCTTTTTCCGGAGTTGTTTAACACGCCTTTGCTTGCGCCCTTCAATAATCTTTCGGAACGTGATAGTATGATTGAGTTGGCAAAAATTACGGATCAGATTAAAACTAAAATTTCTGAATTGGCGATCAGCTACAATGTCAATATTATTTCAGGAAGTATGCCTGTTTTTGAAAACAATGATTTATATAATGTAAGTTACCTTTTGCATCGTGACGGGCGGATTGACGAATATAGAAAAATTCACATTACGCCAAATGAGAGGAAATATTACGGAATGAAAGGTGGGAGCGAAATCAAAGTTTTCGATACTGATTGTGGAAAAATTGGTTTAGTGATTTGCTACGATGTTGAATTTCCGGAATTACCAAGACTATTAGCCGATCAGGGAATGAAAATTCTATTTGTTCCTTATCTTACCGACACTCAGAATGCTTACATGAGAGTGCGTCATTGTGCTGCGGCAAGGGCTATTGAAAACGAATGCTATGTAGCCATTGCAGGCTGTGTCGGGAATTTGCCGGGTGTTAACAATATGGATATTCAGTTTGGTCAGGCTGCGGTATTTACACCTTCAGATTTTGCTTTTCCATCGAATGCGGTGAAAGGTGAGGCGACACCAAATACAGAGATGACGTTGATTGTGGATGTAGATTTAAATCTGTTAAAAGATCTTCATTATCACGGTTCTGTTCAGATTCTGAACGACAGGCGAAAAGACTTGTATGAAACTTATCTTATTAAAGACAAAAATCCAATAATATAGATTATATAAATTAATCCCCATTTTAAATAGAAATGGGGATTTGTTTTAGTTAAAAATTATTCTGCCGTCAACCGGCTGCTGTATGGCAATAAAGATGCTTTCATTATGTCTTTTAATAGGTATTTGAATGACTGTGTAAGTTCCATCTTCATTTTTCTGTTCAACAATCAGATTGCTTCCTTCACCTATTTCTGATTTTAAGTATTCCAACTGGTAAGTGCCGTCTTCGGTTTTTATAAAATCTTCTTTTGTAAAATCTTTGTGTGCCATGATAATGGTTTTAGTATTTATCTAAGTTACGAATAAATTCATGGTTTAAATATTTCATCAAACAAAAATCCCTAAACATTATGTTCAGGGATTTCATTATTAATATGATGTGAATTTGGTTTAATTTACTTTCTTATCATTTGTTTAAATTTTATTTTCAAATTTTGTGCCTAAAAAATAGATTATCCTGAATAAAACATAAAAATTTCATATTGGCATTATTAATGTATAAAAATTAGTGTTGTAATTATTATTAAAAGATTATGGTTTGAAAAATTAAATTATAGTTTATTATTTATATGAATAATAAATTGTGATTCAAATCATAAATCAGGCATAAGATTAGTTTATACATTTGAAATACACCAAATACCAAAATATGAAAACGATATTTTTCTCACTGCTTGTCACGAGTATCACTCTGATGAGTTGCAAAAAAGAATCGCAAAACACTGCGACCAATTCAGATTCAATTACCACTCCAGATACTGTAAGCAAGATTCCGGTGCCGGCTCTAGTAGATACTTTAGTCGCGGCTCCAAAATCTGATACAGCATCTTTGAAGAAAGATTCTGCTAAATAAATGAGGTTTTTAGCGGTTCATTTCTTAACTGAAATTCTAGGAAAAGTTTTCGCAGCGTGATAATGATGCTTTATTACGTTGTTAATCGGAATAAGACAGTTTACAAAATCATTTTAATCATCCATGCATTTTAAAAAAATATGAAATACAAAATAGATGTTCGGCATTTGGTACCAATCAACAATAATGGCTCTGAAAACAATGCAATATCCTTTCTACTTTGTAATTCTGAAACTGAAGCTTTCGACAAGTTTAGGAAACTATCACAAAAGCTATTACAAATAAATAATTGGAAAGTAAGTGCAGGTAAAAATCCAACCGAGTTTTATATCTACCATAATGAAAGCGACAAGTCAACAATTGCCCAGTTAAATGATTTAGTAAAAATAAAAATGCCTGCTCCGAAAAATAATTTAGGAAAAGGTTTTGACTGGGTGAAAGTGAATCAAATTCAGACAATAGAGCAGAAAGGGGTAAAAGCTTTTTTAATACAGATGAAACCCCATTATTGTCCCGACAATTCGAGTGGAAGCATTGCGCATTTTTATAAAGGTGAAGCTTCAAATACTTTTATTTTGGTCAAAAAAGATAAAACTCTGCAATTAAGCATTCATGGAAGAAATGAAATGCCTAATACAACTAAAGTAGGATTTATGGATGTTTTGAGAAATTTATTTGTTGCAAGCGGAGGAATTTTTGGAGGAAGCAAAATTCAATGGCAGGATTTCACAGAAGAATTTTTAAAAAATCAAACTATATAATATGGACAATAAAGACTTTAAACCAAATGAAAAGCTGAATCAGCTTCATGATCACACAACAGATAATCAGGATACGAAACTGACAACCAATCAGGGATTAAAAGTCAACAACAATCAGGATTCACTGAAGACTGATCAAAGGGGTGCAACTTTGTTGGAAGATTTTATTTTAAGAGAAAAAATTACGCATTTCGATCACGAGAGAATTCCAGAAAGAATTGTTCATGCAAGAGGTTCTGGTGCTCATGGGGTTTTTAAACTGAATAAAAGTTTAGCCAAATACACTAAAGCTAAATTTTTAAATGATGTTGATAAAGAAACACCTGTTTTCGTAAGGTTTTCTACCGTTGCGGGAAGCGCAGGAAGTACAGATTTAGCAAGAGACGTAAGAGGTTTTGCGGTAAAATTCTATACCGAAGAAGGAAATTATGATTTGGTAGGAAATAATATTCCTGTATTCTTTATTCAGGATGCGATGAAATTTCCGGACTTGGTACATGCGGTAAAACCAGAACCTGATAATGCTATTCCGCAGGCTGCCTCAGCGCACGATACATTTTGGGATTTTATATCATTAATGCCCGAAAGTATGCACATGATTATGTGGGCAATGAGCGATCGTGCCATCCCAAGAAGCTACAGAATGATGGAAGGTTTCGGGGTGCATTCATTTAAATTTATCAATAGTGAAGGTTCTGTTCATTTCGTTAAATTTCATTTCAAACCTAAATTAGGTGTGCATTCTGTTGCATGGAGTGAAGCACAGAAGATTTCAGGTACAGACCCGGATTTTCATAGAAGAGATCTTTGGGAATCTATTGAAAATGGTGCTTTTCCTGAATGGGATTTTGGAGTACAAATCATTCCTGAAGAAAATGAGCACGATTTTGATTTTGATCTTCTTGATCCTACAAAATTAGTTCCTGAAGAATTGGTTCCTGTTCAGCTTGTCGGAACTTTAACTTTAAACAGAAACCCTGATAACTTTTTTGCAGAAACAGAGCAGGTGGCATTCCACCCAGGGCATTTGGTTCCGGGAATTGATTTCTCTAATGATCCGCTTTTACAGGGAAGATTGTTTTCTTACACAGATACACAGTTATCAAGATTGGGCTCACCTAATTTTCACGAAATTCCGATCAATAGATCGATCAATACAGTTCACAACAATCAGCGTGATGGTCACATGAGACAGCAGATCGTAAAAGGGAAAGTAAGTTATGAGCCCAATTCTATTGGTGGAGGATGTCCTTTTCAGGCAATGATGAAAGATGGCGGATTTACATCAAATAACGAAAGGGTAGACGGTCATAAAATAAGAGCAAGAAGCGACAGTTTTGTTGATCATTATTCTCAGGCAAAAATGTTTTTAAACAGTCAGTCAGCACCGGAAAAAACTCACCTTCAGAATGCCTTGATATTTGAATTGTCAAAAGTGACCATCTTAGAAATCAGAGAAAGGGTAGTAGGGCAATTGGCTTTTATTGATGCTGAGCTTGCTTCAAATGTTGCCGAAAAAGTAGGTGTTAAAGTTAAGAAATTAGATATGCCTAATCAAAGCATTCCTGCAGATGCAGATGCCGCAAGTTTACAAAGCGAAGAAAGAGAACCTGAGACTAAAAGTTCGAAAGCTCTAAGCATGAAAAATACAGTGAAAGATACAATCGAAAGTCGTGTGATTGGTTTCATCATGGCAGACGGAGTAAATACTCAGGCTGTAAAATCTTTAAAAAGTAAATTGGAAAGTGAAGGAGCGGTTGTTCAGATCATTGCACCAAGTGTGGCACCGGTGAAAGCTGATGACGGAAGTAAATTTGAACCAAAACATTCGATTACAAGTACAGCAAGTGTATCTTTCGATGCTTTATACATCTGTTCAGGTGAAAAATCTGCCAAAGAATTGATGCATCCGGAAAGAAAACCAATTGTTACAGAATTCATGAACGAAGCGTACAAACATTGCAAGGCAATCTATTTTGGGAAAGATACTGACGAAATATACAATGCAACCAGAATCAGCGCCAAAAAACATGAAGATCCAGCAATCATCAATACTTCAGGAGGTGATTCTGATGAGAAATTTATTTCAGCAATTGCCAAACACAGAGTTTGGGATCTTGAGAAAGAGCGTAACTCTATGGCATAGAAATAGATAGATTCTCATTACAGCCAAGCCAATATATTTATGAAAGCAGCAGTTTTTCGTTCTTCATTTTTCTTACATGAACATGAGATTGCAGGTGCTAAAATTTAATCAAACTAAAATTTTACTATTATGGAATTTCAAAAAAAATATTAGAATACATCAGTGAATGTATGATGACAGCCGGCGAAACAGTTGCTGTCGCCGAAAGTGTAACCTCCGGAATGCTTCAATTGGCTTTTTCACAGATGCCCAATGCATCAATGTTTTATAAAGGTGGAATGACAGCATTTACTTTAGCGGAAAAAGTGAGACTTTTAAACGTAGACAAGCGGGAAGCTGAAAACAGTGATTGCGTATCAGAAAATATAGCGGACACAATGGCGCTGAATGTTGCGAAATTATTCGAAAGCGATTGGTCAATTGCAACAACAGGATATTGCACTCCTGTCAGACATTCGACGTACAGTGTTTACGCACATTATACAATTGCTTACAAAGGTGAAATTATAGTATCAAAAAAACTAGAGCTTCATCCAAAAACCCAAGCTTTGAATGCGCAACTGTATTATGCGGAATTTATTTTAGGCTGCTTCAAAAGTGAATTGAATAATTTGCTTATTTTAAATAATTAATATAAAAGCTCTCAATGTTTTTTGAAGCTATATCAATAAAGAAATTCCTCAATATAAATTGAGGAATTTCTTTTTGACTTAATATTGATTTTGAAAAATTATTTTGCCTTGCTGTTCAGCGCTGTGTCTGCAATCGTTGACAATAATTTATCGCAATTTTTTTCTTCTTTTAAGGTTGCTAAAAAGTTGCTTAAGCATTTTTTCTCTTTTAAAACTTTCGCATAAGCAGCAAGACTTCCGTAGGTCGCAATCTCATAATGTTCTACTTTTTGAGAAGCAGCAATGATTCCTACATCACGAATTGCGCCAGCTTTTGTCTCTTCCATGATGCCATTTCCTTCATCTAATAATCCTTGCATCGCGTCGCATTTTTTGGCTTCCGGTTTTAATCCTAAAGACTTGAAGCATTCTTCTAATCTCATTACATGAACTTTCGTTTCAGCTAAATGTGAAGAAATTGCATTTTTCAAATCCGGATGCGTTGCATTTTTCTCCATTTTCGGAAGTGCTTTTGTCAAGGCTTTTTCTGCCCAATAGATATCTTTCAATGCGTCTTCAAAGAATTCTCTTAAATCTGCAGAAGCATCTTTTTTAGCTGGTGTTTTAGAAGATTTTGATGCTGTGCTTTTTGAAGCAGTCGGTTTTTTTGGTGCTACAGTTTTCTTGGGAGCTGTAGTTTTTTTAACTGTTGCTGTTTTAGTTGCCATATTGTTTTGTTTTAGTGATTTTATATTGTGTTTTATTATTCAATTTTAAGACCAAAAAAAAATTAAATGATATAAATAAAGAAAAGCTTTGTGTCAGTTTTAATGGCAAGTGTTTTGTTTAATCAATCTCAAACAAATCACATGAATAATAAAGTAAAAATAGCTCTGGCATTAATTGCCGGGGGTACGGCAATTCTCCTTAATCAAAGAAGAAAGAAACTGAGTCGAAAAGTAAAAACTTTTACTGCACCAGACGGAACTACCTACAAGGAAAATCAAATTTATCGTAATTCAGAAGGTAAAGCTTATAGAAATGGTAAAGTTGTGCATTTCGATACTTTAGAATTTGAAAATGAACCTCATTCAAACAATGCTTTTAATCATTTGCATGATGATAAGCTTTCAAAAAATTATCAGGCGAAACCTCAAAATGTTGATTATCATCAAAGAGGGAAGAGGCATCGCTAAATTATTTAAAATAAAAATAAGCGGTTGTGATTGAGGTCATAGCCGCTTACTGTTTAACTCAGTATACTTAGATTATGGATGTAAATATTTTAGGGATAGTAGCAGGATTTCTCACTTCAATTGCCATGATTCCGCAGTTGATTAAAGTTATCAAAGAAAAAAACGTCGAAGATTTATCTTGGGTTATGATTTTGGTCTTAATCTGCGGGCTCTCTCTGTGGGTTTGGTACGGATTTATTCAGGATGAATTACCTATTATTCTATCAAATGCTTTTGCAGTGTTGGTGAATTTAACTTTGTTTATTTGCTATCTGTTATTTAGAAAAAAATCTTAAAAATATTATCTTGACAACTTTATTACCCAATAGAAAGAATTATTCTAATTAATCTAATTTTGGTTAAATATTCCTGATAAATATCAGTTAATTATTAGGATTTGTGCAAAAATCATAATGTTACGTTAATAATACATCAATTTTTGAACTTGTAGTTTATTTGGTGACCGAAAATTTGTATCTTAGTCGCATATTTTATGAAGCAACAGATTTAGAGTTTAAACTGCGCCATTCGCTTCATTATGTAATCCCGCTGTATCAATGGCATACGGCACATATTTTTTATTTTGTATGACTGAATCTTCAAACAAGTTATCCGGGGAAAATTACCCTGAATTTCTTGATCATTTTAAAACTTCACTCCATCATCTTTTTCAGAGAGAAAACATCGACCAGCTAAGTCTTTCAAGAGGTCTTCCGCCAAGTGTATGGAAAGAAATCATGAATCTCAAGCCGCTTTCGGTTGCTGTTCCCACTGAATTCGGAGGTCGCGGATTGAAAGTGAAAGAGTGTTTGGGGATTTTATCTGCCGCTTCTTATGAGTCTCTTCCTTTATCATTAACTTTTGGGATCAACATCGCTCTTTTTCTTGAGCCGTTAGCCAAATACGGAAATGAATCGATTAAAGAAAATATCTTTAAACATTTCTTAGATTACGGTGCAATGGGTGGTTTGATGATCACAGAGCCGGACTTTGGAAGTGATGCCTTAAATATGAAGACTCAAAACGAGTTGAAAGGAGATTCTTACGAAGTAAAAGGTACAAAACACTGGCAAGGTCTTACAGGTTTGGCTAATTATTGGCTGATTACCTCAAGAAGTGCCAATGCAGAAGGAAATTTATCGAGAGATGTTGATTTCTTCATCGCAGACACTCATCAACCTGAACAAAATATTGAGGTTTTGGAATATTATGATAATCCAGGATTATACATGATTCCTTACGGTCTTAATAAAATTGACATAAAAGTTCCTCAAGCCAACAAATTGATTCCTGAATCTACAGGTCTTAAAATGATGCTTGATATTCTTCACAGAAGCAGATTTCAGTTCCCGGGAATGGGAATGGGCTTCCTGAAAAGAATGCTTGATGAAGCTTTAAGTCATACAAGAACCAGAATTGTAGGAAATTCAAATCTTTATGCATTAGATCAGGTGCAGTATCAGCTGACAAGATTAGAGTCATTTTTCACATTGTGTTCTGCAATGTGCGCAAAAAGTTCTAAGATCAGCGGAATTGATCACAACCTTTCATCAGAAGGTGTTCATGCGAATTCTATGAAGGCTTTGGTTACCGATATGATGCAGGAAGCTGCACAGATTTTGGTACAGCTTTCAGGTGGAAAAGGCTACAGAATCAGCCACATCGGGGGAAGAGGAATTATGGACAGCCGTCCGTTCCAGATTTTTGAAGGTTCTAATGAAATGCTGTACACGCAGATTTCAGAAGGGATTTTGAAAGATATGAAGAAAAAGAAACTGGAAAATGTAGGTGAGTATCTTCAGCAAAATGTTTTAAGTGAAAATGCTGCTAAATTATACACTCAAAATTTAGATTTCACCATCAATACAGCAATTTCTCAAAGAAAAATGATTGATCTTGGTAAAGTAGTGGCAAGAATCATCACTGTGAATGACCTTTTGGAATTGAGCAACGCAGGATTTAACCAAAAATTGGTTGATAATGCTGTGGAGATGACAAGACAAGATATTGTTACACTTCTTGCATCAATGAATCATCATCAGGATTTGAAGCCGTTGGATGATTACTCAGAAAACAGCAATTGGATGTCTTTAGTTTAATCTAAAAATATTTTAAATATACTTCTCCTCAAATTTATTTGGGGAGTTTTTTTTTAATTTAAAATTTAATACAAATTAGTTATTTTGACCTAAATTGTTTCTAAGTTCTTTGTCTACATCATTGATTTCCGGCAAAGCAGAATGGAAATTTTCATCGATATATTTCAGCAAATCCTGATGATTTGTATAATTCAGTTTTCTTATAAAAAGATGATTATTTGATTTTAAATAATTTTCAAAAACTGAAGCAATATCATTGATGTTCAATGCATTAATGTCTATAATGGCTCGTTTGTCATCATTCACAATAACAGAATGAAAAGGTGTATTCATCAGCACAGTTTGAAAGAAAGATTCCGCAGGAAGTAACGTATGCAGATAATAATCTTTAAAAGCCATTACTTTTTCGCTATTGCACAGAAAAGAACATGTATCCCTCGTTAAAATCATCCATTTTCCACCAATAAATGGGATGACATCTTTCATAAATTCCCTTTTGTAAATAAAAGATGAGATACGAAATGCCAGTTCTGTGAAATGATTTTGAATACGTTTTAGCGTATCGGGTCTGTAAAATTTTTGATCATAATAAAAGAGATAATTTTTACCTTTTTGGGCAGTCAGAAATTTCCGGATGATTGTCTGAGACTTTAAAGGATAATCTTCACCACTCAGATTGATGAAATATTCCCATTCATTGCTGACGTTTAACAAAAATTCCATAGCATTGAGCTCAATTTGAACCATATTAAAACCGCCCGAGGTAATATTCATGCTTTCTAAAATATAAGCGTTTGGATATTGAATTAAAAATCCCTGAATCATCTCTGTTACTTCCTCATTTGCTTTTCTGTCGATATGGATGAGGTAAAACTGATCTCTAGTATAGATTTTTCTAAACATTCTGATGAATTGCTCAGGCTCATCGTGAACCATAATAAAATAGGCAATCCGCACCGATGAAGAGGGAGCACGAACCAAAGGTTTTGGCTGCGACTGAGGTTGGTGAAAAGTTGTGCGCATGACTTTACGGTTAAAGTCATTTACCAAGTATCAAGCAAACAACTTGATACTAAAGATAGGCATACTTTCTGTAAGAAATTTGATTTATTTGTAAATATTTGATTTTTAAATAATTGTACAGCGTTTGTTTAAAATAAATGATTCCTTTCAAAGAATGTTTTAAATATTTTCAATCAATATTTTATTTAATTAATGTAACTTACCTAATCATTTTGGTCATCGTTTTAATTGTGTGAAAAATTTATTCAGATTGCCGGAAATTACTAAAATGTATGAGGATTTACATAAAATATATGGTCAGTCTGCGATGTAAAATGATGGTGCAGCAAGAAATTGAGCAGCTGGGCTTAAAGAATGCTGTTGTAAACCTTGGTACCGTTGATATTCCCGATGGAATTACGAATGAGCAGCTGGAAGTTTTCAGAATAAAATTAGAGCATCTTGGACTTGAACTTTTAGACGACAAGAAAAGTATTTTAATTGAAAAAATTAAAAATACAATTACAGAAATGGTTCATAATGCCGAT
The DNA here is from genome assembly GCF_003669035.1 of Chryseobacterium sp. 3008163. Lineage (NCBI taxonomy): Bacteria > Pseudomonadati > Bacteroidota > Flavobacteriia > Flavobacteriales > Weeksellaceae > Chryseobacterium > Chryseobacterium sp. 3008163. Next base: position 1,097,781 of record NZ_CP033070.1, on the reverse strand, counting down.
GAACAGCCAAAAGAAAACTACTCAGAATACTTAAGCGAAAAACTGGGTTACGATTACACTTATCTGTCTAATATATTTTCTGAAGTGAATGGTTACACGATACAGCATTTTATCATCATCAATAAGATTGAAAAGGTAAAAGAATTGCTGTTATATAACGAACTGAACCTTACAGAAATTGCCTATAAACTCAATTACAGCAGTGTTGCGCATCTTTCTTATCAGTTTAAAAAGATTACCGGTCTGGCGCCATCTTTCTATAAAAGTTTAAAGCAAAAAAGACTAAAGAATCTTGAAGACTTATAAATAATGTGTGATTTATGTAAGTTTAATATTTATTTATGTAACCTTTTCATCTCATTATTGACCCATCTTTGTACTGTGAAATAAATACCATAAGACTGTTCTTCAAATAAAATGGAAGAAGTTGAAAGTAATTACAGCACATCAGAGTTATATATTAAAGTAACTCAGTTATAAAGTTTATCCAGAAAATATTCTTCGAAAAGAAATTCCAGTTTCTATATTGAGTTCCCCAAAATTATAATTCCCCAAAAGACCATTAATAAAGTTTCCGAACGTTATTTTGACAAAGGAGAGCCGCAACTCGGCAAGCAAATACTATGAGTTTTAAGAATTTAAACTTAATCAATCCCATCGTTCGTGCCGCTACAGAAGCAGGATGTCCGAAGCCTACCGAATTGCAGACTAGAATTATTCCGCAAATCTTAAATGGTAAAGATGTTTTATGTGTTATTCCCCGCGGAACAGAAAGGATGACTTCTTTTACAATGCCGGTTCTACAGGCACTGAAAAAGAACAATCCGGATCATAATGACACGAGGGTTTTGGTTCTGACGCCTACTAAAGAAACGGTGTTAGAGATTGAGAAAAATTTTGAAATTTATACCAAATATTTACCATTATCACAGCTTTCTGTGTATGAAGGGATTTCAAACGGAACGCAATTATCTTCGTTGAGAAGAAGATTAGATGTATTGATTGCGACTCCTGAAAAATTAATGGAACTTGATGATCAGAGGCACATCAGCCTTTCGAAGATAGAAGTTCTGATTATAGATGATATCGAGATTTTATTGAAAGATAAAAGCAATGAGCTTAAAAAATTGATCAGTAAACTTCCGATAAAACGACAAAATATTCTTTTTCATCGATTATCTCGCCAGAAGTCACTACCTTCGCAGACAAGATTATAGATGGAGGAGTGCAGATTAAGAAAACAACCGTCTATTCAGCTGTTTCTTGAAATAATAAAATAAAAAGTTTAATCCAGAATTAGACACCCAATAATAAAACAATTTTTAATACCAATACAATGCAACAAGGCACAGTAAAATTTTTTAACGAAACAAAAGGTTTCGGATTTATTTCTCCAGCAGAAGGAGGACAAGACATTTTTGTACATTCTTCAGGATTGAACACTAAAATGATTCGTGAGAATGATAAAGTAGTTTTCGACGTAGAAAAAAGCGAAAAAGGATTAAATGCAGTTAACGTAAGACTTGCATAATCGATATATATCGTAAAAGAAAAGCTGCTTCGCAAGAGGCAGCTTTTTTTATGCTTAAATTGTAAAAGGTTTCTGATTTTAATTTTCAATAACGAAAGCAGTCAGTTCATCCATTTTATTGTTTTTAAATTTCCAGACGTCACAGTAAAAATATTCTACTGTTTCTCCATCTCTGTTTTTTATGCTTATTTTTCCGACAGCAGTTACAAAATCGTTCTCAGCAATCAAATGGTCAACCATGAATTTTGGAGGTTCTGCGTAAGCTTTTTTCATGTATTCACGAACTTCATTTTTACCGTTGAGAATCTGATCACCTACGAAAGTCCACTTTGTATCTTCTGTGCAGAATGATAAAAATCCTTCGTAATCACCTTCTGTAATTAGCGAATTGGCTTTTTGCAGTATTTCTTTATTATTCATGATTTGAAGATTATTAAAAGCAATTTAAGAATCATTTAAATTAAAGCAATTTGAAATTTTGAAAATCTTTTATGCTATGGGCATAGTATTTGGTTTACGAAAGTATCAGCAACATAAGAATGATGAATATTTTGTCTTCTTATTTTGTGAAATAGTGTTAATAAAATAGCTAAGAATTGGAAACATCACATAACGCCCGCCCCGATCATCGGAGTAACTCAGGGACTCATCTTGATCTTTATCTTAAAGCACTCAATTCTGCCAACTCGGGTATTATCATTACTGACAATATGCAACCAGATAATCCGATTATCTATTGCAATAAAGCATTTGAAACGATTAGCGGTTATAAACATAACGAAATCATTGGTCACAACTGTCGGTTTCTGCAATTACAAGACAGAATGCAGTCTGAAAGAAATGAGTTGAAAGAAGCTATAAAAAACGGAAAGGAATGCAGAGTTGAAATCAGAAACTACAGAAAAAACGGTAAATTATTCTGGAATGAGTTGTTTGTGTCCCCAGTTAGAAATGAAAAAGATGAAATTACTCATTTCATAGGAGTTCAAAATGATATTACCGACCGTAAAAAAGCTGAGCATGAACTGAGGGAAGAAAAAGCTTCGGTAGAAAGAAAAATTATGGACAGAACAAAAGAGCTGGTTGATAATGAAATATTTCTTTCAAGTATTATCCAGACGGTGAGAGAAAGCTTATTGGTTTTAGATGCAAAATATACGGTTCTAAGTGCTAACAGTCACTTTTTACATACCTTTAAAGTGACTTCAGAAGATACTGTAGGAGCATTATTGTTTGAGTTGGGAAACCATCAATGGGATATCGATCCGCTTAGAGAGCTTCTATTAAAGATATTACCGACCAACAATCCTGTTATTGATTTTGAAGTAGAGCACGATTTTCCGCATATTGGTAAAAAGATTATGCTGCTGAATGCCTATCGAATAGAGTTTGAAGGTCAGTATAAAGACAGAATTCTAATCGCCATCGAAGATATTACAGAAAAAAGAGAAACAGATCGCCGCAAAGACGACTTTCTTTCTATCGCAAGCCATGAACTAAAGACTCCTTTAACAACTATTAAAGGTCTTGTACAGCTTCTTCAAAGAATGCCGCCTGAAGGTTCATCCGACAAATACATATCGACACTTGATAAAGTGGGAACTTATGTAGATAGGCTCAATAATTTGATTACAGAACTTTTAGATACCTCAAAAATACAGTCAGGAAATATAGAGCTGCACAATGAACCCTTTGATCTTAATAAAACGATTCGGGATACAGTAGAAAATTTGTCTTTGGCAACTCCTGATTATAAGATTATCTTGTCTGGCAATACCGAAGCTGTAATTCTTGGTGACGAACTGCAAATTTCGCAAGTGATTAATAATTTAATTTCCAATGCGATTAAATATTCTCCGGGTTCTGATAAAATTGAGATTTATTTAAATAAAGTTGGAGATTTTGTTAAAATATCAGTCACTGATTACGGAATGGGAATTAGTCCGCAGGACAAAGCCAAAATTTTTGAGAGATTCTTCAGGGCTAGAGATATTCAGAAAAAATTTCCCGGTTTAGGAATTGGTCTTTATATTTCTCACGAAATTATTGCCAATCACAAAGGAACGCTGTGGGTAGAAAGTGAAATAGGTAAAGGATCAACTTTTAGCTTTACATTACCAATCATGAAAGATGAAAACAATGGACAATAAGAAAATAATGGTCTGTGACGATGACCAAGGAATATTGGATGTTCTGCAAATGTTGCTGGAGTCTGAAGGGTATGATGTTTTCACTGAAATCAACAGTACAAATCTGATTAAAGAAATAAAAACTGAACTTCCCGATCTGCTTTTATTAGATCTTTGGATGCCTGTTTTATCAGGAGATCAGGTTCTGAAAGCCATCAGGGCAACAGAAGAATTTGAACATTTACCAGTGATTGTACTTTCTGCAAGTGTTGACGGAAGCAGTATTGCAGGAAATGCAGGGGCTACAGATTTCGTTCCGAAACCTTTTGATATGGATGATTTGATTGCTAAAATCAGAGGATTGTTGCCTTACTCGGATGAGGTTGATACAAAGCTTGATTTGATCGTATAAACTTAAATTTTATTTAAATAATTATAAACTTGTAAGACCTTTTCTTGAAATGAGAAGGTTTTTCTGTTTGGCGCAGGAATGATTGATATTCTAAGCTCCGGAGGAGCAAAATGTTGTATTTCAAAAATCAATAGTAAAGCTAAGAGCGCAAAAGGCGCGGCACAATTATTAGAATTCAGAATTTAATTAAATCTCCCTGAAAATATTTATTCTCTCTATCATCACTAATTAAATTTTAAGCTGAAACCTTGGCCTAAGCTTTTTTATCGTTCGTAAATTTGAGTTTGAAAAATAAAATATTAAAACAAGCGCATGCAAAAGAGAAAAATTAAAAATACAGATTTAGAAGTAGCTCCGATTAATTTTGGAGGAAATGTTTTTGGCTGGACATTAGATGAAAAACAGTCATTTGACATCTTAGACCAATTTGTGGGCGGAGGTTTCAATTTCATTGATACTGCAGATACCTACTCATGGTGGGTCAACGGAAAAGGCGGACAGTCAGAAGAAATTATCGGCAAATGGCTGAAGCAGCGCGGAAACCGAAATGATTTGATAATTGCTACAAAAGTAGGTTCAGAAACTAAAGAACATGGTTTTGATATCAGTAAAAAGCATATTTTAAAATCGGTAGACGAATCTTTAGCAAGACTTCAGACAGATCATATCGATTTGTATTATACACACTTTGACGATAACAAAACTCCGGTTGAAGAAACCTTGGAAGCTTATGATGAAATCATTAAAGCCGGAAAAGTAAGATATATCGCAGCGTCTAATCTTTCTCCTGAAAGATTAAAGGCATCTTTTGAAGCTGCAAAGAAAAATAATCTTCCCAAATATGTTGCATTGCAGCCTCACTACAATTTGCTGGAAAGAGAAAAATTTGAAACCGAGTATGCAGATTTGGTAAAGGAATATGATGTAAGCGTCTTCACTTATTGGTCTTTGGCAGCAGGATTTTTAACGGGAAAATACCGTACAGAAGATGATTTAGCGAAAAGTACAAGGGGAGAAGGGGTCAGAAAATATCTGGATAAAAAAGGCCTTGAAGTATTGAAAGCTTTAGACCAGATGAGTGAAAAGCATGAGACTACCCAAGCATCTGTAGCATTAGCCTGGCTGTTGGCAAATCCTTTGGTGACTGCACCTATTGTAAGCGCAACAAGTGAATCTCAATTGAAAACTTTATTTCAGGCACCTGAATTAAAATTAAGCTCAGATGATATTGAACTTTTAAATAAAATGAGTCAATAAATGTTTTAAACTTTTTTGTAATAAAGATCCCGGTACTGAAGTTCTACAAGTGCCAAACTGTAATTTCTTTTTTTATGATCAATTAATAGAATCCGTGCTTATTCGTGAGCCGGATTTTTTTATTATAGCTAATGATCATCTTTTAATTAAAAGCTTACTGCTTTTTGATATTTCTTCGGGTCTTCTTCGGAAAAAAGAATCATTTTCAGAAGAAGACCCGAAGGAGAGTGGGAGAAGACCCGAAGAAATATAAAAAAATGATCAAAAACCAGTCGGTTTTTTTGCGAGTGATTCAAGCAAACAGTGATTCCGGAGCCGGACCTTAAAAGATGGAAAAGATTTATGCTTTGAGTATTGCGGTGATGAGTGAAGAGGAACTTTTGGGGTTGGTCAGGGATTTTATTAATGGATAAAAAATATTGGAATTGATTTCAAAAAAATGCAAAGAATCATTGGTTAAGTCTTCTTAACTTGAATAAATTGATATATTTTTATAAATTCTAAGCAAAACTTTCTAAAAAGAATATTTGTTTGGTTTTCAATAAATTAGAATGACTCAAAAAAGTATCAAACAACTCGAAATAGAACTGTGGGAAGCTGCAGACGAATTAAGAGCCAACTCAAAACTGACAGCTGCGGAATACAAAGATCCTTTATTGGGATTAATTTTACTCCGCTTTGCTGAAAATAAATATGAAGAAGCCAAAGAACATTTGGCGGAAACTTTACCCATCAATCCAAGAACGAAACAAAGACGTGAAGCTACGAAAGATGATTTTGCTCAAGCTGGCGCTATGCAATTGCCTGAAAAAGCCCAATACAGTTATTTAGCAAGTCTGCCCGAAAGCGAAGATTTAGCGGAAGCCATCAACACGGCGATGAAACTGATTGAAACGGAGTATGAAGATTTAGCGGGTATTTTACCTAAAAATTATCAGGAACTCACGCCCGAAGATGATTCTGATAATAACCTCTTAGCAAATTTGATTCGTATTTTCAACAGCGATTCGGTGCGCAATGCAAAAGGCGATGTGTTCGGTAGAGTGTACGAATATTTTTTGATGAAACTCTCGATGATGGGAGCAGGTGCGCAGGAAGGTGGGGAATTTTTTACGCCGCCGTCTTTGGTGCAACTCATTGTGAATTTCATTCAGCCAGATCACGGGATTATTCACGATCCTGCGTGTGGATCGGGCGGAATGTTCGTGCAAACCGCACATTTTATTAAAAACACCCAAAACAAAAGTGTGAACCAAGCCGTAAAGGTTTATGGTACCGAATACAAAAGCAACAACACGCGTTTGGCGAAAATGAACTTAGCCATTCACGGGATTGAAGGAAAGATTGCCAATAACAATTCCTTTTATTCCGATCCGCACGAACTATATGGAAAGTGCGATTTCCTGATGGCCAATCCTCCGTTTAATGTAGATAAAGTAGATGCGAAAAATAAGTTTTTGGCAGAAGACAAACGTTTGCCTTTTGGTGCACCTTTGACCGGAAAAGGAACCATTGGAAATGCCAATTACCTTTGGATTCAGTATTTTATGTCTTACCTCAATCCGATGGGTCGTGCAGGATTTGTTATGGCTTCTTCTGCGACGGATGCAGGAAATGCCGAGAAAAGAATTCGTGAAGAGTTGATAAAAACCGGCAATGTAGATTGTATTGTTTCGGTAAGCAATAATTTTTTCTATACCCGAAGTTTACCTTGTCATCTTTGGTTTTTTGATAAAGGAAAACCGAAAGAGAATAAAGATAAAATTCTGATGATTGATGCGCGAAATGTCTACCGAAAAGTAAGCACCACTATCAATGATTTCTCTGATGAGCAGTTGGAAGGTTTAACTGCAATAATGGCGCTTTACCGTGGCGAAAAACCGAATGTTGCGAAAGACAATGCTTGGTTTAATGAACATTTCCCTGATGGAACTTATCGTGATGTAGAAGGTTTGTGCAAAGTGGTAAATTTGGAAGAAGTGGCAGAACAGGATTACAGCCTTACACCGGGACGATATGTAGGCGTAAACATCGACATTGATATGGATTTTGATTACAAAACCCGAATGCAGGAATTGCACAGCGAATTAGCCGAACTGAATACCGAAGCCAACCAATTGATGAATCAAATTCAAGCTTATAAATTATGAGGGAAGGTTGGAAAGATGTGAAGCTAGGAGAGTTATTTAAAATTGGTTCAAGTAAAAGAATTTATTTATCAGATTATGTTGATAAAGGTATTCCCTTTTATAGGTCAAAGGAAATTATTGAAAATTATAAAGGTGAGGATATTTCTAACGAATTGTTCATTACAAATGAGAAATATGAAATCATTAAAGATAAATATGGAATACCCAATGAAAACGATATAATATTAACGTCGGTGGGAACCATTGGTATACCGTTCATTGTTGATAAGAGAAAATTTTATTTTAAAGATGGTAATTTGATATGGCTACATTGTGGTAATTCCAAAATTCTAGATTCTAAATATTTATATTATTTTATTTCCAGCAATAACGGAAAAGCAAAGCTAGACTCAATTTTGATTGGATCTTCTCAAAAAGCTTTGACAATTGAAGGCTTAAAAAAAATAGTTATAAATCTCCCACCAACTGAAACCCAGCGCAAAATCGCCAGCATTTTATCAGGTTATGATGATTTGATAGAGAACAACCTAAAACGTATAAAACTTTTGGAAGAAATGGCACAACAAACCTACGAAGAATGGTTTGTGCGGATGCGTTTCCCGAGTTATGAAACTGCGGTTTTCGATGAGAATGGTTTGCCGGAAGGTTGGGAGAAACTAAAGTTGGGGGATTTATGTGAAAAAATTTTTGATGGAACTCACGACTCTCCAAAACAGACAGAGTCTGGATTTAAATTAATTACAGGAAAACATTTACAAAAAGGGAAGGTAGATTTTGAAACTGCCTACAACATTTCAGAAGAAGATCATTTCAAGATTAAAAAAAGAAGCGGTCTTGTAAAAAATGATATAATGTATTCAAACATTGGGACAATTGGAAATCTATCAATGGTTTATGAAGATTTTGAATACAGTTGTAAAAATATGATTGTTTTTAGACCAAAAAAGAATTTCGAATATTTTATCTACACATATTTATTCAATGAGAACACAAAGAATAAAATTTTAGGTGAAGCTTCAGGTTCAACCCAAAAGTTTATCAGTCTCGGATACATTCGTAATTATGACGACATTTTCCCTACTATCGAGTTAATTTCAAAATTTAATGAGTATTGTAATTCTATCTATAAATCAATTAATAATTTAAATACTCAAAACCAGCGCTTAAGCGAGGCACGTGATATTTTGTTGCCAAGGTTGATGATGGGGATGATAGATGTTTCGGGAAGCTCTGCACAGCTTGTGGAAAGTTTAGAAACAAAACCAACTGAGACTAAAATAATTCCTTTAGAACAACCTAAAAAAGAAGCTTCCAAAGAATTTAAAGAAGCAGTTCTAATTGCTTGTTTAACTGAAAGATTTGGTAGCGAAAAATTCCCTTTGGGCAGAAAAAGATATACCAAGCTTTCTTATCTCTTTCACAGATATTCAGACAATAAAATTCAGGATTATCTGAGAAAAGCCGCAGGTCCTTACAATCCAAAAACAAAATACGGCGGTCCTGAAAAGATTGCTATAAACAACAAATACATTCAAAACTGGAAAAGCGATAATAAATTGACTGGTTTTGTATCTGCCGAAAAAATAGAAGATGCTAAAACATATTTTTCCAACTATTGGCAAATCTCAAATTTAGATTGGTTGACTGCGGAGTTTAAATTCAAATCTAATGATGAGTTAGAACTTTTAGCAACAGTTGATAACAGTTTGTTGGAGCTTTCTAAAAAGAATCTTGAGTTTACTTCCAGCAATGTTTTGGACATTATTAAATCTGAAAAGGAATGGGAGGCAAAGTTGGAACGAACGATTTTTAGTGATGCGAATGTGGAGAGAGCGATCGGGTTTTTAAGGGGTGTGTTGGAGTATGGGTAATAATTAAAAAAAACTAAAAACTAATACCTATGAATGAAATTATTACAAATTATGTAGCGAAATTATCATTTGAAATTGATAAAGTTACAGGCTTTGAGGGACTCGTACTTAAAGCAGGTGGAGGCGGTAAATATCCTGATCATACAATTTTATTCAGAGATATTTTAGGTAAATTAAAAGCAATTAATGCTCGTAAGGTTACCATTTATGTTGCTGCAACACCAACAGCTGCTAACAGTTATCCGAACAATGAATATCGAAAAATCAGATTTGAAGATCAGACTGAATTTGATTTTAAAACAATCGACTTGGATAGATTTATGTCTAATGCAAATGATGAGATCAGGGAAAAAGGTAAGGTCAATCCGGAAACACCCAATGGCTCAATTCACAAACGCTTACTAATAACGTCTGATTTAGATGAAAATGATTGGAATGAGTTGTTTAGGAATTCTTCTACACAACTAATTGTAAACCAAGAAATAATAAATAATCAAAATGAAGATGAGTTACAATACACTTATCAGAAAGTAAAAAAGCGTTTACGCCAATCGAAGTTCAGAAAAGAACTTTTGGTTGCTTATGATTATACTTGTGCAGTCTCTAGAAGTAAAGTCATTGAATTATTAGAAGCTGCTCATATTCAACCATACGATGGTATTCATACAAGTGTTGTAAGCAATGGAATTTTACTGAGATCGGATATTCACGATTTGTTTGATATTTATACTGATGGAAAAAGACTAATTAATATTTCTGCAGATTATAAGATTGAAGTGCATTCTTCTTTAATAAATTCTGAGTATTGGAAATATAACGGTGAGAAAATTAAGTTGCCGACAGAGGGTAATTATCCTGTTTTTTTAAATGAGTAAGTAACTAAAATGAAAAAGGTAACTTATTTATTTGGATCAGCTGAATTAATCAATATTGATTATCAAACTCTACAGATTTTTAAAGAAAGGTATTTTAGTTTTTTGACTGATAATCCTTTTCCCAAGCCGCCAGGTACGGGAGCTTATTTTGAAATGATTCATTATCTGAAGAGAAAAGATATCAACAATCCTCAAAAAATAGGACCTTATGAAAATATCACAATTTTTGAAGCAGCTAATCGCATCGCTTCTGATTTGGTCATTATTAATGGAATTATTCAGTTAGTTCAAAATAATCCATTATTAGAAAATGCACGTTTCACTTTAAGATTGGGAATCTTGCACGAAAAGGGTAAAGGAGATTTTACCATCCATTTAGAAAATGAAGATTTTGAAGGAGAAGCTTTTAATGTTGCACCTTCTTTTTTGAATGTAAAACTTAGAAATACAATCTCTAAATGGAATAAAGAAGATAACAGAGAAAAGTTAAAATATATTTTGGTGAATGATGAGGCTTTTGAGTTTGTTACCAAGTCTCCTGATGAAAGGATTTTTAGAGTTAAGAATTGGGAAAAATAAGATATAAAAAAAATAAAATCACGTTATGAATTGTGAAAGTGATTGTTCAGTAAGTGACTTAGTAACGGTTTTGCCAACAAAAGAATTAAGTGTTTACACTCAAAAGGTTAATGATTTTTTGAAAATCCACTTGGTACTGTCGGGTTGCCAGATTATCAAAGACCTTATGTTTGGAATGATGAAAAAGTGGAGCAACTTTTATTGGATTGGTATGAACATTTTTTTTCTACTGAGGAAAAGTATAAGGAAGATGCTCCTTTTTATTATATGGGAGCTGTTCTTTTTTATAAAAATAAAACAAAGTTTGACGTAATAGATGGTCAACAAAGGATTACAACATTGTTACTTATTGACCAATTCATAAATGATTCTAACTCTTATTTGAATCAGAATAAATGGGATTTGAACTATAATTCATTGCTTTCATCGGCTAACATAAAAATTAATTACAGTTATTTAAGGCGTTCTGAATCACTTGTGAAAATTAAAGATTTCATTTCTTCTATTTTTGAAAAACTTATATTTACAATAATCATTACCAATTCTGAGGACGATGCATTTACTTTTTTTGATAGTCAAAATAATAGAGGAGTAAGTTTGGGAGCAGTAGATTTTTTAAAATCTTATCATTTGCGTGAATTAAAAGATAAAATTGATATACAAACCAAATTTGTAAAACAATGGGACAGTAATAATGCTAATCAATTTTTGGATGAACTGTTCTCGCAGACTCTATGGCGTTCCAGAAATTGGAAAGGAAAAAATATACAGTTTGAAAATAAAGATTTAATTCTTAAAAATTTTCAAAAAGACACCTATAAAGAGGATAACAACGACCAGCTAAAATTGTATTCCAATGTAAACAATCGCTTTGCATCCAGCTTGATTTACGATGCTAAAAAAGGAATATTGATGCAACTCAATCCTTTGAGTATGCAATTGTCGCCTGCTTTGTATCCATTTGCTTTAAGACAACCTATACAAAAGGGTATTGGTTTCTTTCTTTATGCAGAAAAATATTATTCACTATATGAATTGTTATTTGATAAAAAGGAAGTGCCAGAGGTCATAGAAGTATTAAATACTTTAGTTCAAAGCTTTAATAGTTATTTCAAGTCTTTCTTTAAATTGGCTGTTGTTATTTACTATGACAAATTCAAGGAAGAGAAAGTTTTTGAATTTGCACTGTGGTTAGATTTTCTTTTGGGAAGCTTACGAGTAAATCAGGCAACAATTGTGGCGCAAACACCGGTGAAAATTTTAAGAGATTCAAATCAAAACTTTTTTGATGTTATAGAATTAGCGTACCGCCCTGAAGAGATATTTGAATTTATCAGGAAGCTCAATATCAATGGCAGTAATATTAATTATTTCTACGGTAAAGAGGTTAAAGATTATGGAGCAGAAAATGGTGTAAGGAATCAATACAGAAAAGACAATTTAGTCTTTTATAAGAATCAAAATTTAGAGATTGAGCAAGAATTAACCAATAAAAAACGATGGATTTATGAGCGACTTAAAAAGTAAACTTCCCATTTCTTCAGAAGACAGCACATTAAGTAACATTGTAAATTCTAGTTTTATTTTCAATATTCCTATTTATCAGCGCTTGTATGTTTGGGGAACAGACCAAATAAATACCTTACTTGACGATTTGGTAAATTCATTTATGAAGAATGAAAATCAATATTATTTAGGAGGTATAATGATTACTAAAAACAATAGTAATGAAATCTTATCAACCACCAAATACGATCTGATTGATGGGCAACAACGTTTTACAACATTATGGCTTATAAGCCAATGTTTGGGATATGATTTGGGAAATTTTGTTTTTTATAAAGACAAGCAAGAATCTATACCGCGTATTTCATTTTCTGTACGTGATTTTGCAAACATTTATTTTTCAGATATAGACAATTCTAAAATATATACTGAACAAGAAGAAAAGGAATTGAAACCTTTGAGAATTGCAGTTTCGACAATTAATAATTATTTCAAAAACGAGAACTGTAAAATCAAAAAATCGGATATAATTGATTTTGCCAGCTTTATTTATAAAAAGGTATTTTTTGTAATCACAGAAATGCCAGAAAATACAGATGAAAACAAAGTTTTTGAAGCGATGAATAATCGTGGAGTACAGCTACAACAACACGAGATTTTAAAATCAAATCTACTGAAGTACATTATTAGCGAAGTTTCACTTCGAAACAGATATGCTCAAATATGGGATGCTTGCTCTATGATGGATAATTACTTAGAGAAAAACATAAAAGATGTAGCTGGTCTTCAATGGAAACAACTATTTTCAGATACAGAAGAAGATGAGAAGAAGGTTGATTTGCCAGCAAATATTTTAGATGTTTTAAAGGTTAATACTACGAACAAAGTAGATTTTAGATTAAGTACAATCATAGGCAAAGAAATTACTGATGAGGAAGAGAAGGAGTTAAAGTATGATACTAACAAAGATGAGCTTTATGAATCCGCTAAAGTGAGAAGTGTAATATCTTTTCCGATGCTGTTACTTCATACTCTACGTATCTATCAAAAACGATATAAAAATGTAATCGATGCAAATGAGAGTGTAGAAGTAAATGGTAAAGAACTAATATCAATTTTTAAAAAGAACGAAAAATATCTTCAAAATGAGCAAGATGTGTCTAACTACTTCAAACTTTTATGGGAAGTTCGTGAAAAGTTTGATCGATTTGTAATTAAATGGGTAGTTGAAGAAGATAGTGATCGCAAATCAGAACAGCAAATTATTCAACGTTTGTATCAAAGTAAAACTGCATTTCAAAGAAAAAAACCAATTGGTAGTGATCAATTTGCATTGTTGCAAAGTATGCTTTATCATTCGCAACAGTTGATTACACACTATTGGTTAACACCATTTTTAAACTTTTTGCTAGAAAATAAAAAAGTTGATATAAACCTAACCTATTTAGAGCGTTTGGATAATGCAATGTTTTGTAACCCCAGAGAAGATTTACGCACTATGAGTTATTCAATGATGTTTGTTGATTTTAATGATCTAAAAGGCAACATTGTTTTTGTAGAAAATGAATTGAGAAAACCTCAAGGTGTTCAATTTCCGCATTATTTATTCTATAAAACAGAATACATTTTATGGAAAAATAAAAGCAATTTGAACCAACATAATATTGATCAAGCAAAGTGGGAAAATTATAGAATGACTGCAAAAAATTCAGTAGAACACATCTTTCCGCAGAACCAGAAAGAAGAAAATAAACATATTATTTTTATAGATGAAGACGAGGAAGAACAATTAAATAATGAGTTTAATTCATTAAGTGGATTTGAAGAAGTCCAAAGGTACCCATTCAAAGATGATTTTGGTAATTTAGTGCTTTTATCTCCAGGTATGAATTCTGAATATAGCAATAAGCCCTATGCTGAAAAGCGAGCTCAGTTTATTTCTAAACCAAATGTAGATTCATTAAAGTCAGACCTAATATTTAAAAGTGAATTTTGGGATTGGAAGAAAGCTTCCCAGCATCGAAATGAAATTATAAAATACTTTATTAACGATTTAAATTATTAATCTATGTCCTACGAATACTCAGAAGATCAACTCATAGAGCAAGCAACCGAAGACGTTCTCAAGGAATTGGGCTGGACTGTAATCACAGCTTGGCAAAATGAGACTTTTGGGGAAAATGGTTTATTAGGCAGAGATAATAAAACAGAAGTTATTTTAGAACGAACTTTGCGAAAGGCTTTGCAAAAATACAATCCGCACTTGCCGGACTTGGCTTACATGCGTGCGGTTGAAAAAATTGTACAGCGAGAAGCGGGCAAAACCATTGTCCAAGAAAACAAAGCTAAATATCTTTTGTTAAAAAATGGTGTTGAGGTTACATTTACCAATGAAGAAGGCAAAACGATAAAGAAAACCTTGAAAATTTTTGATTATCAAGATTACGCTAACAATGATTTTCTGGCAGTAAGACAATTGGAAATCACCGGCGAATTACACAATCGCAGACCTGATGTGATTGGATTTGTCAATGGAATTCCATTGGTGTTTTTTGAACTGAAAGCACACGCCAATGATTTGAGATCGGCGTATGATGATAATTTAAAAGATTACAAGGACACAATTCAGCATCTTTTTTATCACAATGCATTTGTCATTCTGTCCAACGGTACTGATGCAAAAGTAGGAACGGTGACAAGTCCGTATAAATACTTTTTAGACTGGAAAAGAATTACAGAGGATGCAGAAGGAATTGTAAGTTTAGATACAATGCTTCGTGGCGTTTGTTCGCCTCAAAACTTAATGGATATTTTTGAAAACTTTTTGCTGTTTGACGAGAGCAACGGAAATATTGTAAAGCTGATGGCTAAAAACCACCAATTCATCGGAGTTAATAGAGTTTTGGATAATGTTGAAAACATTGAAGATCTTGAAGGGAAATTAGGAGTTTATTGGCATACGCAAGGTTCCGGAAAAACCTATTCTATGGTTTTTCTCTGTGAAAAGATTCATCGTAAATTCGGTGGTTCATACACATTTCTGATCGTTGTAGATCGCACAGAATTAGAAAATCAGGCATATGACACTTTTTCGGGAGTAGGAATTGTCAAGAATAAAAATGTAATTGCAGGAAAAAAGAAAGGCATTACAGGAAGAGAACATTTGAGGGAATTGCTGAGTGAAAATCATAGGTATGTATTTTCATTAATTCACAAATTCTCCATCGATCCTAATCTTGAAACAGAATATCCTTTAATTACCGACAGAAAAAATATCATCGTCATTTCCGACGAAGCACACCGTACCCAAGGTGGAAAATATGCCAGAAATATGCGTTTCTTTGGTTTACCCAATGCTTCTTATTTAGGATTTACAGGAACACCAATCATCAAAGATGAAGAAGAGGTAACCAAGAATATTTTTGGTGAATATGTTTCAGTTTATGATTTTAAAAGAGCCATAGAGGATGAAGCAACACTTCCATTAAAATATCTCAACCGTGGTGAACGCTTGAATATTGAAAATCCTGCTTTGAATGAGCAAATGGCGGAAATTCTGGAGGAAGAGGATTTAGACGAAGACCAAAAAAAGAAATTGGCTTACTTGTTTAAAAAGGAATATCCAATCCTAACTTCAGAACATCGATTGCGTGCAATCGCAAAAGATTTGGTTTGGCATTTCAATGAACGAGGTTATCAGGGTAAAGCGATGTTTGTAGCATTAGACAAACCAACTGCCGTTCGAATGTATGATTACGTAATGGAATATTTCCCCGAATATTTATTTGACTTACAAAATCAAATTAAGAAATCGAAGGATATTCAGGAAGAACAGGAACTACAAAGAAAATATAATTTGGTTTCCTCCACAGAAGTTTGCGTCGTGATTAGTTCAGAGCAAAATGAAATGGATAAGTTTAGAAAAATGAACTTAGATATAGAACAACACCGCCGAAGAATGGTGAGTAGCAATCTGGAAAAAGAATTCAAAGATGAAGATAATCCGTTTCGTTTAGCAATCGTTTGTGCGATGTGGATTACAGGTTTTGATGCACCATGTGTTTCTACAGTTTATCTAGACAAACCCATTAAAGGACATACTTTAATGCAGACCATTGCCCGTGCAAATAGGGTTTATGATGATGAAAAGGAAAATGGGTTAATTGTAGATTATGGTAATGTATATCAGCAATTAGAAAAAGCGTATTCAGTTTATGGTGAAGGTTCTAAGGGAGCAGGCTCAGGAAATGATAAAGAGGAGAAAAAAGCTTTCGAACAGTTGGAGTCAATGTCAACTGAAATAAAAGAAGCAATCGATGAGGTCATTTTAATGTTGAGAGATTTAAATTTTGATATACTGACATTAATTGATGCTGTTCCAATGGGAAAAATTGCTGCTGTAAACAACGGAGCAAATGCCGTTTGCAGAAACGATGAAACCCGTGCAAAATTTGAAATTGCAGCCCGCAATGTATTTCGTAAATACAAAGCCTTATTTCCCGAGAAACAGGCAAAGAAATTTACTAAACAATACAATGCCATCGACGCCATTTACAATAAGCTCAATCAAAAAATTAAATCTGCAGATGTAACTGAAATTATTTCCAAATTACAAAGTGTAGTTAATAATTCTGTAGTAATTGACAATGTAACTGCTGAACCAAAAAATATCGAAATCGATTTATCAAAATTAAATTTTGAGGAATTAAGAAAAGCTTTTGAGAAAGTTCAACGTAAAAACGAATTAGTGTATGATTTAAATAAAGCGGTTGAGCAAAAATTAGAGCAGATGCTAAAAGAAAATCCTTTGCGTTTAGATTTTTATGAGCGATACCAAGAAATAGTAGAGGCTTATAATAATGGTAAAAGTGAAGTAGAATTGAAGCGGAGTTTTGATAATTTAACTGCATTTATAGCAACTTTATCACAAGAGGAAAAAAGAGCTTACACTGAAAATTTAGATCAACCAACCTTATCAATTTTTGATTTGCTTATTCAAAATAAAGATTTAACTAAATCAGAAAGAGAACAAGTGAAAAATGTAGCTCAAAAAACTTTAGAAACCCTTCAAAAAGAAAAACTCAACATTCCGAATTGGAAAGAAAGTCGTGAATTAAAAGCTGGAGTAAAAACGGCTATTTACGATCAGTTACTATGGCTACCAGAACAAAAATATACAGATGAAGAAGTGAGTTTGAAAAGTATTGCAGTTTATCAGCATGTTTATTCGTATACCTTTTTATAACGAGGGATTAATGAACGACTTTCTGCAAGCTAACCTTGTCAAGGATATTCGCATTGCGCTGATGAACCTTGCCAAGGTTTGTAGTGGGAGGAAAACTACTAGATACAATTTTCTTTGAAATTTAATAAAAAGAATAATCTACCAAAGTTCGGACAAATGCTTGTGAACAGTTTGGTATTTAAATAAATTGCTTAGATGCCTATGGCATTACAAATAGGGTGGTGATTGAAAGCACCACTGCATTTGATTAAATTGTTCTATTATCTATAAGGCTGTGAGATTGCTTCGCTTCGCTCGCAATGACCAGAAGGGAAATCAATTCAAAAACTCACTCGTATTAATCCTCACACAATACTCACTCCCCAAATACCTCTGATCACCATGCTTCTCCGACCAGAAGCCATCCAGAATATCCTTTGTGAGACAACGGTAAACAGCAGTTCCTTTGTAGATTTTCTGATCGTCACCTAGGTAATTAAAATTAATAACTAAAATTCCATCTTTATAAAATCCTGTTCCGTTCTGTTCGTGGTCGCCGATTATCCATTGGGCAATGATACGGTTATTTTCATCAAGAGAAAGAGTCAATATTCCGTGATAGGAAATGTGATCCGATTCTTCCTGATTACTGCCCTGAATGGAGTAGCTGCCCACCAAATCCTGTACTGTCATTGATTTATTTTTATGGATAACAAATGTAGAAACTTTTATATTGTTGAAATTAGAATGTGGACTGTTTTCTGATATTTATTTTTATTTTAGATTTGCTGTGATGTTGTACTTACTTTTAATAATCAATCTGATCACTTTCATAACCTTTGCTTTAGACAAATGGAAAGCGACCCAACACAAAAGAAGAATCTCAGAATTTTCTTTGCTGGCCTTAACGTTTATTGGAGGGACAGTGGGAGCCGTTTTGGCAATGCTCATATTCAGACATAAGGTTTCTAAGAAAAGTTTTTTGCTTAAACTGTGCGGAATTATTGTATTGCAGATTATTATTTTTGTTGGATATTGGAAATGGGGTATTGGAAGTTTTGAGTAGATTGAAAATCAGGAAGCTGACAACCAAAAACCGACAACCAACAACCAACAACTAATTTAACACTCTTTAAATACCACACCAACCCTTCACGGCATTATATTTTCTTAGTCATTAGCATATAACACCAAAAATAAAATAATATGTCAAAGAAAATTGCAATCTTAGCAACACACGGATTTGAAGAAAGCGAATTAAAATCTCCAAAAGAACATTTAGAAAAACAAGGCTGGACGGCTCACATCGTCAGCCCGAAAGCAGGAACCATCAAAGCATGGGCAGAAAAAGACTGGGGACAGGAATATAATGTCGATAAAACTTTAGATGAGGTTTCTGCCTCAGAATACGACGCCTTGGTACTTCCGGGAGGAGTTATCAATCCCGATCAGTTAAGAACAAACGAAAAAGTTTTGTCTTTTGTTCAGGATTTTTTCAAACAACACAAACCGGTTGCTGCCATCTGTCACGGGCCGCAAATTCTGATTAATGCAGGTGCTGTTGAAGGTAGAAATCTGACTTCTGTCAAATCCATTAGCATCGATCTTAAAAATGCAGGCGCACAATGGGAAGACAGCGAAGTAGTGGTAGACAATGGTTTGGTTACAAGCCGTACTCCCGAAGATCTTCCTGCCTTTAACGCCAAAATGGTAGAGGAAATTAATGAAGGGCAGCATGAAGATCAGAATTTGTAATATTTTTTAAGTTCTTTTGCTTTGATGCAAAAAGGATAAGACGTCAAATAATCTCAGGAAAATATAATTAAGAAGGGAAGCTTCTGATAAAATTTAAAGTTTTATTAGGAGCTTTTCCCGCTTTTCACTATATCTTTTGTTCCGCTTTGCTGCACAAAAGGATGTCGTTGCAATCGGGGCTAGGATTTTCGTTGTTCCTTAAAATATTTTAGAATTACTCAGCTTTGTCATTGACAAATATATCCTTGAAAATATATTTTTTTCGATTTATATTTACAGCTATTTAAGTTTTAAAAAGAACCATGAAAAAAGTAACATTTAATTTAATCGTTGGAGCCGGATTAATTTTAGGAACGGCTGCATTATTTGGACAAAAATCTTTTAACACAATTACTCCAGTTACATTAGCTGAAAAAAAACAGGATATTGGTGTTGAAGGCACTTGGAAACTCTATAAAGCAGATGGAAAAGTCGTGAAGGAAAACGTAACAAAAATATTTGCTGCTAACGGTGTAATTATTACAAAATACCCAAAAAGAACAACAAAAACGAAATGGAAAATAGAAAACGGAAAGCTTTGTACGAATGATTATGATCGTGATGAGTTTCAATGCAACGACTATAAAGTCACAAAAACTACTTTAACGTATACTTTTTTGAATTCAGAAATTATTTACACTCGTAAATAATACATTCTAATAGATAACTTTTGAAAATAAAAATGCCCGAAGAAATTCGGGCATTAGTTTTAGAAATATATAATTAAAATTACTTCAAAGTAAACTTTACCTTAGTTTTAATCGCATCAGAAGAGTTTCCGATTTGCGCTTCAAAATCTCCGGGTTCTGCAACCCAGTCGTGCTTTTGAGCATCAAAATAACTTAACGCCGTTTTGTCGATTGTGAAAGTCACTTCTTTTTGTTCACCAGGATTTAAAAATACTTTTTCAAAACCTTTTAGCTCCTTTGCAGGACGTTCAACAGATGATTTTACGTCAGTGATGTATAACTGAGCCACTTCAGCACCCGCTTTTTTACCTGTATTTTTTACAGTAACCGTAAACGTGATTTTATCGTCCTGAGTCATCGTTGATTTGTCTGCTTTTGCTTTTCCGAACTCAAAAGTGGTGTAGCTTAAACCATGACCGAAGCTGAATAATGGTTTGATCTTTTTCGTGTCATGCCAACGATACCCTACGAAAATTCCTTCGTTGTATTTAATATTGATTGGGTTTTTCTGGTCTTTACCTTTTCCTGCTGCTAACTCTTCTTTATTTCCGGGATATTCACCCATTGTGTGAGCTGAGTTATCTTCCAGCTTTACAGGAAATGTAAACGGAAGTTTTCCTGAAGGATTCGCATCACCGGACAAAACAGAAGCGATAGAATTTCCTGCTTCAGAGCCTAAGTACCAGCCTTGAACGATAGAAGGAACTTCTTTAATCCACGGCATTGCAACAGCATTTCCGCTTACTAAAACTACGGTGAAATTCTTATTTGCTTTTGCCAAAGCTGAAATTACGTTGTCCTGATTATACGGAAGTCCGTAACTTTTTCTGTCGTTTCCTTCGCTGTCCTGAAAGTCGGACTTATTTAAACCACCTACAAAAATTACGTAGTCTGATTTCTTTGCCAATTCAACAGCTTCGTTCAGTAATTCTTCAGGCGAACGGCTGTCTTTCAAATCCTGACCAGACTTTACGCCATTGTACTCTCCACCGACATCTCCTACATAACCTCTCGCATATTGTACGTCAGAGTTCTTACCAAACTTGGCTTTGATTCCATCTAAAGGTAAAGTTTCATATTTTACTTTTAAAGAAGATGAACCACCACCGACAGTCATTACTTTGATGGCATTTTCACCAATAACGGCAATTTTTTTAGCTTTATTGATGTCGATGGGAAGTACGTTTCCTTGGTTTTTTAACAAAACAATTCCTTCTTCACCGATTTCTTTTGCGACTGCTTTATGTTCTTCAGAAGCGATATTACCAAATGGTTTTTTGGTATTCATCGTGGTTTTATAAGCTAAACGTAAAAGTCTTGTCACTTTGTCGTCAAGCTCTGCAGTTCCTACTTTTCCTGATTTAATTAAATCTAAATAGGGTTTTGCTAAATAATAGTTGTCATACGCATTTCTGGTTCCGGCAGAAAGTCCGTTCGTCCAGCTTCCGAATTCTACGTCTAATCCGTTGTGAATCGCTTGCTCGGTATTGTTTACTGCACCCCAGTCTGAAACCACCACGCCTTTGTATTTCCATTCTCCTTTCAGAATGTCATTTAAAAGATATTTGTTCTGGCTTGCATACTGATTTTTGTACATATCATAAGCGCCCATAATCGTCCATGAATCTCCCTCAGTCACCGCTGCTTTAAAAGGCGGAAGGTAAATTTCATACAACGTTCTGTCATCCACAATCACATTGCTTGTATGACGGAACATTTCCTGATTATTTAAGGCAAAATGTTTCACAGAAGTGGCCACTCCGTTGGATTGTACTCCCTGAATGTACGGAACCACCATTTTGGAAGTCAGATACGGATCTTCTCCCATGTATTCGAAGTTTCTTCCGTTCAAAGGTGTTCTGTAGATGTTAATGCCTGGGCCTAAAAGGATGTCTTTCTTTCTGTATCTTGCTTCCTCACCTAATGCCTTACCGTAGTTCCAAGACATTTTCTTATTCCATGTTGCGGATAAAGCGGTTAGAGCAGGGTAGGCGATAATAGAGTCGTTGGTCCATCCGGCCTGATCCCATTCGTCCCACATTACTTCAGGGCGAACTCCGTGCGGGCCGTCTGTTGTCCAGAATTCAGGAATTCCTAATCTCGGAACACCGGGCGAACTGAACTTTGACTGTGCGTGAAGCATCGCAATTTTTTCTTCAAGTGTCATTCTGGAAAGCGCATCCTGAATTCGCTGTTCGACAGGTTTAGATTCGTCTAAGTAAACAGGAGTTGTATTGGTTTGAGCCATTGCTGAGGCAGATATTAACATAAACAAACTTAAGAGTACAGTTTTCTTCAACATAAAAAACTTTTTATTTGATTACTTACAAAAGTAGGTAAAATAATTATTATCTCAAATTGAGAAAATGAGTTTTTTGGAAAAATGGTTATTTTTAACCAATACACTGTGATTAATTGTAGGGTTAATTTTTCACATTTTAAATATTTAAAAATTTAAATGTGAAAAATTATTCTCGCAAATTATACAGATTAATAAAAGCGTAAAATAAAATCTGCCTAATTAGCTTAATCAGCGAGATAAATTTTTTAATTATTTAGTGGGAATAAAAATAATTTTAAAATAAAAACATCGTTTCGGAGGCAAAGGTTTTTCCGAAACGATGTTTGCATATAATAGATCTTTTACAAGTTCAATGTTTAATATTGTTTAGCTACCCAGTCTTTTTGCTTTTGCAAAAATCCATCCCTTCAGAGAAGAGGCATTTTTAGTTTCACCATTAACCAACCATCAACTGCCAACCAACAATAATTACTTCCAGCCTTTTACAGCGCCGCCTTTGAAAATTTCTTTGGCTTTGTCTTCCACTTCTTTAGACTGATACGCTTTTAAAAAGTTCTTCACTTTTTCATCATTCTTATTGTCTTCTCGTGAAACCACAACATTCATGTAAGGAGAATCTTTATCTTCTTTAAAGATTCCATTTTTGTTGGCGTCTAGTCCGGCTTGTGCTGCGAAATTATTATTGATAATAGCGATTACGACTTCTTTATCATCCAGAACCCTCGGAAGTTGAGGTGCCTCTATTTCGAGAATCTTCAGCTGTTTCGGATTTTCGGCAATGTCTGTT
This sequence comes from Chryseobacterium sp. 3008163, assembly GCF_003669035.1. NCBI lineage: Bacteria > Pseudomonadati > Bacteroidota > Flavobacteriia > Flavobacteriales > Weeksellaceae > Chryseobacterium > Chryseobacterium sp. 3008163. The sequence continues at coordinate 1,074,675 of NZ_CP033070.1, read as the reverse complement.
ACTTTAGGCAATAATCCGATGCCTTCTTTTAATTTTAAAAGTCCGTTTTTTTGTAAAAGAAGAAGAGAACGACCGCCGTTGGTTGGGTCATTGGGAATCACAATCGTGCTTCCGTTTTGTAATTCGGCGATGTTTTTTATCTTTTTGAATAAGCGACAATCGGATAGACGAAAGTATTTCCAATCACAGCTAATTTATACCCACGCTGTTTTGACTGTTCAGTAAGATAAGGAACGTGTTGAAACGCGTTGGCATCGATATCACCATTGTTCAAAGCCTCGTTGGGAACTACATAATCGTTGAATGAAACGAGTTCCACTTCCAAATTGTATTTTTCTTTGGCAACTTTTTTAGCAGTTTCTGCAATCTGTTGTTCCGGTCCGGAAGTTATCCCGACTTTGATGAAATTGGGATCATCTTTTTTAGGTGAATTACACGCTCCGAACAAAAGCAGTCCTGCTGCTAAACTTAGAATTTTTATTTTTTTCATTGTAAATTATTTTTTATTAACTGTATAACTATTAAACTCATCGATGATCAAACCTCTTCGCCAAGCGGTCGCCCGAAAACTGAATGATAAACACCAAAGCGACCAAAAGACCAAGCACAAGATTCATAATCAATGCATCATAACCAATATATCCGTACTGATACCCGATTTGTCCCAATCCACCGGCTCCCACAGCTCCACCCATTGCGGAATATCCGACCAATGTGATGAGAGTGATCGTCGCATTATTAATGAGTGAAGGCAAAGCTTCAGGCAGTAAAACTTTTTTAATAATCTGAAACGGTGTTGCTCCCAAAGCTCTCGCAGTTTCAATTAAACCGTTTGGAATTTCCAAAAGACTGTTTTCAACTAATCTTGCGATAAATGGTGCTGCGCCAATGCTTAGAGGAACCAATGCTGCATTCATTCCTATGGAAGTTCCTACCAAAGATCTTGTAAAGGGAATCATCCAGACAATCAGAATAATAAAAGGAATCGATCTGAAAATATTAACCAAAACCGACAGAATTCTATTGTAAATAGTATTCTCTAAAAGCTGTCCTTTTCTTGTAATAAAAAGAAGAATTCCGATGGGAAGACCAAGCACGAAACCGAAAAATCCTGATACAAAAGTCATATAAACGGTTTCCCAGACTCCTTTTGAAAGAAGTGAAAGTACAGTGTCACTAAGCATATCCTTTTAAAGTATTTTGAATGTTATTCTGATTAAAATAATAGATAGCTTTCTGGTTTTCTTCACTTTCACCTTTCAGGTGCAGAAGAAGTTTTCCAAAGTTGGAGTCTCCCAGATATTCTACATCAGCTTTCAGAAGTTTGTATGGAATTTTATATTGATCGTAAATGATTGAAAGCAGTTCTTCAACGCTTATTTTTTCGTTTAATTCGATTTCAACCAGCGGAAAAAGTCCGGCTTGCGGCTCTTTCTGTAGTTTTTTGTTGAGTTCTTGCGGTATAGTCATAACACCTGAGTTTAAAAATTGTTTAATGATAGGATTTTCTTTGTTAGAAATAATTTCGCTCAAAGTCCCTTTTGTTACTAATTGTCCTTTGTCGATGACGGCAACATGGTTGCAGATCGCTTTGATGACTTCCATTTCGTGGGTGATCAGTAAAATCGTGATTCCCAAACGGTGGTTGATGTCTCTCAACAACTGCAAAATAGATTGCGTGGTTGCCGGATCCAGCGCACTTGTCGCTTCGTCACAGAGTAGGAGATAGGGGTCGTTGGCTAAAGCTCTTGCAATAGCAACCCTTTGTTTTTGTCCGCCCGATAAACTTTTAGGATAATCATGGGCTTTATCTTCCAAGCCGACGATTTTTAAAAGTTCGCTGACCTTGTCTCGAATTTTTTCTTTACTTAAATTGTCCAATTCCAGAGGAAGCGCAATGTTTTCAAAAACGGTTCTTGAAGAAAGAAGATTGAAATGCTGAAAAATCATCCCGATTTTTTTACGCTCTTTCGCCAGTTGTTTTGATTTTAATTTTGTGAAATCGGTTCCGTTGATGATGATTTGTCCGTTATCCGGTCTTTCCAGAAGATTGACGGTTCTTATCAGTGTACTTTTTCCGGCTCCCGAAAATCCGATGATGCCTACGATATCGCCTTTTTCAATGCTGAGATTGACATCATCTAAAGCTTTAAAAGACTGCTTTTTCTGATGAAAAGTCTTTGATATGTTTTTGATTTCTATCATTTTATTTTTTTAAAATTACATGGGTTGATAAGGTCTGCTGATTCTTCCGAAATGTCTTGCAACTCTTCTGATCTTGGCTTTTGACCGTTTTGAAAGTCTGAAATATTTGGTCACATTGGTTAACAAAACTCCAATTAATATGATGGCTAATCCATACAGTTGATTTCCGTTAATGGTTTGATTGGCAATGATGAATCCTGCAATAACGGTTACGATTGGGTTGATATAAGTATGCGTACTTACGATGGCAGCAGGTTTTACCGAAAGAAGCCAGATGTAAGAAATATAAGCGATAATTGATCCGAAGAAAATAAGAAAAAGTAAACCCAGCCATGCCGAAAGCGGAATTGTTGCCACTGAAAATCCAGTCCATTCACTTCTGAAAAAGGCAACTGCAAATGAAGCTAAACCCGCCACAATCAACTGCTGCGAAATATTCATAAAAGTTGAATGATCCGCAGGATTCTTCTTTGAATACAAAGATCCCATAACCCAGGCAATTGAGCTTAAAGCCAAAACAATAAATGCAGTAACCCGAAGCGAAGAGCTTACATTTTCGGTGTGCGAGTTGACGCTTCCGTTTAAGAATAAAATCAGTCCGGCAAATCCTAATAATAATCCGATAGGGATAAATTTATCTGAAAAATAATAGCTCCAATTTTTTTATCAATCGCTATAAACCAGAAAGGACCTGTCGCAATCGTAATGGCAGCTTCGGAAGCCGTGACATATTGTTCCCCCCAGGCGACAAGACCGGTTCCCCCTGTCAGAATCAGAATTCCGGTGACTGCATTTTTCCACCAGTTTTTTAATGAATTAGCTTTTTCACCTTTTGCTAATAAATAGCCGATCAGTAATATTCCTGCAGCGAAAAATCTTAACCCTGAAAGAATAAAAGGCGGAAATCCCGTCAATCCGAATGATATGGCAAGGAAAGTGATTCCCCAGATGATATAGATATTGGCAAATGCTACGGGAATCAGCCATTTGTTTTTTAAATTAAAAGTACTCATGTTATTTTTTGTTTATCGGTTTTTGCAAATAAAAAAGGCTCTACAACGTGGTAAAGCCTTTAAAAATATGTCATAATAAAAAGTAAGGTCATCCACTAAAATTCACATATAAAGGCATACAGCATTGCATCATCATATCATTGATGTTGATCATTTTCATTGTATTGTATCTGAATGTTGTTTTCATTTTCATTTCCAAACCTGATTACGGGTGCAAATATAAAACATATATTTTTATTAGTCTACTTTTTTAGTAGACTTTTTGATTGTTTATAATTAACCTTTTGATTTTTAGAGTTTTATTTTTTTAATTAAGTTGATATTTCAGTTTTATTTAAATTAAACTATTTTTAAAACATGAAAATTCAAATCATCAGCGACTTGCATCAGGAATTTGGTTCAACTGATTTATCTTTTGATAACGCAGATGTTGTTGTGTTGGCAGGAGACATCAATTTGGGAACGAAAGGAATTGAATGGATTAAAACTAAAATTTTTGACAAGCCCGTCATTTACGTTCTTGGAAATCATGAATATTACAAAGGTTCTTATCCGAAAACTTTAAACAAAATAAAAGAAGCTGCAAAAAATTCCAATGTATTTGTTCTGGAAGATTCTTTTGTAAATATTGAAGATGTAAGATTTCACGGAGCAACTTTGTGGACAGATTTTTCGTTATTTGGAAGTCCGATGGCTTATGGAAGTCTTTGCCAAACTCAGATGAATGATTATAAATTAATCAGACGCGATCCTTCTTATTCTAAAATGCGCAGTATTGATACTTTCAAAATTCATCAATTTTCAAGGCATTGGCTCAAGGAAAGTCTGGAAAATTCAAAAGAAATGAAAAATATTGTCGTTACGCATCATGCACCAAGTTTACAATCTGTTCCTGAACATTTTAAAAATGATCCGGTCACTTCAGCGTATGCTTCCAATCTTGAAAACTTTATTGAAGAATATCAGCCGTTGTATTGGGTTCACGGGCACATTCATACGCCTACAAGATATAAAATTGGCAACACAGAAATTATCTGCAATCCTCACGGCTATGTTACTGAAAAATATAATGGCTATGAGAAAGAGTTGATTATTGAAATTTAATTTTTTAGTTTTAAAAAATGTACATCATTTTTCAATTCCTATAAAGTAAAAACCTCCCATCTTCGTCTCTTTCAGCAAAGGTTTTAAACCGTGGAAATTATGAAGAATACAAACATTCAAAACGGAATTATTCTGATTCCCGATTTCAGTGGATTCACTGAATTTGTGTTCAATACAAAACTTTATACCGGAGAATATATTGTAAGACAACTACTTTCTATTTTGATTGATGTAAACAATCAATATTTTGATATTTCTGAAATTGAGGGCGATGCGATTTTGTTCTATAAATACGATCAAAAACCTTCCTACCAAAAAGTTTCAAAGATGCTTCGAAATATGAGAAATGCTTTCAACATGAAAATTCTGGAACTGAGCGAAATGTTGAATACCAACATCGAATTATCATTAAAATTTATCGTTCATTACGGCAGGTTTTCGCAATACAACATCGGAAGTTTCAAAAAACTATACGGTAAGCCCGTTGTAGAAGCTCATCAAATGCTGAAAAATGATTTGGCTGAGCAACCTTCTTATGCTTTGTACAGTCATTCTTTTTTGGAGAATTCGCAGAACGACGAAGCTGATTCAAATAAAGAAGCAATGCATGTGTCGGAAGTTGGAGCGATTCAATATTTTGGAAGTATAGATTAGCAATTTATTATTAATTCTATTGTTAACGTCTGCAGAAATTCGGACGTTTTTGCCTTATGATTAAATGTCATTCTGAACGAAATGAAATGGAGTGAAGAATCTTTTTTTTATTGTTGAGATTCTTCTTCGTCAGAATGACCAATATTTTAATTTAAATTTTAACGAAATATTATAGGGTGGTTATATTGAAAAGCCATTATAAAATTCTTAACTTCTCTCATAAAACTCTCGCCGGGTAGTATAAAGTAGCCAATCACTACAATATAATACACAGTATAAATGATAAATTAACCGTTATTATCAATAATATAAGTAACTGCTCTTATAAAACTACAAGTATAAATGATAATGTAGACAGCTGTAACTATAATATTAGCGATGTGACTGATAAAATAAGTGGTGTATCTCATAAAGTTTGTGATGTAAATGATAATATTAGAACCTGCTGAGAAAATACTATACAATCTTTTCTAAAATCCCAATCTATAAATCCAAAAAAATTCCCGATTTTTGCAACCCTTTCAATAATTCCGAATATTCATGAAACTTTGTATTGCCGAAAAACCCAGCGTTGCCAGAGATATTGCCAAAGTATTGGGCGCAACCATGCCTAAACAAGGCTATATGGAAGGAAACGGCTATTGCGTGACATGGACTTTCGGACATCTCTGTACCCTCAAAGAACCTCACGATTACGGTCCGCAATACAAATCTTGGAATTTGTTTTTGCTGCCGATTATTCCCACCAATTTCGGAATAAAATTAATTCCGAATCAAGGGGTTGAAAATCAGTTTAAAGTCATCGAAAGATTAGTCGCCGAATGTGATGAGGTCATCAATTGCGGGGATGCCGGGCAGGAGGGAGAACTCATTCAGCGTTGGGTTTTGCAGAAAGCAAAATGCGACAAACCCGTACAGCGTTTGTGGATTTCATCCTTGACGGAAGAAGCAATTAAAGAAGGTTTTCAAAAATTAAAACCAGCCGAAGATTACAAAAATCTCTACCTCGCAGGAAATGCAAGAGCGATAGGAGACTGGTTGTTGGGAATCAATGCCACAAGACTTTTTACCAAGAAATTTGGAGGAAATAAAGCAGTTTTATCCATCGGAAGAGTACAGACTCCGACTTTAGCAATGCTCGTTCAGCGTCAGAAAGAAATTGATGCATTCTCCACCGAAGAATATTGGGAACTTAAAACCAAATACCGTGATGTTATTTTCAATGCGGCAATCGACCGTTTAAAAACATTAGACCGAGCCGAAAAAGGTTTAGAATATTTAAAGGTTAATCCTTTTGAGATTGTTTCATTTGAAATTAAAGAAGGAAAAGAAAAAATCCAAGATTGTTTGACTTGACCGGACTTCAGGTGGAGGCCAATAAAAAGTTTGGTTATTCTGCAGACAGTACTTTAAAATATATTCAGAGTCTTTACGAGAAAAAGCACGTCACGTACCCGCGTGTTGATACAACGTATCTATCCGAAAGTCTATACCCAAAGATCGGAGGAATTCTTCAAAGCATGGTTATTTACAAAGATTTGATTTCGCCATTGCTGGAACAGCCTATTCCAAAATCGAAAGCCGTGTTTGATGATGCGAAAGTAACCGATCACCATGCAATTATTCCGACTGAAATTCCGCCGACACAGAATTTAAGCAGAGAAGAAAAACTCATTTATGATTTAATCGCTAAGCGTTTTATCGCCGTCTTTTATCCTGAATGTAAAATTTCAAATACCTTGGTGGAAGCTCAGGTAGGAACGATTCCGTTTAAAACAAGCGGAAGACAGATTCTTGAGCCGGGTTGGAGAGCAGTTTATGCAAAAGATGTCAAAGAGGAACCTACCGATAAAGAAAAAGATAAGGACGAAGAACAGACCATTCCTGAATTTAAAGTGGGGGAAACCGGACCGCACGAACCGATGATTCATCAGGGAAAAACCTCTCCACCAAAAGCGTACACCGAAGCAACTTTACTTCGTGCCATGGAAACTGCAGGAAAACAGGTCGATGACGAAGAACTTCGTGAAATGTTGAAAAATAACGGAATAGGAAGACCTTCAACCCGTGCTAACATTATCGAAACGCTTTTCAAAAGAAAATATATAGAAAGGAAAAAGAAAAATTTGGTCGCAACTTCTACAGGAATTCAGTTAATCGACACGATCGAAGATGAGCTGCTGAAAAGTCCTGAGTTAACAGGGGAGTGGGAACTGAAACTTCGTAAGATCGAGAGTGGTGAATATGAAGCCAATCAGTTCAAAGACGAGTTGATTCAGATGATCAGGGAGCTGACCAAAAAAGTTGTTGACGGAAAAGCTAAAGTCTTCACTTTACACGAAGAAAAAGAAGAAGTCAAAGAAAAGAAAAAACGTGAGCCAGCCGTAAAAAAAGAATTACAGTCTTGGGAAGAAACAAAATGCCCGAAATGCAAATCGCACAATCTGATGAAAGGAAAAACCGCAGTCGGATGTTCCGATTTTAAAAACTGCGGCTTCAAAGTTTCATTCGATATTTTTGGCAAAAAGCTTTCTGATAAGCAGCTGATGGATTTAGTATTAAAGGGAAAAACGTCAAAGTTAAAAGGTTTTACAACGCATCCGGAAAGTTTAAGCGAAGGCATAATTTCATTGTCTCCTGAATTTATAATTCATTTGAATTCATAATCGATTGATTAATATACCGTTTGTCCTTTCTAAGGACTCTAGTTTATTACAGTTGAGATTCCTCCGGAATGACAAAACGCATGATAATCTAGTCATTGAATTTCAATAATTACTTCAAATACAATCTCATTTTCGCTTCATACTCTGGTTTGGTTTTCAAGAATTTCCAAATCTTTTTGTCGTCAGGATTGCTTACTCTGTAAAATATAATTTTATCTGCCGAATATTTAAAATAAGGATGATTTTTCAGCCAGTCTTCAGGAGCGTCGACCAAAGTATGTCTTTCAACTTTTGAGTTATCGAGCGATGCAATGCTTAATAATTTCTGAACCAATTCTTTGTCGATATTATAGGTTTCTAAAATCTGTTCTTTCGTCATAAAGCCGCCCAGCTTTTTTCTAAAACCAATCATTGAACCGGCACTTTTTTCGTCCAAGCCAAATTCTAATAGCTGTTTGAATGTAACAGAATTCATATCTGTTTTTGAGAAATTAGTTTTTTCCTGCTTAAATTCTGGCTTTTTATCATCGGAATTTTTCACCATTGTTGAAGAATTTAATTTGATGAAAGGTTTTAATTCTTCAAACTTTTCTGCTGAAATGACAAAGCAATTTTTAATATCATCTAAAGTTTTAAAGCTTCCTTTCAAATTTCGATCACGGTAATTTACAATCACATTGGCTTGTTTTTCAGAAAATCCTAGTGCCATCCAACCGTTCACATCCAACGTATTCGGATCAAAAGAAGTTTGTGGAGTTTTAGATTTGAATGAATTAGATTTTCCTGCATAAACATCAAAATTAGCCGGAGTTTTTGCAGGAAGAATTAAGTAAGGCTCAAGTTTAGCATAATTTTCTTCGTTGATGATAAAACACTCTTTAAACTTTTCTTTGCTCACAAAACTTCCACCCAAATAACTTTTATATTTTAAAATAGCAGCAGATTGTCTTTCTGAAAAACCCATATTTTCCCAATCAGTTTGTGAAAGCTGATCCGGATTAAATTTCCTTGTAATGTTTAAAGTTTTCTTTTCATAATTTTTAAATCCAGAATTTCCAGATTTTGCTTCCAAATTGGTTTCAGGCAACAAAATAAAAGAACTAAGCTGCGAAAATTTTTCTTCAGAAATCGCATAGCATTTTTTGAATTGCTCTTTAGAAAGAAATTTTCCTCCAACAATTTTCTTGTATTTTAAAATCGTAGCGGTTTGTTTTTCAGAAAATCCAAGTTTTTGCCATTGGTTTTCGTCTAAATCATTCGGATCGAACTCAGAAAGGGATTCTACGGGTAAGCTTTCAGAAATAAAGGTGACTTCAGGAAAAGGTTCATCAGATTTTTCGGTATATTTTTGAAAGGCAAGTAGCGTGAGTAAGAGCATTCCAAGAAATGCCATCTGCTGGTAGTAATTTTTTTTCATCCGTTTATTTTATGTTTTATTTGGTGAGGTGCAAATCATTTGAGCATTTCTACCGATTGTAAAAATGGGGTCAAAAGTGAAATGTCACAGAATAAAGTTATGAATTAATTTAATTCAAAACTTAATGAGAATAAAAAATATTTTAAAACAAATGTTTGGTTATAAGTTGATTGTGGTGCAAACTTGGTATTGGGATTAAGTTGAATGTACTCTGAATCTTATTCTACCAAAGAATCTTTCAGTCTAAGCAATTCAGCTTTTGGAAATTTTAATCGGTCAATTAAAGTTCTAATTTCAGAAATTTTAGAATAGGTTGTGAGTGTAGAATAAGAAAAAAATAAATTTAAAAAGTTCTTTTTCCGTGAATGAAAATTTGTACAAGCGAACCGACAAAAATTCCAATCGCCGCACTCATTAGGTAGGTATTCACATTAAAAATCGCACCCATAATTACTAGAAATAAGGAGATACTGGCTATTATCTTTAAGTACTTCAGGTTTTTTATTTTGATCATTCGGAATTATATTTTTATTCAGAATCTTTTTCTACCAATGAATCTTTCAGTTTCAGCAATTCAGCCTTTACAAATTCCAGTCGGTCGATTAAAGTAACCGTTTCAGAGATTTTTGAGTTGGTGGTAAGTGCAATTCTTGCTCCGTCAAGAGTGTAACCTTTTTCTTTCACCAAGTGATAGATGATTTTCAGGTTTTTGATGTCTTCCGGAGTGAAATATCGGTTTCCTTTCTTGTTTTTTTTTGGTTTGATAATAGGGAATTCCTGTTCCCAATATCTTATCAATGAAGCGTTTACGTCGAATGCCTTAGCAACTTCTCCTATCGAATAATACAGTTTGTCGGGTAAATTTGTCTTCATTGTAGATGATCCTGAAAATTCAAAGATAAATATTTTTTAAGCTCGGGTACAAATACACGTTGTAAAATGTTCAGGTTAAATGTATTTTTGTGTTCTTTCACACTTAATAAAATCAGGATGAATTCTATCTCGGTATTGCATATCAATCTTTTTCAGTCAGAGAAAAACGCTCCGGATTTTTATTTTAATACTTTAAAAAATCACCTGGTTTCGAGTCACAAGCATATTGAGAAGCCGCATCGTCATGATTTCTATGTCACAGTTATTTTTACCAAAGGACAGGGAATTCACGAAATAGATTTCCAAAAATATGATGTTTCTGAAGGGAGTTTATTTTTTCTTTCTCCGGGGCAAGTTCACAGCTGGGAACTTTCTGCGGATACTGACGGTTATATTTTCTTTTTTTCTCAGCCTTATTACGAGATGCATTATGTGAATCAAAAACTGAAAAACTTTCCATTTTTCAATTCTCCAAGCTTTCCGAGAAAACTTCAGATTCAATCAGAAGAATTGGAGGGCATGATTCATCTTTTTAAAGCAATTGAAAACGAGCATTTGTCTAAAAATGTGATGAAACATAGCTTCATTCTTTCGTTGATTACCCAAATTTATATTCATTCGGTGAGAGATTTTTCTAAAAATGATCATGAAATTTCTGCTGCCGGTATATCTTATTTTAAACATTACCAGGATTTTGAAAGTTTATTGGAAGAGTTTTTCGTTTCACAAAAATCTATTTCTTATTATGCTTCCATGATGAATATTTCTCCGAAACATCTCAACAGAATTACGCAGACCGTCATGCAAAAAACTGCTTCAGAGATTATTACTGAAAGAGTAATTTTAGAAGCCAAAAGAATGCTCATTTATCTTGATGAAAGTTTGGTGGAAATCGCTTTCAGATTAGGTTACGAAGAGTATTCTTATTTCGCAAGAGTGTTTCGCAAAAATGCAGGAATTACCCCTTCCCAATTCGTTAAAAATCATAAAAATTAAGCTTTATAATAAAAGTTTAAACGGTCCTTCAAATGTCGTTTCGAAAGTATCTAAAATCTCTCCTTTATCGTCTACTACAGCGATGGTAATGTTTTGTTTAGAAAATTTGACGTCTTTTTCAGGGAAAGAAATACTAATAGAACCTTTCAGAATTTCATCGCCTTTCAATATAATTTTGCTTGAACCTGAAGAAATAACTTCGGCATTATCGGGATAAAGTACTTTTATTGAAACTACTTTCTTCTCATTGGTTTTATTCAGAAATGTATACGTGAAATTGTTGATGATTTTTCCGTCCCGCACAAAAAATGTTGATCCTGCAGGTTTGATAAATTTAGCTTCCATAGAACCTCGGTCGTAAATCAAAAATCCTAGAAGACCGATAAGTAATCCCAGAAAAACTGTTGTCACAATCATCCTGGAAGTTATCCCAGTTTTTTTTCCGCTTTCAATTTCTGCTTCTGTGGCATAACGAACCAATCCGGTTGGCAAACCTACTTTTGTCATTACTTCATCACAAGCGTCGATGCAGGCTGTACAATTGATGCATTCTAATTGCTGACCATTTCTAATGTCAATTCCTGTAGGGCAAACCACTACACATTGTCCGCAGTCGATACAGTCGCCTTTTGAAGAGGTCTTTCTGTCTTCTCCGTTTCTCCATTTTGCCCGGTTTTCTCCTCTTTTAGTATCGTAATAGACATTGATGGTTTGTTTATCGATCAATACACCCTGAAGTCGTCCGTACGGACAAACCAATGTGCAGACCTGCTCACGAAGCCATGCAAAAACGAAATAGAAAACCAATGAGAACGACAACATTGATGTGAAATGTAAAGGATGTTCTAAGGGGCCTTCTGCAATAATTCTGAACATATTTTCATATCCGATGATATACATAAACATGAAATGTGAAATGACCAGTGAAATCATAAAGAAAACAGACCATTTTAAAACTCTTTTTTGGATCTTTTCAGAATCCCAACTTTGTCTGTCGAGCTTCATTTGTTTGTTTCGGTCGCCTTCAATCAAGTATTCAATTTTACGGAAAACCATTTCCATGAAAATAGTTTGAGGACACAGCCATCCACAAAATATTCTTCCGAAAACTACCGTGAAAATCATTACGAAAATCACTGAAATTACAGCTCCTAAAGCTAAAATAAAGAAGTCCTGAAGGTAAAAAGGCATACCAATAATGAAGAATTTTCTGTCAATAAGATTGATAAGAAGAAACGGATTGTTGTTAATCTTTAAAAACGGAATTCCAAAAAATAATGCCAATAAAACATAACTTGTGTAATCTCTGTAATTGGTAAATTTCCCTTTTGGCTTTCTTGGGAAAACCCATTTTCGTTTTCCCGTATCGTCCATTGTTCCTACAGAATCTCTGAAAGCCTCACCATCACTTCCCGGAATTTTTATATTGCCCTGCTGAATACTCATCTTTGAATTTTATTTAATTAAAAGGACTTTTTAGATTGTAATGAAATTATTTTCATGCTCCATTTTCCTTCAATAAAAGATGATGCAAAGCTCCTGATAATAAGTTTTGATAAATAATATTAAATACTTACAGAATAGGACAAAAAGGACATTGCTTCTGTTTTGCTTAAATTAAATAATTGATAATTTAAAATTGTCAGACCTTTTTACAAATCGTAAATTGTCAGCTTTAAATTTTCAAAGAATGAAAAATATATTGAATGCAGGTCTTGTTGGTTTGGTTTTGGCATTTCTCAGTTGCAAATCACAAAATTATAATGCTATGTTGGAGAACACCGAACCAAAATTAATTTCAAATAAATTTACATTTACAGAAGGTCCTGCAACCGACAAAATCGGAAATGTTTACTTCACAGACCAACCCAATGATAAAATTTATGTCTGGGATTGGAAAACCGATAAAGTATCCTTGTTTTTAGATAAAACAGGTCGTGCCAACGGAACGTATTTCGATGATAATGACAATCTGATTACTTGTTCAGACAATGAAGGTGAAATCTGGAAAATAGGTAAAGACAAATCAGTTGAGGTTTTATCTAAAGGTTTTGAGGGTAAAAGGCTCAATGGTCCTAATGATCTTTGGCTCGATGGAAATGGCGGAATTTATTTCACCGATCCTTTGTACAAAAGAGATTACTGGGAAAATTTCAAAGTAGAGATTCCTGAAAAAAATCTTTACTACAGAAATAAAGATGGCAAGATATCAAAGTTGGAAACTTTTGTACAGCCCAATGGAATTATTGGAAGCACTAAATTGAAGAAACTATATGTTTCAGACATTGATGCCGGAAAGACGTATGTCTACGATATTTTAGGTGAAGGAAAATTGTCTGAAAAGAAATTATTTTGCGAAATGGGCTCAGACGGAATGACGCTTGATAAAGAAGGAAACTTATATTTAACAGGCGACGGCGTGACAGTTTTCAACAGCAAAGGACAAAAAGTTCATCACATCAAAATTCCTGAAGACTGGACGGGGAATGTGACTTTTGGAGGTGAAAATAATAATATTCTGTTTATTACCGCTTCAAAATCAGTCTATACTTTACCAACAAAAACGAGTGGATTGAAATAAATTGAAACAAAGGTTGAGGTTTAAAGTGAAAGAATTTTCAGTAAGCCTCAACCTTTGCCTTATCCTAATAAGCGACCTCCATTTTCACTTTCTTGCCTTTTAACTTTTCAGTGCTTAGTTTTTTCAGTAAATCTCTTACTTTTGTTCTTGAGACAGCCACATAAGACGTCGTATCTTTTACCTCAATCAGACCTAAATCTTCTTTCTGCAATTCCCCTTTTTTCAATAAGTATCCAACGATGTCTACTTTGTTGACTTTGTCTTTTTTTCCGGCACTGATGTAAATCGTCTGAAATGGCGGATTGGCAGGAACTTTAGAAAATTCTTTTACAGATTCTTCAGGTGTATCTTTTTTAATGAAAGGAAATTTTTCATCCTCTGTCATCACCAAATATGCAAAACCTTTAGCATTCATTCTCGCAGTACGACCGTTTCTGTGAATAAAAGCGTCTTCCGTGGTCGGTAACTGATAATGAACAATCGATTCAACTTCAGGAACGTCTAAACCTCGTGCAGCCAAATCGGTCGTAATTAAAACTCTCGCTGTATCATTTCTGAATTTCAGCAGGGCACGCTCTCTTTCATCCTGTTCCATACCACCGTGGAAAGTTTCTCTGGCAATGCCTTTATCTAAAAGCAAATCAGCGATACGGTCAACGGTTTCTCTGTGATTACAGAAAATCAGCGTTCTTTTATTCCCGATTTTACAAATCAGATGAAATAAAGTATCTAGTTTTTCCTCAGAAATCGTCATTACTTTTCTTAACTGAATGTCAGGCTTATTCTCACCTAATTTTAAGAAATCGACTATTTTTTCATTTTTCAGACCAGTAAATTTCGGAATTTCATCCATAGAAGTTGCTGATGTCAGGATTCTCTGAAAAAGGTTGTACATATTTTCGATAATATATTCCATATCATCATGAAAACCTAATTCTAAAGCCTTATCAAATTCATCAAGTACCAGATTTTTGATTGTTTTTACATCCAGATTTTTATTTCTCATGTGATAGGCAATCCTTCCTGGAGTTCCAATTAAAACTGCAGGGGCTTCTTTGAGATTGTTTATTTCAATCTTTTTATCGTGGCCGCCGTAGCACACCGTCACCTTAAAATCTGTTCCCATTGATTTGAAAACCTGCTCAATCTGTAAAGCTAATTCTCTCGCCGGAACCAATATTAAAGCCTGAATTCCTGTAGATTCTTTCTTAAGATTTCTTAGAACCGGAAAAAGAAAAGCCAATGTTTTTCCTGAACCTGTTGGGGAAAGTAAAACAACATCTGTATTGTTTTCCGTTGTTTTGTATGTAGATTTCTGCATCTGATTCATATCCTGAATCTGCAGTTTTTTATAAATAGATTCTAATTCCATTTTGCAAAGGTAAGGGAAAAGAATTTTTGTTGAAATTTTTAAATTAATTTAAAGAACTTTACATCAAAATATTTAAAGATTTAATCTAAAGAGATAATTTCAACCATCAACTATTATCCCATGACTCCAGAGAAAAGAAAACTCATGACCGACAGTTTCAACCGTTCAGAAACGTTGAAATTCTACAATGCCGAACTTCTCGAAGTAGAAACCGATTTCGTCTCCATTAAAATTCCAAAAATGGAAATGATGACTCGCACTGCCGGAATGTTCAATGGTGCAATGATTGCTTCGTTGGTTGATGTTTCTTCAGGTTATGCCGCTGTCAGCCATTACGAGCAAGATTGCTATGTTGTGACTGTAGAATTGAAAGTAAATTATCTCCGTCCTGCGATTGGCGATGCGTTAGTTTCAAAAGCGTATGTGGTGAAAGGAGGAGCAAAAATAAGCGTAATTCGCACAGAAATTTATACGGTGAATGAAGATCATTCTTCAGAAAGCCATGTTGCAACTTCTCTCGTCACCATGATGAAAATTAAATAGGAATAAATTTTATTGAAATTGAAAATGTCAGAGTCTAAAGATGTTTTCACAAATTTGGAATAGGATTTGTTCAAAAGTCAAAATAACATTAAAAAATTAAATCATGAACTTTATTATTCGACTATTAATCACTGCTGCCGCAGCATTTTTACTGACATACGTTTTGTCTGGAGTAAAATTTGAAAGCTTCGGAACAGCAATTATATTTGCCATCGTTTTAGGATTGCTCAATTTATTTGTAAAGCCGATTCTAAGCCTTTTCGGATTGCCTCTTACGATTATTACTTTAGGATTATTTGCATTGGTGATCAACGCCGCAATTATTCTTTTAGCAGATTATTTTATAGACGGAATGGTTGTGAATGGCTTTTGGTGGGCGTTTATCTTCAGTATTTTGTTAACGGTAGTGACTTCATTAGCGAATTCTATCTTTTCAGACAAAGATTAGAATTGAAAATATAAAGATGATCAATCGCCAGTTTTTTAGCTGGCGATTTTTTATTTGTAATATTTGTGAAAAATACTCATGCCATTTGACTTCGTCGAATCTTCGATTTGTGTTTAAAAAATTAAAACTAAATTGTTAATTCTATCGCTCAATTTTATTTTAAATATTAACTTTGGCATTCTTTGAAATTAATATGGATTGATGAATCAAAATTCTGAAATTCTTTTAAAATGATTCTCTTATGAAATTAAAGCACAGTCTGCTCGCTTTGGCAGCACCATTTTTAATGAATGCACAACAAGTAATGACTCCCGAAATTCTCTGGACTTTAAAGAAAGTCGGAGTTCAGGCAGTTTCACCTGATCAGTCTTCACTTATTTATAAAGTAGGACAAGTTGATTTAAAGACTGAAAAAACTAAAAACGAAAACTATTTCCTGAATGTTTTAAACAATCAATCTTCTAAAATTGATTTAGGTAAAAAAGCATTAATTCAGTGGGATAAAAACGGATTGTATGCTCAGGAAGGCGACAAAATTTTCCTTTCAAAAGATAGCGGAAAAACTTGGACAGAATTTTACACGATCGGCGAGGTTGATAACATCGTAATTTCTCCTGACGGAAAGAAAATAGCTTTCAGCAAGCAGGTTTTGGTTGAAAAATTAATGGGGAAAGATAAATATGCTGATACTCCTAAAACCACTGCTCAGGTTTACACAGATTTGAATCACAGACATTGGGATTACTTCAATGAAGGAAAATATAATCACGTTTTTATAGTAGATACTTCTGCAAACGTAGATTCTGCAAAAGATTTATTGGAAGGAAAAACCTGGGATTCTCCGCAAAGACCTTTCGGTGGAGCTGAAGATTTCGTTTTCAGTCCAGATTCTACGCAGCTTTTATATGTGACAAAACCAAAAAGCGGAAAAGAATATTCTACAAGTACCAACACCGATATTTTTGCTTACGATTTAGCATCAGGAGCAACTAAAAATTTAACTGAAACTAATAAAGGTTACGATGTAAATCCTAAATTTAGTCCGGATGGAAAATCTTTGCTTTGGCAAAGTATGGAAAGAGATGGCTACGAAGCTGATAAAAACGACATCAAAATGATGGACTGGAAATCAGGGAAATTATCAAACCTTACGAAAGCTTGGGACGAAAGTGTTTCCGGCGATGTTTTCTGGAGCGGAGATTCAAAAAATATTTATTTCACAGCAGCTTACAGAGGGACAAAACAGTTGTTTTCTTTAGATACAAAATCTTCAAAAGTTCAGCAGATTACCAAAGGTGATTTTGATATAAATGAAATTTTTGCAGATCAAAAAAGTTCACTTCTAGTTTCAAAAACAGATATTAACCATGCGTCAGAACTGTTTTCTGTAAATCTTAAAAACGGAGAATTAAAACAGGTTACTGAAGCTAATAAAGATTCTTATGCAAAATTAGCGCAAGGGAAATCTGAATTGAAGATGGTGAAAACCACAGACGGAAAAGAAATGGGAGTTTGGTTTCATTATCCGCCCAACTTCGATCCTAATAAAAAATATCCGACTTTAGTGTATTGTCAGGGCGGTCCGCAATCTGCGTTAACCCAATTTTTCAGCACAAGATGGAATTTTGCTTTAATGGCAGCCAACGGATACATCGTCGTTGCACCAAACAGAAGAGGAATGCCGGGTTGGGGAACAAAATGGAACAAAGAAATCTCAAGAGATTGGGGCGGACAACCGATAAGAGATTATCTGTCTGCTACTGATTACGCCAAAACTTTACCGTATGTTGACGGCGATAGAGTAGCGGCAGTTGGTGCAAGTTACGGTGGTTACAGCGTATTTATGCTGGCAGGAGTTCACAACAACAGATTCAAAACATTCATTGCTCACGATGGTTTATTTGACATGAAATCTTGGTATTTAACGACTGAAGAACTTTGGTTTGCAAATTGGGATTTGGGTTCTCCGTGGGAAAAACCACTTCCGAAAGCTTATACAGAATTCAACCCAAGTAATTTTGTTGATAAATGGAATAAACCTATCATGATTTTTCAAGGGGGAATTGATTTCAGAGTAGGATATGAGCAAGGTCAGGAGGCTTTCCAAGCGGCAAAACTGAAGGGTTTAAAATCAAAATTTGTCTATTTTCCAAATGAAAACCATTGGGTACTTCATCCACAAAACGGTTTGGTTTGGCAGAGAGAATTTTTTGATTGGTTAAAGGAAACACTTTAAAAATTCCCCTCCTTTGGAGGGGTGGTGAAAATTCAGAGAATTTTTGACGGGGTGGTTTTAATAAATCTAAAATTAAAATATGAATACGAGCGGGCTTTAGCCCGCTTTTTGTTTTCAATATTGTAAGGCTTTAGCCAAAATTTATATATTTGAACGATGCAAAACCGTATTTCTTCTTTCCCGCCATTTATTGATCATCAATCGAAAATTTTAATTTTAGGTTCAATTCCCGGTGTGAAATCATTAGAAAAGCAGCAATATTATGCACATCCTCAAAACAAATTCTGGAAGATTATTTTTGAGTTATTCAATGAAGAGTTTACAGAAGATTATGCCAAACGAATTGCTGTTTTAAAGAAAAATAATATTGCAATCTGGGATGTGATTGATTCCTGCGAAAGAAAAGGAAGCCTCGATTCAGAAATAAAAAATGAAGAAGCTAACCAAATTCCTGAACTTTTAGAAGAATACCCAAACATCCAAGCAATCTTTTGCAACGGTGGAAAATCTTATAAAAATCTACAGAAACTATTAGGCGAAAATTTTAGAATTTCAATTTACTTATTACCTTCGACAAGCCCACTTCACACCATTTCTTTTGAAAGAAAATTTGAAGATTGGAAAAGGATTTTAGAGTATTTATGAAATTGAATATTCATTTGAAAAAGATATATTTGCACTCCACAAATAATTTTAGATGAAGAAAAATTTCTTATTGCTTTTTTGTTTTATTACAACTTTCGTTTTCTGTCAGAAGTACACTTTCTACTATGAGTTGGATTACCATAAGGCGAATGGGAATACAAAATTAGGCATCATGCGCCTAGGCTTAAATGAAGCAGAACCTGTTTTACAACTATATAAACCCAATGACCATCTTTTTGCTGTAATTCGAGACTTTGCAAATAAAAAAAGACACTATTTTTATTATTCGAATAAAAACGGAGAAAAATATAAATATATAGGTACAGTCTCTGATATGAAGGAAATGAAAGATTTGTTTAATATTAAGTCTATTACTGATCAAGAATATACTAAAATTGAAAAAATAATCCTTCTTCATAAGGAATTTGGTGAAAATAATGCATATTATGTAACAAAAGATAATGTGAATGAAGAAGAAGTTCTTATGTATACATCAAAAAGTGAAACGTTGCGTCAACTAAAAGAAATACGACTCAATCCTACAATTAAAAAGGAAGTAGTGATACATTTACCAATGAAGTTGAAAAATATTTCATTCTCAAAAATTCAAAATCTAACAGCATGTATTGTGTCAACTTCATATAAGAATCTTAGCGAAATTGGTCATTTTGGTCAGGAAAAAGTAACTAAAAATACATGTGATTAAAATTATAAGTTAGATGTCTTTTTAAAATGAGAAACTTTTTTTCAATATTATTTTTTTCTGCCTCGATACTTACATTCTCTCAGGAATATCACTTTGATTATTTTGTCAAAGAAAAATCTACACGTGTGAAACCAGATGAAAATGTGTTATTTACGGAGAAGCTGGTGAATTCGAAAACAGGAACAATGATTTGTTTGTGGAACAAAAATAATAAAATTACGGCCATATTATATGCTAATGATAATAAATTAAAGCATGTTTTTGATGTTAGGAAACTAAACAATCAGTTTAATTTTATTTATAAACATTCAAGCAAAATTAATCAAGATTATCAGCCTAAAGTTCCTTACGTAAGTAAACAGGTTTTTAAGATTAAGAAAATTGACTCATTGAAGTATAATGTTGTTGTTTTCAAAAATTCAAAATCAAAGAAATGGAAAATTAATGCCGTAATAGATTTGGAAAAAGCTGAATTTGAAGATATTGAGTTTAAAGTAGATCATATAATATCAAACAGTATAGAAACTGAACTGAAAAAATTACTGGATCCTAATTTTAAATTTATCACAAGAAAAATTGATTATAAATATAGCTATGGCAAATCCTTTTCTACTTATATAGAAAATGTTCAGAAAATTAATTTAACGTTAGTTGTTCCAAAAGTTTTAAAAGAACCTAACCATTGGTCAGATTTTGAAGACTAGAAAAATGTCAACCCAACTTGGTTGACATTTTTTAATAATATATCATTGTAAGTTACTTAGTTACCACATAAACCTCCTCATACGGCTGTATCAACACCCATCCATTACCAGAAAATTTCATCTGAAATTCTTCACCACTGCCTCTTCCAATCAAACTTTTAAAAGAAACATTGGTTTTAAGTTCCGGACTTAAATTTCCAGACCATGCAACCGTGGCATTTGGATCAGTAAAAACCGGAGCGTCAGGAGTTACCATTAAGGTTAAAGGCTCACCATGAGTAGTAATGGCAATGTGTCCCGTTCCTGAAAGTTTTACCTGAAAAAGTCCTCCAGACATCATTCCGGCAATGCTTTTCAACATAGTAATGTCGCTTTTAATGCTTTGTTCGTGTGCTAAAACATCATTTCCGTTCACGAAAAGAGTTTCATTGTTCAAATATAGGATTCTAACCTTTTTTCCTGAATCGGCAACATATAATTTTCCTGTTCCCTCAGCTTTCATCAGTTTTGCACCTTCTCCGCTGATGGCTTTTTTCAACATATTTCCCAATCCGCCGGAAAGCATTCCTTGTCTTTCAAAGTTGACATTTCCAACGTAGCCAACCATGCTCCCTGTTTTTGTCCAGACTGCCTGATTGTTGAGGTTGATTTCTAAAAGTGCAGGTTTTTCCAACTCAAAATAATCTCTTTCAAGAGGATTTTCTTTGGTTTCTTTTACGAATTCTTCTAAAGAATATTTGCTCATAGGTGTAATTTTAATTCCGTCTAAAATACTGTTTTTTCTTGTAATAATTAAACAAAATAAAAAATGTAGTACTTTAAAATCCCTGCTAGTACCGATAGTGAAATAAAGACTTGACAAAGGGGTATCGAATGTTGTATATTTGCAGTCCGAAAAATTACATCCGTAATTTTTGTATAATTTTTAAACCGTAATTTAAAAAATGAAGACATCCGATTTTAATTTTGATCTCCCTGAAGAATTATTGGCAGAGCACCCGTCTGAACATAGAGACGAGTCTAGGTTGATGGTTCTTGATAGAAAAACTCAAACTATAGAGCACAAAACATTTAAAGACGTTGTAGATTATTTTGATGAAAAAGATTTGTTCATCTTCAACAACACTAAAGTTTTCCCGGCACGTCTTTACGGAAATAAAGAAAAAACAGGAGCTAAAATCGAAGTTTTCTTATTGAGAGAGCTTGATAAAGAAACCCGTGTTTGGGATGTTTTGGTAGATCCTGCAAGAAAAATCAGAATTGGTAACAAATTATTTTTTACCGAAGATGAATCTTTGGTTGCTGAGGTAATTGATAATACAACCTCTAGAGGTAGAACATTGAGGTTTTTATTCGACGGTTCTTACGAAGAATTTCGTAAAAAATTGAACGAGTTAGGAGAAACTCCTCTTCCAAAATATATCAAAAGAGATGTTGAACCGGAAGATGCTGAAAGATACCAGACCATTTATGCTAAAGTAGAAGGAGCTGTAGCGGCGCCAACTGCAGGTCTGCATTTCTCAAGACATTTGATGAAAAGATTGGAAATCAAAGGGATTGATTTTGCTGAAGTGACCCTTCATGTAGGATTAGGAACTTTCAACCCGATTGAAGTAGAAGATCTTTCTAAGCACAAAATGGAATCTGAAGAAATCATCATCGATGAGAAAAATGCTGAAATCATCAACAAGGCTGTACAGGAAAACAGGAGAGTATGTGCGGTAGGAACAACCACGATGAGAGCGATTGAAACTTCAGTGTCTTCAAACAGAAAAATCTCAGCGTTCAATGGCTGGACAAATAAATTTATCTATCCACCTCACGATTTTGGAGTTGCTAACACAATGATTACTAATTTCCACACGCCAAAATCTACTCTAATGATGATGATTGCAGCGTTTGCAGGAAAAGATTTTTTAATGCAAGCATACGAAGAAGCGGTAAGAGAAAAGTATAAATTCTATTCTTACGGTGACGCAATGCTTATTATATAATTAATTTTAAATTATAGATTATAAATTTTAGATTGAATCCCAACTATTGTGAGGGGTTTAAATCTAAAATTTATAATTTAAAATCTACAATATTTTGAAAGATATCAGAACTCTATCACTCGACCAGCTTAAAGATTACTTTGGTACTATTGGTGAAAAACCTTTTCGTGCTAAGCAGGTCTATGACTGGATTTGGAGTAAAAATCTTCATTCATTTGAAGAAATGACGAATCTTTCAAAAGATCTGAGAGAGAATCTTATCCGCGACTTTATCATGAATCCGGCAGCAGTAGATCAATTTCAGAAATCTACAGACGGAACGATAAAAAATGGGGTGAAGCTTCATGACGGTCTTATGGTAGAATCTGTTCTTATTCCTACAGAAACGAGAACTACAGCGTGTGTTTCGTCACAGGTAGGTTGTTCGTTAAACTGTGAATTTTGTGCTACAGCAAAGCTCAAAAGAATGAGGAATCTTGAAGTGGCAGAGATCGTAGATCAGGTTGCTTTAATAGACAGACAAAGTAAAGAATATTATAATCGTCCGCTTACCAACATTGTTTTTATGGGAATGGGTGAGCCGATGATGAATTATAAAAATGTGGTTGAAGCCATCCGAAAAATCACTCAACCTGAAGGTTTAGGAATGTCACCAAGAAGAATTACTGTTTCTACGTCAGGAATTCCTAAGATGATTAAAATGCTGGCTGATGACGAGTTAAAAGTAAAGCTCGCCCTATCATTACATTCTGCGGTTGAACAAACCCGTAATGAGATTATGCCGTTTTCAGATAAATTTCCTTTAACGGATATTATGGAGGCGCTTCAACATTGGTACAAAAAAACAGGCTCTGTGATTACGTTTGAGTATTGTGTCTGGAAAGGTATTAATGACAAAGATGAAGACATCAAAGCTTTAATTAAATATTGCCGACAGGTACCTTCTAAAGTTAATTTAATTCAGTACAATCCGATTGGCGAAGGGAAGTTTGACCATAGAAGCATTGCTGCCGAAGAAAAATATGTTCGTGAACTTGAAAAAGCTGGAATTACAGTGATGGTCAGAAAAAGTCGTGGCGGCGACATTGATGCAGCTTGTGGACAATTAGCCAATAAAAACGCCGAATAATTCCTTAATTAAATTCTTTTTTAAATAAATTCAATCCATAAAGTGGAAGCATAACTTCAAAATTCTTAACAATCAATTCATACCAAAATCCGTAATTTTGCGCTATGAAAAAGGTTTTTCTATTACTGATAATTTTTACTTTGCAAACTGCTTTTTCTCAACAGGCAGAAATTTTTAAGCTTAAAAAATTCAGAGTTTCAGTTTTAAATGATTCGATTCAAGAGACTTCCGGACTGAATTTCTTTGATGGAAAACTCTACACTTTCAACGACAGCGGAAATCCTGCTGAATTATATGAAATCGATAAAAACTCAGGAAGAATTCTCAAAGTTTTAAAAACGAATGCAGAAAATAAAGACTGGGAAGCATTAACAAATGACGGTCAAAATTTCTTTATTGGAGACTTCGGAAACAATGCAGGAACCCGAAGAGATTTAAAAATATATAAAATTCCTTTTCAAAATAATGAATTGCAGAATGATTTAATGAAAACCATTTCGTTTTATTATCCAGAACAAAACGATTTCACATCAAAAAATATTTCCACAGATTACGATTTGGAATCGATGATTTATTTAAATGGAAAAATTCACATTTTCTCCAAAGAATGGGCTTCAAAATCTACAACGCATTACACAATTGATTCTGAAAATTTTGAAAATCAGGCTGCTCAGAAAGTAGAATCTTACCAAACAGGTTTTGTAGTGACTGATACTTATTATTACGACAAAAAGCTTTACGTTGTTGGATATACCAAGAAAACCGAAGTCTTTTTAGATGTTTTCACGGAAACTGAACCGGGAATATTTTTCAAAGAAAATCCAAAACATCTTTATTTAGGCAGTGCATTGACCATCGGGCAAATCGAAGGAATAGCCGTTGATGAAAAAGGAATTTATATTTCAGGGGAAAAATTCTATTCACCGATCAAGAAAACCAAACCGTTTTTTTATTTTATTCCTAAAGAAAAACTCAAACTTTAATTTTTGTTAAAATTGGTTTAAAAAAATTATCTTTGTGAATTAATAAATACTCACCCATCATTCTCAGATAGTGGCCAATATTGTAGAAGAAATCAAACGACCGATCAATGAGGAAATGAAACTTTTCGAACAAAAGTTTTATGAATCCATGCAAAGCAAAGTCGCTTTACTCGATAAAGTTACCCGTTTTATTGTTACGACAAAAGGGAAGCAGATGCGTCCGATGTTTGTTTTTCTATGCGCAAAACTAATTGGAAACGTCAACGAAAAAACCTATCGTGGAGCTTCAATGATTGAGTTGATTCATACGGCAACTTTGGTGCATGATGATGTTGTGGATGAAAGTTTTAAAAGACGTAATTTCTTTTCTATTAATGCTTTATGGAAGAATAAAATTGCAGTTTTAGTTGGTGATTTCTTACTTTCAAAAGCGGTTTTACTTTCTACAGACCATAAAGATTACGATTTACTTTCTGTAATTTCAAGAACAATCAGAGAAATGTCTGAAGGAGAACTTCTTCAATTGGAAAAAGCCAGAAAATTGGATATTACTGAAGATGTTTATTATGAAATTATCCGTCAGAAAACGGCTACTTTGATTGCAGCGTGCTGCGAAATCGGAGCTTTGTCAAATGATGCAGATGAAAATTTAGCCAAGAAAATGATGCAGTTCGGAACGTATACCGGAATGGCTTTCCAGATTAAGGATGATTTATTCGATTATTTAAGCTCAAACTTTATCGGAAAACCGGTGGGAATTGATATTAAAGAGCAGAAAATGACTTTGCCTTTGATTCATACTTTAAAAATTGCCAACGAAACTGATAGAAAATACTATTTCAATACAATCAAGCGTTATAACAACGATCAAAAACGTGTGAAAGAACTGATTGCTTTTGTGAAAAGTTCAGGCGGTTTAGACTACGCCATTCAGGTGATGAAAGATTTTCAGCAGAAAGCTAAAGATATTCTTGATGAATTTCCTGATTCTGAAGTGCGAAAATCTTTGCACATGATGTTGGACTATGTGATTGAAAGAAAATTCTAATTACAAATTCTGCATCGAAATTCCAATGTTAATTTAAAGACAACAAAAAAACAGGAATTTTAATCCATTATTGCTGTTGTTATAATAATCACAGACAGAATAATACAAAATAAAGCGATTAAAAATAGATAATCCGCAATACTCTCGTATCTGTTTCCCAGACTCTCCTTATCAGTTCTTATCGACATAAACGAAAATAAACTGCTACACGCAAAAAGTACACATGCGATGCCTGCAAACTCATCTAAAAATGTATGATGGCTCGTTTTAGTGATTTTCAATGAGGTGATGATGATCATAGAAAACCCTAAAAGATTAGACGATGCATTAAGAATATGAGTGGACTTTTTTCCATATTACAGAGTTTTATTCAAAGTAAACACATTTTTTTCATTATCAAATTTATAAAAAACATTCTTGAAAATTAAAATTAATATAAAAAGTGTATATTAGCAAAATACTTCAGAATTAAAAAATATTTAATATTTGGCTATGCAGACAACCTATATTGAAACTCAGCAGATTTCTTTTCAAGATTTTAAAAATCAGATACTTGAAGACTATAAATTAGGTAGAATCTCTCGTGAAATGTCTTATCTGGGCAGAAGAGAAGTTCTTACCGGAAAAGCGAAGTTCGGAATTTTTGGAGACGGAAAAGAGTTGCCGCAGTTGGCAATGGCGAAAGTTTTCAGAAACGGAGATTTCCGTTCGGGATATTACAGAGATCAGACTTTTGCGTTGGCTATAGATGCTTTATCGGTTGAAAGTTTCTTTGCTCAGTTATATGCAGATACAAGTGTGGAAAGAGAGCCTGCATCTGCCGGAAGACAGATGAATGGTCATTTTGCCACAAGAAGTTTAAACGAAGACGGAAGCTGGAAAGATTTGATGGCTCAGAAAAATATTTCTTCTGATATTTCTCCTACTGCGGGGCAAATGCCAAGATTATTAGGTTTAGCGCAAGCTTCAAAAATATATAAATCCGTAAAATTTGACGGTTCTGAAAAATTCTCCAACGAAGGTAACGAAATCGCTTTTGGAACCATTGGAGATGCATCAACTGCTGAAGGTCATTTTTGGGAAACTTTAAATGCTGCATGTGCGCTTCAAGTGCCAATGATTGTTTCAATCTGGGATGATGGTTACGGGATTTCGGTTCCTACGATGAAGCAGAGAGCAAAAGCTGATATTGCTGAAATGTTGAGCGGTTTCCAGAGAAAAGAAGGAGAAAACCAGGGTTGTGAAATTATTCAAGTGAAAGCCTGGGATTATCCTGCTTTATTGGATGCTTATGCGAAAGCAGAACATTTTGCAAGAACAGAATCTGTTCCTGTTGTTGTTCATGTAATTGAAGTTACTCAGCCTCAAGGTCACTCGACTTCAGGATCTCACGAAAGATATAAAAACGAAGACCGTTTGTCTTGGGAGGCAGATTTTGATGGATTGGTAAAATTCAGAGAATGGATTTTAAACTATTCAATCGAAATTGAAGGAAATGAAGAAATCATTGCAACGGTTGAAGAGTTAGATGCAATCGATGAAGACGCGAAGAGAAAAGTAAAAGCCGGACAAAAAACTGCTTGGGAAAACTATCAGAAAACACTTACAGAATTAGCTTTTTCAGTTTTACCTTTAGTTGAAAATCTGAAAGGTCAGAACTCTGAAATTGAAGTTTATGTTAATCAATATAATAAATTAGTTTCTAAAGCTAAAAAGGATGTTTTCCATCTGATCAGAAAATCTTTATTGGCAACGAGAGGAACCAATTCTGCGGAGAGAACTCAGTTGATGAACAAATACAACGAAGTTTTTGAAGTTGAAAAAGACAATTATTCTTCTCATTTATACTCTCAATCTCAGTGGAAAGCTGAAAACATTCAGGAAATCAAGCCTATATATTCTGAAACTTCGGAGGATGTTGACGGAAGAGTAGTGGTGAGAAATAATTTTGATAAAATATTTGAAAAATATCCTCAAACTTTGGTCTTTGGTGAAGATGCCGGAAATATCGGTGACGTAAACCAAGGTCTTGAAGGAATGCAGGAAAAATACGGTGATATTCGTGTTGCTGATACCGGAATCCGTGAAGCGACAATTCTTGGTCAGGGAATCGGTATGGCGATGAGAGGTTTAAGACCAATCGCTGAAATTCAGTATTTAGATTATATCCTTTATTGTTTGCAGGGAATGAGCGATGATTTGGCGACGGTTCAATACAGAACAAAAGGCGGTCAGAAAGCTCCTGTAATCATCAGAACGAGAGGTCACAGACTGGAAGGAGTTTGGCATTCAGGTTCGCCAATGGCTGGGATTCTGAATCTTTCTAAAGGTATTTTGGTTTTGGTACCAAGAAACTTAACGAAAGCTGCCGGATTCTACAATACCATGCTTCAAAGCGACGATCCTGCTGTGATTGTTGAATGCTTAAACGGTTACCGATTAAAAGAAAAACAGCCTGATAACTTAGGTGAATTCACTGTTCCTGTCGGGAAAATTGAAGTGACAAAAGAAGGAAAGGATGTTACTTTGGTAACGTACGGTTCGACTTGGAGAATTGTCATGGAAGCAGCAGAAGAATTAGAAAAATTAGGAATCTCTGCAGAAGTTATTGATGTTCAGTCATTAATTCCTTTCGATCTAACGCATGAAATTGCTGAATCAGTTAAGAGAACCAACAGATTGGTCGTAATCGACGAAGATGTGGAAGGCGGAACTTCAGCGTTTATTCTTCAGCAGATTTTAGAAAAACAAAAGGCATTTAGATATTTAGATTCTGATCCTCTGACGATCGCTGCAAACGATCACAGACCTGCATACGCAAGTGATGGAGATTATTTCAGCAAGCCATCTTCAGATGATATGGTTGAAAGAATTTATGCCTTATTTAATGAAACAAATCCTCAGAAATATCCTGCGATATTTTAATTGAGATTTTTATAAAATCGAAACCGCTTTCTTTTAGGGAGCGGTTTTTTTGTGAAATTAAGTGTTATATTTATAGTAAATCACTTTAACATGGAAAACATAGTTGAGCAAATTATTAGTAGACAATTAGAAAGTATTCCGTTGATTGCTAATTATACATGTACATTGCTTAAAAACTTTAGTAGTTACAAATTACATGGAACGGGTGTATTTATTAAAATTGGAAATTTACATCTGCTTGTTTCTGCTGCTCATGTATTTGACGATTTTCATGAGTTATTTATCCCTATTGAGAATGGTAAAACATTAATTAAACCAGGAGGAGATATTATTTTTAATAATCCTAAAAGTGATAGAGAGTCTGATGAATTGGATATCGGAATATTATTATTAGATGAATTAACTGTAAATGATCTTAAGTCAAATTATAATTTTTTAAATGAAGGTGATTTGTTGATTAATCATAAATTAATATACTTAAATAGTTATATTGTTTTTGGATACCCTTCAAGCTGGTCTAAAAAATCCATTTCAAGAAATTCTTTTCATTCGCGTCCTTTAATAAGTTTTACACAACCTTTAGATATTGACTATTCTTTGTTTAAAAGAGAGGAATTTTTAAATATAATAGTTGAATATAACAGACAGGAAACGTTAAATTTTAAATCTAAAAAATTCAGTTTTGGACCAAATCTTTTTGGAATCAGTGGTTGTGGTTTATGGTATATTTCTCCATATGATTACGCCAAAGAAGCAAAACCAAAATTAGTAGGTATTATGACTGATTGGACAATCAAAAATAGAAAAGTTATTATTGGAACACGGATAGATGCAATAACAGAAATTTTAAGAAAAAAGGGATATATAGATTTCAGAGAATCAGATTTATTTTCTTTCAAATAACAAACAAAAAAACCGCCTCAAGAAAAAATCTCAAAGCGGCCTATTAACAAGTTTAAAAATATCTAAAATTGTCAAACGAATGACAATAATGATTTCCTACAAACCGATACTTTTGCTTGGTTTCAATTGTTTTCTGATGTTCTTTGGAATCGCATTTTTATGAACCAAAATCGCTGTCGATTTATACTCAACATAAGGTTTTGTCACATATAAATATCCATCAAAATCGTTCGTTACACCCCAAGAATTTTTAACCATATAATATTCTTTTCCGGTTTGATCTTTTGCCAAACCTACGATGTGCATTCCGTGATCATCAGTTGTGCTAAGGTTGTTTAAAGCCTTCTGACGTAGATCTTCAGTGATGGTTTTGTCTTTTTTAGGCTGTGTAAACAATTCTTTTTTTACTTCCGGAGTAATTTGATCCAAATCTACATCAGGGACATATGCAACACCGTTTTTATAAGAAAAATAAGGTTCAGAAACGTCTGTTGCCCAACCCACAGAATATCCTTTTGTAACAGCATTATCGATAATGGCAGTCATTTCATTCATCGGAATATTCCAGTCAGAATCGTGGCTCCAGTTATCAGGAATCGGAACTACAAATTTCTGATAGTACGGATAATCTTTGTAAGAAGACAATTCCACATAATCTTTAGGATTAATGCCTACAACTTCTTTAGCAAACGTTTTTGGAGTGTAATTTTTTCCTTCATACGTAAAGTTTGTCGGAACTTTCCCTAAATATTCATCAAGAATAGCATCTACGGATTCCATCCAGTTATCGGGAAGTTTTCCTTTTGAAGATGCCGCGACCAAACCTTCTAAAACGGGTTTCAGTTTTCCTTGCATTTCATTGAAATTATTTAAAGTTTGTCCTGATTTCAATCCTGTATAAACATCCTGCGGAACTGCACCATATTTTTTGTACATATTCACAACATCATGCAATTCTCCGCCATCACCCCAGCTGATTGCTCCGCCGTTTAAAACATATAATTTTGCCTTATCATGATAAGAATTTCTTGCTGTAAAAATCTCAGCTAAATCAACAGGTTTTTTACCCATCCTCTGCATTTCAGATTCCAGAAAAGAATTTCCGGAATAACTCCAGCAAGTTCCTGACGAACCTTGGTTTTTTACCGAAGTTGCCCCTACATCTTTTAAAGTGGTAAACTGGAAATTAGCATTTTGAGACTGATTGTTTTTCAACTTGTTGATCAGGTCATCCTGAGCAAACATCATACTTCCTGCGCATAAAACAAAAAGCAACGATGCAAATCTTTTATTTTTCATAAGAAAAGGTATATTTATTTTACAGTTGTGTTTCAACGTTTTTAGAACTTTAAAACTATTTAAGCAATTTTGCAACCGTAAAGAATTATATCTGAATAGTCGGCAATGTTAAGCGAGTGTTACATGAATTAATGTTAAAAAGGGTTAAAGACGATTTATTAGTTATACAGTTTTTCAGTTAAACAGTTTAAATAATGTCGCAAACAACTAACTAATAAACTGAATAACTTTCCAACCCTTTAGTTTGAGTATTTCCTTATTTTTAGAAAAAGTTTATAATGTTTCCAACCTTTCTGAAATTTCCTGCATCTATAAGAGTATAAAGCCTGACTATGGAAAAAGAATTACTGATAGAATGCCAACGGAACGACCGCAACGCCCAGCGGAAGATTTACGAGAAAATGGCGGGCAAACTGCACTCAGTCTGCAAGCGCTATCTGAAAAACGATGAAGATATCGAAGAAGTATTGGCCGATACGTTCTACAAGATTTTTACAAAGCTCAATCAACTTCAAAATCATGAAATTTTCGAAGCCTGGGCAAGAAAAATTGCAGTGAATGAATGTTTGCAGAAATTGAGAAGTATGAAAGCGCTCGATGTGTCTTTAGAAGAAGAGTTTGTAGAATCAACAGGTTCTCCAACAGATAGTATTTCTTTTGAAAAAGATATTCTAAAGCTGCTTAATTTTCTTCCGGAAGGCTGCAGAGCGATTTTCAATCTGTTTGCTATTGAAGGTTATCCGCATAAAGAGATTGCAACCATGCTTTCTATCAGCGAAGGAACTTCAAAATCTCAGCTCAATTTCGCGAGAAAAAAATTACAGGAACTCTTGGTCAATCACAACATTTAAACTTTTACACAATGGAAAACAATCACGATATAGATAAAAAATTCAATGAGGCTTCTCATTCTTTGGAAGAACCTGCGACTTTTCCGGGGTTTGATAAAGTTTGGGCAAAAGTTGAAGAGAAATTAGATAAAAAAGAAGAGAAGAAAAGAGTTGTTCCTGTTTGGTTTCCTTATGGAATTGCAGCGAGTTTGATTATTGGTTTGGGAGCATTTTATTTTATTGATAAAAAAGAGGTTGTTGATATTTCAAAACCTCAAATTGCTCAGAATACAGTTTCACCTAAAACCAATTCTAGTGTTCAGGCAACTGACAGTTTGGTAAAATCTAATATTGAGAAGGAAATAAATGGTTTAAAAGAAAACCCGAACCCAAAAATATTAGCTTATGAAGATGCTAAAGTTTTCGGGAATAGTGATGCCAAAATAGGTCTTGTTCTAAAAGGGAATTCAATAATAAGCAAAAATAAAAGCAATAATTTTAGTCCAATTGAAATCAATAATATAGTTCCACAAGTTTCTGTAGACAGTGGTTACAAAGAAAAAAATATTGAGGAAGTAGTTGTTCTGGGATATAATAAAACTCAAACAAGGCAGAAAACATCTTCTTCAACCACTGTAAATGCTCAAAATTTAGAAAGTCGTCCGAATCAAGGTTTTTTAAATTCATTACAAGGTGAAGTTGCCGGTTTAGCAATTAATTCAACTTCTGGAACTCCAGGTTCAGCGAAGATTGATCACAACAGTATAAGAAATGAATTCAAACAGTATAATAATATTTCAAAAGTTTTAGTTGGAGCAGTTCCAAGTCTTCAAATAATGACAGGTCAAGGAGCTCCAGGTTCTTCTAACAATATTATAATTAGAGGAATGAGTACTGTGAATGCAAGCACAAATCCTTTATACGTTATTAATGGGAAAATTTCAGACAATAAATCTTTAAGTAATTTAAATCCAAATGCCATTGAAAGTGTTTCAGTTTTGAAAGATGCTTCAGCAACAGCAATATATGGAAACAGAGCTTCGAATGGTGTTATCATTATTAAAACCAAAAAACTTTCCCGAAAAGAAAGAAAAGCATTTGAAAGACTTCAGAAATTTCAGGACAGCATCAACCTTTCGAAACAAATTCAGAAGCAAAATAATGAAGAATACGATGCTTTTGTAGAAAATCCTTTTGAACTGACAAAAAATCAATCTGTTTCTACTTTCTCAATCGATGTTGATAAAGCTGCGTATTCCAACATCCGAAGAATGATTAACAATGGGGAATATGTCAATAAAAATACTGTGCGAATCGAGGAAATGATTAATTATTTTAAATATAATTACCCGCAACCAAAAAATAATCAGCCGTTTTCAATCAATACAGAATACAACGATTCGCCGTGGAATTCTAAGCATAAATTATTGAAAATAGGTTTGCAGGGAAAAGATATTCCGACAGATCAATTGCCGAGTTCAAATTTTGTTTTTCTGATTGATGTTTCAGGTTCAATGGATGAAGCGAATAAATTACCTTTATTAAAATCGTCTTTTAAAGTGCTTTTAGATCAATTAAGACCGCAGGATAAAGTAGGAATTGTAGTCTACGCCGGAAGTGCAGGGATGGTTTTGCCACCGACATCAGCTAAAGAGAAAAATAAAATCATTGAAGCTTTAGACAAACTTCAGGCGGGTGGAAGTACAGCAGGCGGACAAGGAATTGAGTTGGCTTACAAATTAGCTCAGGAAAATTTCATTAAAGGTGGAAATAATCGTGTTATCATCGCAACCGACGGAGATTTCAATGTGGGAACATCTTCTACGGGCGATCTTCAAACCTTGATTGAAGAAAAAAGAAAATCCGGTGTTTTTCTGACGTGCTTGGGTTTCGGAATGGGTAATTTTAAAGACAACCGAATGGAAACTTTAGCCAACAAGGGTAATGGAAATTATGCATACATCGACAATATGCAGGAAGCTAACAAATTTCTAGGGAAAGAGTTTGCAGGAAGTATGTACGCGATTGCAAAAGATGTGAAAATTCAGATTGAATTTAATCCGAAATATGTGAAATCTTACCGTCTGATTGGTTATGAAAATAGAAAACTGAAGAATGAAGATTTTACGAACGATAAAATTGATGCAGGAGAATTGGGAAGCGGACATACTGTAACGGCTTTATATGAAGTCATTCCAACTGATGTAAAATCTGAGTTTTTGCCTAAAGAAAATGATTTAAAATACACTAAAAACACAAATGATGAAAATTTTAGTGATGAATTGGCAACTGTAAAATTCAGATATAAGAAACCAGACGGAGATACAAGTTCGGAAATCGTTCAAGTGGTTAAAAGCTCAAATGAAACCATCTCTTCAGCAAGTGAGGATTTTAAATTTGCTTCTTCAGTTGCTTGGTTTGGTTTGGTTTTAAGAAATTCAGATTTAATTAAAAATAAAGACTTAAAAGAAGTTGAAAAACTAGCAAAAAAGGGTAGAGGTATTGATGAAGAAGGTTATAGAGCGGAGTTTGTAAGATTGATCGAAAGCTATAGATCAATGCAAAAATAACATTCAAAAAAGAAATTTCTTCGGAGATTTCTTTTTTTTCTCTATTTTTAGAAATATTATCAAAGATGAAAAAACTTTATCTGTTGTTGCCTCTGCTTGCGGTACATTTTGCATTTGCGCAGAATTCGCAGCGTTATTATTCGGGGACGTTTTTAAATGAAAAGAAAAAGCCTCAGAATTTTCTGAAAATTTTCAATAAAAATACAGGTGTTCATGAATTGACTGACGAAAGAGGCTTTGCAATTATTGCAGCAAAAGAATATGATACTTTAGTTTGGAACAACGGTAAAAATATTCAGGTCGTTCACGGTGTTTACGAACTTAAATATATTTTAGAAAGACAAATAAAGAAAGAATCTGTTAAAAATATCAATTCGAAAGATTATGAAAACCAGATTGAGCCTTCTGAAGTGGATGACTTCAGTATTCAAAAGTCTTACGATTCATTACGCAAAAATTCAGACCGCAATTTTTCTTCGGTTCGAAAACTTAAATATAAATCAGATTCTTTATACAAAATTAAAAATCAGCCGAGAAAATATCTTGTTTTTAACGGAAGTTTCAGTACATCATTAGACATCAAAAACAGAAACAGAATTCCGCATACTCAGAGTCGATATGTTCAGGGAAGATCAGAAAATGGTTTTCTTGTTTGGAAAGGACCGGAAACTGGCGAGATGTTCAGCTTCGGCCCTGATATTTCTACTTTAGGTTTTAACGGGCAGCCTTATGAATATGATTTCAATGGACAATTAGTTGGTTTGTCAAACGTAATTTCTCTTGCAACAGCATATAATAACAATATTTTTAAAACTACTGCCGGTTACAGCAATCAGTTAAATATGAATGCGATTATTAAAAGTGATGGAAATGAAGATGCAAGACTTTCTGTGAACATAGGTCAACGAAAAGATCAGATGTATTTTGAAGATCAGTTTGATGTGGTCAATTCTTTTAAAGCAAAATTCAGCACAAAGATTTTAAATTTTAATATCAACGCAGGATTTAATTATGAAGAAAATAAAGCGACAAATACCAACAGAATCGGACTTTTCAACAGAGCATATCAAAATTCACTTTTAACTCCGATTTCATTTTCGAATCAGCAAAATACTTATCTAAATAATGGTTTGCAGAGAAGTTACAGTGTAAATGCAGACAATCCTGACTTTCTTTTTAAACAGGAAAATAAATACAATTATTACGAAAATGTGCGACAGCTTAATTTTGATGTAAGCAGACATTGGAATGGTTTTAAACTCAATGTCAGTCAGGCTTATGACAATCAGGATATTATGCATCGAGATGTTTATAAACCGTCAACGAATGGTTTTATCAATGGATTGTACAACAGGAGAGATCAGAAAAATGAATTTTATAATTCGAATATTCTGGCAAGTTATGAATTACATGGTGGTGATTTGACGAATAAATTTAGCTTAAATCATATTCTAAATAACAGAAAAGTTAATATTAATCACAGTTTAGACAAGAATTATTTTTATCAGAGAACATCGCAGGATTATATTTTTAATTATAATTTAGATTTCGAAAATTACAACAATGATATTGAGTTTGGTGTCAACCTTGGGAATTCATTTTATACCTCAAACACGTCCCTCAAAAATAATTTTTGGTTACCAAAAGCCAATGGATACTTCACATTTACCGACATTTTTAATTGGAACAATACAGATTTCCAATTAGTAGGAGCGTACACGCAACTGTCTGCGGAACCCGAAATTGCAAAATCTTATTCTTCATACGCAACAACACAGTTTTCTGCACAAAATTCACATCTGTACTTTCCTTTAAAAGAAGTAGAAACTTTTAATAATCTTTCTAATATCAACATCAAAGAATGGAAAACGGGATTTAAATTTATTGTCAATTACAAAATGAATTTAACTGCAGAGTACTTTAATCGCAGAACATCAGATGATGTTTTTCCTGTTTTTGAAGGACAAAATTTGGTGCTGAAAAATCTTGCAGATCATACTTATAAAGGGTATGAGGTTAATTTTAATTATGACAGAATAATCAGTAATTATCAATTTAGTTTAAGCAGCAAAGCTTCCTTTTTCAAGTATAGGGATGTTGTTGATCGTGTAAAATCGGGATATAATAATCTGATGATTTCGGGTTTTAATGATGTTTACAAAATATTATCTGAAGGTCAGGTTTTAGGCGCTGTGATGGGAATTTATTATGAAAGAAACAGTGAGGGAAAATTAATTATTGATGATTTGGGTTATCCGTTAAAAGCAAAGGGTTTAAAAATAATTGCAGATCCCACACCGGATTTTGTGATGAAATTTTCTCACAACATCACTTACAAAATGTTTGCGTTAGACGTCAATTGGGAATGGAAAAAAGGAGGGCAAATCTGGAACGGAACCCAGGCTGTTCTAGATTATTACGGTCGTTCTCAAAGTTCTGCTGAAGATAGAAATATTAAAAATTATGTATTTCAAGGAGTGAATTCCAATGGGAATATCAATCAGATTCCGGTAGATTTTTATAACCCTAATCAAACGGTCGGTGAGAATCGTTGGACTAGATATGGTTTTCTTGGGGTTTCAGAAAATTATGTTGAGAAAGCTGATTATATAAGAATTAATGATATTACGCTTTCTGCATATTTTGATGTAGGAAATTTCAGAAGAGTTTTAGGCGTGAGCTTTTACATAAATAATATTTTCCTTTGGCAGGCCAATAACGGAGTAGATTCTGATCAGAATTTTTATGATTTCGATAACAGCAGAGGCTTAGATTTCTTTAAT
Source organism: Chryseobacterium sp. 3008163 (assembly GCF_003669035.1). NCBI lineage: Bacteria > Pseudomonadati > Bacteroidota > Flavobacteriia > Flavobacteriales > Weeksellaceae > Chryseobacterium > Chryseobacterium sp. 3008163. Next base: position 1,038,048 of record NZ_CP033070.1, on the reverse strand, counting down.
CTGCCCTCTTTTAAAACGTTCGGATGTACGGTTTCTTTTAAATTTTAAACTATGAACTTCAAATTTTTATCCAACATAGCCTTAGTTTTTATTCTATTGTCAAGCTTATTTTTAAATGCACAGAATAAATTCAGCGATTTCAAAAAAGAGAAAACTTACATACAGACCAGCCATGTTTTTTACAAGCCTGGTGAAGAAATGTTTTTTAAAATTTTTATCGTTCAGGCAGAAAACAATCTTCCCGCTAATCAAAGTAAAGTGGTTAATTTTGAACTTGTCGACCCCAGCGGAACTGTGGTAAGAAAATCGAAATACGAAATTAAAAACGGTCATGCAGACGGTTCTTTTTATTTTGGGGAAGACATGAAGGGCGGAATTTACAAAATCAGAGCTTTTACAAATTGGATGCAGAATGAAGCAGGCAAAAATGTTTTTGAAAAGGAAATTACGCTCCAGAAAATCGTTTCGCCAAGAATTTTAATGAAACTTGATTTTCCTAAAAAAGGGTATGGAGCAGGCGATGAGGTTTTAGCAGATTTCTCGATGAGAAGTTTGAGCAATCTTCCGATTCCTTTTTATGAAGCTTATTTTACGGTGATGCATCAAGGCGAAAAAATAAACGAAGGCTCATTCATTACCGATAAAGAAGGAAAATATATCTTAAAATTCAAACTTCCTGAAGTCTTGAAATCTTCAGATGCTCTGTTAAATATTAAAGTCAATTTTGATGGCTTTACAGAATCTATTTCCAGAAATATTCCTATTGTTTTAAATAATTTGGATGTTAAATTCATGCCCGAAGGCGGAACTTTTATTAATGGTATCGAACAGAATATTGCTTTTAAAGTTCTTGATGAATTTGAAAAACCGGTAGACGCAGTTTTAGGAATTTACAATCAGAATCATAAGAAATTGACGGAAGTTTCAGCATACAATTTCGGAATGGGAATTTTTCTCTTGACTCCCAAAAATGGCGAAACATATTACGCAAAAGTTCTTAAGCCTGAAAACATCAGTAAAATTTACCAACTTCCAACAGCAAAAGATAACGGAATTGTTTTTAATGCTAAAAAAGAGAATCAAAAGATCAGTTTAAATATTAATTCAACCTCAGAAAGGAATGTTATTATCTCCGGAAATTTCCGTGGAAAAGAGATTTATTCTAAAACGATGAGGTTGAAACAAGGTTTAAATCTGTTTGAAATTCCTGAAAATGAACTTCCTATTGGGATTTGCAGGTTCACTGTTTCAGAAAGTAATATTCCTCTGGCTGAACGTATTGTTTTTACCAATGAAAACAGGCAGATGAAGGTGAAAATTACTCCTACAAAGAAAAATTATCTGCCCAGAGAAAAAGTAATCGTCAATATAGAAACAACCGACGAAAACAATCAACCCATTCCTGCAAACCTTTCTATGAGCGTGGTTGATGACAAATTATGGACGTATGCCGATGATAAACAAAATCATATTCTTTCATGGCTGTTGTTAGATTCTGAACTGAGAGGAAAAATAGAAAGACCTCAGTTTTATTTCGATAAAAAAGAAGAAAAAGCAAGAAAAAGTTTAGACTTGGTTATGTTGACGAATGGTTATCGTTATTTTGAGATGATTCCAGATGTTGAAAAGAGCGGCAAATACAAATATCTTCCCGAAAAGAAGAATCCAATTTACGGAATTATAGAAGATGAAAACAAAAAACCTGTAAAAGCTGAAGTTTTTTTGGTGGAAGGAAATTCTAAAATAAAAAAACAGATTACTACAGAAAATGGTTTGTTTTATTTTTCAGATTTAAACAGAAATGAATATTATACTGTCATTGCAAAATCTCTAAGTAAGAAACAGAAAGTCAATGTGAGAATGCTTTCTTATAAATTGAATATTAATCCTTTGGTGAAACAGTCTTTAGAAAATATTGATGTTGAAGAAATCATCAAAGAAGCTGAAATCAAAGAAAAAAGACACCAATTTCTCAGGGAGTTGAAGGGATTATAAAAACTTTGCCATCAGTTAATAGTAAATCTGATACGGTGAAATCTCAAAATATTGAAGAGGTTGTTGTTTTGGGATATTCGCAAATTACTAAAAAAAATAGTACTGTTTCCTCTACTACTATTAATTCTGATTACTTTTTAGAGAACAGGCCAAATGCTGTTATGCTAAATGCTTTACAAGGTTCTGCTCCCGGAGTTATTATGAACGGAGGATCTGGAAGTCCTGGGTCAGCAAAGTTTAGTTTATTGATTCGTGGGACAAGTTCAATTAGTAGTAATCTGGATCCCTTGATTGTTATTGATGGTGTCATTTCTAATTCATACGAATTTAGAAAATTAAATTCTAATAATATAAGTAATGTCTCTATATTAAAGGACGCAGCAGCAACATCCATTTACGGAAACAGAGGTGCAAACGGAGTCATCATTATCAATTCAAAAAATTGGAGAATTTCAAACATAAAATTTAACATAACACCAGAAACCTACTTCGCTGTAAAAAATATTCCAAATGATAGTTTAGTGAATTATAATTACTCACGCCAATTTTCTTATCCGGTTTATGAATCTACCAATACTGTATATCGTCACGATTACCGTGAAACATTATACTGGAATCCTGTCGTAGAAACAGATAAAAACGGAAAAGCTAAAATAGAATTTTATCAGTCTGATGCCAATTCGGCTTTCAGAATTATGACGGAAGGAATTTCTGCATCAGGATTGATTGGAAGAGACGAAACCACTTATGCTGCTCAAAGTTTGATCTCGATTGATGCCAAAATTCCACAATATTTGACAAGAACAGATCAAATGATAATTCCTGTAGTCATTAAAAACAATTCTTCTGAAACAAAAACTTTAACTCTAAATGTCGTAGTTCCGAACTATATCAGACTGATGAAAGCAGATAGTTTGATTACTTTAAAACCCTTAGAATCCGGAAGATTGTTTGTGAAAATGCAGACCGATAAATTGGTTAATTCAAATATTCAGTTTGCTGTAAAATCGGGAGATTTCAGAGAAACCATGATTTTGCCTTTAAAAGTAGAAGAAAAAGGTTTTCCGTATCATTTTTCAATTGTTAATAATAAAAAGGAGAATATTAAAATTACTATTCCTGATTATATTAATGGCAGTTTGGAGTCGTCTTACTATGTTTATGAAAATTCTGCATTGCAGATGTTTGAAGATCTAGAACGACTGAAAAATGAACCGCACGGTTGTTTTGAGCAGCTTTCTTCAACAGTTTATCCGAATGTTTTTATTTTAGATTATTTAAAATCAACAAAAAAAATCAATTTTGATACTGAATCTACAGCAATCAAAAATCTGAAAAAAGGCTATCAGAAAATGATTTCCTACAAAAACGGCGACGGCGGTTTCTCTTATTTTGGAGGAAGCGGATCTGATGTGGCACTTTCGGCTTTTGCTTTGATGGAATTCAGAGATTTAAAGAAATATGTCAATGTTGATACAAAGTTAATTCAGAATCTGACGTCATTTATTTTATCTAAGAAAAATGCAAACGGACTTTTTGAAGTAAGAAGAGATTATGAATCGAAAACCCAATATTCAGAATACTCATGGTCAAGAAATATGTATGTATTGTATGCCCTGTCTAAAATTGGTTTTAAAAATGAGCTTCAGAATACGTATGAAGCCAGCTTAAAAAGAGCTTTGTCAACAAAAGATTCTTATCAGTTAGCTTTGATGGCAAATTCAGCGGCTCATTTGGGTAAAAACGAAGATTATAAAAACCTTCTTACCATTTTAATCGAGCAATATTCAACTAAAAATGTAAAAACCAATACAACATTTACTGGTTCTGGCGGAATTTCTGCCAACGCAGAAACCATTTCTCTTTACATGATGGCTTTGCAAAAAAACACAAATTCAGATCAGTTAAAGATTGCCGAAATTGCAGATAAGCTGATTAATTATAACGGATATTACGGATTTGGCTCTACTCAGGCAACTGCTTTGGCTTTGGAAACTTTATCAGATTTCTTCGCTAAAATGAAAAATTATATGGCGTTGATAAGCCAACGATTACGCTTAATAATGCTAAAATTAAAGCCGATAACAGTGTTGCATCTGCTTTCAGAAATGGAGAAAATGACTTGAACATTGAATATATGCATGCTAAAGGTTTGCCTTACAAACTAGATTATCATTATTACACTTTGCAGGCTCCAAAAAGTGAAAATATCCCGTTAACATTAGAAACAAAAATAAAATCTGAAGTTTCAAAAGTAGGAGAGACCAACAGAATGACGGTGATTGTGAAAAATAAAATCAACGGAGAGTTACCAATGGCAACCACAAAAATAGGTATTCCGGCGGGTCTTACTTTGCAAAATGCTTTGCTGAAAGATTTGGTTGATAAAAAACATATTTCTTATTATGAAATTTTTGATAACTATCTGGTTTTATATTGGGAACATTTTGATGCTAATGAAACGAAAATAGTTAACTTAGATTTAAAAGTTGAATTTGCAGGTGAATACACAGGGAAAGCGAGTAATGTCTATCTCTATTATATGCCGGAAGCTAAGTTTTGGAATGAAGGAATTAAAACTAAAATAGAACCTTAAGATTGTTTATGATAAATAAAATTTCTTTTTAAAATGAATGGCTCCAGCGGAGCAAAATCTGTGCAGGAAACGGTAAATTAATTTAAATGGCGCTCTATAGGAGCGCTATCTTTTTGGTTAAAATATTTTTAAAAATAAACTTTCAATAATTATTGAAAATTCAAAAACTATCATTATATTTGTAATAGAAATTTAAACAAAACGAAAATGCAACTTTCAGAAGCTAAAGAAAAATACATCCAAACTTGGGGAACCTTTGCGACTAATTGGGGAATCAACCGGACGATGGCGCAGGTTCACGCATTACTTTTAGCAGAAGGAAGACCTTTATCAACCGATGAGGTAATGGATTTGCTGGAAGTTTCCAGAGGAAATGCCAACATGAATCTTAGGGCATTGATTGACTGGGGAATTGTAAAAAAGAATTTGTAAAAGGCGACCGTAAAGAATATTTCGTAGCAGAAAAAGATGTGTGGTATCTGTTTAAACAAATAACGAAAGAGAGAAGAAAGAGAGAAATAGAACCGGTAATCTCTTTCCTTGAAGAACTTAAAAATATTGAAGATAAAGATTCTGAAGGAGCAAAAGAATTTATTAAACTGATGGAAGATTTCAGTTCTGTGACAGGAAAGATTAACAATATTATGGATCTCGCTATAAAAAGTGACGACCATTGGTTGGTCGGTAAGATTACCAACTTGTTAAAATAGAAAGGATTTCAAAACTCCTTTTTTATTTCAATTGAAGTTTCAAAAATTATTGAAAGTATAGTAAAATATAATAACTAAAAATAGAAGCCATGAAACTAAATATTTTAAAAGTAGAAGTGATTTTCCAAACAATTTTAAGTTTAGGAAGTTTTTTTTACATTCTCGCAGATTATAGTAAACATGATCAGGCATCAGACTTTTTATCGCACTCTTTTTTATTGGTGTCTCCAATCTCTTAGGTTTTTTGATTAGAATAAGTACAGTAGCTAGTAAATTTCACCGATATTACTTCTTCGGAGTAATCTTGTTTTTCATTTCATTGTATGCTATATCTTGTCTCAGTATCAATTCTAATGTTGATTTTGCAATGTATTTTATGGGGGCGGGAGGAATACTTTTCAATATTTATTATTTGGTTTACGGATTTTACATCATAAAAAATATAAGTAGGAATAGAAAAGATAAAAACTCTTTTTTATTTCTTACGAAGTTTCAAAAATTATTGAAAATATAATAATTATAAAATGTTTAATATTATTTCATATATCATTTTCCTCGCCATTACTTCGTACATCACGGTTGATGTGGGCAGAAGGTGCTTCAATTCAGGGAAATTGTATTTGGAATATTTGATGAAAGACAAAGATTTTTGCCTCACCGTCAACAGAATTCTTCTGGGAAGTTACTACCTCGTCAATCTGGGTTATATTTCAATAAGTTTAAGCTTTTGGGGCAAAATTTCGAGTATCGAAGAACTATTGTATACTGTTTCCACCCGCATCGGAACCATCGTTTTAATTCTCTGTGCATTACATTTTATCAATATGTTCACAATTTATGTTTTAAGAAAAAAATTAACAATAAAATAGACTATCATGACAGCAACAATTCTTGCCCAAACGTACAACTTTTCAGCGTACATGATCTACTTACCAATCGTCATCACGCTCACTGTGCTGGTTTCACAATTTCTGTTTAAAAATTCAAAAACATTTATGATTGATATTTTCATCAGAAAGAAGATATTGCAATGGCGACCAACTCACTCTTTAAAATTGGGTTCTATCTTTTAAACATCGGGTTTGCCCTTTGTATTATTGAATTTTTTCAAATAGAAACTGTTGAAAGACTTGTCGTTGCTTTAAGCAAAAAAATCGGAGGATTTTCAATTTACTTGGGAGTAATGATGCTTTTGAACTTACTGCTTTTCCTGAAAGGTAGAAAACATGCGATGAATAAAGATAAAATCCAGAATGAAGAAACTACTTAATTGTAATTTTTAAATTAAATATTATGAAAAACCTGATCATTCATTTAGTTCTCATCTTTTATTTCGGAGGAAAAACGAAAAGAATAACATTTTAAATTGTAATACTAAGAGAACAATTATAAAACTAAAAAAATGAATCACCTTGAATTAACAAAAAAAGTAGAATGGAAAGACCTTAAAAAACTTTCCGTCAAAGAAATGTTGATTGAAAATAATATCAGTGTGCCATGGCTTTTTATTTCCTTGTTTTTGGCTTATAAAGGATATTGTTGGGCTGCACTTCCGTTTTCAGGATTCTATTTTTTGACGGCGCTCAGACAGGTTCACAACGGTTTTCACAACTCGTTGGGAACAGGGAAATTTCTCACTTGGTTATCAATGTATCTCAATAGTGTGTCAATGATGGCCTCAATTCATGCGGTGAAATTCAATCATATCAGACATCATAAATTTTGTCTTTCAGAAGAAGATTACGAAGGGAAATCTGCTTCGATGAAATGGTACGAAGCTATTTTCTACGGGCCAAAGCATATGTTTTTAATTCACTGGATAACATTTAAATTAGCAAATAAAAAATATAAGCGAAATATGTTTTTGGAACTAATTTCAATCTCAGTTTTTGTTTTCATTGCTTTTTATTTTAAAATTAATTTTTTGATTTATCACATTTCAATTATGTTTTTTGGAGAACTTTTAATGGCATTTTTTGCGGTTTGGACGGTGCATCATGATACCCACGATCATCCTGAAATCGCAAGAACCCAACGCGGATTTTGGAAGAATAAATTGACATTCATCATGTTTTATCACATGGAACATCACCTATTTCCCGCAGTTCCAACCATTAAATTACCCGAACTTGCAGAAAGAATTGATAAAGTTCTGCCGGACTTTAATAAAAAACAAACATTTTAAGATGTCAAAGATTTATTTAACAACAATCATCAAAGCCGATATTAACACAGTTTTCGATTTGTCAAGAGATATCGATTTACACCAAAAATCAACTTTTAAAACTGGCGAAAAAGCAATTGCAGGAAAAACATCAGGATTAATTGAATTGGGAGAAACCGTAACTTGGAGAGCAAAGCATTTGGGATTTTACCAAACTCATACTTCAAAAATTATTGAGATGGAAAAGCCAAATAAATTCACGGATGTTATGTTGAAAGGAAGATTTAAATCGTTTAAACATCAGCATATTTTTAAACAAGAAGGTAAAAACACAATAATGACCGATATTTTAGAATTTGAATCTCCTTTCGGAATTATCGGAAAACTTTTCAACATATTTTTTCTTAAAAATTATATGAAAAACTTCTTGTTAGAAAGAAATAAAATAATTAAAAACACAGCACAAAGATGAATTTCCTTAAAGCCGAATGGCGAAAATTAGCTATTATCAATTACGAAATTGATCCTCAAATCTTAATTAAATATCTTCCAAAAGGCACAGAACTCGATTTTTATCAAGGGAAATGTTATGTAAGCTTAGTCGGATTTATGTTTCTCAATACAAAATTATTAGGACTTCCGATTCCTTTTCATAGAAATTTTGAAGAAGTTAATTTGAGATTTTATGTAAAGAAAAAAGAAGGAAACACTTGGAAAAGAGGAGTCGTTTTTATCAAAGAAATTGTTCCGAAGGCTGCTTTGAGTTTTGTAGCCAATTCCATCTACAAAGAAAATTACAAAACAATGCCGATGAAAAATAGCCTAAAGCAGGATGATAAGGAAATATCAGTTAAATATTCTTGGAAAGATAAAAATTGGTATTTTATGGAAATTACTGCCGAAAATTTAGCTTTGCCGATGGAAAATGAATCAGAATTTGAATTTATCACTGAACATTATTGGGGCTTCACCAAAAAAGGAAACAAAACTTCTGAATATGAAGTCTGTCATCCGCAATGGTATTGGTATGTCGTTAAAAGTCATCATCTGGAAATTGATTTTAGTAAAATTTACGGAAAAGATTTTGAATTTTTAAACAATCAGAAACCAATTTCAGTCATGCTTGCAGAAGGCTCTGAAATTGAGGTGAGGACTAAAAAGTATTTAGTTTAGAAAGAGCTAAGTAAAAAGTATTGAAGTTAATTTTCCAGAATGAAAATCTTAGATTTTCAAAAACTCATATGCTGTAAAATATTTTCAAAGCTGTAAACTTAAAACCCATGTGACTTATGTGTTAAAAGAACGTTGTCACCAATAGACAAACTCAAAAATTCCCAGTAACTAAAAAACTTTTGTGCCTTTTGTTGTTAAAGTTTAAATTAGCAAAAACTAAACTTTATGTTAAGTAAAAAAACTAAAACCTTTTTTCTTTCATCACTATTCATCTCATCATCCCTATTTTCACAGGCTCACAACGTTTCGGAAGGCTATCAAAAACCGACTGATCCATTGGTTATTCAAAATCTTGAAAACTGGCAAGATTTAAAATTCGGATTGTTTATGCATTGGGGAACCTACAGTCAATGGGGAATTGTCGAAAGTTGGAGCTTATGTCCGGAAGATGAATCATGGACGCAGCGTAAACCCGAACACGGGAAATCTTACAATGAATATGTGAAAAACTATGAAAATCTTCAGACGACTTTCAATCCGACTCAATTTAACCCACAAAAATGGGCAGATGCTGCAAAAAAAGCAGGAATGAAATATGTGGTGTTCACAACAAAGCATCACGACGGTTTTACCATGTTTCATACGCAACAGTCTGATTATAAGATTACTTCTTCAAAAACACCTTTTTCCAAAAATCCGAAAGCGGATGTGACGAAAGAAATTTTCAGTACATTCCGAAAAGATGGCTTCAAAATCGGAGCTTATTTTTCAAAACCCGATTGGCATTCTGATGATTATTGGTGGTCGTATTTTCCGCCAAAAGACCGAAATGTGAATTATGATCCAAAAAAACATCCTGAAAGATGGAACAATTTCAAAAATTTCACATTTAATCAGTTAAATGAAATCACTTCAAACTATGGTAAAATTGATATTCTTTGGTTAGACGGAGGTTGGGTTCGCCCATTCAACACAATCGATCAAAAAGTGGAATGGCAGAGAACAATCAAGGTCGAACAGGATATTGATATGGATAGAATCGGAACGATGGCTCGTAAAAACCAACCCGGAATTATCGTTGTAGACCGCACCGTTCCCGGTAAATGGGAAAATTATGTGACACCCGAACAAGCTGTTCCTGAAAAGGCGCTTTCGGTTCCTTGGGAAAGCTGCATAACGATGGGAGATTCGTTTTCGTACGTTCCAAATGACAATTACAAATCATCTCAGAAAATCATTGAAACGTTAGTTAAAATCATTTCGAGAGGTGGAAATTACCTGATGAATATTGCTCCCGGACCCAACGGAGATTATGATGCAATTGTTTATCAAAGATTAAAGGAAATCTCAACCTGGATGGATAAAAATCAGTCCGCTGTTTTTGCAACAAGAGCTGTAGAACCTTATCATGACGGGAATTTTTATTATACACAAAGTAAAGATGGAAGGACAGTTAATATTTTTCACATCGATGAAAAAATAAATTATCAAGCTCCTTTAACTTTAAGTTTTTCAATTCCTGAAAGCTTTAAACCAAAATCATTAAAAATCTTAGGAATTTCCTCAAAAATTCAATGGAAAAAAACAGAAAATTCAATTGAAATTAATTTGCCAAAAGAAAGAGCTCAATTAAAATATTCAACTGTAATTCAAATAATGCAATAATGAAGTTTAGATTAAAATTAATTGGAATTTCATTATTGAGTTCTATTTTCATTTCTGCCCAAAAACCTTTATATAAAGATCCAAAACATCCTGTAGAAGCCAGAGTTCAGGATTTGCTGAATAGAATGACACCTGAAGAAAAATTCTGGCAGTGTTTCATGATTCCCGGAGATTTAGATAACGTTCCGAAAGGTCAATATTCTCACGGCATCTTCGGATTGCAGGTGAGCGCAGGAAATCAAGGCGGTGGAGCTGCCGGACAAATATTGAAATATAATGCAAACGAAGATGCAGAAAGATTAGCTAAAAAGATCAATGCGATTCAGAAATATTTCGTTGAAGAATCCCGATTGGGAATCCCGATTATCCCTTTTGATGAGGCCTTGCATGGATTAATGCGAGAAGGTGCGACGGCTTTTCCTCAGGCAATTGGCTTGTCAGCGACTTTCAATCCTGAGTTGATGAAAGAAGTTTCGACAGCAATTGCCAAAGAATCACGATTGCGGGGAATCCGTCAGATTCTGACACCGGTTGTGAATTTGGCGAGCGACGTTCGATGGGGTAGAACGGAGGAAACATATGGTGAAGATCCGTTTTTGACTTCCGTGATGGGGGTAAATTTTGTCAGTTCATTTGAAAATCAGGGAATTATTACCACTACAAAACACTTTTTAGCGAATGTTGGGGAAGGGGGAAGAGACTCATATCCAATTCATTGGAGTAAAAGATATTTGGAGGAAACACATTTAATTCCTTTTCAAAAAGCCTTTAATCAGGGGAAAAGTCGTTCGGTCATGACTTCTTATAATTTGTTGGATGGAAGACCTTCAACAGCAAATCATTGGTTATTGACCGAAAAATTAAAAAAGACTGGAATTTCAAAGGTTTCGTCATTAGTGACGCAAGTGCGGTGGGTGGTGCAAATGTTCTCCATTTTACAGCAAAAGATTATGACGATGCTTCTGCACAGGCGATCAATGCAGGTCTTGACGTGATTTTCCAGACAGAATATCAACATTATAAATTGTTTATTCCACCATTTTTGGATGGAAGAATTTCACAGGAAAGAATTGATGATGCGGTTGCAAGGGTTTTAAGAGCAAAATTTGAATTAGGCTTGTTTGAAAATCCCTACGTTTCCAATAAAGATATTGAAGAGTTAAAGAAATTAAATTACAAACCATTAGCGGAAAAAACAGCCATTGAATCTTTTGTTTTGCTCCAAAATAATAATCAGACACTTCCGATTTCGGAAAATATTAAAAAGATTTTAGTGGTTGGAATAGATGCTGTTGATGCAAGATTAGGAGGTTATTCCGGACCAGGAAATAAGAAAGTGAGTATTTTGGATGGAATTAAAAATTTAACTAAAAATAAAAATATTGAAGTCAATTATTCAAAAGGAATTGACTGGAATTTGAAGAACTTTATAACCGTTCCGACTGAGTTTTTATCTTCAGAAAATCAAAAAGGATTGAAAGGAAATTACTTTTCAAATTCTGATTTAAAAGGAAATCCTGCGTTTGAAAAACAAGACGAAAAGTTGAATTTCAAATGGACTTTATATTCTCCAAATCCTGAAAAACTGCAGCCAGACAATTACAGCGTTCGCTGGACAGGAAAATTGAAAGCCCCGAATTCTGGAAAATATCAATTGGGATTGCGCGGAAATGACGGTTTCAGATTGTATTTAAACGGAAAATTATTAATCGACAATTGGGAAAAATTGAGTTATTCAACTAAAACAGTTGATGTAGATTTTGTGAAAGGTCAAAAGTCTGATATTGTCATTGAGTTTCATGAAAATAGAGGAGAAGCAAACATCGAATTGATCTGGAACTATGGTTTAAATAATTATCAAAAAGACTTTAATGATGCTTTAAAACAAGTCCAAAATGCAGATTACATCATCGTCACAGCGGGAATTCATGAAGGTGAATTTCAAGATCGTTCTTCATTGAGTCTGCCCGGAAATCAGGAACAATTTATTCACGAAGTTTCAAAATTAAATAAACCGACAACAGTTGTTTTGGTGGGTGGTTCTGCAATAAAAACTACGAATTGGAAAGATAAAGTCGGAGCCATTTTAGATGTTTGGTATCCCGGAGAAGAAGGCGGAAATGCGGTGGCAAAAGTGCTTTTCGGAGCAGAAAATCCTTCTGGGAAATTGCCGATTACGTTTCCGATTGAGGAAGGTCAGTTGCCTTTGACGTACAATCATCATCCGACAGGGCGCGGAAATGATTATTACGATTTGAGTGGTGAGCCATTGTATCCGTTTGGTTTTGGATTGAGTTATACTACTTTTGAAATCTCTGATTTACAATTAAATAAAACAAAATATTCTGAAAATGAAACGATTGTCGCTAAAATTCAAGTTAAAAATACAGGTTCGAAAGCGGGAAGTGAAGTCGTTCAATTATATGTAAAAGATTTACTGGCTTCGGTTTCAAGACCGATTCTTGAGTTGAAAGGTTTTCAAAAAGTACAGTTAAAACCGGGAGAATCAAAGCAAATTACGATTGAAGTTCTTGTGAAAGAATTACAGTTTTTAGACGAAAAAATGAATTGGATCGTAGAAAAAGGTACTTACAGAATCATGGTTGGGAATTCTTCAAAAAACCTTCCTTTAAAACAAAATATTGAAGTTCAGTAAAATATAGAGCAGAAAATATTGGTATGATATGTGTAATATTTACTTAAAATCTGAATGAATTTAATTGATAATTATTCATTCATTAAAATCATTCAAAAAAATAAATGTTATGAAAAAGTTATTGATATCAACAGTTTTGTTATTAGGATTATCATTCAATGCTTACGGACAGAAACGTCCACCTGCACCACCACATCCGTCAAAAACCCAATTAGCAAACAGCAAAGCAAATGAATTGGATAAAAGATACAGAACAGAAAAAAAAATGATTATGAATCATCCTGTTGCTACAAAAAAGATGAAAAACGAACAGTTGAGAGCTTTGAATCTTAGGTATCAGAATGAAAAGAAGCTGTTGAGATCTGCGAGATAACTAAAAGCAGTTATCATTAAAATAGTTTTAAAAATATAAAAGAGAATGCGAAAAAGTGTTCTCTTTTTTGTTGTAAAAATAAAATCATAAAAACTTTTATGAACCTTGGTCATATCCATCTGCTGAAACGCAAAACATCCAATATTTTTCCGTAAATTCGCATAAAAATTTTAAGCTAATGAATTACGATATTATTGTCATCGGTAGTGGTCCTGGTGGATATGTTACAGCAATCAGAGCAGCACAATTGGGTTTTAAAACCGCAATTATCGAGAAAGAAAATTTAGGAGGAATTTGCCTTAACTGGGGTTGTATTCCAACGAAAGCTTTGTTAAAATCGGCTCAGGTTTTTCATTATATTAATCATGCTGAAGATTATGGTTTAAATAAAGTGGAAGCTAGTTTTGAGTTTCCAAATGTAATCCAGAGAAGTCGTGGAGTAGCGTCTAAAATGAGCAAAGGAATTGAGTTCTTGATGAAAAAGAACAAAATTGATGTTATTTTAGGAACTGCAAAAGTGCAAAAAGGTAAAAAAGTTTCCGTAACAGATAAAGAAGGTAAAGTAACTGAATATTCAGGAACAAACATTATCCTGGCTACAGGAGCTCGTTCTAGAGAATTACCAAACTTGCCACAAGATGGTAAAAAAGTAATCGGATACAGACAGGCATTATCTCTTCCTGAGCAGCCAAAATCTATGATCGTTGTAGGTTCTGGAGCAATAGGAGTAGAGTTTGCTGACTTCTATAACACAATGGGTACGAAAGTAACTGTTGTTGAATTCTTACCAAACATCGTTCCTGTGGAAGATGAAGAAATCTCAAAACACTTAGAGAAATCTTTGAAAAAGACAGGTATCGAAATTATGACCAACGCTTCTGTTGAAAGCGTAGACACAAGCGGAAACGGTGTAGTAGCGACTGTAAAAACAGAAAAAGGAAACATCACTCTTGAAGCTGATATCTTGTTATCTGCTGTCGGAATCGCTGCAAATATCGAGAACATCGGTCTTGAAGAAGTGGGCATCCAAACTGATAAAGGACGAGTTTTGGTAAACGAATGGTACGAAACTTCAGTTCCTGGCTACTACGCAATCGGAGATATTATCCCGACTCAGGCTTTGGCGCACGTTGCTTCTGCTGAAGGGATTACTTGTGTAGAAAAAATCAAAGGATTGCACGTTGAGAAAATCGACTATGGCAATATTCCTGGATGTACTTACTGTCACCCAGAAGTTGCTTCTGTTGGTCTTACAGAGAAACAAGCTAAAGAAAAAGGTTACGAAATCAAAGTGGGTAAATTCCCTCTTTCTGCAAGTGGAAAAGCGACTGCAAACGGAAATACAGACGGTTTCATCAAAGTAATTTTCGATGCTAAATATGGCGAATGGTTAGGTTGTCACATGATTGGTGAAGGCGTTACCGATATGGTTGCTGAAGCTGTTGTAGCAAGAAAACTAGAAACTACAGGTCATGAAATCATTAAATCTATTCACCCGCATCCAACGGTTTCTGAAGCTATTATGGAAGCTGCTGCTGCTGCTTACGGCGAAGTGATTCATATTTAATTTTCACTTTTTCAGAGATGTAAGTCTTTGACAAAGTTTAACAATATCAAAACCACAGATTTTTTCTGTGGTTTTTGTTTTTTATCTCACTTATTTTATTAATTTTATTTACTAAATAAACTACAAATTAAAATAAATTATGTTTAAAAAATTAGCTGCTGAAGCTTTAGGATTGGGGGATATTGGGAAAATCATTCCGTCTCAGGATTATGACAAAGTAGACTCTGACGATTATATTTTATCTGAAGATAATGAGAAGATTTTCTTTTTGATTAAATCTAAAAGAGATGAATATTGCTTTACCAATAGAGCCTTGATTCACATCGATGGAGCAAGTGCGCTTGACAGAAAAAGAATTCTGAGAAGATATGAATACTATCAATTTCCTTTCTCGAACGTAGTTTTGCAGACTGCAGGAACGATTGATCTGGATGTCGAAATTTCATTTAATATTGGAAATGTTCCTTTGATGATCAGCGTGGCAAAAGGTCAGGTTGATCAGTTGAAAGATTTGTATAAAGCACTTTTGGCAATTCAGCAGGAAGTTCACCATAATCATTCTTTGTTGAATTTTTCTAATGACAGCATCCAGAAAGCTATTGGAAGTGTTGCTTCCGGAAAACAGGAAAATGTATCAAAAAGCCAGGAATTAAAGGCTATCAACGAATATATTTTCGCATGGAACACCAATAGTTTCGACAGATATAATCAAAAAGATTTCTCAAGAATTTTTGAAAAATATATTAATAATTAGATTTTCAATTCTAAATTATAAAATTAAACCACAGATTTTGTCTGTGGTTTTTCTTTTTACATGCGATAAAAATTATTAGTATCGCATAATATTTAATACCATTATTTCTGTTTTTCCAGAGAGTTTTCATTAAATTTATTCAATGAATTTTGGGAAAACGGGTTTGGTTTTATCGGGTGGCGGTACTAAAGGTATTGCGCATGCGGGAGTTTTGAAATTTTTAAGCGAAAAAAATATCGATGTCGACATTCTCTCGTGTTGCAGTGCAGGTTCAATTGTGGGTTGTCTTTACGCCATTGGAAAAAAGCCTGAAGAGATTTTAGATTTCTTTCAATCCATCTACTTTTTCAACTGGAAGCATTTTACCTTTAATCAGCCGGGACTGGTTTCATCTATTATTTTTGCCAATTATCTCAAACCTATTTTTCAGGATATGAAAATCGGTGATTTGGATAAAGAAGTAAGAATTGTTGCCACTGAATTGGTGTCCGGAACCGAAAAAATATTTGATAAAGATTTCAAAGTCATAGATGCAATGATTGCTTCCTGCTCAATTCCCGGAATTACAACACCTTATATTTTGGGTGAAGAAATGTATTGCGACGGGGGAGTTCTCAATAATTTCCCTGCTGATATCATCAGAAACGACTGTGATAAATTGATTGGTGTATTTGTTTCGCCACCGCATGATATTAAAATCAGTGATCTTAAAACCATTAAATCAATTGTTTCACGTTCGTTCGATTTATTTTCATACAGAGTTGAAAAAGTAAAATTTGAATACTGTGATTGGTTGATTTCTTCAAAAGATCTTTCCGCTTTCGGGAATTTTGAACGGAAAAAAGACCGTCTCGAACAAATTTACAACATCGGTTATGAAGCTGCCAAAAACAGTTTTATTGAAAACGATTTCTTTAGCAAAATAAAAAATTAGAAAATAAAATTCTATTTATCTTTCACAAAAACATCCGTAAACTCAAAGCTTTTACCATTAAACAAGCCCTTATCGCTCAGTTTGAGTTCAGGAATAACCAAAAGTGCCATGAAAGACAAGCTCATGTAAGGTGCTCGTAATTTGCTTCCAAGCTCTTTTGCACGTTCATCTAATTTAATATACAATTCAGCAACTTCTTCGGCTGGAAGATTGGTCATAATTCCAGCAATGGGTAATTCTAAAACTAGTTCTTCTGTTTCTGTGGCTAAAGAAATGCCGCCTTTTGCTTTGATGATGGCGTTCACAGCTTTACAAATATCATCGTCATTTGTACCAACGACAACGATATTATGGCAGTCATGCGCAACGCAAGATGCGATGGCTCCGTTTTTTAAACCAATATTTTTAATAAAAGCTGTGGCAACGGGAGCATCGTTATATCGGTTGACTACAGCAATTTTTAGAATATCTTCTTCGGTATTTGATTCTGCATATCCGTCAATCACTAACGTTTCAGCCTGAATTTCGTGCGTGATTAATTGTCCATCTAGAGCTTCAATCACACGAATGGTATCGCTTTCACTTTTAATTTTAAAATCGGAAGGTTGTTTTACATTACAGTTAAAATTATTCACAACGGGAGCTTCAACAGATTGAATAAATGATGTCCCGTTCTCTGCAACCAACTCACCGTTGATGTAAGTTTTTAAAATATTAAAATCTTCAGTATTATCAATTTCTATAAAATCTGCATTGTCACCAACCTGTAATAAACCAATGGTTAAATTATAGTGTTTTATGACATTAAAAGAAGCCGCACGAAGGACATCGTATAAGTCATGGCCGGCTTTCAAAGCACGTTTTACATGATCATTGATGTGGGATTCAATCAAATTATCAGGATGTTTGTCATCACAACAGAACATGATCTGTTCCGGAAAATCTTTTAACAATGGAATTAATGTGTCGAAATTTTTCGCAGCACTTCCTTCTCTGATCATTATTTTCACCCCGTGTTTCAGCTTTTCAAGAGCTTCGGTGTGACCAAAACATTCGTGATCTGTCGTTATTCCGGCATCGAAATAGGTTTTCATTCCTTCTCCCATTAATCCCGGAGCATGACCATCGATGGGTTTGCCATGTTTTTTAGCAAAAGCTATTTTCTTTAAAACCTCTTCATCATTATAAATAACGCCAGGGAAATTCATCATTTCAGCTAAATAGACAATTTCTGTTCTTCTTAAGAGTTGGTCAATATCATTAGAATCAATTACAGCGCCTGCAGTTTCAAACTGGGTTGCCGGCACGCAGGACGGAGCTCCAAAATAAAAATGAAAAGGAACCTGCTGAGCATTTTCAATCATATAATCTACCCCTTTAACGCCCAAAACATTGGCTATTTCGTGCGGATCAGAAATCGTTCCTACTGTTCCGTGTTTTACGGCAATTCGGGCAAATTCTGAGGGTACAAGCATGCTGCTTTCTATATGAACGTGCGCGTCGATGAAGCCTGGTAAAATATAAGTGTCTAAAGTTTCTTCAATTCTCTTTATTGATGCAATTTTCTTATTAAAAATAGATACTTCTGCGGGATAAGTTTCTCTTGAGATGATATCAATTAAATTTGCTTTGATTGTAAATTCCATTCTGTTTTTCTTAAAATAAAAAATTCCTAATCGTGAAAATTAGGAATTATTATTGGATTTTTTGTTTAAATTAATTTTTAACAACCTGCGCATCTTGTCTTACTAAGGTTTCACCGTTTCCATCGATTACTACTAATGTGTAAGGCGCTTTTTTCGAAGAATTGGTTAAATAATTTCTCCAAACCTGATAAAGTGTTCCGTTATTATTAAATTCGAAATAATAATTGCCACCAGATCCATCGGGAGTAACTTCTCCGTCGGAGATAATCATGCTTGGTTTTGCTGAGATTTTTGTATTGGCGCCCCAAGATTGATAAAGGTAATTTCCGTTGGGTTGTTTGTCAATTTTTATTTTAAACTTTTTAGTTTTAATAATAACCGTTTTGGGAATTCTCTCTTGAGAATTTCTATCTCTGTTATTGGTGATTTTTTCCTTTGGATTGATATCATTATTATCTTTAATATTCGCAAAAGATAAAACAGGCAGTAAACATGCGCCTAATATAATTTTCTTAATCATTGTATTGGTTTTTATTTAAGATTATTCACCAAAGTGTTATCAAATTTAAAGCCAATTCAAGTAATTTTTGAAATAATAAGAAGATTATTTTGGCCAAATTATGGCTTCATTAAAATTGAAAATTACCTTCTTAAAGCTAAAAATTATAATCAATTGAAAATAAATATATTGATTTTCAATTGATTGTAATTTGTTTTGAAAAATATTTGCATTTTGCAAAACAAGTGAATATTTTTCTTACGTACATTTGTACAACAAAAGGATCTCTTTCCTTTACCATTGAAATGAAACTGATTAACATTAAGTTTTTTCTACTAAGAGTATCAGAAATCATATTCACGATTTTTAATACTTCTCCTCCTTCAATTTCTTAATTTTTTCGAAAGAATTATCAAATAATTCGTATTCTTTTTTTCATATTCAGAAAAATAGAGCACAATCTCCGTTTTCAAATTTAATCTAAATAAAAAACAAACAAACAAACTATGGAATTAGGTTTTCATGGCTGGATGATTCCGGCTGTAATTGCACTGTTGTGCGCAATTTTTTACAAATTTATTTTAAGAATTTTCTTTGGACTGATCATTGTTCCTCAGGATAAAATAGGATTAGTTACCAAAAAATTCGTACTCGTGGGGAAGCAGGAACTTCCTGAAGGAAGAATTATTGCAACCAATGGAGAAGCCGGTTTTCAGGCTCAGACTTTAGCTCCAGGAGTATATTTTGCAAAATGGATATGGCAATATTCTATTGACTTTCAGCCGTTCATCGTGATACCTACAGGGAAAATAGGTTTATTACTTGCAAAAGACGGTATGGAACTTGAAACTGGAAGGATTCTCGGTAGAAAAGTTGACTGTGATTCTTTTCAGGATGCTGAAGCTTTTTTAAGAAAAGGAGGAAGAAAAGGTCGCCAAACTGCAATTATTGCTCCGGGTTCCTATAGAATAAATACTTTATTATTTGAAATTGAATTAACAGATATGACCCAAATTCCCGATAATGCAGTGGGAGTGATTACAACGATGGAAGGAAGCCCTTTGGAAGAAGGTCAGATTGCAGGAAAGAGTATTTTGGATCACAATAAATTTCAGGATGTTGATACTTTTTTAAATAGTGGCGGTTACAAAGGTCTTCAGGAACAGGTGATTTTGGCAGGTTCGTATTTCCTTAATCCATGGTTTACAAAAGTTGAAATGGTAAAAATGACCGAAATTCCCATTGGTCATGTTGGTGTCATTATAAGTTATGTCGGCGAAGACGGAAAAGATTTAAGCGGAGTAGATTTTAAACATGGCAATATTGTTGAAAAAAGCCATAAAGGAGTTTGGGCGGAACCGATTGGTCCGGGAAAATACCCTATTAACCCTTATATTATGAAAGTTGAACTTGTTCCTACAACCAATTTAGTCTTAAACTGGGCCTACGAAAGAAGCGAATCTCACCAATTAGATAAAAATTTATCAACGATTACTGTACGAAGTAAAGACGGTTTCCCTTTCAATCTTGATGTTTCTCAAATTATTCATATTCCGACGTATGAAGCTCCAAAGGTGATTGCCCGCTTTGGAAATATGATTAATCTTGTAAGTCAGGTTTTGGAACCAACCATTGGGAATTACTTCAGGAATTCTGCACAGGATAGTGATGTAATTGCCTTCTTGGGAACACGTAAAGAAAGACAGCAATCCGCAAAAGATCATATCAGCAGCGTTTTGGAACAGTATAATGTCAACGCAGTCGATACTTTGATCGGTGCAATTGTTCCTCCGGAAAGTTTAATGAAAACTTTAACGGACAGAAAACTGGCAGAAGAGCAGAAAATTACTTACGAAACAGAGATGTTGGCTCAGGAAACACGCCAGGCTTTGGAAAAGGAAACGGCAGTTGCTGATATGCAGAAAGAAATAGTAAAGGCAGATCAGGGAGTTTGGATTGCTGAAAGAATAGCAGATGCATCGGTGAAAAAAGCTACCGGAGATGCCAATTCCGTGAGATTACAGGCCAATGCTGAAGGGGACAGATTAAAACTTCTAGCAACAGGTGAAGCCGAAAAAACAAGACTTCTCGCAAAAGCCGAATCAGAAAAAATTGAATTGTTAGCAAAAGCAAACGCTGAACAAATTTCATTGACAGGGAACGCCGAAGCTGAAAAAATTCTGGCAATTGGTAAGTCGAATGCCGAGTCGTATAAATTATCTGTAGAAGCGATGGGTGGAAGTAACTTTACTCAGTTAAAAATCATGGAAAATATTGCCAGTCAAAATGTAAGAATTATGCCTGAAGTTTTGATTGGAGGAAGTGGAGATTCTGCAAATGGCGGAATTAGTGGGCTTTTAGGACTTCAGCTTTTGGAACAAATACAGAAGAAAAATGTAGAAACAGTTTCAGTAATTGAAGAAAAAACAGATGACAATTCTTAAACTTTAATAAAATAAAAATGCTCCTAAATTATGGAGCATTTTTATTTTATTTTTTAAGCAGTATAACTCGCAAAAGCCTCCTCCAGACTGTCAAATTTTCCTTTAAATTCTTCAATTGCACAATCCTGAAGAATATTTCCTTTGTGAATCAAAATCACTCTCGAACACAATGCTTCAACCTCCTGCATAATGTGGGTAGAAAGCAAAACTGTTTTCTCTTTACCGATTTCTTTTACTACGTTTCTGATTTCAATAATTTGATTAGGATCAAGACCGTTTGTAGGTTCATCCAGAATCAATAGATCAGGTTGGTGAATAATTGCTTGAGCCAAACCTACTCTCTGTTTATAGCCTTTAGAAAGCTGTCCGATTTTCTTTGATTTTTCGGGAGTAATTCCTACCAATTCAATTACTTCATCTACTCTCGCTTCAGAAATTTTGTGAATGTTGGCAACAAATTGCAGATACTCTTTCACATACATCTCCAAATACAGCGGATTGTTTTCCGGAAGGAAACCTATGTTTTTCTTGCTTTCGATTTCGTTTTCAGAAATGTTTTTTTCGTTAAAAATAATTTCACCTTCATCAATTTTCAAAGCACCTACAATAGATTTCATCAGTGTAGATTTTCCGGCTCCGTTTGGGCCGAGAAGACCGATGATTTCGTTTTTTTCAATTGAAATATTAATATTGTTGAGTGCAGTTTGCTCGGCAAACTTTTTGGTTAAATTGATTACTTGAAGAGACATAATTGTTAATCTTTTTACAAAAATAAAATAAAAAAACTCATTCGTAAAGAATGAGTTCAGGTATTATTAAAAAATAAATATTTATTTTCTTGATTTCTTTTTCTTTGCCGGAGTAGGATTAGCAACAGCAGCTGTTTCTGGTACGTAAGTGTTTGTACTTGACACATTAGAAACTGTATTTGCTTTACTGACTACAGATTTTTTGTACAAAGCAGATTTTGACGAACCAATTCCGAAAATTTTGTCGATCTGTTTCTTATTCAAAAACTGAGATTTCCCAACATATTTTTTGTTCTTATTGATATACTGAATAAACTGTACGGTAGGCTGACCGTAGTTTTTTTCGTAATGAAGTTCAATGATATCATTTGGAAGTTCCAAAGTAACATTGCCCGAAGGTTGGTCTATAAAGCCGTCAGTGATCAATTTGTAAAGATCATTAACGTCACTGTTAACGTCTAAAAATGAAAATGACCTGAACGTGTTAAGATTACTTGTGTTAATATCCTGGTAATTGAATGTGAACCTGTTTTCTTTTTTGTACAAGCCTACCGAATTTTCTTTACCAATTTCCACCAAGGTCTCATTTTTTAGCACCTTAATCTGGGAAAAAGCAGATATGCCAAACGTGCAGGCGAATAGTAGAAGTATTTTTCTCATGTGATGTATTTTAATATAATGTGATATGGTAGTGCTAAATTAGCTATTCTACAATTAACCACAATTTTTTATGGCACAAAAATAACGTTTTTTTTTGACTTCGGTTTTCTCAATATTGAGATGAAAGAAATTTTAATTTGCTCGTTTTCTTTTTGAAATTGAAGTACAGGTACTTAAGTATATTTTGAACTGTGCTTTTATTTTTGTGCGAGATAATAAAAATTTTATTGAATTTTAGCCACTGAATCAGCTTTGCGAATACTCTTCTTTTAATTTTTTATCTAATATAAAAGGTACGAAAGGCAAAACAGAACCTATTGTGTAGATAATAACCCTTACAAGATTCCATTTGTACTTTAGTGCTGTTGCGATGAGAATAACCATAAAAACAAGAAATAACACTCCATGTATCCATCCAAAATATTTCACAGCTTCCGAAATATTAAAAATATACTTTAACGGCATCGCAATAAAAAGTAAAATCAAGTAGGAGACGCCTTCAATAAGAGCTGTTTTACGATAGATATTGATCATACAAAATAAAATTTTCGACAGGTGAATGTTGCGACAATAATAGCTTATTCTGATGAAATTTACAAATATATGTTTTTGTAAAAAATTAAAGACTCTCACCGTAAAGACCAAACTAGCAAGTTTTTATTTAAAATAAATCAAATTTTAGTTTTTGTTTAGTTGTTTCTAATTTTTGGTTGATAAGTTGTATAGTAAAAACCAAAGCGATAAATAAACTTTAATCATAAAAACAATACGATGGATATTTCTTACTACGATTTTACAAATTTACCAGATAAGACTCAATTTGACATGGTGTTGAGTAAAGGAAGAATAATCAGTGAAAATACTGTGAGTAACACAAAGAATATGCTGTATGAATTTTCCAGCTTTACGGTTGAGATTATTTATAGCTTATCCAAAAATTCCATTTCAGGGAAAAATGTTTATCTCAATAGAGCCGCATATTCTGCCTGATGCTGAATTAAAATACGAGTTTTTCATGATTTATTTATAACAAAATAAAGGGTGAACCATTAGGCTCACCCTTTTAATATTTATTTAAACAACTAGATTTTAAGCCTCAATAAACTCCAAAAGATCTTTATTAATAGTCGGAGCTTGCGTAGTCGGCATTCCGTGAGGGAAACCAGGATATGTTTTCAAAGTTCCGTTTTTCAACAATTTAATTGATTTCAAAGCGGCATTTTGGTAAGGAACAATCTGGTCATCTTCACCGTGAAGCACCAAAACCGGAATTTCCGTAGCTTTCAAATCTTCTGTAAAATTAGTTTCAGAAAACGCTTTGATTCCGTCATAATGAGCAACGATTCCGCCCATCATTCCTTGTCTCCACCAGTTTCTCTGTACGCCTTCTTTCACGTCTGCACCTTCTCTGTTGTAACCGTAGAAAGGGAAAGTCAAATCGATGTAAAACTGTTGTCTGTTGTTCAAAGTCTGGTCTCTGATGCCATCAAAAACAGACATTGGAACACCGTCAGGATTGTTGTCGCTCGCGACCATAATTGGCGGAACTGCACTGATTAAAACTGCTTTTTTCGCTCTTCCGTTAGCATATTTATTCACATATCGGATAACTTCGCCACCACCTGTAGAGTGACCGATGTGAACTACATCTTTCAAATCTAAGAATTCTACCAATTCAGCTGCATCAGAAGCATATTGCTCAATCGTGTGATTGTAAATATCCTGGCTAGAACGGCCGTGACCTCTTCTGTCGTGGGTCACCACTCTGTAACCTCTTTGCAGGAAGAAAATAACCTGTGCATCCCAATCGTCAGATGACAAAGGCCATCCGTGGTGAAACATTAAAGTTGGTCCTTCGCCTTGGTCTTTGTAAAAAATCTCTGTTCCGTCTTTTAATTTTAGTGTGCTCATTGTTTTAATTTTTTAATGTTGTGATTAATTTATTTTAATATTTTGTTGTCTTAATTCTTTAGCAAATGTAGTATGGTTCAGTTCGTTTCTCGTTAATCTAGTTTAATATCGTACATTTTTGATATTTTTTATTTGGGCAGCTTTATCCGCCTTCCGTTCCCGCTTTTTTTGTCATTGCGAATGACGTGAAGCAATCTGTAGAACTTTTGTACAATCGCAATGACAAAAAAGAGCTCCACTCAAGTCGGGCTGCAGATTCAGTATAGAAAACGACTTGATTTCAGCATTCGCTTAAGTGTTCTTATTTGCATTATCATAAAAACTTAAAATTACTTAAGTGTCACAAATCTTTTGTGCTTCAGTTTTCAGTATTCTCTCTTAAAAGCTCAAACAAATCTTCCGCACCACCATCGAATTTCTTTCCATTCACAAAGAAAGAAGGTGTACCGTTCACGCCACTCATAATTCCGCTTTCAAAATCTGAATCTACTTTGTCTGCCAATTCTGTACTTTCCAAATCTTTTTCAAACTGCGGAATATTTAGCTTTAATTTTTCAGCTAGCTTCATCAGAAAATTTTCATTCAGTTCTCTTTGATTTTCATAAATCGCATCGTGCATTTCCCAGAATTTCCCCTGAAGATTGGCTGCTTCCGCTACAATAGCCGCCGGTCTTGCGTATTGATGCATTTCGGACAGAGGAAAGTTTCTGAAAACAAATTTGATTTGACTTCCGAACTGACTCATCAATTCTTTCAGAACCGGATAAGCAGCGCCACAATATGGACATTGATAATCGCCGTATTCTACGATAACGAGGTCGGCTTCTAAGTTGCCTTGTGCGTGATCAGTCTGGCTGACGTTTGGTTTTAGTGACATAATTTATTTTGTGTTAAGGGTTTCTAAAGCGTCTAAAATTCCGTCTGCGCCAGGATTGATGGCCGTTGGCGAGAGATAACTCCATTCGATAATACCATCTTTGTTGATGACGAACAGTGCACGTTTGCATTCTCCTTCCTCATCATCGTAAACACCATATTTTTTAGCAATTTCTCCTTTAGCTTCAAAGTCTGCGAGTAAAGGAAAGTGTAAATTTCTGGATTGAGCAAATGCCAGATGACACCATTTGCTGTCCACAGAAATTCCAAAAATCTCTGCATCATATTTCTTGAAAAACTTCAAAGTTTCATTGTACAAAGCCATCTGGTCGCTGCAAACCGGACTCCAGTCGGCGGGATAAAAAGCGAGGATGACATTCTTTCCTTTGAATTCTGAAAGTGTAATTTTCTGGTCTGGCGTTGCGTACAATGTAAAATCTGGGGCAACATCGTTTTTTTGTAACATAGTATTAGTTTTTAAAGTTAATTTTTGAAATCAATAATCCACAAATCATCAGTAATAAAGCAGGAATCATCAAAGTCCATTTTCCAAAATAATCGAGTAGGAAAGGAGCGATAAAAGCACCAGATAAAAATCCTATCCACAAAAACAAAAGATGAAAGGCGTTGGATTTATATTCTACTTTTTCCGCTTTATCATCCGTCATACTTAGCATTGCGGTATTCCTTGCCAGGCTGTTCAGAGTTCCTGTCACGAAATCTGTGTTTACTTTTTGGTTTCCAACAGAAGTCACGATCGTATTCATCATTCCCATTGAAAATCCCACAATTGCAATAGATGACAAATTATTGATATTATAAAAATAAGCAATTATCGTATAGAAAATGAGAATTCCTGAAACAAGATAAAATGTTAATATTTGGTTCTTAATTCTCTTCCATAATGACAGACAGGTTCCTGCATAAATTCCTAATAGAAAACAACTAATGACTGTAATTGATGTAATGATGATTTCAGATTTACCCGTTGAAATGGCTGCTCCTAGTGAAGTTGTATTTCCACTCATAAAAGAGACGTAGGTTTTCCATTCTATCAATCCTGTTGCGTCGATATATCCGGCAATCAAAGCTAAAAATATGACCAATCTCTCTTGTATTCTGATGGACTCAGATGAATTAATAATGCTTGTAGAAGAAATGATTAGCTTTTTCATTTTGAAAACTTAATTGAGAATAGTTTATTTATTAAAAGCTGAAATCGCTTTCGTAATTCCTTCTCCTGCAGTTGTAAAAAATGCTGGTCCCGCAAGTAATGTTATTTTCTCAATCGGCTTAAATGCAGACATCTTTTTACTTTTCAAATAAACATGGGTTCTGTAAGCATTAATCGCTCCGGTCACGCCGTATCCTGCAACTTCTGCGGTTGGCGAATCTATTCCTGCATCTTTCAGGTCGGTGGCAAATGCATATTTTGTAACGCCCAATCTTAGGGCTTCTTCCATTCCGACACTTGCAACTTGCTGCATCAGTTCGGGTGTGAATTTTTTCCGATCGCCTAAACCGATAAGCAATAATTTCTTTGCACCGATGGTTCCTGAAGGAGGCGTAATGAGTAATGTTTCCAAGGAATGTCCTGCAAATTTTCCGGATTTTCTGAGTTCTGTGATGATGCCATTCAGGCTTTTATCAAGATGAACCATTCCGTTGACGGCTTCTGGCAATGCGGGTGGCGAATTAAAAATATCACCTTCTGTGTATTCAAAAACGCAGGCAATCTGTAAAGGTGTGATCTCTGTTGATGGCCCTTGTACCATTCCTTCGATGGCGATTCCGTCCACTTTCCCCCATATTTTGGATGTGTTTGCACTTGCTGTTTTCTCCGTTGTTTGGGCGAAATATATTTGTGGCGTTGCAAAAAGTGCTGTTGCTAATAAACCAACCTTAACTGCTTTTTTGATATTTAATAATTTCATAACTAGTGATTTTTTTTAATTAAATTAAAATTGAAGAAAGCTTTACTTCTTAGGCTGAATGAATATTTTCTCAGTCGGGAATTTTTCAATTTCGCCTTCTTTCAAACCGAAATTCGTAACCACCACATCTTTCGGATTTCCTGAAAGCCACTGACTCAAATCAATTGATTCATAATGTCCGCAGTTGAATCCAATTAGAATTTTGCAAACTGTGTCGCCTGTATTTTTGATGTAATGTCCTGCTCCCATCGGCACATAGCCAACATCTCCCGCATTAAACTGCTCAGTAACGCAAGTAGATTCTGCTAAGAAAACCGACATTTCCGCTTGTCCTGAAATAAAATATTGCCATTCATCTGCATTGGGATGCCAGTGCATTTCTCTCAAAGCGCCCGGCTGCAATTCTAAAATAGAACCCGACATCGTACTGCTGATAGGAAATTCTTTACTTGTAACCAATCTTTGTAAACCTCCACCCGGAACGATTCTTGGCTGTTGGGAATGCAAAGGATAACGGTGAAAACTTGTCAATTCTATATCAGATTCATTTGGGCGAGCTTCAGCAACGAAAGACATCTCGTCAGGAACAATTCCCGCTGCGAAGTAGGCTTCTTTTTGAGGTAAAGCTGCCACTTCTTCTAATGTTAAATTTAAATTCTGAGCAACGATTTCGGGTGGTACAGACGAAACAAAATCAGTCACGCTGAACGTGTGGTCTTCGGAAAAATTACCGTTATCAAAAATCAAAATGAAATGACATTCTTCTGTTCCCGTCGCCTGAATTGAGTGTCCGTAACCCTTTGGAAAATACCAGACATCGCCCGGTTCAAAATTATCTGTGTAGCTGTGACCGTCCGGATGGATAATCGTTGTACGAACGGTTCCTGAAATCACATACGCCCATTCTGCAGCGTTGGCGTGCCAGTGCAATTCTCTCATACTTCCCGGTTGCAGTCTCATAGAAACACCTGCAATGCCTATAGAAGCAGGGAAATCTTTTACAGATGCGCCTCTTGTAGTTCCGCCGTCATTAGTTCTTGGTTCTTTTTTTCAAGCTCGTATTTGAAGCTAAGTGATTCAGTTTTCATAATGGTAATTTTTATAATTAATAATAGTTTGTCTTTATTTCTACTGTAAAGCTACCACGGAATCGAAGGATTTTAAAGTGGTTTTCGGTGAATAGGCAAAATGAGTCGGTGGGAATTTGAAAGGAATAGTTGATGAATTTATAGGATGCCACGAATGCACGAATTTTTTAAAATCGAAATCGAAATTTAAGTCTAACAATAAATTAATTCGTGTATTCGTGGCTATTATCTTTAAAAGGAAAATAAAAAAAAGTTTGATTAAAAACCAGCTCTATCAAGCAAATCTAAAAGCAAAAAATTAAAAATATTTAAATAAAAAATCACTGGAAAACTCCAATGATTCTTATAAGCGATATGTTATTAAAAATTAAAAAGGCTGATTGTATTTACCTGTCAACGCCTTGTTTTCGATACTTTTTGCAAAGTTGGGCGTTTCTTCGTGATTGTGAGCGTCGGAAGAGGCTTGTCTGGAAGCGGCAGCATCCGCAAGATTAATGTTATGTTCTTTCAAATATTCGAACATTTCAGATGTTGCGGTTGCATGAATTTCGTTGGTGTACAACGTGGTGTTGTCATCAATTTTAGTGGCTTTCAGTTCCCATAAAACTTGAACTTTGGTACGGCCGTTTTGTGTAATTGAATCTGAAATTGATAACATTCTGCAGTAATCCGGACGGTGAACAACGGCAACATAATGTTGAACCATTAATGCATCTCCGATGGTTTCAACATTTAATGAAACTGGTTCGCCCTCGTAAGTTGAAGAGATTGCCGCACCGATGTGTTGAGTGGAGCAACGTTGATATTCTGCATCAGGAAGGTTGAGTAACCAATCTGCGATGTTTACTTTTTCGATTGGAGCATTGATGATTGCTGTAACTATAGAATGAGACAGTGCGTTTTCTGGGGTTTGTAGGATTTCCATGTTTTTTTGATTTAAATTGTTTGTATTAATTTGATGATGTAAAGCTACAAGCAACTCAGTGCAAAATCAATTGGTGTTCGATGAATAGGCAGAAAATGTCGTTAAATGAGGAATGTCTAAGATTGTTTTAAAAAAAATTCACTGTGTTCCAGTGAATTTGAATTTATCTGTCAAATTAATTATTATTTATAAAGCCACTTCCTAATCAGCTTCGTATAATTCGGCATCACCACATAAATCACCAGAAAAACCAGACAGCCCGTACTCACCAACGTATCAAAATACCGATTGGCAGGAATATCAATGAGTCGCAAACCCGGTAATAAAACCAATTGCATCAGCAATGATAAAGGAAAAATCGCTGACCAGGTTGCTAAATATTGTTTCCAGCGAACCGGAACTTTGACATCTGATTTTTCACCATAAAATAGAAAATCAAGACCGGATTTGATTTCGTAATTGTCTTCTTTTGTGAATAACGGATGCGCTTTGTCAATCAGCTTTTTTCTGGCGTCAGATTCCATCCAGTTTCTGAGATTATCAATGGTGTCAAAGCGGATAATGACCGTATAAGCAAAAGTCAGATTCGGAATCGGGCGGACGATTTGCCAATCAATAAAACCTTTGGCACTCTTGGAAACCGGCAGAATTTCGTCCAGCCATTTTTCATATTCAGGCTGTTTTCCGTCGATAACGTGATGGGTGATTACAACAGATGCGCCTTGAGTTTCCATAATTTTGATTTTACTAGTTAATATATTGTAAAGCTGATTTATATTAATTCAAAAACTGTTCTCTATACTCAGTTGGGGTAACGCCAACTTCTTTTTTAAAAAGCCTCGAGAAATAAGGCGGATTTTCGAAACCTAATTCATAGGCAGTTTCGGCAACGGTTTTTTCAGTGCTCATTAACAAGTTTTTCGCTTCCATTACCAATGCAATATGAATATGTTCCAATGCTGTTTTGCCTGTTTCCTGCTTCAATAAATCACTCAAATATCTTGGAGATAGAGATAATTCTGATGCAAGATATTTTACGGTTGGCAATCCGTTTTCTTTTAATTTTCCACTATCAAAATACACTTTTAAATAATTGGTAAATTTCGAAACCGTAGTCCCCGAAATTACAGTTCTATTGAGAAACTGACGCTTGTAATATCTTTGTGAATATTTTAAAATGGAATCAATATGAGTCAACATAATATCACGACTATACTCATCCTGATTGTTGTAATACTCGCCCCTCATTTTATTAAATAAATCCCAAAGTGTATCTTCTTCGCTCGGCGAAATATGCAATGCCTCATCTGTTTCATAATCAAAATAACCGTATTTCTGAATGCTGGAATGCAACGGATGATTGACTAAAAAGTCTTCGTGAACATAAATCATAAAACCTTTCTCGGTAAGTTCGATATCGTTCATCTGCACAATTTGATTGGGTCTAAGGAAAAACATAGAACCGTTTTCGTGGTCGTACTTTGTTTTGCCATACATTACGTTTCCTGATTTCACTTTTTTTAAAGCGATTTTATAAAAGCCTAAAGTGAATTCTGTTTCTACAAATTGACAACCTTTGATATCTTCAAATGTTACCAAACCCAACATCGGATTTTCCGGCGGCGGAAATCCATTGGCAGTGTAGAGTTCGGTAATTGTTTTGTAATGCTTCATTTTTATGATGATTTTAGACCTCTTCCAAATAAGTTACGACTGGTACATTTTCCAATTTTCCATCTAAAAAGCCGAAGAAACTTTTAACATAATCCTGTTCCAAATGCCAAGCATAAGTTTGTTGAGAAGTATAAACTGCAAAAATAACCAATGTGTTTTCATTTTCTTTTTTGTTGTTAAGATAAATGTTTCGCAGCCTTGTTCCAACAGTATTTTTTCTCTCGTCTCCTTTGCTTTTGGTAAAATTTCTTGCAAAAATTTAGGATTAATGGTAATTTCTGCGTGAGTAATTATTTTTTCGCTTTTCATTATAAATAATTTAGCATTGTTATTTTACACTTTTAAGCATTGTGCTTTCAAACATTTTTGGTGCGAATTTTTGAAGAAATACAATCATTCCAGACATTTTTCCCACCGGATTGCTGAATTTTGGTTCTTTTGTTTGAATCAGTTTTGTGATAGAACTGACTACAGCTTCAGGAGAATCGGCTTCGTCCAATCCTTTTTGTGTAACGATATTTACTTTCTTTCTATAAGCATTATAATCTGAAATGGAATTTCCTATAGATGAAACTGCGTTGCGTCCGAGATTTGTTTTAAACCAAACAGGCTCTACAACACTCACTTTGATATTAAACTGATTCAGTTCTAATCGCAATGATTTGAAATAACCTTCCACAGCGTGTTTAGATGCAGCATAAAAAGATAAATTGGGCGGGCCAATAATTCCGACAATAGAACTCACGGTAATGATTTGACCAGATTTTTGTTTTCTAAAAATTGGCAATAATGCATTGGTCACTTTTACGGTTCCCCAGAAATTAGTTTCAAATTGCTGTTTGGCAATTTCCATCGGTGTTTCCTCTGCAATTCCGGTTACCATAAAACCAGCATTATTTACTAATACATCTATCCGTTTTATTTCAGTCGTAATCTGTTCTGCAAATAACTGAATAGATGCGTCATCGTCAATATCAAGTTTCATTAATTTAAAAGGAAATTTCCCTTGATATTTTTGCGATTCACGGCTTGTACCGATTACGTTAAAACCTTTTTGATGAAGGTCTTTGGCAAGCATCAGTCCAAATCCTGACGATGCTCCTGTAATTAAAATTGTTTTGCTCATTAAAACGATTTTGTTTGATTAATTAATGAAGCAAAGATGAAACAAACCTGTTGGTCCTTAGTTATACAGAAGTTGGAAGGTATGATACATTTTTACGATGAGTTAAAATGATAACTGTTGCTAAAAATATTTTTAAATGGATTGTATAAATAATTTAGTTTCGAAAAACGATTTCAGCAAAATATCTTTCAACTCTTCCAAAGCTTTTTCTGATGCCGGATTTTCTTCGGTTGTTAATTCCAAAATATCTAGTTTCTTCTCTAATAAAGGAAGCAAACCCATTATCGCTACACTCGATTTTAAATCGTGGGCTCTCAATTTCAGCAATTTAAAATCTTTGTTTTCATAAGTCAGTTTCAGTTCCTGCAAATGAGTAGGGACTTTATCTAAAAACTGTTGCGTCACAGTTTTTTCAAAATCCTTGTCTCCATTGCTGATGGACTTCATATAAGTTAGGTCTATGAACTCATAATTAGAAGCGATTTCTTCAGTTTTTACTTCGGTTTTTTCGTTTTCCTGCAATCCAAAATTGGAGATTAATTTAAATAATTCTTCTTCTTTAATGGGTTTAGAAATGTACTCATTCATTCCTCGGCTCAGGCATTTTTCGCATTCACCCGCCAATGCGTGTGCGGTCATTGCGATAATCGGAATATCTAATTTTAGTACTTCACGAATTTGCTGGGTTGCGGCGTAGCCATCCATTTTTGGCATCTGAATATCCATCAAAACCAAATCATAAGTCTGATTGATCAATTGCTCAATAGCTTCTAGACCGTTAGAAACAATATCGAAATCAATATTCCATTGCAGCAAAAGATGTTTCATCAGACTTTGATTGATAGTATTGTCGTCAACCACCAAAACACGCAACGGCGTATTCGATTTGTCTTTGAAATAATTGGTATCAACCGCAGGAATTACATTGAGCTGTTCTTTTGCAATCCCGTAAGGAATATGAAAATTAAAAGTCGTTCCTTTTCCCTGTTCGCTTGTCACTTCAATGTCACCGTTTTGCAGTAATATCAGGCTTTTTACGATGGATAAACCTAATCCTGTTCCGCCGTAATTTCGGGTTGTAGAATCTTCGCCTTGGTTAAATCTTTCAAAAACTTCGTTCAGTTTTTCTTTATCGATTCCAATTCCGGTGTCCGAAATTTTGAAGCCGATGATGACTTCGTTTTCAGATTGTTGTTTGTTGTAAATTTCAATAATAATGCTTCCCTGATGCGTAAATTTGATGGCATTTCCGATGAGGTTGACCAAGATTTGCGTCAGTCTCGTTGCATCACCGATTAAAGTATCCGGAATGGAAGTGTCTATTTTGCTCGAAATTTTTAATCCTTTTTCCTTGGCGCGTTCAACAAAAAATGTTTCTACAGAATTCACCAATCCGTTGATACTGAATGTTCCGGGTGTGATGCGCATCATTCCTGCTTCAATTTTTGATAAATCTAAAATATCATTAATAATTGCCATCAGATTTTCTCCCGACCGTTGGATTGAGGAAACAAATTCCCTTGAAGTCTCATCCAAAGGTCTTTTCTGTAAAAGGTTGGTAAAGCCCAAAATTCCGCTCAAAGGTGTTCGGATTTCGTGGCTCATATTGGCGAGGAAATTTTCTTTGGTTTGCGCGGCAACTGAAGCTTTTTTCTCCGCAACGTCTAATTCTTTGATTAATAAATGTTGTCTTTTGAACTGTCGGATGATGTGGAATCCAATGATAGAACCACTTAAAACCAATAAAGCGAGTAGAGAAATGTCGTAAAGTTTGGCCTTACTTCCCATTTCTGCATTTTTTTTGCTGAGGTCTGCCATTTGAAGTCGGCGACTTTTGTAAATCTTGGCGGTAATGTCTGTGATTTCGTTCGATATTTTTCTCGCTCTAGGATTGGCGATGGAAGTCTGGTCGTCCATATCTCCGATTGAATGGTAGCGATGCAAAAGTTTTTCTTTGACGATTTTTTTATCCATTGCCAGAACGCCCAATCTTTTTATCAGCTTGTTCTGTTCAGCATCTGCATTGTCTTTTGAAAGAGAATCTAGGAAGTTTTCTACCTCATCGATTTTTTGATCCACCCCATTTAAGTGTGTTGTGTCGTTCGTTGCAATGGAAGCTCTTATTCTACTTTCTACGCCTAAAATATCACGGTCGATTTCTCGTAAGTGGTTGCTGGAACTCAGTTCGTGCAGAAGGATATTGTTGTTTTTGATGAGCTCTTTCGTATTTCTTGCTGAATTGATTTGAACGGCAATCAACAATATAGAACCTGCAATGAATGTCAAAACAATCAAGTATGCAAAGCGTTTATTGCCCATTACTGAAGATGTATTTTTCATAAGTGTTTGTACTTATTTTAAAATTGTGATTAACCACCCCGTCAAAAATTCTTTGAATTTTCGCCACCCCTCCAAGGGAGGGGAATTTTTACAGTCGAATTGGAACGTTGAATTGTCGCAGCCCGACTTGAGCGGAAATCCTTTTTTGCTTGTTCTCAAGTTCTATTTAATCTTAAATCGTCTGCAAAAAAGATTGGGAGCGGAAGGCGGATTAAGCTGCCCAAATAATAGATAAAACCTAATTAGGTCTAAAAAACATTCATCCTAGTGTTGAGTGCCTTTCGGTAAGCATCTGCAACGGGTATGAATTTTCCGTTGATCATAATTCCGCCATCTTGTAACGTGTCTATCTTGCCGACGGAAACGATGTAAGAGCGATGAACTCTGATGAAATGGTCTTTTGGTAAGCGTTCTTCTGCAGTTTTCATTTTGCCGTGGATGGCGAACATTTTTTCTCTTGTGTAGAATTTTACATAATCGCCCATTGCTTCTGCATAAAAAATATCGTCCAGCTTCAAACGCCTTGTGATATTGGAATCCCGGACGAAAAGGAACTCATCTTTGGTGACTTCTACATCTTCTTTTCTGCTTTCGAGAATTGCCTGAGCTTTGCTTACTGCCTGTAAAAATCTTGCCGGCATTACGGGTTTCAGGATATAATCTGCGATATTGAGTTCGAAAGCTTCGAGTGCGTATTCTTTGTTGGAAGACGTAAAAATGATGATAATATCTTTTCCGGAAAGGTTTTTGGTGAGTTCGATTCCGGTCATTTCCGGCATTTCTATGTCGAGAAATATCAGGTCAATTTCATTATTCTGCAAATGATTATAAGCTTCTATCGCATTAGAATATTCGCTGACAATTGTAAGGTTCGGAATCTGCTTTGCCAAATGCGCCAACGTTGTTCTTGCAATGTCATTATCATCGACAATTAAAGCTTTCATAGGAATAGTTCATTATGGTTGACACAAATATAATTATTCCTTTTTTATTTTGAAACTTCGGAAAGCGATTATCTGAAGTATGAACGGATCATCCAGGCCATTTCTTCGTGTGTTTCCATCAAACCTGTTATAAAATCGCTGCTGCCATAATCTTTATATTCTTCTGCAAAAGGGGTGATGTTTCCACGGATAAAATCGATGATGCTTTCGTGGTCTTTTAAAAGGTCTTTCATAAAGCCAAGTCCATCGTTTGTTCTTTCGCTGTATTCTGTAAGATGGGTGAGTTCAAGATACATTTTCATGGTTGCTGGTGCATAATGTCCGATTTTACGCATTCGTTCTGCAACACTGTCAATCAATTCATCCAATTGTTTGTATTGTTCTTCGAAGAAGATGTGATTTGCGTGGAAATTGTCGCCAGTCACGTTCCAGTGTGCGTTTCGGGTTTTGATGTAAAGTACAGTTTCGTCAGCTAATAATTTTGCCAATTGATCTGCAACTGCTTCTGTGTTTTTTTCTGTAATTCCGATGTGAGTTTTCATAAGATAAGATTTTAAGTTTAAAGCTTTATTGCTCTAATTCTTGTGTAAAGGTCTGCAGGAATCTTATGAAAATGATGGATTTTTCGGTGAACGGGCAAAAAGGGTCGTTGGAATTGCTAAAAAATGATTTCTATGTATTGGTAAACATTTACAAAAACAAATCCCAACTCTCGTCAGGATTTTCTTCATTCTTCAGTTCTGTAATTTATCCACCACAAACAAAAGCCTTGTTATGCCTTAGTTTTCAATATAGTTGGTATTAAAATCGATAACCAATACTCAATCCAAACTTTGCAACCACAGTATGATCAGTTTTGTCTGCATTGAACAAAAGTTTTCCGTAAGCTGCGTTGGCTTCAAAAACCAATCCTTTTTTTGTGACTATTTTATAGCCAAGACCAGCACCCAGCACAACATCGTAAACATCTTTATTTTCAGTGAATGTTATTTGGTCTGCTGCGTATATTTTTTTTCCATCAATAGAAGTGAACATTCCAAATCCTTCGACAAAAAATCCGGAAGCATATTTTTTTCCAAAATAATATCTGTAATAGGGGGAAACGTAGTAATTCGTATCCTCATCTTTTGTATCATCGTAAACAAAAAATGCAGAAATCCCTAGTGATGAGTTTTTGTTGAGATGCCGTTCAAAACCTGCTTCCACAGCACCGAATAACGGCGAGATAAGATTCAGTTTAATTTCATTGTTCTTCTGATAAGGATTTGCGTCAGTTTCATTTTGAGCATTGACAGAGCAAAAAACAAACAAAATGATGAGTAGTAAAAAGTTCTTTTTCATAAAAAAGTTAATTTGAATTATTTTAAGTGCAAAACTCAAATAATTCAAATTAGAACGGGTTTCAAAAGCTTAAAACTGGAGAAAATGGTACTTATTTGGTGGTGTTTTTATATTCATTGGGTGTTTGACCGGTAACTTTTTTAAAGGCATTGTAAAAAGTCGTTTTTGATGTAAATCCAGATTCTAATCCCATTGTCAACAAAGTATAGTTTTCATATTCCGGATCTGATATCATTTCTTTGACAGCTTCCACGCGATATTGATTGATATAATGGGCAAAATTGTCTCCTGTTATCGTGTTTACAATTTGTGAAACATATCCTGCACTTATGCCTAATTTTTCAGCTACTTTTTCTCTGTTTAATGTACTGTCGGTATAGATGTGCTGATCTTTGCAAAGAAGCTCTAGTTTTTGAAAATAAAGATTATCTGCCGTTATAGAGATAGATTCTTTATATTCTTGTGGTGTACTATTTTCTACAATTTGCAGATTGGGATACGGAATAGCTGAATCATTATTTAAAAAATTGTAGATAGCCTCTTTATTTTTGGCCAATTTATATTTGTAAATACCAATATAAGCAATCCAATGAATGACGAATGTTGCGCATAAAGCCAATACACTCATAGTAGAAGAAATGTCATAGTTTAAAAGTAAACCCGCTAGAGCGGTAATAAGCCAAACAAACAACAATAAAGAAACAAAGGTAAGTAAGGTAATTATCCATTTTTTTCCTGTGAATCTTTTAAATGTTTTATCATGAAATAAGAGTAAATAGGCAAAAATGGGATAAATGTAACGGCTAAAGCAAGATGAATCAAACCAAGTATGCTGATTACAGCGATGCCTGACTCAGGAATAGTATAAATCCCAGCAACATAATCAAGATCATTTATAATGTTAAGGACAGCGGAATAGGCAAATGGAATAAAATACCAATAGTTTTTTAGTTTGCTTTTTCCAGTGGTATCAGTCCTGTTTTTAATAAATAAGAATAGGAAAGTAGGTATTAGAAATACCCACTCGATGTTGTTTATAAAACGTAGAAGAGGGTAGGAGGTGAATACCTGTTGAATCTCAAAAACATGAGTCAGTAATTTAATTGAAAGTGTAAATAGTAAGTAGGCTAAATATTTATTTGATTTACTATTGAATAGGGAAGATTTTAAAATGACTAAGCCTAAGATGATTCCCTGGAAAATTGCAATATTTAAAAGTGTTGTATAAATCAATTTTTTATGAAAGTTATTTTGGAATATTATCGTTTAAATATAGCTCTTTCATACGAATTGATAAAAACGAATTTATATTTATACTAATAGTTTTTTTTTGTTTTAAACTTCGCAAAACTAAGCAATTTCTTTTGATTGAGGTTTGATGAGGTTCTTTAAAAATGATACGACTCTGTTTAATGAACAGCTTTTCTGCCAGATTTCACATATTGCCGATGGAGAATACCCAAAATGAATGTTGGATTATTCCATACCAGGATACCAATCCCGACAAAACACCTAACACCGTACCTAGCATAAAGCCTTTGCGCTGACCAAGTTTTTTAAGGATAATTGATGCAGGTATCATCATACTTGCAGTTCCCACGATAATCATAGCAATAGGTAGTGTTGATAGGTTTTTATCATCTGTCATTTGCAGGTCAACTACACCCGATAAGATGATTACTAATATGGATGCGGTTTGGAACAGTGCCTGTGATAGAAACAAGAGCCATACATTATTCCATTTTACGGTTTGTTTTCATCGTTTTAAATTGATGATACAAAATTCCGCATTTGCGCTAGTTTGTGTCTTGCTCTATTTCTTGTTTGTTTTGTAAGGTTTACGGATTTGTTATATTATTTCGGAGTTTACGATGATGAAAAAATCGAAACACAAAAGCCAAAATATTACTATAAAAGTTCAATCGAATTACTGTTATTGAATTTGAAACGAGTTATTGGTAGTCATTTCTATAAATTAAAATCATTCATTGCGGGCATATTGATTTCCTTTACACAGCTAGCGTTAGAAGTTGATATGATAAATTTCAAAGCATTAATAACGTCTTGTAAAGGAATTAGTTTTCCTTCTGTTTGTTCTATTACCGTTTCGATATTTTCATCATTTTCAAATTCGGTTGCTAAGTATCCTAAGTTTACTATTGAAACTCCAATTTTATATTCACGAAGATTTTCTCTTAATGAATGTACTATACCCCTCAATGCAAACTTTGTAGCAGAAAAAGTAACTTCTTTTCCATTGTGATTATCTAATCCCCAAGTTGAGCCAATTAAAATGATCTTGGCATTTTCAGATTGTTTTAAATTTTTAATTACTGATTTGATATTCAAAATACAAGAGGTGATGTTTGTATTGATCATATTGGCTATTTCTAATTCAGAATTTTCTTCAAAACTATATTTTTCTGTAAAAGCATTACTTTCCCATATTCCAACATTGTATATGAAATAATCAATTTTTCTATTCCCTATATTTGCTTTTATAATTTCCGACGAATTTTTCGGATTTGACAAGTCTGTGCTAATCCACGTTACATTCGATTTTTCATTTAAATAATTAGGCTTACTTCTTGAAATTCCAAATACTTCATCATTTTCATTAGGTAAGTTTTTAGTAATTGCTTTTCCGAGACCTTTACTTATTCCAAAAATTAAATATGTTTTTCTTTCCGTTTTCAAATTTTTCTGTTTTTAAGAATTATCGATAACTGTTTTGAAGCTTCTCATTTAATGTATTCAAATCAAGTCACAAAAGCCGAGTTTTTATTTTTCGTATTCAGTTTGTTTGTTCACCTCAAACTTTTTTGAAGCTTCTCCCTTTAAAAGTTTGTAGGCTACTTGTCTTATTTTTTTGGTTTCCACATTGTTTTCAAAAACTGGAAAACGTTGAACTAAATTACCTTCCATCAATGTAAATCTATCTTGCCCCTTATAACCAACGTTAATTTTATTATTTTCCACAGTTGGTTGGAAATATACAGAGCTCATGGATTTTTTGTTGTTTACAGAATAGGCATATACGTTTTCTTTATTACTGCTATCTTTGGTAAAAACGACCAATTCTGGTGAACTGTCGGCGTCTAAATCATCTACTTCTGCATTTATAACTATTTGGTTGTTAATGTTTAGGGTTTCGTTAAAATCATTTGGAAGTCCGAAAGTAGAGATACTGAGTTGTGTTGCTCCATTTTTTTCAGTAGACGAAATATTAAAGCCAACATCTTGTAAATTTAAAACTTTGCTGAACTTTGTTTTATCAATTTGAGTTTCATCCAACGGCCCATTTATTTTGGTATAAGTATCTGCAATACTCGCTCCGCCAGAACAATAAAAATTGAGGATGCCACTGTCTTTTTTTTTCTCGGTTTCGATGGCAATACCATTTTCGCTGAAACGAAACATTACCTTTTTATCTTGAACAACCGATGTGTAGGTATTTTCATCAAATTTTTGGGCAATAACGTCAAAGGTGCAAGTCGGTTTCTTTTTGTCTGCTCTTGAACGAACTGCTATTTTTAATTGATTATCGCTTTCTTTACTCACAATAACAGCAACCCAATCGTATCCTTCCTTTCTTTGGTTGTAAGAATTGTTCACATAATTTCCTTCAAAATTATTATTTTCAGCAGCTTTTTGTTCTGTTTGATTTTCTTCTTTTTCTTGCTTTTTGGTTTCAGTATTGCAGCTGAAAACTAATAGGGGTATGGTTGTAACGAATAGTATCTTTTTAAGATTTGTCATGATTTATTATACTTTGTTGTAAAGTTACCCTTAATAAATAATATAGAAATTTAAAGAAAAACCCTATGACAGGGCGCAGGGTTAATTTTATCCGGATTACTCGGCTCAGATTTTACTATTAAATCTGTTGTAACTAATGACCTTGGGTATTGATGTGTCATTTCTATTTTGTAGTAAAATTCCAGAAAATGATTTAAATTACACCCACATTCTGTAAACGCCCGCTT
The DNA here is from genome assembly GCF_003669035.1 of Chryseobacterium sp. 3008163. Classification (NCBI taxonomy): domain Bacteria; kingdom Pseudomonadati; phylum Bacteroidota; class Flavobacteriia; order Flavobacteriales; family Weeksellaceae; genus Chryseobacterium; species Chryseobacterium sp. 3008163. The sequence continues at coordinate 997,318 of NZ_CP033070.1, read as the reverse complement.
TTTCAATATGTGTTCGTGCAAAAATCGGGAAACGGTTGGCTGATACCGGATGAATGTGCGAAAATTCTTTATCTACCTTGCCAATCATTACGATATGGGCCAAAGATACCGTATGGGCGAGACAGAATGGTTAAACAAAAATGGTATTTGCATATCCATTATTATAATTTGCAATAAGAATAGAAATTTTTCTCATTTTTCATTTTCATTTTTCATAAATAAAAATGCAGAATTTTTTATTAACTATAATAAAAAATTCTGCATCATTTTAAAACTTTTATTACCCTTATAAGCGTAATTATTTTACTCGTAAAATTGAGAACTGAGCGTTAGAGTTCGTCAATAAACCAATACTAGCCAGCGGAATTCCTCTCATTCCAAAGCTTATTTTATCGCCCTTATTGAGCTTAACTATTGTTTGGGTTGATCTGGTTGGAGGAGAGACTCCTATGCCCAGAACACTGATATTTGTAAATGATTCTTCTGATAACAATGTTCGAATACCGGAAATACCATCTATTTTAAAAATGCCAATACCTGTAGTAGATACAGAAAGGAGAGAGGCCATTTCTATGAAAAAATAAACATTATAAACTCCTGTATTTGGAGCTATAAATTCTTGTTGAGCTGTATCGTAATTGTTTCCTTCATCAATTTCTAATGTCGGAAAGGAGACTTGCAGCCATCCATTTAATAAACTTATTGATAACAGGCTAAATCCTGTACCACCAATACCTTTTACAATAGCGTTACTGCCATTAAGCAGAATATCATCTGCATTTATTTGATGTATAATGTTATTGTCACCAAGTGCCAAAATTTTATTTACAGATTCTGAAGCAGGCAAAGGGTTTACTTTTTGTATTCTAACATCTCCATTTACATCTAGAGTTGCTTCTGGCTTTTGGGTATTGATACCCACCTGACTTTTAAATGAGGAGAAAATTATCTCCGCAATAAGAAATAAGATTTTTGTCTTCATAATGATTTTTGTGTATTTGATGTTTTTTTAAATATATTTTAAGTCATAATAAAAGTTTTAATGATTAAAAATTATAAAATATCAGTTTTTTTCAGAAAACATTTTTTTCCATTTACTGATTGTATTTCTGCTGGTTTTAAATTTTATTGCCGCTTGTTTATTATTTAATTTGTTTATTTTTTGATAATCTAGAATTTCTAATACAGTAGATTTATCATATGATCGTAACTTCTGATTAAACACGCCTGTAGCTTCATCGGAATTATCAGAAATAATCTTGTTTATTTTTATAACATCCATTACGGATAATGTACTCTTATTTAGTATACTTGAACAATCTGCTTTTTTATGAGCGTATTTTTTAGCAATCATATCTTCATAAATAAGTTTATAATTGGGAGGTAAATTATTCATGGCTCCTTTTTTAGCTGCGTTTTATGTATCTATTGGAATATTAAATTTAATTACAGATATTTTGGGGTTTTTATTTATTATTATATTTTGATATCCATTTGTAAAGTGTGGTTTTTGGAATCCTATAGTCATTAATAATTTCTTTTTTTGTCTTTTCACCAGAAGTTATTAACTCTAAAATAAAATCGATTATCTCACCTGTATAAATATTTTTTTTGAACTTTGGAAGATTGGAAACAATCTTTTTATTAGATGGTATTCTACCAGGGGGTGAAAACAGTATCAGATGTTGAGTATATAACCTGAAAAAATCATACTCCAGTAGTTTACTCCATTTTAATAAGACGTCTGTACTTAAATCTTTTTGTAAGAACATCGTTTCAACATCTTCTTCACTGCACTTAATAAAATTACAAATACGCGAAGTTTCTATCTCTAATTCTTGCACCTTATGTTTAATTAAGAATCCCAAATGAATATCTTTAAAATTACTAGTCATTTACAATTATTTAAATGAATAAACATAAAATACTTCAACCATGGCAGCTTTACCAAACATGAAAAAACTTACTAATTTTAATACCAGGTTGAAGATTTTATTTGACAGTCTGAATATTATGGTTTCCAGAACGACCACACAGTCCCATTAAATACCGCCAATTGACGTGCAGTTATATCATATACCATCATTCCTGCAGATGGATTGATAATATTCAAATGCGGACTAGCCACTTTAGGAAGAATCATCGCTTTGTTATTGTCTTCCAAAACTAAAATACCGTCTGTTGAAGTAGGAGTTCCAATACTTACCTTAGCTCCTGTTTTCTCAGTCTTGGTAGCTTGTAAAGACAGATCTGCATTTCCTGTAGTATCTACACTTAAGTCAAACCAACTTCCGCCTTTAAGGTATTTTACTTTATGATCTGCCGTGTCATAAATAATAGTGCCGTTTTCAGAAATCCCGCTGTTATCTTCTACATAAGGAAGAACCAGCCCTCTATTTTCAGTAGTTGCAAATTCTAATGATACCGAAGGATTAGCCACGCTTTCTTTTCCTATTGCCACCTGAGCATTTACAGAGATGGCACAGAATAATGTTATACTTAAGATTATTTTATTCATTTTGTAAGTTTTAAGTTAAAAAGCTTACGCAAAAGCAATAGAAAAACATCTATTACTTTTGCATTAAGCTCTTGTTATTATTTAATCAGGACAGGTTTGTGTATTTAAACACTGCCAGCTGAATGAAAATCCACCATCTGTAGATGTATACATTTTTAGACAGTTGTTTACTGTATCATAAACCATCATTCCTTCTGTAAAATCAGCAACCGGAATTCCTATAGGATTTCCTGAGCCATCAAAAGGAAGTCTGTTGACTACAAATCCTTTGGTTTTTGATTCCACTACCAACCAGGCACCCTTGCGAACCATTGGCCAATTATCAGGATCTGTAGCACCTGCTCTGCTCAAAGAGGTAATCCCAACCTTGCTGTCTAATGCTGTTCCGGTTGTTATTCCAGGTTTGTAGCAAAATGTAATTCCAGCATTAACGATTAAACATTGTGGGGTAATCGTAGAGGTATTTAGAATTCCACCTGAAGGTACAGTAATATTTGAAGAACTGTTTGTAAAGGCAGACGGATTTGCAGAACATGATGCATTAAGTTGCCCAAGTACATTAGTGATATCCACTGATATCGTTGCACTCTGTCCCGGATTTAATTGCAGCCCTGAAATAGTAACTATTCCTGAATTGGGAGCAGCAGTAATTACACCACCTGTTCCACCTGTGATTGATGCGTTAGGCGTTGCTGCAACTTTGATACTGCTTGGCAAATTGTCAGTAAAATTAATCGTCTGCAATACTGCATCAGATGCTGTATTGGTAACTGTCCAAATATATTTTGTAATACCGCCATCTACTATTGTATTCACAGGTAAACTTTTCGTTAATACAGGAGGGATTGCCAAGTCTACTGATATAAAATATGACCCGCTTACCAAAGCATCTCCTCCGGTAGACTGTTGTTGCAGAACCACATTGATAGGTGTTGAAGAAGGTGCTAATACTCCATTTGCATCAAAAATATCAGCATCAAACTCATATGCTTCAGATGCACCATAAATATGTCCTGCACTAATAGGATTCCTGGCAGTATAATTTCCGGATATAGCAGGTCCTCCATCTGTTGATACATTATTGTTGGCAGCCCATGCAACAGAACTGTTTAATGCATCATTGGTAACTCCTGTCATCGGATCTTTCAGCGAAGTTAAAGTAGTTCCTACCTGACCAAAATTCAACAAGTCACTAAACCCTCTATCACCATAAGTTCCCGTTACTCCAACCACAGCCTTTACTGTACCTGAAGCAGGAATTTTTAATCCGTTAATTTGGGTTTCTACAGGAAATGCACCTTGCCAACCATCAGTTACAACAATCTGTCTAAATTTAGAATTAGCATTTTTGTAAACAACAATCATAGACCATCCTCCCATATTAACTGGTGCTGGAGTTGGATTAGCAAGAAAATATCGACCTCCTATACCTCCTCCTGCTGTGCTTACATAGCCATTGGCGGGTACCATTGAAGTAATATCCCATATCATTTGAGCATATGCACCAACTGAAGTTCTATCTGCAATACTTGTTGCAGGCGTTAAAGTAGTGTAAGTTGTTGCTCCTGGAACTTTCAACATTGCCGAAGTGAAATTAGGGCCTCCATTTTTTTCTACCGATAAAAGTACTTTTTCAATCGTTGATCCTGCAGGTAAAATTAAATCTCCCGAAGTAGACCAAGTTGTAGAAGCATCTCCATCTACATCTGGTATTAAAGCCGCAGTCGGATTACCTGGTACACTATAATACCATGAAGTTCCTATCATACTCACCCCTCCCTGTATCACATCATTATACCTTATCGTAGAAATAACAGGTAACTGATAATCTTCAACCTCTCCAAATGCAATGGTGGGTGCGTTGGTAGCAACAACTGCAGAAGTAGCACCATTACCAACACTTCTTTCATCGATTAAAGCTCCTCCGCTTGCGGCAGTGGTAAAATCAGTTAAACTTAAATTAGATAACCTTAGCCTTAAATAAGCTGTCAGGGTTCCATTTACGATTGTAGCTGTTTGGGCAGCCGTCCATGTTAAAGTCATCGTTGTATTGGCAGTACTGGCTGTTGTAGCTGCAGCCGCTTCTCCCACTTGAAAAACTCCATCACTGTTAAGGTCTAACCATCCGTACAAATACTTTGTTCCCGTCAGGTTGGAAGGAATACTTACAGGTACTGTAATAATGTATGGTAAACCTCTTTCTATATTCCCCATTGTATTCATACCATCCTCATCAGCTATTCCAATAGCATTATCTCCTGATGTATTATTTTCAGCAGGTGAAGTAACGGAAGCAGGTGTGCTCTCCACATCTAAAAGACTTCCAATGCTAAATCCTATTAGAGGAGCATGCAAACCAGGTAAAGCATTACCATCCTTATCATTCTCAAAACTAGACGGTACATCACCGTAATCAAAAGTATTAACAACATCAATTTGATAATCTTCTACTTCTCCATTAGATGCAGAAGGAAAATTCACAGCATTAGCCGCAGAAGTAGCTCCAAAACCTACACTCCTCTCATCAATCAGAGCACCCCCGAAGCGGCTGTCGTAAAATCATTCAACGATCTGTCTGAAAGTCTCAACCTCATATAAAGTTTTGGTGCGCCCACTGCTATAGTTCCGGTTTGAGCCCCGGTCCAGGTAAGCGTTTGGTTGGTAGATCCTGTTGCAGAAAAAGTTGTAGTGGCAACCTCTCCCACCTGAAACTTTCCATCATTATTAAAGTCGATCCAGCCATAAAGATATTTTGTACTTGCCACCGGGTTGGTTACCGGAACTGATAAGATATAAGGAACTCCTTTTCTTATTTGATTAGCAGACACATCTATAGCATCTTCATCAGCACCATCACCATTACTTCCATTATTATTCGCTCCAGCAGCAACACTATAAGGCAACTGTTCTACATCAGGAAGAATACTTCCTAACGAAAGTCCTGCTAATTGTATTTGTCCAGCAGGTAAGAAAACACCATCTTTTGAATTGTCATAAGAAACCGGTACATCCCCAAAATCATACAGATCTACAGGTAACTGATAATCTTCAATTTCTCCAAAAGCGATATTTGGACTATTCGTTGCAGTTGCAGCAGCTGTTGCCCCATTCCCTACACTTCTTTCATCAATTAAAGCACCTCCGCTTGCGGCAGTAGTAAAATCAATTAAGCTTAAATTAGAAAGCCTAAGTCGTAAATACACTTTCGTTGTTCCACTAACTAGGGTAGCGGTTTGAGCTGCTGTCCAAGTAAGGGTAAGATTGGCTGCAGCTGTTGCTGCGGTAGTGATACTTGCTACTTCACCAATCTGGAAACGTCCATCTCCGTTAAGATCTAGCCATCCGTATAAATATTTTGTTCCTGCTAATGTTGAAGGAATAGTTACAGGCACTGTAAGACTGTACGCTACTCCCCGGCTTACACTTGTTAAAGAAATAAGTCCGTCTTCATCAGCCAGTCCTAATGCATTGTCTCCTGATGTATTATTTTCAGCAGGTGAAGTTACGGAAGCTGGACTGTTTTCAATATCCAGCAATGTGCCCAGCATAAATCCAGAAAGCGGAGCATGCATTCCCGGTAAAGGATTTCCATCTTTGTCATTTTCAAACGTAGAAGGTGCATCTCCATAATCAAAAGTGGTAACCACGTCAATTTGATAATCCTCCACTTCTCCATTGGCAGCTGTAGGAAAATCAGCAGCATTCGCTGTGCTTACAGCTCCATTTCCAACAGCGCGTTCGTCAATAAGAGCACCCCCAGAAGCTGCAGTGGTAAAATCATTCAGAGACCGGTCTGAAAGCCTCAATCTCATATACAATTTAGTGGTACTTGTTATGGTTGCTGTTTTTGCTGCAGACCAGGTAAGCGTTTGTGTCGTTGCTCCTGTTGTTGTAAATGTGACAATGGCATCAGATAATTCTCCTACCTGAAAAAGCCCGTCATTATTAAAATCGATCCATCCATAAAGGAACTTGGTAGTTGCTGCAGGATTTGTCACCGGAACCGATAGCGTAAAGGGTACACCTTTTCTTATTTGATTAGCAGATATATTTATAGCATCTTCATCAGCACCATCACCATTACTCCCATTATTATCTGAACCAGAAGCTACACTTAGTGGTGAAAGCTCAAGATCAGGAATATTACTTCCTAATGCTAAACCTGACAGAAGACTATGTGCTGCGGGAGCGTAAACTCCATCTTTTGTAAAATCATAAGTAGTAGGTACATCTCCATAATCATAAATAGGTGAAGTTACACTTGCCCAAGTAGTACCTACATTAATACCGTCCACCTCCAGAGTAGGAGCCGTAACAGCTGTCCCTTGCACAAGAGCTATAGCAGAAAAAGCGCCTGCATCAAGACCAATAGCGGCTGTATATACAGCATCTGGCGTTGCGGGTTCTGAAGATAGCCCCGGATTTACATATAATTTCACAGCGTCATTTGTAGCTCCTGCTACTACTTCATATTTCAAGACCACCATTACATTCGTATTAAATGGTCTTACCGTAGTTTCATAAACGGGGATTCCTCCTGTTCCTCTCAAAACTCCAAAACTGAAGCCTGATCCATTTGACTTCACAAACAGCTTAGCTCCTACCGTGGTAGCAGGTGCTGCACTAGTTCCTATCGAATAAAAGAAATCTCCAACTGCATTAGCCGCCGATACATTTACAATAAGTGAGGAGTATATAGGAGCTGCTGTACTGGTAAAAGTACGGGAGACATCCTGTCCGTTATTGGCTAAAGGAACTTTATTTCCCATGCCATCGCCTATGGACCCGGGATAAGCCAGGTTGCCATTGGAAACAGTAACATTGTTTGTTCCGGTACCGGCGAGGGCGGTCCAATTATTAGCTGTCAATAAAGTCCCAGAGCTGTAGTTGAAGCTCTCCGAAAGGAGACTCTGAGCCTGCAAAAGTGACAGCATACTAAAGAAGCAAAACAGTATAATACTGTTGATCTTTAGATAAATTTTATTTGTATTGTGTTTTATTAATTTCATAGAAATTCAGTATAAATTTTTTACCATCCTTTATTTCAATTTTAAATAATATATATCTTCCCATAGAAGTTAGAATAAGTTTAATTGAAGAATTAGAATAATATTTTTGTGTTATTTCTTTGTGTTTAAGGTAATTTATGTTTAAAAAAACCTGATTGCGCAGCTTGAAAAAGCAGGAGGGGGACGCAGTCTGTATAAAATTAAAAAGAGAGAGATTATTAATAATAAAATGTATTTACTAGTAATATTTATTATACGTGAAATATGTTTTTTTATAAAGTAAATATTGCACGATTTAATTGCATTAATTTTTTTAAACAATAGTTGTTGGTGATAATTACTATCTGGGAAGGAAGTTTCCAATTTCCAAAGTGTACAAGCCTGTCTGAAGAACATACTGACGCTAAAGGTTTTTGGCTTAAAGTTTTATTTCCTTTAACAATAATACTTCGCTTTAAACTCTTCCGTGGTTTTGAAGAATTTACTGTTTTCTTGGATTTTTTAACTTTTGACTGAGATGGTATTTTTTCAATTGAAACATTCTCCAAACCATATATCAAAATACTTCCGGTGGTGAAAATTTTACCTTGAGATCTAACAAGCGTGGAATCATGTTGAGAAGCTAAGCTATTGTTTAAATGATTATTTGCCTGAAGAACAAAACTTACCAGTAGTAATAATGTACTGAGCCCCTTCTTACAGGTGTAAAACAATATGAATTGTTTTCTTATCATCATTTAATTTATAGTATGTGCTTAAGAGTAGTCCTAACTAGACTACTTTCATTTTACTTACTAACAATTATATATATGTGGTACAATAACTTAACAATATAAAAATGTCAACAATAAATAATTATACATATATATATGATATAAAATTTAAATTTATTAGTCTGTCTCATTTATCCATAAATACTTAAAAACAGTTGTTTGATTTTTTTACATTGCAATTTTTTTATATTTGCAATTAGGAAAAGTAGTCTAGTTAGGACTACATTTTACCATATATTCGCAGATAATCAATAATTTATCTTATTATGAATTTTGTATTTTCCTTGTCTAAAAACGGAATAAATAAAAATATTTGTTTATCTATCGATAATGATCAATTTGAAAACCCATGCTATTTTTTAGTTCCATTAATTATTTCAGGAGATGAATGGGATAATGAAAAGCAACGTCCAAAAAACATATATCTTAAAGCACATAAAGAAATTAATCGAAAATTAGATTCAATAAAAGTTAATCTAACAGAGTATATTAAAAATATCCCTGCTAAAAAAAAATTACAAAAAAAAAGATATCTGATATTATTAAAAAGATATGTACAGAGGAGGAGGAATACCCTGTAAATACATTACTATATTTCGTCAGTCAATATATTAATAACCGTAAAGAACGCATCTGTTATTCTACATACAAACGTTATAAAGTATTTCGTAATCTAATTGCGCGATTTGAGGGGTTCATTAAAAATAGAATTACTATTAGCAATGTCAATTGTGAATTTGTTCAGAATTTTATTTTATTCTGTAAACAAGAATATTATAACGAAAATACGATATATCGCAGTTTGAATTTTATTAAAACTATTTTAAACTTTGTTGAAAAAAAGGGAATTGCAACCAGTATAAGAGAATTTGAATTTAAGAGAATCAAAGAGGAAAAAGAAGTAATCACGCTGAGTGAAGAAGAAATAACATCAATAAAAAAAACAAAAATTCCGGCAGCCTTAAAAGATTCAAAAGACTGGTTGTTAATAAGTTGTTATACAGGGCAGCGGATATCAGATTTTATGAATTTTACAAATGATAAATTACTTGAGATCGATGGCAGGCTATGCATCAATTTTATTCAACAAAAAACAAATAAGAAAATATTACTTCCTCTCCATCCGGCTGTCATAGAGATTATTAAAAGTAATAATAATAGTTTCCCTAAATTAATAAATGCCCAATTATATAATAAAAATATAAAAAAAATAGGCAAACTTGCACAGATTAATGAAGCAATCAAAGCAAAAAAAAGAATTGGACATAGAGCAGAAAGTCTTTTAGTGGAAAAATGGGAAATATTAACCAGTCATATAGGCAGAAGAAGTTTCGCAACCAATTTTTATGGAAAAATCCCAACCTCATTACTTATTTCAGCCACTGGACATGCTACAGAACAAATGTTTTTAAATTATATTAATCCATTGGATAAAGATCAAATATTATGCTTAAGCAATTATTTTGATACAATATACAACCAACAACTATCTTGACATTAAATAAACTGCTTAAGCAAAAGATATTTCACGCCTAATATACAGATACTTATATTCAATTTAGTCCCATAATTATATTTTTTTGAAATTGATCTTTTCCCAAAAAACAGGATCAATTAAAAGTAGAGATTTTTAATCGTTTTGTAAAAAACGGTAAAAAGAAAAGATTTTCTGCAGCACTAAGTTTCAGCTACAGTTTATTGTGGTATCTATTCAACTTTGATTTTATGTTTGGATGATCACATTGATTTTGTTGAAGAAAATATGAAGGAAAATTCAAGAACCACTTATTTTAAAACTAATTTACTTGATGAGTGAATTCCGCAAGCTATATTGGTTTGTAATGGATAATTATATTATTGATACAAAAAGAAAAATTATTATACATCGTACGCCCGACATTACACAGCAACAAATTTCTGGATTGTCAAAAAAAGTATTAGCCCAATAAATTAAATAATATTTTTCCAATATTATTTAGAACTACTTAGCATACACATTAATTTTGATTGTTATCATTACAACATTATCAAAACAATATTTAATAATCAAATACTTATAGATTAAAATTACATTTACTTTTGATTACAAACACCTTGTTATAACACGAAACAAAAAAATATTACAATCTACTAAAGCGTACATGATGTTAAAAATGACTGTTTTAAAATACAAAGCTATAGCTTTTAAAACAGAATATGATGTTTAGTCAAACTTTCAACATCATCATTATTTAGCTAAAAATCAACTAGTTAAATAATTTAAAACACGTCAGGTTTTGTCACATTAATGTATTAATTAGTGTTTACAGAAAGTTCATTTTTTATTTAAAAATTATTTCTTTTTTATTTCCAACACGTCAAGTTTTGGCGTATTACAAATCTACATTTGTTTTCCAAAGAAATTAAAATTATGGATAAAGTAACCTTACAAAGAATTGAAAAACTACACCCTTTTGTGAGAGAGGAAGTAAAAAAAATTAATAGAAGATTTAGCTTATAAAGGTACAAACCAAGAACTTTGGTATGACTCCAATAATTACATTCAGAAGGATAATAATAATTCTCTATTGTATACAATTATCTCATTGCATTTTACTCGGAGACAAAGACTATCTCTCATCATAGATACAGATTGATTTGTTTAATTATGCGAATATTACTTTGGAAACTCCAAAAAGAATTAATCAAAAAGATTATGCCCCCCCCAATTTTACTTATTCGAAAAGCATAGAAAAGGTTTAATAGTCAAAAACACCAACTATTTTTAACCACATTACCATAGAAAAAGGATTGAGACCCTATTTTCACAACTATGCGACCAATTTATGATAAGGCGAAACTATGCTAAAACTTGTGAAGGGTTTAAAACAAGAATATTAGCAAGCATTACAGCTTTGACAACGGTTCTGCTCATCAATGAAAATGAAACATCAACAATCTAAAATCAAACATATTTTAAAATGCACAACGGGTTTACTAATAATATTTTTTCTTTAACCATAGACTTGCCCGTACCAACAGTATCAGAACCGGAACTTCTACTAAAGGGCCTATGACCCCTACAAAAGCCTGCGCAGAGTTGATGCCGAAAACAGAGATCGCAACTGCGATTGCCAGTTCAAAATTGTTTCCTGTGGCTGTAAATGCGATGGAGGCATTTTTGTCATAAGGTACTTTCATCGACCTATTGATGAAGAAACTGACAAAGAACATCAATATAAAATACACCACAAGTGGTATCGCAACTTTGACAACGTCCATTGGCAGTTCTACTATTTTTTCACCTTTCAGGCTGAACATTAGAACAATGGTAAATAATAAAGCATATAAGGTTATGGGAGAGATTGCCGGTACAAATTTTCTGTTGTACCAATCCAAACCTTTTGATTTAACTAAAAAATAGCGACTCAGGAAACCAGCCAGAAATGGGATACCCAAGTAGATGAGAACACTCTCCGTCACATCTTTCATTGATACACTGACATTAAAATTGGCCAATCCTAATTTTCCTGGTAAAACATTGATGAATAACCATACAAAAAAACTGTAGGTGAATATCTGAAAAATACTATTTAAGGCGACCAGTAAGGCGGCATATTCTCTGTTTCCTTTTGCCAGATCGTTCCACACGATGACCATTGCAATACATCTTGCCAAACCGATGAGTATCAATCCTACCATATAATCCGGCTCGTTTCTTAAGAAAATAATGGCCAGTATAAACATCAATATGGGACCGATGATCCAGTTTAACAGCAGTGATATACTGATTACCTTTTTGTCTTTAAAAGCAACAGGCAATAAAGAGTAATCCACTTTTGCAAGGGGAGGGTACATCATCAAAATCAATCCAATTGCCAGCGGAATATTTGTTGCTCCTACAGAAAGCGAATTTGTGATGTTTGTTATTTCGGGAAATATATATCCTAAGCCTACTCCGACTGCCATGGCAAGAAATATCCATAGTGTTAAGTATCTGTCGAGAAATTTTAATTTTGGTTGCATACAGTTTTAATTTATTCCTGCTGTTTTACTTCTTCTTTCCATAATGACGGTGTCACGCCAAGTATCTCTTAGTTTTCCGATCTTTTCGCGATAACCTATCATTCTGAAGCCCGAACTTTGATGAAGAGACACTGTTGCTTTATTCTCAGGAAACATCCCGCTTTGCAACGTCCATATGCCGTTCCTTTCACTTTCTTCTATCAGTTTTTGCATTAATACTTTTCCTATGCCTTTTCCTTTATGATTATTGGAAATGTAGATGCTCAATTCTGCCACACTACCATAGACACATCGGTCACTTACTGCCGAGAGTGCAGCCCAGCCAACAACCGTGTTGTCAATTATAGCAGTCAATCGGCTGTGCTTTAATTTACTTTTGTCCCAATCTTCCCAAGTCGGAACAGTGGTTTCAAATGTGGCATTGCCTGTTTCAAGCCCTTGCCTGTATATTTCCGCTATGTCTAGAAAATGCTTCTTGTCTGTTGGTATTATTTCCATTTTATTTTTTTACCTGTGAGAAAACATAAAACATCTCTGTGGCGATCTGCAAACTTCTCTCAGCATAGATCTGCGTCTGTTCCGGCGTGTTGTCTGAGGCTTTGGGATCATCATATTTGATAGGAAATCTTGCTTCTGCTCCTATAACCAAAGGACAACCTTCATCAGCATTGTCGCAGGTCATAATCGCACCAAATTCTTTTTTGGGATTAAAATCATTGCTGTATTCTTTCGAAAAGCAGATGATAGGAGCTTCATTTTCTGCATACTTTACAGCATAGACAGGATTCTCATTGTCGCTCAGCATCTGAATCTGAAACCCTTGATTTTCCAATGTTTCAGTCACTTTTGGAAACATTGTGGTAGCTTCTGTTCCTCCGGAATAGCAGAATGCGTTTTTAATATTAAAATGATAAGCCATTGTTTGCGCCCAGATCTGTGACAGATGACTTCTTCGGCTGTTGTGTGTACAGATAAAATTCAGTCTGACTGTCTTATCTGCTTCCGATTTACTTTGGATGTAATCTGCTAATGGCTGCAAAACAGTTTTTCTTTCCTCTGTAATAGAGTTTATAGAAATTGATTCTATGATATTTGAAATGGTCTCGTTCATTTTTATTTATTTTATTAGTTATAGATAAATGGGCTTCTTTTTAATGATAAGAATACTAGATACTCATTAAAATATAACCTAATAATGCACCTCCTAAAACGATGAAAGCACTATTGATTTTTTTATATTTGAAAACAACAAAGGCACTGACCAATGCGATAATGATTGTTCGCCATTCGGTAATGGTCTCTTTCCCCATTGTGAAACATGCCAGTTATGATCGCAACGGAAGCGACTATCCAATGCCCAGTAGCCTCCACCTTTAACCAATAAAAAAATGCTTCCCAAGAGCATAGCCCAGTCGGTTCGGCTTCCGTGCAGCAGTTCCATACGGATTAAAATGATGGTTTTGCTATTGTCAGTAAGATTAAGGATTATCAGAAATGGTGTTTTTCCTTTTGAAGCTGCAGAATACAAAATTCTGAATGGTTTCAAAAGGTGTTTTATGATCAACAGAAAAACACTCAATCACTTCAAAATATTTCTCAAACCGATCTGTCATTGTCTGTTCTGAATATTGTTTAATATCGATACCGCTGCATTTTTTTGGTCCGAGCTTCGAAAAGGTACCGATTACCATCATTCCATTTCTGGAGACCGCATTTTCTGTAGTTTCTATATAATGATCCACACCTTTTTCTTCGGTCAAAAAATGAAAGGCGGCTCTGTCGTGCCAAAAATCGTATTGCTCTGTTGGTCTGAAATCCAAAATATCTGCGGTGATCCATTGTACTTTATCAGCTTTGCTTCCTAGCCTTGCTTTTGCCCGTTCTATTGCTGTATGGGAAATGTCAAGCACTGTTATATCTTCATACCCTAACTCAAGCAAATGATCCACAAGAAAACTGTCGCCTCCGCCAACATCAATGATCTTAGCGGACGTGGCCAGATTGAGCTGGCGGATGAATTTTAAAGAGGTCTCGGGATCAGGCTGATACCAGCTTACTGTTTCCAAAGGTTTATTTTGGTAAATGTTTTCCCAATGCGATCTTTTGTCGAATGCTTCCATATAGAAATTGATTTAGCAGCAGCCTCCGCCTGGCGTACACGTATTAGCATTATTGACAGGCAGTTCCGCCAAATTCTTCTTCAATTTTTCCGATGGAATTCCGCAAGCATCCTGAGCAAGACAAGCAGTAGTTTTACTTTTCAAAACAAAAACTTTCCCATTGAACTCCAGATCATATTTACCAATGGTATTGCTTTGATATTCCACTTCGATCTCATTATTTTCAATCCCTAATTTTTCTTCAGAAAGTTTGATAATATTAAGCAGTTTTCCGGGTTTTAACCTGTGCTCATAGTCGTCTGCATTCCATAACTGGAAATTGACCACTGATTCTTCACGAATCACTCCGCCACAATCGATGAATTTTTTATTAATCTGTCCGACTTCCGTCACGTGGAAATGCTCAGGCACAAAAGTGCCGTCTTCCAATTGAAACTCTACATTCTCCAATGTTGGTAAGATCTCTTTTATTTGTTCTAGTGTCATATTATTTGTTTTAATTGTTTTTAATTTAATGGAAGCGATTTAAAAGTCTAAAAATATATTGTATTAATGCAATATTACGATGATTAAGAGTAAAAAAATGCATCAACAACATTTCTGATCAGTAACGGTATTAATGATTTTTGAAAAGTAATCTTTCAGTATCTCGAAAGTATTTTCATCGATACAGTAGCATACTGAATTACCCCCGATACTGCCTTTTATCAAACCTGCATTTTTCAGTTCTTTCAAATGCTGGGATATGGTGGGTTGCGCCAAAGGCAATTCATTAACAATGTCTCCCGTGATACACGTATTTACCTTGAGCAGGTATTCTATAATAGCAACTCTGGCAGGGTGTCCCAATGCTTTTGCTATCACTGCTATTTTATTTTGTTGATCTGTAAAGTGATCCGTCTTTGTAGCTCCCATAATGATTTAATATTGCAATATTACGATGATTAATATTAATTAAAAAAATAAATGATCTAAAATTGAAAATTTTAACAAAGACCAGTGGAGTTTTATTCGACCAATTATTTCTTTAAAAAGATAAGAGATTTGGCACAGTCCTTTCCAGAATCCGCTAGTTTCTACTTTTGCCCTTGATTCAAAATAATCATTGAAATGAGATATTTCTTTTCCATTATTTTTCTTTGTCATTAATGGTTTTGCCTTCTTGATTTATAAATCTAATATGTTTAGGTTCTCCTATGACCTGTTTTCCGTAAATGCTGTTGTGACCAGAAATTAGATAGGAAACTACACAGGCAATCGCCATATAAATTCCGCTTTCAGCACCGAAAAGCTCTATTCCCATCAGCATACAAGCAAGCGGCGTATTGGTTGCACCTGCAAATACCGCCACAAATCCCATCCCTGCCAGAAGTCCTGTCGGTAGAGGGATAAATAACGATAAAGCACTTCCCAAAGTAGCACCGATAAAAAACAAAGGGGTTACTTCTCCGCCTTTGAAACCTGCTGCAAGCGTGATAATGGTAAAAGCCATCTTCAAAGCAAAATCATAAATTGGTTGCTGCTGCTCAAAAGACTCTACAATTGTAGGAATACCCAATCCGATATATTTCGTGGTTCCCATCGTAAAAACCGCAACGGCGACGATAATCCCTCCCACAAAAGGACGGAGCGGCGGAAAAGAAATTTTCGCTTTAAAAATCGCAGTGATATGATGAATAACCTTGCTGAAAGTAGCTGCACACAAACCAAATAAGATCCCTGCCAATATGCTGTAAATGATAGGTAAAGCTTCCAATTGGGGAACAAGGTCAATATGATAATGGGTGTGTTTTACCTGCAAGAGGTTGGTGACCAGATCAGCCAGAATTGCCGAAGCAAAAGCCGGAAATATCGCATCGTATTTTATTCTTCCTATCAGGAAGACCTCCAGACCAAACAACGCTCCCGCTAGAGGCGTTCCGAAAATGGAACCAAAACCAGCTGCTATGGCTGAAATAAGTAAGATTTTACGCTCAGATTCATTGAGTCTGAAGGGTTTTGTAAACTGGTCTGCAATAGCACCTGCCATCTGCAATGCTGTTCCTTCCCGACCTGCTGAACCTCCAAAAAAATGAGTAGCAATAGTTCCTAAATAAACAAATGGAGCCATTCTGAAAGGGATGATTTCTTTTGGATTGTGAATGCTGTCGATCAAGAGATTATTCCCGGCTTCAATATCTTTTCCTAAATAATAGTAGAGTAGACCAATCAGCAATCCGCCAATGGGCAAGAAGGCAATGAGCCATAAATGGTTCTCTCTGAAATTGGTAGCCCAATCCAGAGACACTAAAAAACCTGCCGATGCAGAACCTACACATATCCCAATAATGGAACTAATTAAAAACCATTTAGCAATATAAGGGAGACTGGGATATTTCCGAAAGAAGATCTTTGTACGAAGCTGAGCTTTTCTGCTGCTGAATCTGGAACGCTGATTTTTAGACATAATTTACCTGATTAAATGTGTTAACATTGTAGTAATCAGGCGTCATCAGCTTTTTTAAGGCGGTTGGGTAAGGAAGAGCACCATTTCCTTTGACGCAAATTTACAAATATTGATAAAATAAAAAAATAATAATGATCTTTTTATTACAAATATCTTGGATGTAATATAGAATTTCTTTAAAAACAGTAAATATTCAACAAAATCAAAGCTATTAGAAAAAATATTTCACGGTATAGAATTGCTGACTTAATTAATAAGTTTGAGTTCAAAACAAGGAGTCTAAACAATCACATTCTTTCAAATTAATGTAAATTCGTAGCATATTTTCACATAATGAATCCAAATATAATTTCTTCCGAATTCAGTTCTTCTAAGGAATTAACTGATAAGCTTTATCAAAACGGTATCTTGAAAACATATCGGGAGGGCGAAATCATTCTGGATGAAAATGCTTCTATACGCTCGATACCTATTGTAATGAAAGGATTGTTAAAAGTCATCAGGACGGAAGAAGACGGCAGAGAGATTTTACTCTATTATATCAAAGCTGGTGAAAGCTGCATTATGTCGTTTTTGGGAGGTATGCACAATGAGAAAAGCATTGTAAAAGCCGAGGTGGAGGAAGATTCAGAGATCTTGTTTTTACCAATGGATAAAGTTACATTATTCATCAAAGAATATCCAGAATGGCTGGATTATATTTTCAGGCTGTATCACAAACGCTTTGAAGAATTGCTCGATATTATCAATGCGATTGCCTTCAAAAAAGTAGATGAAAGACTACTCAATCTGCTCTATAAAAAATCTGAAATCTCCCAATCTAAAACCATCGTAATCACTCACGAACAGCTTGCCAATGAACTCGGAACAGTTAGAGTAGTTGTATCCAGACTTTTGAAACAGTTGGAAGATTCTGGTAAATTGAAATTAGGAAGAAACAAAATTATCCTTTCAGATTCTATTTAAATTTGCTTGTGTAACAAAAGTAGCTGTACATCTTCACAGATATATCCATTTTTGCTTTATAAAAGTTAAAAAATGGAAATTTTCGGATATGTAGCATCTATTTTTATCGGTATTTCTTTAGGACTAATCGGCGGTGGCGGAAGTATTCTTACCGTTCCTGTTTTGGTTTATCTTTTTGGTATTGATGCTTTTCTGGCAACAGAATATTCACTTTTCATTGTGGGAATCAGCAGTTTGGTTGGTTCGGTTTCTTACTTTAAAAAAGGATTGGTTAATCTGAGAACAGCTTTCATTTTCGGCGTTCCATCGATCGTTTCTATTCTTCTAACAAGAAATTATCTTTTACCTCTTATTCCTAATGAAGTTTTCACTTTTGGAAGTTTCATTGTGACCAAAGACATTTTTCTTCTGTTGCTATTTGCAGGATTAATGATTACCGCTTCCTACAAAATGATTCAGAAAAGCGTGGAATTAAAAATAGAAACAATCCCTTCACAAAATAACAATACACCTTTGGCAGTAGCTGAAGGTTCTGTAGTTGGTATTTTGACAGGTTTGGTAGGAGCAGGAGGCGGATTTATGATCATTCCTGCCTTGGTCAATCTTCTGAAAACGCCAATGAAAGTCGCTATCGGAACTTCTCTGGTCATCATTTCTTTAAATTCTCTGATCGGATTTTTTTCATCAATGAATCACATCAAAATCGAATGGAATTTATTAGGAAACATTTCCGCAATCGCCATCTTCGGCATCATCATTGGTTCTCAGTTATCAAAGAAAATTGATGGTAAAAAACTGAAACCTGCATTCGGATGGTTTATTCTGGTGATGGGAATTTACATTATTATCAAAGAACTTTTCTTCTAATATTATTTGGGCAGCTTTATCCGCCTTCCACTCCCGCTTTTTTGCTCGTCGTTCCTCCTCACAAAAAGAGCTCCGCTCAAGTCGGGCTGCAATCATTCGGTGTTTCAAAATAGGAGATAATTAATTAAGACTCTTATGTAACAAAAGTAGCTGTACAACAGAATTCAAACACGGAAATTTGTATCAAATTAAAATTAAATAAAAAATATCAAAATGAAAATAGAACAGATTTACACAGGATGTCTCGCTCAGGGAGCATACTACATCGTTTCTGAAGGTGAAGCGGCAATCATTGATCCTTTAAGAGAAACCCAGCCTTACATCGAAAGACTGGAAAAAGACAATGTAAAACTCAAATACATTTTTGAAACCCATTTTCACGCAGATTTTGTGAGTGGCCACGTTGATCTAAGTAAAAAAACAAATGCGCCAATCGTTTATGGACCAACGGCAAACCCAGAATTTAATGCGATTATTGCCGAAGATAATCAGATTTTTGAAGTGGGGAAAATCAAAATAAAAGTTCTGCACACGCCGGGACACACAATGGAAAGCTCTTCTTTTTTATTAATTGATGAAAACGGAAAGGAAAAAGCACTTTTCAGTGGAGATACTTTATTTCTTGGCGATGTCGGTCGACCGGATTTAGCTCAGAAAGCGGCGAATATGACTCAGGAAGAATTGGCAGGGCTTCTTTACGAAAGTTTATACAAAAAAATTCTGCCTCTGGACAATGAAATTATCGTTTATCCTGCTCATGGAGCTGGTTCTGCCTGCGGTAAAAATATGCAGAAAGAAACGGTTGATATGTTGGGTAATCAAAAGAAAACCAATTATGCATTGAATCAAAAAGATAAAGAAAGCTTCATAAAAGCTGTTACAGACGGGCTTCTTCCACCGCCTGCCTATTTCGGGATGAATGTAGCGATGAATAAAAAAGGCTACGAGAGTTTTGATGAGGTTTTGTCAAAAGGTCTTCACGCTCTTTCTCCTGAAGAATTTGAAGAAATGGCAGAACATTCAGGAGCTTTGATTCTGGATGTCAGAAATAATGAAAATTTCGCGAAAGGTTTTGTTCCTCAATCTATTAATATCGGTTTAGATGGAGATTTTGCACCTTGGGTCGGCGCTTTGATTGTAGATGTAAAACAACCAATTTTATTAATTACCGATGAAAATAATGAGGAGGAAACGGTCACGAGATTAAGCAGAGTAGGGTTTGACAACGTTTTAGGTTTTCTGAAAGGTAGTTTTGAAGCCTGGAAAAACAGCGGAAAAGAAATTGACAAAGTTCATCGAATTTCTGCTACAGATTTTGAAAAGGAAATTGAAAATAAAGAGGTGAAAATTATTGATGTACGAAAAGAAAGTGAATACGAAGCAGAACACGTCGATAAAGCCTACAATAAGCCTTTAGCTTACATCAATGAATGGATTAACCATATTGAACCGACCAATCATTTTTACCTTCATTGTGCAGGTGGTTATCGAAGTATGATGGCGGCGAGCATTCTTCTGGCAAGAGGTTACAGAAATTTCACCGAAATTGAAGGTGGATTTAATGCAATCGCACAAACTGATGTTCCCAAAAGCGATTTCGTTTGTCAAAGTAAAGTTTTGAACTAATTTTGAATTAAATAAGTAAATTAATGTTAGATATCATAAAAGAACCCTGGCCGTGGTATGTTGCAGGTCCGCTGATTGGTCTTACCGTTCCGGCTTTGCTGATCTTAGGCAATAAATCTTTCGGAATCAGTTCGTCATTGCGACATATTTGCGCAGCCTGTATTCCGGCAAACGTGAGTTTTTTCAAATATGACTGGAAAAAAGAATCCTGGAATTTATTCTTTGTCCTTGGAATTTTCTTCGGAGGAACGATTGCTTCTCATTTTCTTGTTAATACCAGAGAAATTACAGTCAATCCAAACCTTAAAGCAGAATTGGCAACCTATGGGATTACTGATTACAGCAATCTTGTTCCGACCCAACTGATGAATTTTGAAAGTTTATTGACGTTGAAAGGATTCATTCTGATGGTTGTCGGCGGATTTCTCGTAGGCTTCGGAACAAGATATGCCGGAGGTTGTACCAGCGGACACGCGATAATGGGACTCTCCAATTTTCAATGGCCGTCTTTGGTAGCAACAATTTGCTTTATGATTGGCGGTTTTTTAATGGCAAATGTGATTTTGCCAATCATTCTTTCACTCTAAATGTATTTAATAATGACAAAAGAAAAAGATATACGTCACCAAGATACCATTTGTACCAACGAAAGTCATCTTCAGCATAAATGGTATCACAATTTGAAATATTTAATAATTGGTGTTTTGTTCGGAATTGTGTTTGTGAAAGCTGAAATTATCAGCTGGTTCAGAATCCAGGAAATGTTCCGTTTGCAGTCATTTCACATGTATGGCGTGATTGGAAGCGCAGTTGTGACGGGGACGATTTCCGTTTGGATCATCAAAAAATTCAAAATAAAAACCATTTACGGAGAAAAAATTTCAATTGCTCCTAAAACTTTTAACAAAGGACAGATTTACGGAGGTTTGATTTTCGGTTTTGGCTGGGCAATTACCGGAGCTTGTCCCGGTCCTTTATTCGCACAGATTGGAACAGGAGCTTTTGCTGTTATTATTACTTTGTTGAGTGCTGTTCTCGGAACTTGGGTCTATGGATATTTCAGAGATAAGCTGCCGCATTGATTTTTAGAATGCCATTTAAAGAATTGTAATATCATTAAGTGGGAAATTTTGTAAATGAAATATTAGAATGGTTTCTTTAGCGTACATCACTGATATTGCCTTTGTAACGAATATTAATTTTGATTGAAGATTCAACTTAACAGTTGATTGATGTTCTCTTTATAGGTTTGTCCAATTGGTATTTTGTGCACTTCAATTAAGATCCTATTACCTTCAATTTGTTTGATTTTATTTTTGGCAACAATAAATGATTTATGGGTTCTTATAAACTCTAATTTAGGAAGCAACTTTTCAAAATCTGAAATTTTTTGAGGGCTAACAATCATCTCATTCTTTAAATAAACTTTGATAAAATGTCCGTAAGCTTCTATAAATAATACATCTTCAAAATGAATTTGATGGTGTTTTTTATCACCTTTTAAAAAAATACTACCGGCATCTGCTTTGGTTTCAGTCGTTGATAAGGTCGGTATATCTTTCTTATTTTGAACAGTAGAAATAGTTTTGTTAATCGCTTTTACAAATCGCTCAAAATTAAATGGCTTTAATAAATAATCGGAAATATTGAGTTCATACCCTTCTAAAGCAAATTCTTTGTAAGCTGTCGTCACAATTATTTTGGGCGGATTGGGCAGGATTTTTAAAAAATCGAAACCAGATAATTTGGGCATATTAATATCCAAAAACAACAAGTCTACTGCGTTTTCATTTAAAAACTGCATCGCTTCAAAGGCATTATAGCAATTTCCTTTCTTTTGCAGATGTGCTTACATAGACGCCATTAATAAAACTGTTAAAAGCAATAAGAATGATTTTTTGAATAAAATTGGTTACGCCTTTTTGAAAGAAAAATCCGTTGATAATGCGATTATAGTATTTCAGGAAAACGTGAAAATATCTCCAAATAATGCAAATAATTGGGATAGTTTGGGTGAAGCCTACTTGATAAACGGCGATAAAGGAAATGCATTAAAATCATATCAGAAGGCTTTAGCGTTAGATCCAAATTCGGAATCGGCAAAAGCAATGATTCAGAAATTAGAAACCATTAAATAAAAAAAATGGGTAGTAGTTTAGTTTCCGTTGCGTGCTACAAATGCAACGGAAACTCATTTTAAGGTTTAACTGGTCTAAGATAAATCAATGCCAAGAGCAAAAAACACCTGCAATGCAAGCACAATTAGATTAAATAGGGATTTTTGGTGATTTAATATAAAGAGGTTCATTCTATATCTCTTTCTTTTCTCCATTATGCAAAACTCTGTAATATTTATTTCCTTCAATCAACAGACCTTCTGATTTTTGGTTGGGAAGACTTTTAGAGTAATCTTTTGGGTGTTTTACATCAATTCCTATTACTTTTTCCTTGTATTTTCTATTGACTTTTGATTGTAGTGTATGCCCAACAACTATTGATTTTGCACCGAATTTATTTAATCCTCGTTCTACTTCTTTCTGGGTCAAATCATCTTTAAAATAGCCTCTGTACCATGCAATTCCTTTGTGAGAAGAAATTAACAATTGCTCCAAATTTTTCTGCGGATTCGGATAGTAAGGCTTATAATAATTGCTACGAATAATTTGATTGATTTCGTCCAAATTTGTTTTGTAACCTGCTAAATCTGGATGTATTCCGCCATGTGCAAAGAGAATTTTGTTAATTTTTTCAATTGAATTTTTGCTCGATATCCATCTTCCAAGAAATGAATTGGTACTATACAATTCGGTTTGTTGCTTTTTTAAAATAGAAGCAACGTGATAATACTTGAGCGAAGTATTTTCAAAATTTCCCTGCATATTTTTCAATTCGTGGTTTCCCAAAATGTAATGAACATTTCCGCCTTTTTCTTTTGCTTCTTGCTCCAATTTGTAAATAAACCAAAGCACTTGCGTAGTTGAAAAATCTCTATCTACAAAATCTCCGAGCAAAACAAGATGGCCATTTCCAAATGTCCAATTTAGCTTATTGTCAACAACTTTATTGGTAATTAAAAAATCTCGAAAGGTTTTAAAACCGCTTTCAATATCAGAAATAGCTAAAATTTTAGCGTTGTCGTCGTAAGTGTTTTTCGGAATTTCGATTTTGTTGTTGATGGTAAATTCAAAATGGGTAGAATCTAATGGAAAATAACAAGACACAGGAATTTTTGGATCCAAAGGATAATCTTTTTGGTCTAAATAAAATCCGTCATTTTGATTTCCTCTAACGTAATTTACAGTTACAACGCTGTCATTTTTATCAAAAATATATGGGCCATCTTTATCCCAATTCATCATTTCAGGATTTTCCGCATACCGAAAACTGGCTCCGTGATACAATCCGAATGAAACAGCAATAACTCCTATTACTACAAATGTGATAATGATATGTTTTGCATATCTCAAAAATCTCTTTTTCATTTTTCGATTAATTTCTGTAAACCTATTAATGATTGTTCCGTTTCTAAAACAATTGTGACAAACAACCTCTGTAAATACATAAACAGTATTTGCATAAGTTCAAAGTGCTTTCATCACTCATTTTCATCATTTCAAAACGCTTTGGCTGTCGTTTGTCAACACGCTTGCAGAGGCTTGTTTATAGTTGTAATATTGCAATATGATGGCTCTGAAAAGAAATGTAAAATGGATTGTGATTGCATTATTGGCAATAGTAGTTGTTCCTGTAATGATTACGGCTTATGAAGTAATCTTTACGGAAAACAAATCCGTTGTATTTTTAGGAAATTACCACCCGAAAGTTGCCATCATTGTAATTTGCTACTACGTTTTGCTTTTTTGTTTGGGTGTAGTTTTGTTAGTTCGGGAAATTATTTTTATCACCAAACTGAAAAACGAAAAAATGAAAGCCGAATTGATGCTTTTGAAAAGCCAGGTCAGTCCGCATTTCTTTTTCAATACGCTCAATAATTTATATGGTTTGGTGGCAAAAGACCCCAAAAAAGCACAAGAATTGATACTGAAACTTTCAGATATGATGCGTTACAGTATTTATGAAGGCGAAAAAGAAACAGTAAAGATGCAGGAAGAAATTGATTTTTTGAAAAACTATGTCGAACTCCACAAAATGCGTTACCATAAACTGATAAGCGTTGATTTTTATTGTAATATTGATAAAAATCTAAAAGTTGCTCCCTTGTTGTTTATCATCCTTTTAGAAAATGCTTTTAAGCACGGAGTCGAAAATTTGAGAGAGAATGCTCATGTCAAAATTAGTTTGATAACTTCACAAAACGAAATCTGTTTCGCCATTGAAAACAATTTTGAAAAAACTGAAAATCAATTCGGGATTGGCTTAAAAAATCTGAAAAGAAGATTAGAATTAATTTATCCCAATCAACACGAATTGACTTTTTCGGAAACAGAAAATGTATATCAAGCTCAACTAATTTTAAAACAATTATGATAAGCTATTTAATCATCGATGATGAACATATTGCCCACGATATCATTAAAGGATATTGCGATTTGATACCAAATATGCAGTTGATGAAAAACTGTTATGATGCTTTGGAAGCCTTTGAATACTTGAACAAAAATGAAGTGGATTTAATTTTTTGGATTTGAATATGCCTGTTTTAAAAGGTTTTGAATTTCTGAAAACCTTGCAAAACCCACCAAAGGTAATCGTAACAACTGCTTATCAGGAATTCGCTCTGGAAGGATATGAACACAACATTTCGGATTACCTGCTAAAACCTTTTGGTTTTGAACGGTTTTTAAAAGCTGCAAATAAAGCGATTAGTTCGGTAGTTCAAAAGACTGTTTCTTCTGAAAAAAATGACGTTCCAAACCGAATCTTTGTTCAAAGCAATAAAAAGCACATTCAACTAGAAACAGAAAATATTTTATACATCGAAGCAACAGGCAACTACACCAAAATAATAACCACGACTGAAACCATTACCATTCGTGAAAAATTCTCTACTTTTTTAGAACAATTGCCTAAAAACGATTTTGTGCAAGTTCATAAATCATTTGCAGTTGCTCCAAAGCAGATTAATAGTGTTGAAGGAAACATTATATTTATTTCGAATTACCAAATTCCAATTGGCAAAATTTATAAGATGAATATTGTAAAATTGTTAAAGTAGTTTATCTGTTACATTCTTGATCTCGCCACTTTAAGTTCAACAAAACCAAGTAAGGCAATATTTATTATTTCAGTCAAAAAATAGGTTGTTCCTAATATTGTGAGGAAAGAATAGTATTTAATCAATAATCCTAATGTCACGACGCAATAAAGAAAGTTTGCAACAGCAATAATCCTGATGAAAATTGTCCAATATTCTTTTAAAAAGAAAAAACAAACTGCAGAATAAATACAAAAAATGCTTGCTACTACAGAAAGATAAGTCAATACAGTTTCTGGCATTCCAAAATAATGGGTTAGATTCCGCATTACTACAAACAGGAAAAATGCAGTGAAAAATGCACCCAAACTGTCCATCAAAAAAGCGTTTTGGGTTTTTCTGATAAATGATTGACGAGATTAGTAATTATTCTGTTCATCAAAGCTTTTTTTGATTCCTCTTGCTTAAATTTAATAATAATAAAATATTGTGTTTAAGTACTTTGTCAAACAAAAACACATCGTTATTATTGAGACGTTTGCAAAAGCTCTAAAAATCCATTTTTTATTTGATAGGTCATAGTTGTTAAATGTTGAA
This sequence comes from Chryseobacterium sp. 3008163, assembly GCF_003669035.1. Taxonomy (NCBI): domain Bacteria; kingdom Pseudomonadati; phylum Bacteroidota; class Flavobacteriia; order Flavobacteriales; family Weeksellaceae; genus Chryseobacterium; species Chryseobacterium sp. 3008163. The sequence goes on along the minus strand of NZ_CP033070.1, from coordinate 971,236 downwards.
ATCGCAACCACTGTTCCCATTAAAAGAAACCAAACAGAAAAAAATAACGAAAGCTTTCCTCTAATTAAAGTGGTAACTAAATCGTGAATCAATCCGGAAAAAATAAATGTAAAAAATAAAGCAAGCCCTTTAGGAAATACCTTTTTCAAGGGTTTGAATATTTTTGAGCCTAAATAATATCCAAAAATAGGATTCCAGAAATTCCAGAATTCTGCAAAGTTTTTGGCACCCAGCGACCGCTGTAAATTATTCCGAAGTGATTTTGAATGTCCCATCGTAACACCATTTTTCTTTTTTACATATTCGGATAATGTCATTTAACATTTTATTTTTTAGTTGGTTAATTTTGAATTCCGTGATTTATTGTTACATTACGGTTACTATGTTGAAGTCTGTGAAATTGTTAAGCCTTTAACTGATGTTAAATTAATAAAAAAGCTGAAGTTAGTACTTCGGCCCCATAACGCAAAAACCCTTGTGACAGACAGTTTTATTTTAATTCATTGTTTTCATAAAATTCCTAATTCAATAGTAAAGCAATGTCCCATAAATCAAAATCAGTACTGTAGTGTTTAAGTGAATTACCACAGTGAACAATGACGGTTTCTTTATGAGGAACGCTGCAAATAATCTGTTTTCTAGTTTTCTTTCTGTTTTTACTGTTAACAAAAATACAGCAAGCAACAGCGATATAAAAACGGCAATCGCTGGAATAACTTCCAGAAAACTTAATTTTGTCTATTTAATATTTTTGCGAAAATAGGATATAAGTAATAAAGAAAATGATTGTTAATAATCATTTTTCAAATATTGTATTTTGATTATGTTTTCATCACCTAAAACAATTATTCTCATTAAATAAATATGGCGCCAACTGTCTTTAGTTGGCGCCATTTGGCTGTGTGTGAACATGACAGGACTTACCCAAGCCAATTAATAAAAGATAATGACAATATTTTAAACGTTTTAAATGCTATTTAATAGTTATACTATATACGTATTAGAATTACTTTCCAATCTTATCGAAAATCTGAGGCATTGTGTTTGGGTCTAAAGTGGTCATATCTACCAATTTTAAGGATTTAAACATTTTTTAAGGGTTGTGGTTTTATAATGCTGAAAATGGGGTGTATGCAAATGAGATTTATAGGTTTTTTGATTGGTGTATATTTCTATTATCTTAATCTGTAAAGGATTTTCTTTTTGTGAACTTGACAGGATTCTAATCAGACCATTTGTTGATCGTTGTAGGACAAGAATCAATGCAGCTTTTTATTTAAGGTGCAATATACTTGGATATACCAATTTTTCACTTAAAGTACTGATTTTTACTACTTATAGATAAATAAACTGACTTATAAATCAAAGTAATATTTTAGTTTTTTGATTCGGTACATTCAAGTATATAATTGCTTTGATTTGAATTGAAAATAGGTGTTCAATATCACTGGAATTTGCACGCATGTATAAAATCCATATTGGTGGTAGTTTTTATTTTTTTTCGCCCGTGTTCAACCAAATTACTTTTTGTTCCGAATCGTGATCTTTCCCTATGATGTCTCGGTACAAATCTGGTTTTCTGGATTTTATATAACGATTTCCACCTGCATTAGCAAGTTTTTCGGGGGTAATGGTTGCTGTCACAAAGCTATCGTCAAATGAACGACATTCTGCAAGAATATCTCCATATGGATCTATTATCATTGAGCATCCATTTTTCAATTGATCATCGTCCATTCCAATTGGATTTGAGAATACTGCGTATATCCCATTGTCATACGCTCTTGCTGGCAACCATTTCATGAGCCAAGCCCTGCCTTTCATACCGTCAAATTCCAAACGTAATGAAGTTGGGTCAGCTTCACGGTTTAGCCATAATTTGGGATCAACAAAGCCGGCTCCCGGTCGGGTTGATGGTGTACACATAGTTACATGTGGCATAAAAATGATATTTGCACCCAATAGCGTTGTCGCTCTTACATTTTCAATGATGTTATTGTCGTAGCAGATCAAAATGCCACATTTCCACCCGTTGATCTCAAAAATAGTATAGCTTTGTCCAGCAGTTAAATATGGATTTATGAAAGGGTGTATTTTACGATGTTTCGCAATTAACCCATTTTTATCTACACAGATGTATGGCTTGTATAAATTGTCATTTTCATCCTTTTCAAACAGTCCGGCTAAAATTACAATGTTATATTTGGTGGCGATCTCTATTAGTTTTTGTGTGCTCTCACCACTGGGGACGAATTCGGCCAAATTAAGCATTTGTTCTTTGTTAAGATGCCTTGCAAATGTGTAACCGGTAATAGAACATTCGTGAAAGGCAATTACATCAGAACCTTCTTCGAATGCTTTTTTAGCAAGTTTTTCAATTACTGATAAATTGTAGGCTTTGTCAGCATTTTTAGCCTCGAATTGGGCTGTTGAGATTTTTATTTTGTCCATTTTTTTTTGTTTTAATATTTAGGACAAAAGTAGCTTGTGAGTTTTTCTATAAATTGTACAAATCCGACATCGGTATCTCATTAGATTTTATTTCCATAAAATTTATTGCTAATCTATTGGTATTTTTTAAATATTGAGTAGGAGTTATGCCCGTATATTTTTTAAATTCTTTGATTAAATGCGATTGGTCAGCATACCCAGCGTCGTAGCATAAATCGGTAATATTGCTTTGGCTTGACTTGTACTTGAGTAGGTTCAAAAAGAAATGCAACTTTACAATGTTTCCAAACTTTTTTGGATTTAACCCAATACATTCTTTAAAAATTCTTTCGATGTGCCTTTCCGAATAACCAGTATGTTTTACCAAATGATTTACAGTTATTGCCCCTTTGTTTTCAGAATGTAATTTAATGTTGGATGAATAAGATTTTGGTTTGAAAGATTTTTTTTAGCAGCCTGTTTAATAAAAAAAGCATTCAGGATTTGTATTTTTGTTTCTAAATAGGATACTTCAGATAATTTTTCATAAAGCAGCGAATCCTTACTGCCAAATATATCTTCTGTCGCAACAATGCTCTCTCGCATTTCATTTGCGGATATTCCCAATAAATGATTGAAACCATAAGGTTGAAAAACGACAATAATTATTGATGTTTTTCCTGCCAAATACAAATCTCTAAACGTACTAATCTGTCCATACAAAAACGAATTTGGATAATTTAAAGTACTAGTGCCATGAGTGTTTGAAATAAGATTGCCTCTAAAAGTCATAACCATACCAGTGTTACCATCAGAAAACAAGCGAAGTTTTTTTGATAGAGTTCCTTCACTCTCTAAAAAAAGATAGTGCTTGATGTAAGGTGATAGTTCTTTTGTTGGTGCTATCTGCATTGTGACTTTAGTATTGAACTTGCAACTATTTTTGAGACAAAATTTATATACTCTTTACGCTGCATTTTTATATTGATTAGACATTAAATTTTGCTATTTTCTTATAGTTAAATTTCCTAAACTGTAATTTTTTATGATCTCTTCTTAAAGATAAAGAGTAGGAATTGTGTCCTAAATAAGCTAACAACTTCATTTGTGTGTTGCTATATTTCTTGTTTGTTTTGTAAGGTTTACGGATAGCCAATGATGTAGGTGATGGTTTCTATTTCAAGGGCAATTCCATTTCGTATTGTCGAATGAAAATATCCATTCCTATGCCGGTCATAAATTTTAGTGTTTCTTCTGAAGTATTGTCAATATTTGTAGCAGAAACATCTGTTGTATAATTTGTTGCAATGTGTGCTAAAAGTTGCCGACCAACGCCTTTTCTTCGGTAATTTTTGTCAACTGAAAGTTGATGTATCCTTTTTGTTTTTGGATTAAAAATAGTGTAACCTAATAATTTTTCCCCGTCATATATCCCTATAGAGATGTTAGAATTTTTCAGCTTTTCGACCGCTGTAATTGAATTTTGCCACGATGGTTTCAAATCCCAAAAGAAATGAAGTTTTTGCCAGTCATACGCTTCCAATTCACGAATTTCAAAATCATCATTAGTACTAGTTATATTTAATGAACCTTTATAACAATTTAATTCTCGGATGATTTTGAACCCTATGTTTTTATAAGTTTTGATTGCTGGCTCATTTGTAGTAATTACCTCAAGTAACAACCTGTCAATATCATTTTCGTGCAAAATTGGTAAAACATATTCATACAGTTTTGCGGTTAATTTATTTCCTCTTTTGGACGGAATTACACCTGTTCCTGCATTATACACAATTTTTAAATTGTCGATAGTGCCATACCCATGAAGTATAAAAGCAATTAATTGATCATCCTCGAATGCTCCTACAGAAAATTCAAGTTTAATACTGTCGCTTTTTATTTTATCTTCCAATTGCTCTTTAGTTAAGCAAAAAGGAACAACGTAGTCTGAAAATGACAAATTGAAAACTTCTAAAAGTTTTTCGGTCGGAATGCTCTCTAATGTTTTTAGGATAGTCATAAATTACAATAAAAATTAAAGCCAACAAACTATAAATTTAGAACTTCGTTTTGTCAATTTGAGTTTCATCCAACGGCTCATTTATTTTGGTATAGGTATCTGCAATACTTGCTCCGCCAGAACAATAAAAATTGAGAATGCTACTATCTTCTTTTTTCTCGGTTTCGATGGTAATGCCATTTTCGCTGAAACGAAACATTACCTTTTTATCTTGAAGAACCGATGTGTAGGTGTTTTCATCCGATTTTTGAGCAATAGCATCAAATGTGCAGGTAGGTTTCTTTTTATCTGCTCGTGAACGAACTGCTATTTTTAATTGATTGTCGCTATCTTTACTCACAATAACTGCAACCCAATCGTATCCTTCCTTTCTTTGGTTGTACGAATTGTTAACATAGTTTCCGTCAAAATCATCGTTTTTAGCTACTTTTTGTTCTGTTTTATTTTCTTCTTTTTCTTGCTTTTTGGTTTCAGTATTACAGCTGGAAACCAATAAGATTATCGTTGTAGCGAAGAGTATCTTTTTAAGATTTGTCATGATTTATTATACTTTGTTGCTTGCTGTAAAGGTACCATTATTTAATAAGGTCGGGGGCTTTTCGATGGTGGAAATCGGAGTACAAATCTTCAGTTTTGTACCGCAGCTCAATCAAAGAACTATCCGTTGAAGTTTGTAGTTACACTATTGCAAAACCCTTGTTAGCGGTAGTTATTTCATTAGCAGTTTATATTTTAATTGAGCATCATGGTCTTCTGGCTCTTTTTCAATGTATAACTTTAGATATTCAATCGCTTGTTTTTTTTGACCTGAAACCCGATATGCCTCACTTATATAATAATAGCCATAGGTTGAGTTTGGGAAAAAGTGAAGATTCAACTTAAACAAATCTATGGCCTGATTAGTCTTTTTTTCGAACAATAGCTTAAAACCATATCTTTCAATAAGATTTTCTCTTAATGAATATTTCTTTGAATTTTTTTCTATTTCCTTAATGCTAGCTTCATAACCTTTGTCACATACTGTCTTAATGATATCTTTAGTATAAAAAAAATTGTCAATGGATGGTGTTGAACCCACTAGTTGTTTTTTAATCAGATTACTCGCTTCCCAATAATTTTCGACTTCTCCATTGGTTAGAATGACGACAGTATAGCCCAAATCCGGATAGATCATTATTTCACAAGCAATACCATCGTGTCCGCCAGTATGTCCAATAATGCGGTGCCCGTTGATTGTGTTTTCTTCAAATCCATAGCCATACATTCCTTCTCTGTACTTCACTTTACCTGATGTACAAAGCGTTACATTCTCTTTACTCAATAAAATATTGTTTTGTAAAGCATTGGCGAAATTCAACAAATCGTCAGCTGTTGAATAGCCACCACCGGCAGGTGTTCCTTTGGCTAAATTTGAGAAAATATTATTTTTCCATTGTCCCGGTTCTTCTAATGACATTGTATAGCCGGTAGCCAAATTTGGAATCGCATTATCCAATTCGTAAGCATCCGTATTGATCATTTTTGCAGGTTGATAAATGTGTTCTTTTACGAAATCAAAATAATTCTGACCCGACACCTTTTCAATGATTAATCCTAAAACCATATATCCGGAATTGCTGTAGTAGAAGTCACTACCCGGCGCAAAGGCCAGTTTTTTATCAACAAACAAAGGAAGGTAATCAGAAACTGTTTTGAAGTTTACTTTTGCAAGTTTGTCATATTCCTCCCAAAAACTCTGCATTCCTGAAGTGTGCGTTAATAATTGATGGATGGTCACAGAGTCGGCCACCGTTTTATTAGGATAATCTGTAAGATATTGGCCTATTTTATCTTGAAGCGAAATTTTCCCGGATTCTACCAATTGCATAATAGCCGTTGCTGTGAACATCTTATTAATAGAAGCTAAGTTGAACTTCGTGTCCGGTTTATTTTTAACACCGTCCGGCAAATTGGAAAAACCAAAGGCTTCTCTATAGATTGGTTTGCCATCTTTTGCAATAAGAACAACACCGCTTAGATTATTCTCTTTTTCAAGAATTTTTAAGTGAGCCTTTATCGGATCAACGATACTTTTCAAATTTTGTGATTGGACAATAATAGGCTGTAAAAAAGCTATGAAGAAGACAGTTGTAACAAAATATATTTGACGGGTTGTTGTCATAATGGGTATCATTTTATGATTAAAGGGCAAAAGTAATTTAATCATAAATCGAAAAATTGTACAAGTGTAAACCCATCTATAAAAACAGCCAGTGAATTTGTTTTTTTTCCAGCGCAGTCGTTTTTTCAAAAAAAACTTTGGGAGAGAACCCTGTCACTGATTTGAATTCTCTTATCATATGCGACTGGTCAAAATAATCAACACCATAGGCGATATCCGTTAAGTTGTTTCTTGCGTTTTTTGATGCGTATTTATTAACCGCATTTCTAAACCTTAGAATCTTTTTGAATTGAGATGGTGTTTTACAGATATGTCTGCCAAAGTGTTTGTTCAGTGTGGTACGCGAAATAGCATTTTTTTCGCACAGTTCTGTAATGGTTACAGCGTCATTTTCATCACACATCATTTCAGACAAAACAGTTTCAAGGAAATGATGCTGAAATTCTCTTAATTTGGACAACCAATACCTTTCAACAGCCTCAATTTTTTCGATATCATTTTGTAAAGAAAGAATTTCGATCATCGCTTTTCTATAGTCTTCATAAGGTGAAAATTCAGAAAAGTTTGAACTGTTGTAATGGCTTAATTCGTGCTCCAAAAATGAATTAATAGCCAACGGTTTGAAATAGATCGTGATTTCGTTTATTTTCCCTTCATATTGTACATACACCGGCTTATTGAAATCAGATACCAAATTGGTTTCAACCGCATTGTCATCGCACTGCCTGATGATTAATTGATTTCCTTTATTAATAGATTTTGATTTTTCACTGCTTGATACAATGGTAAAAATAGATGGAAAGGTGATGTATTTGGCGGGTTTTTCTTCAGAGGTATGGGTGAGTATATAGATACACTCAATGTATTTTGTAAGTAAAGGATTTAAAGGAGAATAAACTTTTATTTTCATAAGTTGTAATTGGGCGTTAGAGCTCAACTAGCTGTTTGTATCCATATTTGACTAAAATTGGATTCATTTGCTGTCAACGAACCTTTTGTCTTTTACCGTTGTCACTAAAATTACTGCTAACTCTCAAATATCCGAAGGTTTTTCAAAACACACAATATTTATCAATGACTCATGGTTTTTTATATTTGTAAATATTCAAAATACGAAGCGCAAATTTACTTGCCATTTTTGCTTAGTCTGTTGAATTAATACAGCAATTTTCACTCTTGTGTCATAATTCATTATACTTTGTTGTCAAGGCACCATTTATTAATACAGTTTCCGGGTTTTGCGATGGTGGTAATCGAAGCGCAAATTTTCAATTTTGCACAAAAATTCAATCGAAGATACCGTTGAACTTTGTAGTTCCACTATTGGAAAAGCCTAAAGTTTTTTGGCATTATTTTTTATCGTCTAAATATTTGCGGGCATTTGTATTGTCTGGATTTAGTTCCAAAGATTTTCTATAATTAATAACTGCTTCTTTTCGGTTTTCTAAAGTTTCTAGGGTTTCACCATAGCTATCATATACATTCCAACTTTTAGGGAATAAAAGTGTATTTAACTTAAAAATCTGCAATGCTTCATTTTTTTTATCTTGTTCCAATAGTTGATACCCCCAAGTGTTCACTTCTTCTTCCGTTAAGGTGTAATTTTGATTTGTTTGTCTTAACTTTTGATAATTATTATAAGGGTTTTGATAGTTGTTTTTTATAAGGTTTTGACGTAATAATTTTAAATTTTTGCTGAGGCCAAAGCCATTTTTTATTTTCATATCAGGGAAATAATATCCTGCAATTTCATCTACGAACCATTCTGGATTTGAACCTTGAAGATTCGTTAATACCACAATAGATAAATTATCTTTTGGGTATACAAATAAAGTAGAACGCATTCCGCCGACTGGTGCTACAGCACGGTGTTCGTCTCTTTCTACAGTTGGCCATCCTAAAGCATAACCGTTTGTCAATTTATTGAACCCACCAATTTCACCGTTGTTTAATTTTGTTGTAGTAAACATTTGACTGATGCTTTCTTTGTTTTTTAATAGTTCCCCATTTTGTAAAGCAATAAGCCATTTACTTAAATCTTCGGAAGTAGAAATAATTCCGGTTGCAGTTCTAAAAAACAAAGGGAATGAAATATACGAATTGTGTAATTTTCCGTCATTAATCCATTTACCGCCATCATTAAAAATCGTTGAATATGAATTTGAATTATTGGGAATAATATCATCAGAATCTCCAAATCGGGTAGAAGTCATTTGACAAGGTTTGAATTGATTTTCTTCTATGAATTGTGTGAAATGTTGACCACTTAGTGAATTAATAATTCTTCCTAAAATATAATAACCAGTTTGATTGTAACTAAATTTTTCACCAGGTTTAAATTCCATTGGCAATTTCTTAACCATTTCCCAATTTTTACTTTCCAGGCCATCTCCCAAGAGTTGTTCCTTGCCATCTATATTGTTTGGAAGTCCAGAAACATTGCTTAATAATTGTTTGATTGTAATTGATTTCCAATTTTCCGAAATATCCGAAATATGAGAAGAAATGGGATTATTAATATTTAGTTTTCCCTGCTCTTGCAATTGCATAATGGCAATTCCCACAAAAGCCTTCGTTATAGAATTAATAGAAAAAGTTGTTCTTGAATTTGTAGGGACCTGATGCTCTATACTTGAGAAACCATAATTTTGTAACTTATCTAATTTTCCATTTTTGATTATAGCCAATTGAAGTCCCGGTATTTTGAGTTGGGTCATCTTCTCTTTGATAAAAGTATCAATGCTATCAGCAGTATTTTGCGCTATTACTTGTTGTGAAAATAATGCTATGATAAGTAGCAAGATTGAGTTAACAGTTTTGAATGTTTCTTTCATCTTATTTATTGATTTGTAAGTATGACAACTATGAACTTTATTATGTTACATAGTCGTGTGAAAGTACAGATAACACACAAATATCTGAAGGTTTTTCAAAACATTACTTATTGATAGTCCTCAATGCTTTTTTCGTGATGTACTTTGTTTCTTTCGTATCACTTTCTTTTTCCCAACGTTGGCAAAGTTTTTGAACAAATTCGGGTTGCGTTTTACTTGCATCGTTCAACCAATTACCAACGCTATCCTGAACGTATTTTAATTTATCAGACTTTAACGGTTCTAAAATTGACAAAGCCAATTCGGGATTTTGTTTTAATTCTTCAATGTGTTCGCACCAAACGCCACGAGGTCGGGTTGCTTCGCTTGCAAAACGTCTTATGTTTTCGTCTTTATGATTTGTCCAGCCTGACAATATTTCGATACTCTTGGTAAGATTTTGAGCAATTTTCGCTCTTACAGCCAACCAACTGATCTCCCTTACGCCAAAATGCTTATCCGCTGAAAAAGGCTGGATTTGTTTAAGCATTTCCGTAATGTTCAGCTTTTTATTTTTACCAATGGTATAAGTTGTCCAACAACGCACTAAATCAGCATTATGCTTTGATATAATTGCTAAAAATTCTTTGTCATTATTTTGTGTTGCCTGTTCAAATAGTCCTGTTCCGATAGCTTCGTTTATCGTATTGACGGTTTGTTTTTTAAGTTGGTCAATTTTTGAAAGAATAGGCTTTAAATAATGGGGTTTTTGATGTTCTACAAGTAAGTTTTCCAATAAAAGGCGTTGGTCAACAGCCAACCATTCTACGAGATTGGCTGTCTCAATTTCCCCACGATTAAGCTGTACTAAAATATTTGCCGGAATATCCTTTGTGCTTCTTGCTCCTTTTCTTTTTATTTCTGTCATAATTGCTCAATCAATTCTTTGATATTTATCCTCTTCATATAATTGGTGTCAACAAACCTGTACGTAATGCGACCATTTGTATCTATTACGAAAACGGCAGGCACAGGCAATTCGTTATTATCATTTTCGTTGTATTCTGACAGCTCAATACCTAAACTACCATAAGTAGGAATAACATAATCCTGAAGTCCGAATGAAATACCAAGCTGTTTAGCCAAAGCATTGTTTTTGTCCGTCAATAATTCAAAATCTAAAATGTGATTATCCTTTAATTCTTCGCTATAATCAACAGTTTGCGGTGAGATTGCCACAAGTGTTGCTTTTCTGTCGGTAATCTGTTTCAGACTGTCTTGCAATGCTTTCAATTCAAGATTGCAATAAGGACACCAACTGCCACGAAAAAAAGCTACAATCACTTTTCCGTTTTGTAGAAGCTCTTGTAACTTTACGATTTCATTGTTTGTATTGGGCAGACTAAAATCAGGAAACCTATCACCTGTCGCGATACTGTTTTCTTCGATGTTCTTGGTTTTCAAATCCTGAATAGATTTCCCGAATACCTCTAAAACTTTTGTCGGAAGTTGTTTGGCTAAATTTTCATTTAGTTCTTCTATTTGTGTTTCTAAACCCTTCATATTAAATTTTTTATTTTTACAAATATGTGTGCTTAAATTGAGAGCTACAATACCGCATATAATTGTCTCTATGGGACAAAAAAGTCAATTTTATGAAAACAAAGGAACGAGCGGTACAAGAAAAAATTTGCCCGCTGGAAATAATTGTTAATGTAATACGACACTACACAAAAAAACAAACATAAATTTATATTGTAACTATACTTAGGATTTATGAATTCATTTAACGTAAATCAAAAATCAGTTTAATTTAAGTATATGAGGTGTCGGTTTAAACTAATCAGATATTTTGATTCAGTTTAAGCAATTGTTCAATAAAATATAATACATTTGCATACCATACCATGAGGTATGGTATGGTATGCAAAACGAAATGAAGAAGTTGAACTATTTTAAAATCGGAGCGTCATCTTATATGTTGCTGGGTGCATTACATCTTGTTTATTTAATTAGTACGCCAAAGCGTCCTGAAAACGTAATGCAAGTCTATTTAAAAATGAAGAGGACGACTTTTGATTTTATGGGAGAACATACAGTAATGCAATTTTATACGGGATTTAGTGTCATGATGGGATTTATGCTCTTTGCATTTGGATTTCAGTCATTTATGATTAAACAACCTAGTAGGTCTGCTATTTTTGCAAATATTTTCCTTTCGCTTATAGCATCCATTATTGCGGTAATTTACTTCCATCCCTTGGCCTATACTTGTTTACTATTCGCAACACTTTGCTTTACATTATGTTTAATTAATTCAAGAAATAGAACATGAAAAAAATAGAAAAAACAGATTGGTTTGAAGATGGAATGAAAGTCCTGAAAACAGAAGGTTTCCAGCGGATTACCATAGACAACCTTTGCAAGTCTTTGCAAGTAACCAAAGGCTCATTCTACCACCATTTTAAAAATACGGAGGGCTACATTGAAGCATTGATGAAATATTGGCAGAATAAAAACACACTTGAATTTATTAAGTATACTGAAGAACAATCTGATATTCAGACAAAATACTTCATACTGAATGATTTGGCTGGCTCCTCATCCCATAAAATTGAGCAGGTGATCCGTGCGTGGAGCTTCTCGAATGAAACTGTCAAAGAATATGTAAAACAGGTTGACAATATGAGAATGGAATATCTTACTGATTTAAATATTCAAAAAGGTCTAGATCCAAAACAAGCTAAAAATTCCGCAATCGTGCAATATGGAACGTTAATAGGAATACAACAATTACTTCCTGATATATCAAAAGATGAGTTTAATGAGTTATATCAAGTTCTTATTAAAAATAAAACAGATAACGAATAAAACGGTCTAATGGTAAGTAATCATTTTGAGATAATCATATGAATTTAAAAGTAAACAAGGTTAACGTAGATAAGGCGTTTTTAGCTAATAAATATCTTCCAGCAAATTATGCTGATGCCTTTGAATGTATCGCTCCGATTTCTAATCATGTAACTCCCGACCATTTGCAGGTTGCTTTTTGGGGATCAGAAAAAAGTTGGATAAAAGCATTATTCAAATTGCGTAACATGTTGGTCAAACCTTTTGGTTTAAAGACATCAAAAAAAGAAAGTACTGTCAGTATTGCAATGTGTATAGAAAAAGGTACTAGCCATCATATTGCTTCGGTTTCGGATAGGTCTCCAAATGAAACCATCCTTTTATTGGATGATAGGCATTTGAAGGCGTATATATCAATTTCGATAGCAGAAGCAGAAGACGACCTGAAAAGAGTGACTGTATGCACTATTGTCCACTTTCATAACTGGTTTGGATACCTCTATTTTTACTCAATTGACCTTTTTCATAGCATAGTGGTAAGGAGTATGCTTAAACGTTCGATTCGGGCTAACCTGCAAAAAAGCTACAATCACTTTCCTATTCTTTAGAAGCTTCTTTAACTCTACGGTTTCATCAATTGTATTTGGCAGGCTGAAATCGGGAAACCTTTCGCCTGTTCCAATACTGCTGCCCTCAATACCTTGGGCTTTCAAGTCTTGAATGGATTTGCCGAATACCTCTAAAACTTCTGTGGGAAGTTGTATTGCTAAATTTTCATTTAGTTCCTCAATTTGTTGCTTTAAATTTTTCATATCTTGTTTATTATTTTTGCAAAGTTTTGAAAGTAAATTCAGAACCACAATACCGCATATTATTGTCCCTATGGGACAAAAAAGTCAATTTTATGAAAACAAAGGAACGAGCGATAGAAGAAAAAATTTGTCCGCTGGAAATAGCTGTTAATGCCATTAGTGGAAAATGGAAAATCCCGATTGTATGGCGTATAAACGAAGGCGAAAAACGTCCGAGCGAAATGTTAAGAGGTATCGCAAAAGTCGACAGACGTGTTTTGAACCAACAATTAAATGAAATGATTGCAGATGGTATTTTAACCAAAAAATCCTTTAACGAATTACCGCCTCGTGTCGAATATTCTCTTACCCCACTTGGCGAACAATTAGTAGAGGTGCTTTGGCAATTGAACGATTGGGGGAAGGTCTTATTAAAGCATTCCAATGAGGAATAACAAATAGTCAAATTTGTGATCAATTGTAGTTTGTATAATTGTTTTTTACTTTCCATTGCTGATGAAATAGTTCTGCTTCTTTTTACAATCTCTATTCTTTTATAAACATCAAATAATTTCATTTAGCTAACATTATCAAAAAGGCGAACCGATTAAGTCCGCCCTGTCCGTCATTTCCACCAATAGTAATAATTGTGATTGCCGTCGTACTCAAATCCGCAACGTGGATAGAGCTTGTTGCCTATGTCGTTTGTTTTTTCGGTTTCAAGCATCAATCCGCAAGCCCCTGTTTCATCGCACCATTGTTTTGCCTGGTCTATCAATGCTACCGAAAGCCCTTTCCCTCTGTAATCGGGGTGAACAAACAAATCGCTCAACAACCATTGCTTTGCCAATTTGATGTAATGGTACAATTTGTACAACTGAACAAATCCGACTGCTTTGTCGCCTGCATACACGACAAAAATATGCGATTGGTCATTGTTTAAGCGTTCCTCTATAAACTTTTTGCACTTTTCGTAATCGTCCGCTTGGCGGTAAAAAACCCGATAAAGGTTAAATAATTCTGCTGTTGTGTCTAAATCTTTTAACCCTACTTTTTTAATGTTGTACTCCATTGTTTTTGATTATTTTGAATGAGATAGCAAAATTATATTTTAACAGGACTATCTTTGTAGTCCAATTTAGATATAAAAGGTAGTCCAGAATGTTACCATACGAACACATCATCATTATAGATAAAGAAAGTAAAATTCCTGTTTACAGGCAGATTGCTGTATCCATCATCAATGCTATCAGAAATGGCACTTTGAAAGCCGGAACACACCTGCCCAGTAGCCGTGAATTAGCTAAAACGTTGGGTGTTCACCGCAAGACGGTAATTGCAGGTTATGAGGAATTGGACGCACAGGATTGGATTATGATTGTTCCAAGAAAACACGTGGCTGTTTCGGAACACATTCCGTTACTCAAACCTCAAAAGTGGAGCGAACCCAACAACATACTGACAGCCTATGAAAATGATTTGGATATACCTTTTAGAATGATAGAAGAGAAAGGATTTGAGGAAAATAATGTTGTATATCCCGATATTATTATTGATGACGGACATCCTGACGTAAGATTATCGCCAATAGATGATTTATTGAAAACATACCGCTCACTTACGTCAAAAAAGTATGCTATTAAAAACGCAAATATCGGAACTACGCAGGGAACACTGAAACTTCGGGAGGAACTGGTTAATTACCTGTCGGTAACAAGGGGGATAAACATTTCGGCTGATCATATTTTGATTACTCACGGGGCACAAATGAGTATTTATTTGTCTGCCCAACTGCTTTTAGGGCGTTCGTCCAATATCATTGTAGGTAAACCTAATTATCCTGTTGCCAATAAAACTTTTGAAGAAACCGAAGCGACCATTATTGAGGTAAATGTAGATGACAAGGGCATTGATACAGATGCCATTGAAAAGATATGTAAACGGACAAAAATTGATGCCGTGTATGTCATTCCTCATCATCATTATCCTACAACCGTAACGCTAAGTGTGGAAAGACGAGTGAAATTACTGGAACTTTCCAAACAGTTTTCGTTTGCCATTATCGAAGATGATTACGACTACGATTATCATTATACCTCTTCGCCTTACCTGCCTTTGGCAAGTGGAAATCACAACGGAAACGTGATTTATATTGGCTCTTTTTCCAAACTATTAGACCCTGCTTTACGTATTGGTTTTATGGTAGCTCCGAAAAATTTTATTGAACAATGTACGGCTTTCAGAAAAATAATAGACGTGGGTGGCGATGGATATATGCAGAATGCTTTGGCTGCCTTGATAAAAGAGGGCGAATTGAAAAGACATCTGAAAAAAGCCAAGAAAATCTACCACCAACGAAGAGATTTTTTAGATGCGTTACTGAAAGAAAAATTAGACGAGTATGTTTCTTATACGATGCCAACAGGCGGAATGGCTGTTTGGATAACGCTTAATAAAGGGTTTTCTGTCGAGCAATTACAATCAAATGATGCGTTGCAGATAGTCAGATTAGATAATGAACTAAATTCTTTTAGGTTTGGTTTTGCTTCGATGAATGAAACAGAATTACAATTGGCTGTAAATGCGATAGAAAAATTGTTAGTGAAAAATTGATTTTTTGTAAAATATCAAATAATGTTTCGGTGCTTGCGATGGTGGTAAATCGAGCAGAGACTTTCAACTAAAATACAAAATTGAACCGAAGCGCAAAACTTGAATTATAGACTTTCCGCCCGCGATTTCCAATAGCTGTAGTCAGGTTTTTCACCAAATAGTTTCAAAATATTCGCATACAATTTCCATTTCTTCGCTCGGATATTCATTGAATTCTTTCATTTCATTAGTGTAATAATCCCAATGTGCTTTTTTCCAATAATCCAATGTTTTATCTCCTTCCCCTTCAATTTGAGCGTATTCTGGTGTAATATCTTTAAATTTAACTATTTCTACTTTTATTGTCTTTATTATTGCTTTAGGTTCTCCATCCCAATTTGTAACAATAGCAATATCTCCAATTTTTGGAAATGGTTCATTATTTTTCTTAAACCACCATACAGATGGTGAGGTAGCTTGTTTAATTTTTTGAACAACTAAGTCGGCACATTCATCAGCCTCTCTTTTATTATCACAAAAGAAAAAAGATTGAGGTTGCTCAACATTAGTATATTCACTATTGTTTTTTTGAAATTCTTTCCAATATTCTGTCATAGAATTTATGGTTTCATAATTATTTTTGTTACTCGTAATTATTGTCTTTTTATTTTGATCGCAAGACATTAAGGTTATTAAAATAAAAGGAATTATTAATTTTGACACAGTTTTTTTTTTGGTTACAGCTAACGTTTTGGGGCTTTGCGTTCAGGCGGGAAATCGAAGCACAAAAGTTGATATTATTACTAAAGTTTAATTGAAATACTACCGTGGAATTTAGCACTCAGTCTGCCTGACGCAAAACCCTTGTTAGCAGATGTTTTTCTATTTAATTTCATTCCATTTATATTTAATAAACAAAGGTAACTACATACCACTTTACACAAAGTTAGGAAATAGAAAGTAAATAGAATTTGTTATATATTTACAAAAGGAAAAGGGACGGTGATTAGACCGCCCCTAAACCTAATTACTTTTTACAGCTTTTAGGTTTACTTCTGTAAAAGAACGATCTACCGTCTTTCGTTGGTACATGAACTTTTACAAACTTGGTTTTAGGTTTTGCGCCCATAATATTTCAAGTTTTAAAATGACAACCACCACCGTGTCATCTTCGGTGCTTCTTCGTTTCACCGATTAGACATTTAAATGGATAACCTTTTATAAATATAGAAATATATTCTGAAGTAAACCAAAAAAATACTCTCTAGTTATTTAGAGAGTATTTTTAGTTTTTAACGTTGAATAAACTTTTCATCACCTTATCGAAATCTGTAAGCTGTTCAATGTATTCTGCGATTATGTACGATTTCCTTCCAACAATAAGAATCTTCTTAATGTCTATCTTTAAATCAGGATGATTTTCTTTTATGTCGGCAACGTCAAAATATTCGATGCCATTCATTATTACGCTTTTCACGCCTTTTTGTTTTAGTTCTTGTACTAACATATTTAAGCTGCTAAGTCTTTATACTTTGTTCTCACATCACTATTTACTAATAAATGTTTGAACTTTTCATTATCCGGAGTCTTTCTTAAATTGAATCTGTAAACAAACTCGTCTACATATTTTTGAAGGTGTTTTCGAGAAACGTGATTATACATTCCGGAAACGCTCTTCTTTAAAATATTCCAACTTCCCTCTATATTGTTTGTGTGAATATTACTATCCTGTAAACTTACGTATTCTTTTTTGGAATGATCGATTATCTTATGGTCGTAATATTTGTTTAATCCGGTATACCCATGCCATTCATCACTGATCAGTATTGTAGTTTCAGGATTTACCAACCTACAAATTAATGGCTGTATACTAATTCTCTTTGTGTCCGGAACTACAAATGCGTTCATCTTTCCGTCCCTCTGCAGCATTCCCATTACAGGTGTTTTGTCTTTAAAGCTTCTACCTTGAGAATTATGTACTTTCTTATCCTTGTGTCTGTTTTTATTTTTCCCTCCGATAAAAGTTTCGTCACATTCTACTATTCCTTCAAGTTCATTATTGTTTTCTATTCCGAAACAAGCTCTGATTCTTTGAAGTACAAACCAGGCTGTCTTCTGTGTAACGTCAATATCTTTTGAAAGCTGAATAGAACTAATTCCTTTTTTATGTGAAGTTACAAGCCAGATTGCCAAGAACCATTTACGTAAACTGATCTTTGTGTTTTCAAACATTGATCCTGTTTTAACATTGAAATATTTACCAGTATTTTTACATCTATACCTATCTCCTTTACATTTATAAACAGCCGACGATGAATCAAAAGGACTGACAATAATGCCGCCCCATCTCATTTGTTCTAAATGTTCAATGCATTTTTCCTCTGTAGAAAAGGTATTAAGTAGCTGTAATACCGATTTAATATCTGTGTTTATCATTACGTGTAAAATAGCAACACAAATTTACAAAATATTTTTAGTTAGATGTTGTTTTTTAACACTTTAAACCATTATTTTTGCCAGAATATTTATCGAAAAAAAAATAAAGCGTTTGCTTTTATTCTGTTGAAAGGAATCTGACAATTCAAAACAACACTACAGAATAAACAGTTGATGTTCATGCCTATGGCGTGGGTCTATACTTGTTTGTGGTGTTGGGTTTTGTCAGAACCTCTTTCAACAAATGAAGTAATAGTTCCACGCTTTCTGCATTTATAAACCTTTCATTTTGGGACTAAGTGAAGTAAACTAATAACAAATGAAAAAGTTATTCATTCTATTTTTAATTTCAATTTCTTACGCATTTAATGCTCAATCAAAATCAGAACTATTTAATAATCTAAATTACTTTACTGTAAAGGAGGATATGCTTGAAAAAATAGAAGGAGGATTTATCTATAATGATAATCTAAATCTTGTAAAATATACAAACAAGCAAATATTAGGAAATGGAACAGTAAATTTTCAATCATTAGAATTTAATCCAGAAGATGTTATTCAAATAAATTCCAATGATGGATCTGATGGTTTTATTATGGCAGATATTATTCTTAATAAACAAATTCCTGTCGAAATTTATTACAAAGAGAATGGATTAACTAAACCAGAAACTCAACACAGATATATATTCACAGCTTTTTTCTATGGAACAAATAAGGATAAAGCAAGCAATATTTTCAAATCAATGACAAAATTATTTCCTAATAGTAAAATAAAAACAGATCTTAAATAATGAAAAAACTAATCACCTTAATTGCAATCTCATTTGCAACATTTTTCACCGCTCAAAAACAGATATTCGAAGCTGATAATTTAAAACAAGTAATTACGAAACATAAGAAAGTTGCTATTCTACCTTTTAACATAGCGATTACTCATAGAAAGCAGAACGAAGCACTTAATGCAGAATTTAATAGACAACAGGAGGAAACAATGTCAAATAGTATTCAAACTAGTATGTACACGTTTATGTTGCGAAGAAGAAAAGATTACACTGTTGAATTTCAAGATGTAGAGAAAACTAATATTCTACTAAAAAGAGCGGGAGTTTTCGATAAAATGAATGATTTAACCAAGGATGAAATAGCGAAAATTCTTGATGTAGATGCAGTGATAAGTGGAAAATTTGAAAACGAGCAAACGAGAACCGACAAGCAGGCACGAAATAATGTGATGTGGTTAGGGACAGGCGGTAAAACAGGATCAGGAACTCTTACTATGGTTTTGAATGATGGAACATCCGGAGAAATGGTGTGGAGGTTTTACAAAACAATGGATGATAACTATAGAAAAGGAACTGACGATCTTATTGAAAGTATGATGCGAAAGTTATCACGAAATTTCCCTTATCAAAAATAAAATGAGTCCAATTTAATAAGCAGACTCATAAGAATTCTAATCGGTTTAAAAACGACCTATGTAAATTTAATAATTATTTTCAAGTCTACTCAGGAATATGTATATCATCATAACAGTCCACAATAACAGTTTTTATTTTAGCTATTATTTTAAGTGCTGCGGTTTGGAAAACTTTATCATCTTGTGTTTCCAGATACTTTGATGCAGCATCTTCTATATTTACCATTGCAATTCCGCTGTTTTCAGGTATATCGAGTAAAATATATTGATTGTCTTTAAAAAGATTAAAGATGTGCCTTTTATACATTTTGAACCTTATAGTGTCTTGAGGGTCTTCTATCTTTTTTCCAGAGATTGATCTTGCACCAATTGCTACAAAGGAACATTGTGGATATTGTTCTATTAATTTAGGTAAAACCTGAGTACATGTCCACATTATCTTAAAAGGTTCATCTGTTCTTGTTTGAAGCGAATACTTGTTTTTACTAAAGCGATGTGACTTGCAAAAGAATTTTACAGCAAAAAAATTACCTTCGTGATATGTAGCCTCAATAACATAAATAAGCTTACTTTTATCTGATCGGAAATAATATTCGTATGTATTTTTAACAGAATGTCCAGCTTTTACAGCTGGACATGTTCTTTCATTGTATATTTTATAACCTTCCATTTTACCAGGAAAGAGATACTTTCGTTACTTCACGTGTGATAGGGTTGTACACGTTTACTTTATTAGCTTCTGATAGCTTAATATGTCTAGCCTTTTCAATAGTTGGCCAGCCTTTTCGGTCACCCTTATCCCTTGTAGGTTTTGATTGTTTTGTCGACATATTCATTTAGTTTTTTGATTGTGTGATTTGTTATGAATGATAATATTATTTCTTTATTACAAAAAATATGCTAAGTTTTTATTTGTAATAATTCCAAACAACATCATTTTCATTGTGTAAATATATATAATCCCACTATATTATGATTCATCCACACAATGATTTTTATCCTATAATGTAATTTGTAATTATTCTAAATAGAGATGTATGATTATTTTTTATCAAAACTAAGGGCTGCTAGCGACAAAAATTGACGTATTAAAATAAAAGTTCCCACTCGGAGTAGATAAGATTTACTGACCTTACTTTCGGTTCAGATCAATTGTCCAAGATTTACTTTTAGAATCATATTTCATGTTTTTTCTAAAGACATTTAATAAAATTTTTCCAGAATCAACTTTTTTCATGTTTTGAATATTTTTTGTTAAATCTTTAATGTCATCCAATTGTCTTTTACTGTTTAAATCTTCATAGTATCTATAATTGTCTTCGTAAAATTTAGAATTATCTTTATAATAAGCTTCATTGCTTTTAGCTGATTTTAACAATGTATTACACAACTCTAAATCTGATTTTGCTAAGCTTAATTCAGCTTCAGTTTTTAACAATTTGGTTTCTAAAGAATCATTACCCTTAATCAAATCACTGTAAGTTATCAGTTTTCCATTTAATTTCCTATATTTAATATAATTATCTTTTTCATTCAGATTTAACAAACTGTCTTTTAACGCAATCTTCTCGTCTACAAAATAACTTCTAAATTTGCTACTACTAACTGAAAATATTGTTACAATTATACAAATGAAAGTTACTGTAGATAAAAACAAAAGCATTAATCTTATTCCTCTCAGCGCTTGTTTAAGCTCTGAAATGTTTTTTGCAATTATAGTTGCATTATTTGAAACACTGCCTTCAGGGTATGTCTTCAAGAATTCGGCTAAATTTGCTATTTCATCCAAGTAGTATGAAAATGTTTTTTCGCTATTTTTTTCTGCCATTTTTTAGACTATCTCTAGTATTTATTAATATTATTGTAATGCGGTTCATTTCCACTTTATGATCTGATCTTTCTGTTTCGAACTGAATTTTTTGTAAATTCAGTTCGCTTTTCAGGTCATTATACTGCCTTTCTAAAATAACTATTTCTCTATCTTTTATGAAACTTGAAGAAAAGTATCCACCGGTATAACCGAGCACTAAAATGCTTGAAAACAATCCCAATCGCCCATATTTAGTATCTAATGATTGGAAAAATGCCAACCAATTAATTCTATTTGGTTGTGGATTTCCAGGATTGATTTCGCTCTCGTTAGCCATAATAATATGGCACCAAAAATACACATAAAATGATATACTAACTAAAATATAAATCAGATTCGGCTTTTCTAGGTCCCACTAAACCTCTTAGTTTTACGCCTTGACCAATAATGTACTTATTTTCAAACCAATCTTTAATAATGTCTTTCTATGATTTTTATTTACAGGATTAACGGCAAACAATGCCTTTTGTATTTATTCCAATTAGGATCATAACCCAAAAGCAATTGCTCTGTTGGCGGATTAACCGAAACTAAAAAACGTTGTACAGGATTTTGCCTGTCAAACATAGTCCAAAATCCACGAGTTTTTAATTCTTCAAGCAATTCTTCGTTCGTAATCTTTTTTAAATCTGCCATAGCTTTATTTTTTAAACGAAGTTACGGCAGATTTTGTTTTTTGAGGAGTTGCTAACATCTTAAAAAAAATTTTCTTATTAAATTCATTTTCACTATCTTTATGTATGAGCAGAAACGGTTTTGCTCAGTAAAAATTGTTATATGGTTAAAATTATTTTCGATTACATTGGTGAAAAATCAATTAATAACTCAGGAGCAAGTGTTTCATATGAAATTGCTAAAGAAAAATTTGGTCTATCTCCTGAAGAATTTCAAGAGATTGCTAAAAATTACAGCCATAGATATGATATGAAATTTAAAATTACTAAAGACGGAATCAACTTCAACTAACCAAAATATAAAAGAGGACTAAGCAATTAATCCTCTTTTATATTTTTTACCTTTGTGTAAACTAGTATATACTTACCTAAACAAATATCTGTGACTTGCTTCTTTTAGGTCTGTATCTTTTGGCACTGGAATTCCTTGTTGCATTATTGAGTCATTTTCATTTGGAACAAAAACCGGCAGGTCATGTCTTTCTATCAAAACACCTGTCACTTTAGCACTTTTAGTTTCTTTTTCAGTATAAAATCCGTCGGGCCAACTATGCATTTCGTCCATCCAAATTCGTTGTCCGTTTTCTAATATCAATGCTGCTCCTAGCTTCATATTCACTGTTTTGCCAAATTCTTTCCAAGGAGTTGTTTTATTTCGTCATTCTTCGGATTATCAGTTTGATTCGTGGTTGAACAAGCAAAAATCCAAAATATTTGGAGAAGCAAAAATCCTCTTGTGATATATTTCATTGTACGTTTTTTTTTAAAATATCTGCTAACACCCAAATATCCGAAAGTTTTTCAAAACATACAATATAGATCAACCTATCAACGACTTATGTTTTTTATATTTGCAGACATTCAAAGTACGAAACCTGAATTCAATTGCTATTTTTACTTCATCTGTGGAACTAATAGCAATTTTTCACTCTTGTTGTCGTAATTCATTATACTTTGTTGTAGAGTTATCTTTAATAAACAACATAGAAATTCAAAAGAAAACCCCGCGACAAAACGCAGGGTTGATTTTATCCGGATTACTCGGCTCAGATTTTACTATTAAATCTGTCGTAACTAATGACCTTGGCTGTTGATGTGTCATTTCTATTTTGTAATAAAATTCCAAAAACTGATTTCCCTTCTGGTTTGAAAACCTAGCTTTTCATATAATTTTATGGCTCCGATATTGGTGTTGGCAACGTGTAAATACGGGATTTTTTGTTCGTCGAAAATTTTGTCGCTTGCAAATTTTATCAACTGTTTTGCATAGCCTTTTCCTGTGAAATCGGGGTGTGTAACGATAGCACTTAGTTCGGTATATGCATCCATTTTCATTCGTTCGCCAGTTACCGCAACTAGCTTATCATCCTTATAGATGCCAAAATAATTGCCTAAATCTGATGTTTTGTTTTTAAAATAACCAGGTTGAACCAAATTCACAAGGTTAAATAAATCAGCCTTATGAATTGCTGTTTGAAGTTCAACGATGCGCTCCTTTATTTCCAGGTCAATTTGTGTATCAAGAACCATCTGATTGCAGACCAGTTCGTTGTTCAGCCGAACTGTATCATTATTATTTGGTTGGTCACCTACTACGAAAAAATTGTTCGTTAACGAAGCATATTCTCCAATTCCGGTTGCGGTTTTGTCTGAATTTAAAAAGCCTCCGAAAGGACAGTAATCAGGATGATAAAACTTGATGCCATCAAACTCTACCGCAAAATCTTTATGGGTTTCGTTCAAAGAATGCCAGGTTGGATTGTCTAATTTATTGATTTCCATTTTTTTTATACTTTTATTTGATGGGTCGCAATCTGGAAAGAAAAGAAGTTGTTACTAATCTTTGCTAGTATTATTATTTTATGTTTTGTCCCTTTTTCCATTTACGAATTCTTCCTCTTGCGTTGGTGTAAGGCGAAGCCGTATTGAATTGTATCATTCTTCCCAAAGTCCATTTTTCGTACCAGCTTACTTCGTAAAGTTCCTTATTCGATTTGTTTTCTATCAATTCTAAAATCTGTTCAACGTTTTTGTTCAATTTTTCAGTTAAAATATTGAAGTCATCATCTTTATAATCTACATAGAATTTTTGGGCAAGTTTTCCAAGTTCGTTCCATTTGTAACCTGTTTCTGGAAAATCAACAATTTCTTTATTATCTATCTTCTTGTTCCATTTCAAAACCAATTCTCCCCAACCGATAAGATAGGAAACCAAATTATTGATGCTCATTAATGTTCCTTTAGAATGCCCTTCCAATTCTTGAAGGCTGGTCATATCGTAAGGAATTGTAGATAATTCTTTATCTAATTTGGAAAAATTCTCAACAATCGTTTTTTGTAATTCTTCTTTATTGGTTGGAACAGCCATTTTTATAATTCTATTGGATAAATTTGCGATTGCTCTATTCAACATCCAAAATTAAACTTTTTAGTGTTGATGTGCATGCGACTTTTCTTCGTTTTCGCCTTTTTTTCCTTCGGTAACATCAACTGTAAAATCTGCTGTATGCACTTTTCCATCTATTTTAAACTGTGCCCACATTCTGTAAATTCCAGCCTTTTCGATTTGTGTCTGTGCAAAAACTGGAAAACGGCTGTCTGATACCGGATGAATATGCAGAAATTCTTTGCCAACTTTGCCAATCATTACGATATGGGCAGAAGCGCCTAAATATTGCTGCAAATCCTTTTCGATTAATTTCTTTCCGTCTTTTTCGATGGAAATTTCCAGGTGCTGTGTTTTGTTGGTTTTAAAGTCGCTTCCATTAAGAAGGGTTGCGGTAAATCCATCAACTTTTGAGATATACTTAGTCGAAATATCATTATTAACCGGGTTGCTTTTTCCCTGCACATCAATTTCCTGCTTGTTCAAAGTTTGTTCACCACCGCTCGGTTTAAAATCAGAAAACAGCAGATACTTTCCACCAGTCGGGAATGTTTCCGTAATCGCATACGCATCGTCTTTCTGCTCTTCCGGATGGATGTGGCGAAACCAGTTTAAATCTTCACTTACCACCATTAAATGTAATTTCATCTCGTGTGAAATATCAAGTGGTACTATTTTTTCGTTTTGCTTAACAGCAAGTGTCAATTGAGTTGGTTTTCCAGCTTCCACATTTTGTGGAGAAGTAGTTAACTGCACCTCATACGCAACTGTATTTTCAGCATTAACTGCTTTCAAATCCATTCCACATTTAGTGCATTTTTCTCCTTGTTTTCCGGTTACTTCCGGGTGCATCGGGCAAGCGTAAACGCTTTCTTTGTCTGTGTGCTCGTGAGTTGTCATATCTTTATTTTTTTTATTTTCCACATTGTTACAGGCCGATAAAGTAACTAAGCAAACCGTTACGCCCAACAATGTATTGATTACCTTTTTCATCTTTTTAAACTATTTTATGGGTTCAATTTTGAAACCTGCTTTTTGAACTGCTTCTATCACTTTTTGTTCAGTAATTCCTTCAGATTTCAAGGTGAGGATTTTTTCTCTATTCGCAGTGTCCACTTCCCATTGTCCGATACCTTCGGCATCATTTAAGAAAGGGGTTACTTTTGCTACGCAGCTGCTGCAATTGATATTTGTCTTGAATTGTAAATTCGTATTTTCCATTTTTATTTATTTTAAATTATTTATTGATACAAAGTTGAGCCAAATAACACGATTTCTTTTGCGGTTTTTGGGGTTTGATTTGTAAGATTTACTGATTGAAATTTCTTTGAGCAAATTGTTTATTCCATCCATTTTAAATTATTGATGAGTAATTAGAGATTTAACAGCCCAAGTGCATTTTGCAGTTCTACGTGGAGCATTCGCAGGTTATATACAGCATTCAGATAGTTAATCTTGGCTTGTGTCAATGCCAATTCTGCATCTGTCAACTCTAGCCTTGAACCTAAGCCGTTTTTGAAACGGTCTTCCATCATGTGGTGGTTCAGTTCCGCCGATTGTACGGTGGTTTCCTGAATGTCCATTTGGGTATTGGCTTCTTTCCATTTGCTTATAATGGTGGCCAGTTCCGTTTTAACCTTGTCTTTTAAATCGTTTAACCGTATATCTTCTTGCTCTGTTTTAATTTTTGCCTGACTGATTTGAGATTTGGTACGATATCCGTTAAAAATTGGTACGGTCAATTGCAAACCCAGAAAGGAAGTTCTTGGTAAAGAATATTCCCCAAACTTCATATCATCTGCCTGTGCCTGTACCTGATATTGCCCAACCAGAGAGAGCTGCGGCAACAACATGGCTTGCGTGGCTTTTAATTTTTTTTGCTGAAGGTCAATAGACAATTTTTGAATGTTCAAATCTTTTCTATTGGTTTCCGCAATTTTGAATGCCTCATCAACTTGGTAAAACTCGCTTTTGTTGGCTTCAATACCCAGCTCAAGGTCATCGGTCAATTCTAATGCAGATACATCATCCAATCCAATCAATCTTTTTAATTCAATACCCGAAACCTCAATATTGTTTTTTAAATAAGAAATAGAAGATTTTAAATTTTCTACGGCAATAAAGCTCCTTAGCGTATCCGCTTTTAAGCCTTTTCCTTGCGCCAATAAGGCTCGCGAATCTTGCAATGCCTTGATATTGCGTTGCAGACTTTGGTCTAGTAAACCCAATTGGCTGTTCATCATCAATATATCCAGATAGCGGGTTGAAACCTGAAGGGCAACCTGACTTTTCAGGTCGGCGGTCTTTTCAATTTCTATTTTTTCATTGATTTTTGAAGCCTTTGTTAACTGATTTGCAGCTGGTGAAAAAATGGGTTGATAGAGTGATACAAACCCATTATAGATATTTTTTCCGCCAACGGCGATGTCCTGCACCGGCTTATTGGTGCCTGCA
This sequence comes from Chryseobacterium sp. 3008163, assembly GCF_003669035.1. Classification (NCBI taxonomy): domain Bacteria; kingdom Pseudomonadati; phylum Bacteroidota; class Flavobacteriia; order Flavobacteriales; family Weeksellaceae; genus Chryseobacterium; species Chryseobacterium sp. 3008163. The sequence goes on along the minus strand of NZ_CP033070.1, from coordinate 944,340 downwards.
AACGAACCCGGCATAAATATAACCTGCCTGTCGAAATAATAGGAATAGCCGAGGTTTGCCGAAATAGTTGGCAGTAAGGCACCTTTGGTTTCACGGGTTTTTTCTTTGGCGTTAATTTCTTCCAAAACTTGCACCTGCAATGCCTTGTTTCCCTGCTTCGCCATTTCCAATGCATCGGTAAGGGACAGCGTTTTTTTCTGTGCATACAATATATTTACGCTGCTAATAAAGAGCAGCATCGTAACTATATATGAGATATTCTTTTTCATTTTTTTCTTTTTTGAGATTTAAAATCATACTACTTCTGCCGGTCTGTTTTCTTCCTCTGTATCTTCTTCTACAATTACTCTCTCCGCTTTTTTGCTTGATAAATAAGAATAAACTGCTGGGATGATGAACAAGGTTAGTATTCCGGAGAAGGCTAATCCACCTACAATCACAATCCCTAAAGACTGACGGCTGTTAACCGTAAGGGCAATAGGTAATGCTCCGAATATCATCGCCAAAGAGGTCATCAAAATAGGACGGAAACGTTGCTCGGCTGCCTGTATGGCTGCTTCCCGTTTTGAAAGTCCAGTGTTTTTAAGGTGGTTAGCAAATTCAACGATAAGGATACCGTTTTTGGTTATTAACCCAATCAGGGTAATTATCCCAATTTGGCTGAACACATTTAAACTTTGACCAAACCACGAAAGACTGAGAATAGCACCGGTTATAGCCATCGGCACGGTAAGCATAATGGTCAATGGGTCACGTAAGTTGCCAAACTGTGCGGCCAAAATCATATAAATAAGTACCAGTGCCAGAATAAGCGTAAAGGTGATATTGCCCTGGCTCTCTGTATAATCTCTAGACTGACCAGCTAAAGATGCTTTAAACGTTTCACCCAAAACTTCTTTTTTTATTTTTTCGATTTCCTGTATGCCTTCGGCAAGGCTCACTCCTGGTGCCATGGCTGCCGATACGGTGGCAGAAGTGTATTGGTCGTATCGGTAAATAGCGGCAGGACTTACGGCTTCTTCGGTTGTAATCAGATTGCTCAATGGTATCATTTCGCCTGTTGCCGAACGGACGTAGATTGCACTCAAGTCACTTTTATCATTTCTATGTGCTTTATCTAATTGCCCGATTACTTCATATTGACGGTCGTTGCGTAAGAAATATCCGTAACGCTGCCCGGAGAAGGAGAGTTGTAAAGTGTGCGCTACTTCTTCCATAGACACACCCATTAAGGCGGCTTTCTGACGGTCGATATTTATTTTTACTTCGGGTTTATTAATCTTTAAATCGGCATCTATAAACATCAGTTTTTTGCTTTGTCGTGCCGCAGCTAGGAACTTTGGAAGCACCGCTGTCAGACTGTCGAGGTTTTGCGACTGCAATACAAACTGTATCGGCATACCACCACCATATCGGCTTCCAATAGTTGGTGGCAGATAAGGAAACAGAAGAAATCCTCTGAATTGCCCAGATGCAGCGCCATATTGGTTATACAAATCCTGAACGCTGTGCTTTCTTTCTTTAGGGTCTTTGAGATAGATACTTTGCACCGCTACATTCACGGGTGCTGGAGCGGGAATAAAAGAAATAGCGACCATTGAATAGGTTTGATACAGCCCATCGGTGGAGTCGTTCACATATTTCCCGACTTCGGTCATGTGCTTTTTCATATAATCGAACGAAACACCTTCTGGGGCAACAGCGATGAGGTTCATGTTTGAACGGTCTTCAACAGGCGCTAATTCTGATGGAAGTCCTTTTCCTACAAAATAGATGAGTGCAGTAGTTCCGACCAAAAATACCCAGGCTAACCATCTGGCTTTCATAAATGCGGTAAGCAAACGGGCATAGCCATTATTTAAACGCACGAAAAACGGCTCAGTAACCCGATAAAACCAACTCGGTTTTGCTTTTTCTTTAGAAAATAAGCACTCAACATCGGTGTCAATGTCAAAGCCACCAAAGCCGAAATCAGCACCGAACCCGATACTACGATTGCGAATTCCTTGAAAAGCTGTCCACTAATTCCACCCATGAAAACAATAGGAAGAAAAACTGCCGCCAACGTAATGGTAGTGGAGATAACGGCAAAATAAATTTCTTTGGAACCTTTAAACGCAGCCTGTATGGGCGTCATCCCTTCTTCTATCTTTTTATAAATATTTTCAAGTACAACGATGGCATCATCTACCACCAGTCCGATGGCAAGCACTAATCCCAACAGCGTTAAAATATTGATGGAAAAACCAGCCACATACATGATGAAAAATGCGGAAATGATGGATACCGGAATAGCCAATACAGGAATGATGGTTGAGCGCCAATCCCTCAGAAATAGAAAAATAATCAATACTACCAATCCGAAAGCTATGAACAGGGTTTCTTCTACCTCTTTGATAGATTCGCGTACAGAACTGGTATAGTCGAAACCAACAATCAAACGGTATTCAGACGGAACTTCCTTGCGCAATTGTTCTAAGCGCTTGTAAAATTCATCTACCACTTCAATGGCATTTGCACCCCTTTGAATTTGAATGGCAACACCAATTCCGATACGGTTTAACCCGCCAGTTTCGTTGATGATGGCGGTGCGTTCGTTTTCTTCGCCCAATTCGGCTGAGCCAATGTCTTTAAGACGAATTACCGAACTGCCCACTTGCTTGATGAGCATTTCTTCAAAATCATTTACCGAAGTAAGGCGGCCCATTGTACGGATGCTTAACTCGCTGTTGCTTCCTTCTATCCGACCAGCAGGCAAATCAATATTTTCCCTCGTTAAGGCTTTGCGAATGTCTGCAGGAGTCAATTGATAAGCGGCAAGTTTTGCGGGGTCAAAGCGAAGGCGCATGGCGTATTTGTGTTCGCCTACAATTGCTACATTGCTAATTCCGGGGATTGATTGCATTTTGTCTTTGATGACAGTAGAGGCGAGGTGACTTACTTCTTTGATGTCTTTGGTGTCACTTTCTACCTCAAGGAATGCTACCAGATTGTCTGGTGAAGACGCCTTTTGCACAATTGGCGGATCTACATCGCCAGGAAGTTGTTTACGGGATTTGGCCACTTTGTCCCTCACATCATTCAATGCATCTTCCAAATCCACTTCACGGTTAAACTCTACCGAGATAATACTTACCTGTTCCCTGGATTCAGAAGAAATGGTACGTATTCCGTTTGCTTCGGCAATAGATTCTTCCATTGGCCGGGTAAGCTTAGATGCAATCACATCTGGGCTTGCACCGGGATAGAACGTAATGACCGAAATAACGGGCGGTTCTGTTAAGGGAAATTCGCGAACGCCTAATTGTTTCCATCCTACTATTCCCAAAATAATAAGCAGGAGTGAAAATACCCCGGCTAACACCGGTTTTTTTATACTTAAAGATGATATACTCATAATGCTAAGATTTGAAATGAATTATTTAGACACGACAGCTTTTACAGGCATTCCATCTCCTAAGCGCAACATATTTGAAACAATAATGCTATCGCCGGTGGCAATGCCAGAGGTAATGACCGCATCTGTTTCTGTCCTTTTACTAATGGTCACTTCCGCAGGTTTTGCTACGCCATTTTTAATGATGAAAACAGTGTAACCTTTTGCGCCGGGAGCCAGCGCTTCGGTTGGAACCAATATTCCTTTTGCACCTTTATCGGTAGCATTGAAATATACTTTTGCTGAAAGTCCTGGCCTAAACTGACCACCCGTATTATTTGCTAATGCCTGCACCTGCAAGCTTCTGCCTTGAGCATCAAGTCCCGGTTCGGTGGCATTGATGGTTGCTACATACTCCTCGCCAGATAACTCGGAAGTAAACCGTACTTTATCTCCCATTTTTATTAAAGGCAGGTATTTTTCCGGAACAGAGAAATTGATTTTGATGTTGCTTTGGTCTTGCAACATTACCAGTACTGCACCAGGCGTAACATAAGCACCAAGATGTACTTTTGAAATCCCGATTTTTCCTGAAAATGGCGCTCGGATTACCGTTTTGGCAAGTTCGACACGAAGCAAATCCTGCTGTGCAACTAAGGAACGGAAACGTGTAAAAGCTTCATCATATTCCTGCTGTCTTACGGTTTCAGTTTTCAAGAGGTTACTCATCCGCTCTTTGTTGAGTTTTGCCAACTCCAGTTCCGCACCAACCTGTTTTAAACGGGATTTGATATCGGCGTCATTCAATGTGTACAATACAGCGCCTTGGGTAACGTAACCGCCATCTTTAAAGGCAACTTTAGTTATCTTTTGAGGAATTTCGCTGACGATGGATACTTCTCTATTAGACATCATCGTACCCACAATAGCTTCTTCATGATTGAGCAATTTTTCCTGAGCAATGATAATATCTACCGGCAATTTGCTGGCATCTGCGTTAGTGGTTGCCGTTTTTTTCGACGTTTTTTCTGACTTGTTCTCACAGGCAATCAATAAGATGCCCATTAACGGAATTAAAATTCCTAACCTTAGTCTTGTAGAATTGTATAACATGATCTTGTGTTTAATGATTTTGTATAACATGTTGCTGTGCTTAATGATGTAACAAACGATTAATTTTAAAGGACAAAGGTATTGGTGGAAGTTGCCGTATTTTTGATATTATTACGGGTAAGAGTTGTGAAATTTACGCCTTGCTATTTACGGCTTTTAAGTAGTATAGTATTGTTATTAAAGTACTTATAAAAAAGAATCCCTGTTCCTTTTGGTGAACAGGGATTGGCAAGTTGATTTGTGTTCCGGTAGTTTCAGGAAATCGGACTACAAAGAATTTTAGGTGTTACTGGCAATTTTTCATGTGATTATTTCTGTTGTAATAGCCAGCTTATCACGTCTAATCTTTTTATAGTGGGAAGAGGTAAAACCCGTGTATTTTTTCAACTGATTGGATAGGTACGCCAGACTGCTGTAACCTAAGGCATAAGCAATATCAGACAGCGATTGGTCTGTATAGACTAAAAGCTCTATTACTTTCTCTATCTTCTTTGAGATAATGAATTTTTCGAGCGTTAGTCCTTCTAAAGATGAAAATAAGGCACTCAGCGAATCATATTCTTTATACAGTTCATTGCTGATAAATGCCGAAAATTTAACAGGCTTGCCAGTATGCAGTTGTTGATCAATCCCTTTTTCAACTGCAGTTTTAATCAATTCGATTATCTTTTTATCTTTACTGTATAACAAATCGAATCCGTTCTTTTGGAGCATGGCTTTGATGATGTCTTCTTCAACAGTAATTTCATCCGTTTCTTTTAGAATTACCACCCCTAAGCGTATTTCGGAAATTTCCAAACCGAGCTTAGGAAATTCTTCCGACAGAAAATAGATGCACCTGTTGCATACCATTCCTTTAATTAATAGTTTCATAGGTTAAATTGTGTGCCTTATTTCTGATTCGTTAGGTCTTGAATTTCCTTGTATCATTTCCTGCTTTAAAGATTGAGATTAAATTTTTCAGCAAGATCATTGTGTATTTAAAATTTAAGGGATGCAACTTATTGTTGGTACGGCATCCCTTAAATTAAGCTTTTAGTTCGTACAGCATCCGCTAGAAGGGCTTGGATCTTTTTCACTATCATCACCTTCTACTTTGTAGCCAGCTTTTTCAATAGTTTCGACCAATGCTTCTTTTATTTTGTCACTTTCGACAGAAACGAATAATTTTCCAGCCTCTAATTTTTCTACTTTTATACCTTCAATAGCTACGATTGCGCCATTTACTCTTGCTTGGCAATGTGCACTTTGCATACTGGGAATGCTCAATTCTACATTTTTCATTTTAAATAAATTTTTGTACTACAAAGTTCCGCACTGTTCTGCGCTTATTTTTTACGCTATTCCTTATTTGATTTGTGATATTTACTGATTGGCGTGATGGTATTTGGCGTTGGGACAGGAATTTAGAAGTGGTTTATTTTTGACACCATCCACTTTTTGACCTATATCAATCTTTATGTTTTTTTGTTTGGACAATTTTGCATCATCAATTAAATGCAACGGAACGATATAAAAAATTGTTGGACATAAACCCAAAGATCGTTCAACGTTTGCCAAACAAAATCGTAGCGACTTATCTCAATATTTCACAAGAAACATTAAGCAGACTGAAATCAAAACGTTAGATTTGTAGCGTAATGAAATTCGGCAGATAAAGGGGTTTGGTAATGGTGGGGAGAAACTGCAAGGCTCAATGGTAGGAATTCTATTGAACCTTTGTGTTAAAAATTCGCCACATCGCCAAGCCGAAAAACGTTAGGCGATATTGCCAAAAACCCGTAATAGACAGAAATAATGAAGTATAAAATTTTACTGACACTTTTATTATTGACTACATTTGCATTCGGACAGAATGTAAAATTTAACATCAAATATTCCGAACAATTGGCTGTTTTTGTTTTTATGCAAAATATTTCTGAAAATTACCGTGGAAATGTTTTCAAAACTGAATTTCAAAAATCTAAATACAATACGGAACATTATAAAAATATCCTCTCAAAGTTTGACAAATTAACCATCGACTATAGTTATGCTTTTGACGAATTTCCATATGGTTCAAAAATCCCAATGCAAACAAGAGATATTTTGAAAAAAAATCTAATAGAAACAACTACATTAAATGATTTTAAACTTCGTTCTATTGGTATCGTTCCTAACAAAACTTTGAGCGACCTGACAGAAATGATTTCAACATTTACGCCAATTTATAATGAATTAATTTATAATCCAAACAAAATACAATTTGAGAAACAACTAGTTGAAATTTCAAAATATTCAAAAGAGCATAAAATTGAAGATTTTTTTGAAACAGGTTTGTTGTTTTATAATTCCACTTGGAACAATTCTATTCCTTTTGAAATCGCATTTTACCCTTTACCAAATTCTCAAAGTTTTACAGCACAAGCATTTTACAATAATTTTATCAGTGCCATTCAAACTAATCTGAAAGATTATAAGAACTTATTTAGTGTTATGCTTCACGAAACATTTCACATCATTTATGACGAACAACCTCTTGGGGTGAAAAATGATATTGACAAATATTTCAAAGAAAACAAATCAAAAAACAGCAATTATTCATATCAAATTTTGAATGAAGTTTTAGCAACAGCATTAGGTAATGGATACGTTTATGAAAAATTAGATGGGAAAATTGACTCAAACGATTGGTATTACCATCAATATATTGATTTATTGGCACGAAAAATCTATCCTTTAGTAACAGATTATATTTCCCAAAAGAAGCCGATGGATAGAAGTTTCATTGATAATTACATTAAAATTTATGACGGAAATTTTCCGAATTGGATAAATGAACTTGAAAATGTTATGGCTTACAGGTACGTGATTTCAGAAAATCAAGATGACTTTAATTCAATTAGAAAAATATTTTGGTATCGTTCAAGTGAAGATAATGACACAGAAATTACCGAAAACAGCATAGAAAAAATGCGAAAGACACCTTTGACAAAGGTAATTATTGTTTCAAAAAATAATAAAGAAAAACTAAGCCTTATAAAAAAGAAATTTGCTCAACTGAAAAATTGGAATTTTGAAGCTGACAAAGATTTTAGTTATAAAATACTATTAGAAGACAAAAGCCAGCTGATAATATTAAATCAAAAAAAATCAACAATTGAAGCACTTATCAAAACAGTAGAATAAAAAATACATTGCCTAATAGCTTGTAACCGCAATCACAGAGAGAAGTCAATCCGCTTTGATCCTCGACTGACGGTTACTGGCGAAACGTTATACTTTACTATAATAATACAAAATGAAAAAAACAATATTCTTACTTCTTACATTATTCATTACAAATTTTAACTATGCTCAAAATATATTACTTGACAGTTTAGTTCAAAAGAATGGTTTTCCTTTCCAAATTGATAAAAACATTTCATTTCAAGGAAAAGGATGGGATGTTTTACTAAACGAAATAAAACAATCTAATTCTGTTTTGTTGGGAGAAACTCATTTTACAAATGAAATTCCTTATTTTACAAATGCTGTTACCAATGAGGTTCATTTTGACAACTATTTTCTTGAAGTTGATCCTTATTCAGTAGATATAATCGAAACAAAAATTAAATCTCTATCTCCTGAACAACTTAATTTATTTGTTAAAGAATACAGTACAAACTTTTCTTTTTTGGAGTATGAACCTGAATTTGCTTTGTTTAAGAATTTAGTTAAACATAATACCAAAGTGTATGGTGCCGAACAAATTAGCATTTTTGCAGATCAAATGATAATTTCAACTTTAAAAGAAACTTCGAAAAATAAAAAAGTGATTGAGATCTATGAGCAAATGCTTCATAATTCCAAACTAGTTGCATCTAAAGAGGGTTTGGAAAAATACTACCTATTATCCGAAGATTGCCTTCAAAAAATAGATTCGTTATTGAAGTTAAAACTTTCTGAAAAAGAGCGAAAACAAATTGAAGACTTAAAGTTAAGCAGAGAGATTTATGTTAATAGAAATCATCCTTTAAGGATTCAACTGCTGAAAAATATCTTGCTAACCCAAATGTCCGATTGGAAAAACAAAAAAAATCTTTTCAAATTTGGTGCAGTTCATGTACCAAGAGGTGAAACCATCTTAACAAAAACCGATATATACGATATTGGCAGCTTAATCTCTAATATCGAAGAAGCAAATTTTAGGAAATCATTACATATAATGCTCATTGGAAAAGGAGACAAAGATGATGATATTAGTTTTAAATCTTTTCTAAATGTGGCAAAAGACGATCAATGGTACTGTTTTGATTTAAGACCTTTAAAGAAATCTATTCTACAAAACAAGCTAAAAGTAGATGATATTTACTTATCGAGAGTTATAAAGGGTTATGATTACCTTATTTATATTCCGAAAGTAACTAAAAGTAAAGATATCTCGATAGAATAACAACGAGCAATCGCCGTTTGGCAATTTTAACAGACTGACCAAAATGATAAATCAACAAAATTTCACTTTTATAAAAACTGACAAAAAATTAATCAAATTAAGTTTTGAGGACATTTTATTTATAAAAGGATTGGGAAATTATGTTGAAATATTTGTTAAAAACAACAAAAAGTATGTTTACTACAAAACCTTAAAACACCTGATTGACAAATTGCCTGATGAATTTATGAGGGTTCATAATTCTAACATCGTGAATTTGAAAAATGTGGACTATATAGAAGATAATCATTTAATAATTGGTGAACATAAAATCACAATTGCAAAAAGCTACAAAGATTGTCTATTAAATAGTATTGACAAATTACTACTCTAAATAAGAAATTTGACAAATGACATAAAAACTTAAATGAAGTAAATAACTTATTTTTTAGGAAAAAATTATCTGAGTTGCTTTGTAAAAAAAGATGAAACAAATTTTATTTTACTTAACAACAATGGTATTTATGACAACAGCAAATTTAAAAGCACAGAACAAATCATTTGCAAATGATGTAAAAACAATTGACGCATTAATGAAAGCAAGTTATGAAGTTGTTTCAGGCGAAAAAGGTGCAAAAAGACAATGGGAAAGAGATAATTATTTGCACCATCAAAAAGCAGTTTATTCTTATTTTGACAGAGAAAAACAAGAACAAGTAAGTATGACCTTGCAAGAATTTCATAAAAAAACTGATGAAATGGTTTTTAAAACAGCCTTTTACGAAAACGAAGTTAATCGCGAAGTTAGAGTTTTTGGTAATATTGCACACGTTTGGAGTACATATGAAACGAGATTAGAAAAGAATGGTAAAGTTGAAAGAAGAGGAATAAATAGCATTCAATTGATTTTTGAAAATAATCGCTGGTACATTATTTCTTGGACATTTTGTGGCGAAACGGACAAAAATATAATTCCGAAAACATTTGACAAAAATTGAATAACTGCCACCAACATGGGTTTTGCAATAGCAGGACGAAACGCAAAAGTTCAATCCCGAAGTTTTGGGATTGAACTTTTGTACAAAACTGAATATTTAAACTTCTATTCTCGCCACTTCACAAAATCCCACATTTTATTTTTCCCACTTCAATCTCAAACTATTGCTCACCACACTTACGCTACTCAAAGCCATTGCAGCTCCGGCTATCATTGGGTTTAACAAGAAACCGTTGATTGGGTACAATATTCCCGCAGCTAAGGGAATGCCTATCAGGTTGTAAATAAACGCCCAAAAGAGGTTTTGCTTAATGGTTGCCACCGTTTGTTTTGATAAACGTATTGCCTGCGGTATCTTGGTAAGGTCTGATGAGATGATGGTCATTTTGGCTACATCCATGGCGATATCACTTCCTTTTCCCATTGCAATACTCACATCAGCTGTTGCCAGGGCGGTACTGTCATTAATACCGTCGCCTACCATGGCTACTACTTTGCCTTGTTGCTGCAATTCTTTTACAAAATCGGCTTTATGCTGTGGCAATACTTCGGCTTTGTAATGCAGGATACCTGTTTGCTCGGCAATTGCTTTAGCTGTGGTTTCATTGTCGCCGGTTAACATATATAATTCGATGCCCATTTCTTGCATTTCTTTAATTGCTTGAACCGATGTTTCTTTGATTTTATCGGATATAGCGATAACAGAAAGTGCCTCTTTGCTGTTTGCAAACCAAATGACCGTTTTAGACTGTTTACCCCATTCATCGGCCTGATTTTGCAATTGTTCTGCAATCACAATATTGTTTTCAACCAAGAGTTTTTTGTTTCCTACAAAATAGGTTTCGTTATCGTGTTCTGCTTTAGCACCTTTACCCGTGATACTGTCGAAGTTGGATAAAGGTGTGGTAGCAACGCCTTCCAAATGTTTCACTACGGCTTCAGCTAATGGATGCTCTGATTGTTTTTCGATGCTCAGTAAAATAGTTTTTGTTGTATTATCATTGTTCAGCCATTGAATGCTTGTTACTTCAGGTCTTCCTTGCGTTATTGTTCCGGTTTTATCCAAAACAATTGCATTCACTTTCTTGGCTAATTCAAGGCTTTCGGCATCTTTAATTAAAATACCATTTTCTGCACCTTTACCAACTCCGACCATAATTGCCGTTGGTGTAGCCAGTCCCAATGCACAAGGGCAAGCAATTACCAATACCGTAACGGCTGCTAATAATCCTTGCACCAAACCATTTTCGCCACCTAAAATAATCCACAAAACAAAAGTAAGAATGGCAATACTAATCACCACCGGAACGAAAATTCCTGCAATTTTATCCACCAATTTTTGAACGGGAGCTTTACTGCCTTGTGCGTCCTGCACCATTTTAATGATTTGCGCAAGCATGGTTTCCTTGCCCACTTTCACCGCTTTAAATTGAAAACTTCCTTTTTGATTAATGGTTCCGGCAAATACTTTTTCGTTTTCTGTTTTTAGTACTGGAACGGGTTCGCCGCTCAGCATACTTTCGTCTACATACGAATTACCGGAAGTAACCATTCCGTCGACCGCAATTTTTTCGCCGGGTTTTACCAGGATTATATCATCTACATTTACGGCTTCAATAGCGGTTTGTTTTTCGCTTCCGTCCGGTGCTATTACCATTACCGTTTTAGGTTGCAAGCCCATCAGTTTTTTAATGGCAGTAGAGGTGTTTCCTTTGGCTTTTTCTTCCAATAATTTACCTAAAAGGATAAAGGCGATGACCACTGCAGCCGCTTCAAAATAGACGTGTGCATGCAGTCCTCTCTGGTGCCAGAAATCCATAAAAAGCATATTAAATACGCTGAATAGATACGCAATTCCTGTACTCAAAGCGACCAAAGTGTCCATATTGGCAGAACGGTGTTTGGCCTGTTTCCATGCATTGATGAAGAAATCTTTACCCAGCCAAAGTACCACGGGGGTGGAAAAGAACCACATAATTTCGTTACCATAGGGCATATCCATAAAAAACATACCGATGGTTACAACGGGTAATGACAATATAACCGCCCAAATAGTTTTGTTTTTTAACTTCTTGAATTTTTCGACATGGATGGTCTCCAGGGACTGCTGTTGCTTTGCTTCTTCAACGATGAGCAGGTCATAACCAACGCCCTGAACGGCTTCTTGTAGTTTGGTGGCGTCTGTCATATTGGGAAGATACTCAACGGTTAGATTTCCTGTCGCATAGTTGACAGAAGCGTCAATCACACCTGGTTCATACTTTACGATACTTTCTGCACTGCCTGCACAAGACGCACAAGTCATCCCCAAAACCGGGAAAGAATTTTTTACGGTTGGAATACCATAACCCAAGTCTTTAATAGCTGCAACGGCTTTGCCAACTGTTTCAGTATCTTTAACGGTAATGGCTGCTCTGCGGTTGTTGATTTCTACTTTCTGGGTTTCAACACCATCAACCTTTGCCAATCCTTTTTCAACGATTAATGCACAATGTTCGCTTTCTACATCTTCTAAAGGAATGTAAACGGTTTCTCTATTGTTATTTGTAGCCATAATTTCTATTGCTTTATTTGCAATACAAAATTGGCGACAATACTGAGAATAATTATTGTGGAATTATGGAATTGATTTGTAATATTTACTAAACTGGCTTAATGGTTTGCGGTTGAAGTTTTCTTAAATCACTTTAAAAGAGGTTGTTTTTTTATAAATTATTTTGAGAATTATTCTGAAATGAGAGTTGTGAAACGGTTATCCTTGTTGTCGGAAGTTTTTATATTTTAGCTTTTTTAATTTTTATTTTAAATGGGAAATCCGATTTCTAAAGATATCATTGCGAAATGGCTTACAGCCTGGTCTTTGTCTAGAAAATTATCGTTACCAATGCAGTACAAGTCAGGCTTTAAAGTTGATGTTGGTTTCGAAAATCAGAAAAGCCGTTATGTTTTTACAGAACTTAACGAAGATTTTATCCAATTATCAAAAGAAATTGATGAGCCATGGGTTTTTCTAAAGGTCTGTGCTTCAACAAAGGAAATTGAGGGCAAAGTTTCAGATAAATGGAAAATTCAACCCCAAGGTTATATGATGTGTTGTTTTCATAAAATGGATATTTTAAGTACCCAATTAGATAAGGAGTATAAATTAGAGTTTGAAAATTATAACTCAACTGTAATTGTTAGAATTGTTACGAAAAATGATGAACTAGCCTCAGAAGGTCGGGTTATTATTGTGGCTGATTTAGCAGTTTACGACAGAATAAAAACTGAAAATAACCATAAAAGAAAAGGTCTTGCAACTTTTTTGATGAAAGAATTAGAGAATATTGCTTTATCAAAAGGAGTTTTCAAAAATTTTTTGGTGGCAACAGAAGAAGGCAAATCACTATATGAAACTTTAGGTTGGGAATTGTATTGTCTTTATACTTCAGCTGTATTGATAGACTAATAATTATTCTTTTTCTTCATGAAATTTAGGCAAACCCAAGACATTTTAAATAATAGTATGAAATTTTATATTGTTGTGCATTGAGTAATCATTTAAATTGATTTTTGGTTAAGCAACGCAAAGAGCTGATAATAAAGGGGGTTTTTGAAAAATTCTCATTAACAATGCCCTTATTTCTTCATAGTTTCCCTCATCTCATCCAGAAAATCATTAACAGAAAATGCATCTCCTTGATTGGTCAAAACAATTAAAGTAATATCATTCTCTAGGTCTCTCCAAAATAAACTTCTAAACCCATTTAATCCACCTGTGTGCATGGCAATTCTTTCCGGGCTTTTTGATATAAACCAGCCAAAACCATATTCGCCACTATTTCCATTGCTTAATATCGGCTGTTGGTACATTAATTCAGTATTTGCTTTGTTAATTAATACGCCTTCTCTTAAAGCTTTGTCTAATTTGTACAAATCTTCAACTGTAGAATAAACCCCTCCGTCTCCGGTTGTTAATTGCCTATAGTCATCAAGATACTTGTCTTTATCAAACCCAATGGCTTTAGGTACAGTCTGAACCGTTGTTTCCTTAAAAACAAAAGTACGCTCCATTTTTAGGGGTTGAAAAATATTTTCCTTTAAAAACAGGTCAAGCGGTTTACCCGATATCGTTTCAATAATTTTGGCTAAAATAATATAACCACTATTGCTGTATTCATATTTGCTTCCCGGTGTAAAATTTAAGGTTGACTGTGTATTTAACCAATTCAATACCTGCTCATTTGTCAAATTTTTATCGTCTAAAATACCTTCATAATCTTTAATTCCGGATGTATGTGTAAGCAGTTGCTTGATGGTAACATTTTTTGCATATTCCGGTAGTTCTTGAATGTACTTACCCGCACTGTCATTGTAATTTAAAAGGTTGTTTTGTTGCAATAACATGATGCCAATCGCCGTAATAGGCTTGGCCAAGGAAGCGATATAAAACGAGGTTTGTTTTTGAAAGAGGATTTTGCGGTCGAAGTCACTGTATCCTAAAATAGTATCACAAATAATAACGTTGTTTTTTGCCAACAATACAGCGCCATTTAGCTTTCCTTTTTGATAATATTCTATTACAACATCTTTTTCAGATTGCTTACAAGATAACAATAGCAACAGTATTAGGATATTTATGCAAACAGATGCTTTTGTCATTTTATACTTCGTCTAATGGTTTGCGTTTGTCTTCCTTTATTTGTTTGAAATGACTTGGTGTCAATCCGGTAGTTTTTTTGAATTGATTGCTGAGGTAGGCAACACTCGAATAATTAAGCTGAAACGCGATTTCACTCAATGACAGTTCATCATAAACCAATAATTCTTTTACTCTTTCAATCTTCTGGGCGATAAAATATTTTTCTATTGTGGTACTCTCAACCTCAGAAAATAGATTAGAAAGATAATTGTAGTCGTGGTTGAGTTTTTCACTCAAGATATCAGATAGATTGGTTTTTGCGTCATTATCCTTATGATGTACTAAATCAATAATAACATTTTTGATTTGCTCTATCATCCTGCTTTTTTTATCATCAATCATTTCAAAACCCAATACTGATAAGGCTTCTGCTAAATTCTGCTTCTCTTCGATAGTCGGCTCTTTTTCAAAAACCACTTCGCCAAGCTTTATGCTTATTGCAGACAAATCAAGCTTATCCAATTCATTTTGAACCACCATTATACAACGGTTGCAGACCATATTTTTTATAAAAAGTGTTGTCATAATTTCTTCGGATAACAGATTTGTAAAAGTACAATTATTAAGTTTGTTAGTTGAGAAGATTTGTTTTCGATTTGCTTCATCAGAACATCAATTTTCGCTGAACTGTCACCAAACTGTTCTTCGTATTTTAATAACGC
Source organism: Chryseobacterium sp. 3008163 (assembly GCF_003669035.1). Taxonomy (NCBI): domain Bacteria; kingdom Pseudomonadati; phylum Bacteroidota; class Flavobacteriia; order Flavobacteriales; family Weeksellaceae; genus Chryseobacterium; species Chryseobacterium sp. 3008163. Next base: position 929,118 of record NZ_CP033070.1, on the reverse strand, counting down.
CGGAGCATTACAGATTAAAATGATTGACTGAATATATGTAATAACCATTTGGAAATGTGTGTTATAAAATTAAATAAAAGTCTTTGAAAAGCAGTACCCCGCTCGATAGACATGCTGGAATATATTTTTGATTAAAAAAAACTAAAGTAAAGTCAATCTAATTTTTATATTTGCACGTTTTGGATCTTAAAAGACTGCTGGAGTTTCAATAAAAATTTAAAAATAAAATAACCATATACAAAGAAGAGTAAGGAATGGATAAAATCAATTTATTAATTATTGTAAATATAGTCTCTTTATTCATTTCACTGTTTCTGGCATTTTTCCTGATTACACTTAAAACAAAGTACAAAACAAGTAATTCTCTGTTTGCTGTTTTTCTACTGTTAAATGCAATAGATATTAGTGAGCCTTTATTTAACATGATGGCTGATGGCCCGTCTAACCTGGGAATGTTTAGGACCACATTCGCTTTCCTGCAAATTCCTGTTTTTTATCTCTATATAATATCAGTCTGTTACTCTGATTTTAAGTTAAAGCCAAAATATTTACTACATCTGCTCCCATTTTTAATTGTTAATTTGGTTTTACTGCCACGTTTTTATACTGTAGATGACGCATCGAAAATGAGTTTTATTCAGAATCGTCAAAATATGATAGAGTTCCAGTTCATTCATATTTTAATCCATCTTCAGATCGTTTTATACATCATTGCTGTTTTTAGAGTACTAAGAAAATCAAAGAAACTGTATCTTGAAAACTATGCGGGGAAAAACATCAGTTCCTATAATTGGCTATTCCAGTTTACCATTGTATTGACCATTTTATATACGGTAGCTCTTTTAAAAAATATTTTAAAATTTTCTGATTATCCACACATTTCAGAATGGATCAAGATCGGACTTTTAGTATCTTCTCTCTTTATCTTTTGTTGGTATCTCTTCAAAGCATTAAATAATCCAGATCTTTTTAGAAATATTGATTCAAAACTAAAGCTTGTTTCTGAGCTTGTTTCAGAAGAGAAAAGCTGTGAACAATCAACCATAGATGAAAGCGAATACAAGGAAGAACTTTTGAAATTAAAAAAATACATGGTTGAGAAAAAACCTTACCTTAACTCTTCGCTCACCATTCAGGATGTTTCCAGTGATATTGAAATTCCAGTGCGGGATTTATCTCTTTTAATCAATCATCAAATAGGGCAACATTTTTACGATTTTGTGAATACTTATCGTATAGAAAATGCCATGGAAATTTTAAAAGATGCTTCAAAAAGTAAGGTAACTATTCTTGAAATTCTGTATGAAGTCGGTTTTAATTCAAAATCTTCTTTTAATACCGCTTTTAAAAAACACACGGGTAATACACCAACTAGCTATCGTAAGGATTTAAAAATCAGTAGTTTGTAATTACTCGTACTCTTTTCTGTAAGGATTCGTACTTATTTTTTTGCATAAATGTGATTGAATACTTTTATTCGGTCGCATAATTTTGTTTTCTCTCACATCTTTGTATCGAAATAATTTTTAACATAAAAAAAACGATACAATGAAAACTTCATTAAAACTTTTAGCAGGACTATTATTTATAAGCAGTTTTTCTTTTGGACAAAACATGACCAAAAAGATTGATTCCATCATAAGCGATAATTATAAAAAAATCCTGAGGTAGGAATTAGTGTTGGCTTTATCAATAGCAATGAAGAATATTATACAGCCTATGGTAATTTGAATGCAGAAAGCCAAACAAAAATTAATAAAAACTCGATATTCGAAATTGCATCAATCACTAAAATTATGACTTCAAATTTAATTGCCCAGGCAGTTTTGGATCATAAAATAAAGTTAGATGATTATGTAGACGGATTCCTCCCTAAAGAATATGTATTACAGCAGAATCTTAGGAACAAAATTAAAATTTCGGATCTGGCATCACATCAGTCTGGTTTACCTGATATCGATTTTGCGAAATTGATAGAACAGGATCCGCAGCAGCCTGTAAATAGCGTGACTGCAGAAACATTGGCTGCTATAATCAATAATTGCAGTGAACTGAAAGATTATGGTAAATATCGTTATTCTACGATTGGATATACTTTACTGGGGCAAATATTGGAGAAAGTGTATGGTAAGAGCTATGATGAAATTATCAGAGCTAAAATAATAAAGCCGTTACATATGACCCATACGTTAACTAAGGACTTTAATGTAAAAAATATAACCACGGCTCACAATCCCAATGGTGGCATTCAGGAATTTTTCAAATGGAACATTACCGCATCTGCTGGATTAGTAAAATCTAATGCTTCCGATATGGTAACATATTTAAAAGCAGTACTGAATAAAGAAACAACAGTAGGTAAAGCTGCTATCATCACGGAAAAAATCACGTATAAAGATGAAAAAAGAGAAATGGGATTAGGACTGAATATCGTAACTGATGACAAAAATACAATTTATATGAAATCAGGAGATTCTATGGGACAGTCTTCCATCATCTGCTACAACAGAAATAAAAAGTGGGGTATTATCATCCTTCTTGACCAGAGAAACTCAAAAATGAGACAGGATCTGTTGAATAAAATTTATGATACAGTCTTGAAATAGACAGGCCACAAACAAAAATGGTTGGGCTAAAGAATGTGAAAGTATCTTTTGGATCTCACTTTTTCCTACCATAAAATCTTAAACGACCGATAAAAATTGCATAGAACAGAATTGCAGTAAAAACCCTTAACCTAAAAGAAGATCATACCATGAAAAATACACTTTATTTACTCATTGTTACACTCATCATGTTGAGTTGCCAAACAAGGAATAATGCAGTAACCTCAAAAAAAGATTATAGCTTTCTTACAGACAGTTTACATATTGATAAGCAGTTAGAAAAGTATAAGCTACCTGGCTTTAGCCTTGTCGTTTTTGAAAATTATAAGATTGTATACTCAAGCCAGATAGGTGTGAAATCTATGGATTCTAAAGACAAATTAGATGTAAACACTGCTTTTTCCACAGCATCAATCACAAAACCAATAACAGCACTTCTTTGCCATATCCTTGAAGAAAAAGGATTAATTAATCTGGATGAGCCAATCGATAAGTACTTAAAACGCTGGCATTTGCCAAAAAGTAAGTTTACTGAAAATAATAGCCCAACCTGGAGACAATTTTTTAATCATACTTCGGGTACAAACCAAGGTGGATTCTCAGATTATTACAATGGAGATGTTATTCCAACTATAAAACAAAGTCTTTTAGGGCAGATCCCAAGGTATGATAAGGAAATTGAATTCCTGTTTACGCCGGGAACTGGTTTTGAATATAGCGGTGGAGGTTATGTAATTATCCAAATGGCATTAGAGGATACTTTGAATAAATCTATTACAGAACTGGCGAAAGAACATCTTTTTGCACCTCTTGGCTTGACGAATACCACCATGATGCAGCCTAATGAAAAAGGGTTTCCAGCAAATGTAGCTTCTGTTCACGATAAGGATGGAAAAGTTATAAAAACAGGTTTGCCCATTACGCCACAGATTGGAGCATCAGGAGTATGGTCTACCCCTACAGATCTAGCTAAGCTTTCTATTGAGATACAAAATGCTTTACGCAATAAAAATAACAAAGTGATTTCTCATCAGGTTGCCAAAAAAGTAACGGAAGTAACAGCTTTGAAAGATGCTGTTGGTGGTTGGGGCTACGGCTGGCAAAAGTCTGTTGCTTATAACAACTATGATTGGTTTATGTGTAATGGTTCCAATACTGGAGTTGGGGGAAGTATTTTGGCTACTATGGAAGACGGTAATGGTTTTGTAATTCTTGCGAATGGCGAAAAGCCTAATCGTATTCCGGTGATAAATGAAGCCCGCATAAAGCTTCTGACATTAATGGATTGGAATAAGAAAATATCCAATGAAAACACTCAGGAACTTCCTTTGAGCTTAAAAAAACAACTTGTCGGGACGTATAACGATTTTCTTTATGGACAGGGAGCGGAAACAAAAATTGTAGAAAAGAATAACAGGCTCTATGTTGAATCTCTATTTTTAGGATATTTTAAAGGAAAAAATGCTAACGAATTACTGTATCTGAAAGATGGAACTTTTAAAATTGTAGATTATCCAAATGCACTAAAATTTGATTTCAGCAATGGAAAGATAAATTCTGTTGTCTTAACAAGAGATTCCATGAAAACAGAAGTTCAAATAACTAAAAAATAAATACAGTTTTCCCATGAAAAAATTACTGACCGGTATTTTCCATTTTCATGTCCTGTTTGTGTATTCACAATAAGAGGATAACGCAACAGTGCTTTCTATCCATAAATTAAATCCATAAATTAATCGCAGCTCATTAATATTCAGATATGTAAGTGTTGCAATATTCAAAAATATTGTCTTACAGCTGATATGAGCCAAAATCAAATATCAAAATATGATAAAAAAATTCTCTTACTATCTTTTGTTTCAATCCTAGCAACAAATCTTATTTCAGCAAAGGCGAAAATTCCATTTGGAAAGGTTGATAAAATAGAAATAATAGCAGATTTACCGAACACTGAGAAGTATGCTGTAAGTAAAGACTCAAAAGAATACCTGGATTTGGCAAGAATGCACCAGGAATATAATATTGCCTGGGTCATTCCGGTCTGGATAACGCAGGAACCCAAATTGGTCTTAGCAAAAAAAGAAAGTGACGAATATTTCGAATTAACTAATGAACAGCTAGATCAGATTATAAATGAAAATAAACTGAATAAAGAAGATGTTTTGCAACTTGGGCTTTACACTCAATATGGAGGAAAATTCATAATAGTATTGATTATCGGACTTATTCTCTATGGGATTTTTTCTAAAGACAAGCCTAAAAAAGTAAATCCAACAACTATTTAAATATTAAAAAACTTAAACCAAATAAAATATGAATCCATTATTTTTAATTCCAGTCGTAGTAATAATTGCAGGGATAGCTTTCATGATTATCATGAATAAAAAACACAAAACTGCAAAATCAGAAATTGATTTAGATTCTGAAAGAACTAAATATAACCAGTATAAGCAAGAGCTTTTAGCGCAGGATTTTCCAAAAATAACAGAGTGGATGAGAGGGAAGCGGATTGATGCTTTTACTTCTGCATCTGTTCCCCAGTCAACAACCAATAAGATGCAGGAACTTGTAACTGACGGACTAAAAAATGTAGCATTATCCGCAATAGGGGTAAAGCTTAGACGGATTGAAACAGATTCTTTCTGGGTTTTAAGTGGAAATGATTTGCATTTTTTTAGTACCGATACAGTTGGTGAATTAGATGAACACATTGTATTTGATAATTTTAGAATTGAAAAAGCCACACTTCAATATGGAGGTATCCTGAAATCGCAATTGGGTGTTTATGCCAAATCATCAGAAGAATATTTACCCAAAACACATGTTATCACTTTTGATATAGACGGAAGTTCATTATCTCTTGAAATTCATGATAGACTTAATTATAGGGTAGATCCTGAAGATATGCTCAACCTGAAAAAACAATTGAAAACAAGAGCAAAATATCAGGTAGTCGGCGAAAAATTGGTAGCAATTTTACAAGACAGATTTCCTAATTTAAAAACGTCTTAATAATAGCATGGGGCTTTTATCAAAATTTTTAAATTCATTTAAAAGCATACGATTAAATGATAGAAATAGAGTAAATGGCTATTTATTGGATCATTTGCTGGTAGGTTCAATGTATGCCGAACAACAGTCGGCATACTTGAATTCTTATGAAACGGGGTTGAACAAATCTGATATTACAAATTTAGTTGAAACATATTGGGGAATATCAGATCAAGATCAGGCTATAGAAATCCTCCAGAGTTTGCATGACAGAAATCAAGATGAAAATCTTGATATTGTATATAAAGCATTTGAAAACTCAGAAAACTATGTTGATATTTTAAGATCAAATCTTCCCAATGAAGAGGACGTTTTTGAATATTACCTGAATCTGTTCAGAACATTGAAAAATGTTGTTCCTGAATTAATTGAGCAGAAAGTTATCACAGATTTTACTCAGTTAAAAAAAATAAAAGATAGCGGCTGGAATTATGGAAGAAGTGTGTTTTTAGCACGCTGCTGCCACGAATTAGGTTATATTTCTGAAAAGGAGCTGATAGAATATTTAGCAAAATCTCACAAGGAATTGAAAAAATATTGCAGCACCTGGAAAGAATATACAACGAGTTATATTTTTGGAAGAGCAATATGGGGTGGAGGCAGTAATAATGGAATGGTACAGATTGCAAATGACTTATTGAATAACAGCCAAAGCCCACTCAAAAATAGAACGTACCTCTGATTAGAAAATCCTATGTTCAACACCTACTATGTATGAGAAACTCAAAATTATTATTTCTTTTAGGAATTAGCTTACTCTCTTTCAAAGGCTTTTCACAAATCAAAAAGGTTGAGAAGAATGTGAATATAACAGAGAATCGGAAGAGCCTCTCTGAAAAATTATCAAATTATATGCAGGCCCAGGCAGATGTGAATGGATTTAGTGGTACCGTTCTGATTGTCAGAAAAGATTCTGTGCTATTGCGGGAGGCTTATGGTTATGCAAATTATGAATGGAAAATAAAAACAACTGCTGATACAAAATTCAGCTTGGCTTCTGTAAGCAAACAGTTTACTGCTGTAGCAATTCTTCAATTGGCAGAGCGTAAACTTTTATCAGTTGACGATACACTAAATAAATATTTTCCAGGTTTTCCAAAAGGTGATCAAATTACACTTCACATGATGCTTTCTCACATGTCAGGGCTTGCAATGGATTTTGATGAACTCTACCTTAACCAGGTTTCTTTAACCCAAGATAATGTATTGAGTTACATTGCTCACAAAGAACTTTTATTTACGCCGGGAAAGCAGGCTGAATATAGTAATATTGGTTATTACCTTCTGGCACGTATTATAGAAAAAGTAAGTGGCAAAAGCTATTCAATATATTTAAAAGAAAATATCTTTGATCCACTGAAAATGAATGATACTGGTGTTATGACCAATGAGGAAGTGATAGCGAATATGGCTGACAGGTATATCAAAAAGGAGAGAAGTTATAACAAAAACCCATATATCAATTGGTCATTTAATATTGGACATGATGGTGTCTATTCAACGGCTGATGATCTTTCAAAATGGGATAGAGCTTTATATGGGGTAGCGATTTTAAGTGAAAAAATGCGGCAAATTATGTTTACTTCATATAATGAACAAAACTTTGGATACGGATTTCTGATCAATCCTTTCTATCGTCAAGGACATCAATTGATTGCTCATGATGGAGGCTTTTTTGGAGCTATGACTTCCCTCAACCGTTTTACAGATGATGATTTGCTTGTCATTGTTCTTTCTAATAATCAATCTCCAGCTTATATGTTTGCATACGGATTAGCAGCAATATGCTTTGGTAAAGATGTTGAACTTCCATATTATCATCAGAAGGTTAAAAACAATGTATCACTCTACAAGCTCTTTAAAGGAAATTATGAAGATGTTAAAATTCTTGAAAATAATGGAAAGCTCTATTATAATGATTTCGATATTGAGCTATTTCCGGAATCAGATAATAAATTCTTCAGATCGGATGATGATAATAGAACCCTTGAATTTATTAGAGATTCCAATGGAAAATACTCTAGCATTAAATTGACTAAGGCTGGGGTAGTGGAAATACGAAAAAAACGATTTAGATATCCGATGCCTTAAATTTATCTTCTTTGGAGTTTGCTTCATTATTTTGACAGATCCAATAATTATCAACAGGAGTCAAGAAGATGGTAAAAAGTACATCGCCATCAAAGAGCCGGAGGCTTCAAATATCACCTGGGCGTTTAGTGAGGTTGCCAAAGTGTATATTCCTACTGAGCACTTAAGATTACAGATGAATAAAAGGGGAGGTGTTTCGAAGTCAAGAAGTGCGTTAGCCAAAGCCATGAGAAATCAGGTAAACTGTGGTAAGATCTACACTGAAGACTACAAACAAGAGGTAGCTATATTGATGTGATTATCAGCGAAAGACTTTTCAACCAAGCTCAGAAGGTTATGGATCAGAAAAGGAAAGTTGAAGGTCCCGGTGGAAGAGTGTTGGGTAACGAACGCTTTACGCTTCGAGGTATCCTGATCTGTCCAAGGTGTGGAAAGAATCTCACCGCAAGTAGCGCAAAGCGAAAGTCTAAGACCTATTATTATTATTATTATTATTATTATTATTATTATTATTATTATAAATGCGAATTCAGATTTGATTCTGATAAGCTCAATGAACTCTTTGAAATAGAAATTTCAAAACTTTAATATAATCCTATTATCAAAGATCTTTTTTTAGATAACTACAAACAATTTACTAGTGATATTGAAGAGAAAAGAAAGTCAGTTTCAAAAGAGATCAATTTACTCAATGAAAAAGTTGCCAATCCAAGAGATAAATATATTGCAGATAAATTAGACGAGGAAGATTATAAAGAGATCAAAAAACCACAAAATCACAAATTGAACATTTTGAGCAGGAGCAAATAGTCTCAGAAAGTAAAGAACTTGACATTAAAACAAAAATAGAAAATGCGCTCGATTCAATGGAAAATCTCGCAAGCCTTTACGAGCATGGCGATCTGTTAACAAAAAGAACGATAGGGTGTTTCATATTTCCCTAAAATTTGAATTTGACGGAAAAAGTTTTCAAACACTTAAAGTGAATATTGTAGCACAATGTATCTGTCAGTATAACAGTTTGTTAGGGAGTGAAAAAATCGACATGAGAGAGTGAAATCTTCAAATGTCAGTCTTGTGACCAAGACAAGCGTATCTTCAAACACTTTTATAGATGATTTAGTTAGATTGAGCCACATTAAACAAGAATTACAAAGCTCATTTTTAATTAATAATTTTCTTTAGTTTATGATATTGTAAACTTTATTGCAATTTAACTTTAAAAATAAAAAACAATCTGCATTGGAATAGTAGATCTTTAGTTAGCAGTACTTGTCTTTTACCCGTAACCGAAGAGAAGATTTAGTGAATATTGTTGTTTTAAAATACCAAAAAGAAAATTTATTTCTAATTTCCATCTCATTTGCAATATTTTAGTCACAATTACAATGCTACAAAATAAGTTCTTTAAATCGCACTTTCCAGATAAATCATTCCAGAATTTGAAATAAAATAAAATAAAATTTAATAAAATATTAGTTTATGATAGAAAGAAAAATGTTAATACATCTATATAAATAAGATTGTTTATAATACGGTTTTATACAATAGCTCTATATCTAAAATGTATTTTTTTGAATTATATTTTTATAATATTTATAGCGTTTAAGGTGGTTTTGGATTAGTTTTTATTTGTTTGAGTTAACATATTACAAATATTTTAATAAATTTTAAGATTTATTTATGAATTTTAAAATTTTTTTATAGTTTTGGGATACCAAATAAAAACAAGATAAAAAACACACAATATGAAAGCACAAATTACCTTCCCAACTTAATGATTTAATTCATCCGTCAATTTTCTAAATCTTGAAAATTGAATCATCTATTTTTCTAATTTCTCATTCCACATAATTTATTTGTTATGTCAAAATCGCTATACCGTAAATCGGTAATGATCATGGTATTCTTATACTCAGCCAATTCCTATTCTCAACTGATTGGATCTGATGTCCAAATCTGGGAGAAATCTACTCTAACTCCTCGTGAAGTTGCTAATTCGAAAGATGAGAACCTTCTCAACTTTCATTATGGAATTAAAGACAGACTACTTAAAAAATATATTAAACACAGTAAAAACAAGAGTCATACTTTGAGTCTTGTTCATACTTCCAAGAATGATGAGAAGATATGGGAGAATGATGATCAAAAAATATCCCTGAGTAATGATAAATATGAAAGCAAGGAGTCTAAAAAGACCGTAAAGATTCAGAAGAGACCCAGCATATTCTCTTTTACCGGGAATGCTGAAAAACCGGACGGGAAATCAGACAGCTTGAAAATCAGGTTTGAAGATCAGAATCTTTACGAAATGATTTTTATTCCAAGAAAAGCGAAAGCTATGGATTTGAATAAGATTCACTCTTATCTGTCTATTAAGTATGGAATTTCTTTGCAGAGAGGAAAATATTATGGCAGTGATGCAAAATTGATTTGGGATCCTGAAAAACATAAAGAGTTCAAACACAGACCTACCGGCTTAGGAAGAGATGACGGAAATGAGCTCTATCAAAAACAATCATCTAATGTCGAAGATCAGTTTTTAACCATTGGAAAAACAGACATTAAGAAAACGAATACTGAAAACACAAGTCTTTTTGATCACAATAATTTCGTGATCTGGTCTGATGATGACAAAGCAATGAGTACAAAGGCTGACGGAAATTTCAATGTTCTCGAAAGAAACTGGGAAATTAATTTTATTGGCTCTACGATTCCTAAGAATGACTATAAGATCAGGATAGACAAAAAAACAATCAACCCTGATTCACTGCCTATTGTTTACTGGATGTTTTTAAAAAATTCTGCAGGCGAGATTAAGAAATTTCAAGGTGTTGAAAATGAAAATTATGTAGATTTCAGTAAGGTTGATTTTAGTAAAGATAAGGAAGGTGAAATTTACCAATATTTTACATTTGCGGTAAGTCCTTTGAGAGAACCGAATAAAGAAAATGAATCAAATCCGGGATCGTCCTCAGTTGATCAAAATTTACTTTCACTCGATCTCAGTCAGATTGTACTCTATCCAAATCCTGTTAAGAAAGGTCAAAACTTTACCGTAAAATTCCCTGAAATGGAAAACTTATCGATAGCGGTCTATGATGGTGGAGGAAGACTGGTCAAATTGGAAAAAATAGATCACCGTTCAAGATCGTATAGTAGCTCATTAATCGTCCAAAGTTCTTATCTGATCACTTTAACGCAAAATGGAAAAGTAATCAAAACATTCAAATTAATTGTTGACTAAAAACCAAATCATGAAAACAAAATCCTTTAAACTTCCTTTTACAAAGAAGTCGGCTCTTTTGGTGTGCTTTTTTGCTATCATGTTTCTTTTTGCAAGTTTTACGAAAGAAGACCGATATAAAGTAAGAGCATTCAAATTGAAGATGATGGAGAGATATATCGGCCATCACGTGATTGCAGATGAACCTTCTACTGATGAGATAAATAAGAATGAATCAGTTACTGATTCTGCTGTTAATACTAATTCTGCTTTGACATCAAGCGTTAACAAGAACGTTGACAATGGTGAATTCAGAACGCTAATCCCGGAGTTAATAGTAAACAAAATATTGATCAGATTTTTGAATCTGAAGAAAAACAAGGGATGATAGGAGAGTTTTCTGACGATGAGTCAGATAATCCATCGGATAATTTTTTCACGATCAATATTCCTGAAGTAAAAAATCAAAATGTAAAGGCTTATTTAGTATATGATTTGTTTGGCTTGGAATCGTATCATTCTGTTTCAAGATCCATTAATAAAAATGTAGCATTTGGAGGGAATATCATCTTGCCAAGCAATAGCTGGAGTGCACAAAAAGAAGAGATTAGCCTGAGTTCCTTAAAAGGAGGTAAGAACAGTGTTCTGTTTACATCCTCTATTAACGGAATAAAATATAAAGTTAAGAATGTAAAAATCGTTTTTGAAAAAGGATTGAATTCTGCTGGAAATATTTCATCATTGCGTTCCGGTAACCAGCTTTATATTAAAGGTATTCAAAATGCATGGGTTTCGAATCCGTTAATGATAGATAACAAATCTTTACAAAGTACGAATGGTGAATTTGAGAGTTTAATCGAATTAACGGAAGAAAATAAAGCTAAAGGTAGTATTACTATTAAAGACGCAAATAGTGTACAAGAATACACAATTCCTGTAAGCAAATCTTCATTTAAAATATTGAATGAAAGCAGCTATGCACCATTAATTATCAATATTTCAAAAGACAACGAGTACAACGAAGCTTATGAAAATACAACAGTTACGATTGATAAAAACTCTGTGGAGTTATCAGCTCAGGTACAGATTTTAAAATTGAGAAAAAAGATTATCCTGCTGTTTCGAGAGAAATTAAGAGCATGATGGCAAACTCGTTAGCTTACCGTCTATCTATTAAAGCAGGGGTGTTGGCAAAAAAGGTAAAACTGTCTATTCCTTATGATGATAAAAAACTTGGTGCAAGATCATCAAAAGAAATAAAAGCTTTCTACTTTGATTATTCTTCAAAGAAATGGAAAGTGGATCCCACCAGTAAAGTGGATGCAGAGAAAAAAGTAGTGACTGTAGAAGGTGATGGTGACACTGATTATATCAATGGTGTAATCTCAGTTCCCGAATCTTCACAGTTGGAGTCTTTTGCGCCTACGAGTATCAGTGGTTTAAAAGCAGCAGATCCAACGGCTGGATTACAGTTGATGGGTGTTCCTTCAGCAAATCAAAAAGGAGATGCCAACGCAAATTATCCAATCCGTGTTCCTAGTGGTTTAGGAGGTCTTCAACCCTCATTGTCGATCGGATACAGTAGTGGCGGTGGTAACGGTTGGATGGGAGATGGATGGAATATCAATGGTCTGTCATCAATCAGTGTAGATACAAGATGGGGAACTCCTGAATTCGATGCTGCAGGTGAGACTGAACTCTACTCGCTGGATGGAGAAATGCTGGTATATCCTAATCAATATTTGCCTCACAGACATAATGATCTTAGTGAATATAATACTGCTATTACAACAGAAAAACAGTTGAGAACAGATCATACTGATCCTAACAGCAGCCTGGTGAAAAAATTCTATCTTAGAAAAAATCATGATTTTTCATTGATTGAGAGGATAGGAAATTCTCCTGGTGGTTACACTTGGAAGGTAACTTCTACCGATGGAACAAAAAGATATTATGGTGGATCACCGGATTCCATGCTTTCAGGTGTGGGAGGTATTTCTCATTGGGGTTTAAGAATGATAGAAGATGTACATGGAAATACGATGAATTTCACCTACTATAATGTAGGTGGAGGTGGCGGTCAATTTTATCAGATTGAAAAAATCTCGTACGGCAGGAATAAAGATTATACAGTCAATTTCATTAAGGAAAGTAGTATTACCAGAAAAGATATCAGTATCAATGCAAAACAGGGGTTTGCCAGATCTGAACCATATTTATTAAAGGAAATTCAGGTTAAGTATAAAACTGAACTTATCAGAACCTATAAAATGGATTATATTGATGGTGAGTTTTATAAAACATTATTAAAGCGTATTTATATTGTTCCTCATAATCCATGTTCTACAACATTGGCGAGTAAAGGAGAAATACGCGATATTGATGACGGAAGTGGCGGCGGTGGCGGTACAAGTGGGGGAATAGATCCGACTTGTAATGAAATAACTGACAGCTATACTTTTGATTATTACAATGATGTTCGTGACGGTCAAGGTAATGTAAAAATCTACGGACCGGATACTTTTATTGGTCTTCAACATGATAAACATGCCTATTCAGGATTTATAAGGGGGTTGATAAAACCTTCAAAAATAAACGGTAATATCAGTTCAGAAAAAGGATTTAATTTCAGACCCGCAGCAGGACTCAATTTCTTTTATCCCTCCAATGATGCCTATGGACATTTGATGCTTGGGTTTCCTTTTGGCTATTCAAATTCAGAGGCCAAAAATGCACAGCAACTTACCGATTTTAACGGTGACGGTATTCAGGATATGATTTACAGGGTGCCCGATGAAGGTTTATTTCTAAGAACCGGATATTTAGATGGCTCTGGTAATTTGGCTTTTAATTCCTCGCAACCTATCGGAAACTACAGTGGTGACTTTTCATTTACCGAAACAAAAACTACAAATTCAGGGTGGGATATAGGAGCTGTTATATACAGTAAATCACAGATAAGCTCATCTTCGACCAGCAAGACCAAAACATATTTGATTGATGCCAACTCAGACGGACTGACCGATATAGTACATAATGGTGAGGTATGGTTTAATAGGTTCGACAGAAATACTGGTAAATCTGAGATGACCAAACACTCTGAGCACACAGAGAATATGATTGTAAAAGCTAAAGCGATACAAGTACCTATTCCTTGTACGGAGAAAGGCTGCCCGCAGGATCCTGTGCTTCCTCCAACACCAATAACTGATGTGGTAAAGGTATGGATAGCTCCGAAAGATGGATATATAAAATTTACAGATAGAATTATTATAAGTCCTAGTAGTTATGGAATGGTTACCAATCCTCCTCAAAAGATGTATTATTCTGTTGAAATAGTAAATCCTACTCCTCTTACATCTGGATCCTTAATTTATTATATCAATGGAAGAATCTATCTAACTGAGCTTCATGCAGGAGACCCAGTGCAAAATGTTACTATTTCAAGATATAATGATTATTATACACAAATGCAGAATGTTCCTCAAAACGGAATTAACAGCAATTGGGGAATCAATAACCCCAATAGATTATTTGTAAAGAGCGGTGAAAAAATTTATATCAGACTTCATAAAAATTTAGAACAAAATTATGCTATTGATTCTGATCCGAAAATTACTTATGTTGATCCAACTTCTGGAGCTGAAATTTCAAACAATTTTGCACTGTCTCAAGATTATTTTCAGTTAAATAATGGAACTTATGGTGACAATATGTTCTTGAATAACATTTCAGCACCGATCTATCTTGATGCGCAGGGAACGGCTACCATTACAGTACCGAGCATTACTTTTCCATACCTGACAGACAAAGTGAACTTTAGGATTGTCTCTGAAAATGCTGCAGGTATAATTACTGATTTAATTACTCCGGAAACTTATGACCAACAAAATTTAGTAACCCAAGCCCATTCAATTAATTTAAATGTAAGTGCATCAGAACCTGTTCATCTGAGATTTATTGTGGAATCTGATTCTCATACTAATTTTTATACTGCCAATTGGAATGGTCAAATTTCAGTAAACTATCAGGCTTCTACCTCAATTAATCCAAATGTACAAGTGTATTTTCTCCCAATTCCAGAATATCCTTCATTTGCTGTCAATCAGTTGACAAATAAATTACATGTTAGTCAGTTACCTAACCCTGGTCTTTCTGGTAACCACAATTTCGGTATCCAGATCAATAAAAATATAGGAAATTTTTCAAGTCTCGGAACGGGATCTTTCTATTATATCATTAAAAGAGGTAATGATATTTTAGCTAAAAGAGTAGTAGTAATATCTCATACTAATAGTATATTGGTTGAAAAGGATATGACTACAGGTCAGACAATAAACGGCATTTCTCCGATTGATTTTTACACAGGTGACCCTACTATTGTCAATGGCGATAGTAGTAAGTTAATCACGGTGCAGGTATATTGTAAGACGGGTGGAGATTATGCACTATTTAATAATTATGCAAACTACTTCCAAGGCAAACCTTTCACTGTCTACTATGATAATGTTAATATTTTTGCAGATACATCTGCTACAGCCGTTAATACAGCGATGTACAACACAAAATCTGTATTTTTTAATAATTGGGGGCAATTTTTGTATCAGCCTGGAAGTTTTAGTGATTATACTTATGGACCTCCAATACAGGCAACGGCATTTACAGCAGATGTTACAACACAAAATACCTATCCGCAATGTCAGGGAATTACGAATAACGCTGATTTGGCAGCATGTATTTTGAATACTACCACCAATCCAAATGCAGGTAACAACACAGTCGCCAATACAGTTGCTCAAATGAAGCCAAGATTTGTAAAACCTAAAGGTCACGTTATGATTTTTATGTAGGAATCGGAAATGAGCAATATTCGTCAAAATCAGGTTTTAGCAATAGTGAGACCGTAAGTTATTTCAACAATCCCGTTCCAAATCTACCAACTGTAACTCCTGTTACTTACACTTCAGGCCAATTATCAGTAGATACGAGTATGAAAGGTATCGACAAAGTAAATAAAAGTGGGTCTAATAATACTACCGAGGGATTAAGTTTTGGGATGGGAAGTGGAGGTAATTCGGTAACCACTTTAGCAGGTATTGGAAGTGTTGAGACTCAGACATTTTCTGACCTTAACGGAGATGGTTATCCAGACATTGTCTATCCAAACTCTGTTCAATTTACCAATTCCACAGGAAGTCTGAATAGTATGCAGGTATTGAATTCAGGAGACTTTCCTACTAGCTCAAACAGCTATCAAAAAATGAATTCGCTTGGTTTTTCATACAATGCATTTTCTGTCACAGGGAGAATAGGAGCACAAGGAGGAAGCGGTACCACAACACATGCTGATACGGGCTTGCCTTGGTCAGGAGGAGCGTCTATCAGTGCCGGGGTTAACAGTTATTATGACTCTTACGATTTAGGAAAAACTTTCTGGATGGATATCAATGGTGACGGATTGCCAGATAGAATTAAAGACGGGGGTACTACCTACATGAAATATGCATTAAATATGGGTAGGAGTCTAGGAGGGTACTCATCTTATGAAAATTTAATAACATACCGTTCCCGTCCGAAAGGAAGTTTTAGTTTAGGGATTGGAGGATCATTAGGAGGATTAGCCAATTTGAGCGCTTTGAGTAGTTTTGGATTCGGAATCAGTGCAAGTGTGGGTGCATCTGCATCAACAGGAACGGCGGAAACGGTATATGAAGATGTGAATGGAGATGGTCTAATTGATATTTTAGAAATTAATAACTCTAACAATTCTACTACTGTTCGCTATAATTTAGGAAACAAGTTCGATAATGCAATGCCTCTTCTAAAATCGTCGGGTGCTGTAGATTTTACCGATGAAACGAGATCTTTCAATGGATCATTCTCGTTTGGAGGTAATTATATGTTGAATATCGGACCAATTACTTTGATTCCACCTTTTATTGCTCTAATACTTTGGATTAAAGCTGGTGCAGGAGCTACGGCTAACATAGGGTTAAATGTCTCTGAAACCAGAAAAGCATTTAAAGATATGAATGGAGATGGTTTTGCCGATTTGGTAGTTGATAATAATGATGGTTTTACAGTTAATTATTCTCAGATAGGAAGAACAAATAAACTGAAAGCAATTACCAATACGATCTCAAAAGGTAGATATAATTTAGATTATCAGTTTGCAAGATCAAATTATGATAACCCTCATGCTAAACTAGTGGTTAATAAAATTACTGTTACAGAACCGGATGTATTTTCTCCAAATTATACGACTGATCAAGGTAATAAAATGGAAACCCTTTACTCTTTCAGTAATAGAAAATATGACAGAAGAGAAAGAGAGGATTTTGGTTTTGGAGTTGTAAAAACTTCTGAGATGAATGGAGGATCAGCAGAAAGAGTTTCTGAAGACTATTACTATAATAATAGTTATCTAATGAACGGTTTGCCAGATAAAAACATCGTAATGAATGGGAGCGGTGGTCTTATTTCAGAGACAAATTACACATATAAGCTTCAACGATTTATCAACAATACCACGCAGATTGATCTAAATTCCAATTTGGGAACCGACTACGATACGGGAGGTAAAGAGGGAAGAAAAATGGCTATTGCTTTGTTAAGTGAGAAAACAAATACAGTTTATGAGTCAGGTGGAGATATTACAACTACCGAGCAGTTTTCTTACACCCCTCAGGGTCTGATGTCAAATTATCAATACACAAGTCCTTCAACGTCATATAATACAAATATTACTTATCAATCTCTTTTCAATAATATGATTGGTGTTCCTGTGGTGGTGGAAGTATATGACGGAAATACTCAATCAACATTATTGAGGCAGAGAAAATCTGAAAACATTAATCCATATAACGGAGATGTTGGAAGAATAATCGTTTATGATGGTACTGACAATATTGCTACGGATATGGAATATAATGTTTCTGGAAATATTAAAAAAGTTACTTATCCTCCAAATCATAACAATGACAGATATTGGATTGAATATGAATATGATGATACAGTAACCGGAAAATATGTCACTCAAGTTAAAGATATTCACAATATCAAATCTACGTCTACATACAACCCTCTGTTTGATGTGGTAACAAGAAAGGTTGATACCGGAGGAAATGCTATGGTATTTTATTACGACGGTTTCGGAAGACCCTCATCGATTATGGGACCTAATGAAATTGCGAGCAACTCTACAGTCCCTACCGTAAAATATAAATATTGGACGGATCATGCAGGTATTGTTAATAATAATAATGCAATAAAAATATACCGTGCATCAACCTCAAACTATGATCCGGAATATGCAAGTATCAATAATACGATTATGACCGATACATATGCTGATTTTTTGGGAAGAATAGTGCAGGTGAAAAAAGATGTAGAACTGAGTGGTACTGAAAGACGATCCGTATCAGGACGTACAGTTTTTGATATTTTAGGAAGAACAATACAGCAATATCATCCTAAATATGAGAATTTAGGGAATGCAAATTTAAACCTCAATGGTGCAAATGGACCTAGTACCTCTCAATCGTATGACAATCAAGGTAGGGTTGTTTCTGCAACTAATGAAGACGGAAATACAAAAGTGACCCAATACGCCATCACAAATAACTTGTTCAAAACGACTGAAGAGTTCTTGAATCAGAAATCGGAATCTTATGCTAATGCTGAAGGCAAAATAGTTCAAAAAGACGATTATCTATATTCACAGGCACTTTCTACAATATTTAATTATAATACCATTGGTGAATTAATGGAGGTAACAGATCCGGAAGGAATGACTACGAGTTATTCTTACAACCTTGCAGGACGACGCATCCTACAGAGACATCCGGATAAAGGAATGACGAGTTATGAATATGACCAAGCAGGAAATCTTAGAAGATTAACTACGGATAATTTACTGAATGATTCCAGTATCAACACGCACTATATTGAGTATAAATATGATTATAACAGACTTTTAGGAATATTCTTGCCGGATCTTCCTTCAGGAGATCCCAATCCAAACAACGTACAGTACCAATATGGCCTTTCAACTGCAGGAAATAATGCAGGTAAAATCATTACAAAAGCCGACGGTTCTGGTGATACAGTATATAAATACGGAAGAATGGGAGAAGTGATATCTGAGCTGAGAATTATACGCGGAGCCCATATTCCTGAAATGTACTTCAAGACTTACTTCAACTATGACAGCTGGAACCGTTTGACTAAAATCAAATATCCGGATGAAGAACTTGTCTCTTATCATTATGATTTAGGAGGAAACCTTAAATCAGTGGATAATAATAATGGTGAGACGTTGATTGATAACATTAATTACGATTACTATGAACAGCGTTTAAAAATCGAGTATGGAAATGGTACTAAACAACAATATGTTTATAATGCACAAAACAGAAAGTTAGATAGGTATTACCTAATGAACAATACCAATCATAGGATGTTGTATAATACGTATAAATATGATCAGTTTTCAAACATCAGTATGATTCAGAATCAGGCAGATCCGTTGGCAAACGGTATGGGCGGGGCATTTCAGTTTAATCTGAATTACGATACACTCAACAGGTTGATTGGTACAGAAACAGGGCAGGTAATCATTCGTGAGAAAGAAGGTCAGATCCCTATAACCTCTTTTACGCCATCTACTTATAATCTTGTAATGGAGTATAATAATGTTGGAGGAATTACACAGAAACACCAGCATCATGAAAGAGATCAGAATGTTGTACATGAAAACACTTATAAAAATAGATATGACTATGTTCAGAATACCCATAAAGTGGAAAGAGTTGTAGACCAATCATCTGGTAACGCAGAATATTTTGACTATGATTTTAACGGAAATGCTGTAAATCATAGTGACAGTAACGGCACCAAGAAAATGTTTTGGGATGAACAAGACCATTTAAAAGCTTTTTACAATGATAATACGGGAACTTATCAATACTATACATATGATGATCAGGGAGAAAGAGTCATAAAATATGGACTCGAAATCCCTACGCAACTCTATCAGAATGGAGTACCGGTTGAAATTAATGAATTAAGGTTATTTGAATACAAACTATATCCGAATCCTTATGTTACGGTAAGCTCAACAGGTCAATACACGAAACATTATTTTGAAGGATCCAAAAGGTTTGCGAGCAGACTCATGGATGGTGCTGACAGGTTTAAAGATCCTGCTGTATTGTACACCAACAGAACAGCGGAAGATAAACCATCTACTAACCCTGCAGACGTACAATCTGATTTTGAGAAGTATCTTGAAAAATCTGGTGTCGGTAAAGGTCTTTCTTTGGAGCTCAGAGAAAGAACCTGGAGCCCTGACTTATACTATCTACATGGAGATCATTTAGGAACTGCAACATTTGTGACCAATTCTCAATCAGAAGCAACACAATTTTTCCTAAATTTACCTTTTGGAGAAACAATGATTGAGCAGATGGATGGTTCTTATGACAACCCGTTTAAGTTTAATGCAAAAGAATTAGATGAAGATACCGGACTTTATTATTATGGTGCAAGATATTATAATCCGAGGTTGAGTATCTGGTATGGTGTGGATCCGCTGAAAGATAAGATGCCAAGCTGGTCGCCCTATGCTTATACATTTGATAATCCTATAAGATATATAGACCCAAGCGGGATGGCACCGGAAGATCCAGGTGGACCAGGGCCGCGTAAATTGACAGGCTCTAGAAATTTACTTGTTTATGTTTTGGACAAAAATCCATTATCTACTTCATACATGAATAAAGGAGCTAAAAATTGGGATTATATTGGCGTTAATAATATTGATGAAGTGTCTGGTGTTTTAAATTCACATTATGGAAAAAATGTTCCTAATTTTGAGAATTTGGTAATTAAGTCTCATGGAACTTGGGGTGCAGCAAAATTGAATCCAGGAAGTGCTACACAAGAATATGTTTTTGATGCACATAAAAGTAAAGGTTTAAACTATCTTTCTCAACATTTATCAGATGATGCCAATATTCTTTTCACCGGTTGTAATATGAGTATGCAATATCTTTCAGATAATGTATCTCAATCTCAAATTGATACATATACAGATGTGTTTCTTGCAGGTGATAGAAAAATGTTTTTCAATGGAGCCACGTCAGGATCCAATCTTCCAATTAAAAATGGAGAAAACATTGTAGCAGAAACATTTTATTTCGACACTAACCTTGTGAAAGAGAACGGGAAAAACTATTCTGGTTTTATGCAGTTTAATCTAAATTCAAAAGGAAAAACTGTATTTCAAAATAGACTATATAATATGAAAGTTCGTAGTAATGGTGGGTTTCAAAGAACTGATTTTATGGAAAACAAAAAAATTATTCAAAATGGAACAAGTGTTATTAAAAAATAGAATTTATTTATACATAATGCTAGCATTAGTTGCTTTGTCAGGTTGTAATAAATCACAAAAGGAGAATGTCAAAAATAACATTATTGATATTCAAAATTTTATGCCAGAGATTGTTAAAGGGAAAAAATATAGTTCATTAACACCTATGTCATCAATTCATGAAAGTAATAAATTTGTAGTAAAGCAATATGATTACAGTACATTCATTATATTTGATAAAGTAGAAAATGTAAAATACTGTTTTAAATATTCGGGAGGCGATAATGTATATTTGACCAAAAATATTAAACCGACAACTATTTTTCTTTTAAAAGATGATTTGTTACCAATGTATGCTATTAGTTTTAAAAAAAATGATCCAGATTGTAATTATGATTTTTTAAAATTTGAATATATTAATGGAAAAGTGTATAAAGTAATTTTTCCAAAAAAAGAGAGAAAAGATATCTTATCAATGACAATGGCAGATCTTAAAAAGAATTTAATATTATGAAGAGCGAAAATATGAAGTTTACAAGTAAAGTTGAAATGCCAGATTATTTCTTTGAAGCTCCTTTATGGGAAATAAGTTGGTAGAATATAGAAAATTTATCGTTCAAATTGAAAATTTAAAACCATGACCCCACGCTACCGCACGAATCCGTGTGGTAGTTTTTAATTTACCAAAAAACTTTTGAATAATCCAAAAAGTTTGCGAGCAGACTTATGGACTGTACAGAGATCCTACAATATTATACACCAATAGAACATCTGAAAACCCCCTTGCTACCGCACGAATCTTTTCACCTCGCTACCGCACGAATCCTTTCGTGTGGTAGTTTGATATTTAGGAGGCTCGAAAAGATTTGCAAGCAGACTTATGAATGGTGTGGTAAGATTTGAAGACCCTTGCAGTTTTATATACCAACAGAACTGCGGAAGATAAACCAATTACTAAATCTGCAGACGTACAATCTGATTTTGAGAAGTATCCTGAGAAATCTGGTGTAGGTAAAGGTCTCTCTTTGGAGCTCAGAGAAAGAACCTGGAGTCCTGACTTATACTATCTGCATGGTGATCATTTGGGGACAGCAACATTTGTTACCAATTCTCAGTCTCAGGCAACACAATTTTTCCTAAATTTACCTTTCGGAGAAACGATGATGGAGCAGATGGATGGTTCTTATGATAATCCTTTTAAGTTCAATGCAAAAGAATTGGATGATGATACAGGATTGTATTATTACGGAGCAAGATATAATAATCCTAGGTTGAGTATTTGGTATGGTGTAGATCCGCTGGCAGAGGATATGCCAAGTTGGTCACCATATAACTATACATTTGATAATCCTGTAAGATATACAGATCCTGATGGGCAGGCACCAAATGACATTGTATATATTAATAATCGTGGTGTGGAGGTTCATCGCATAAAAAGTGATACTCAATTTAAAACCTACATACAGGCGACTACCAATGCAAGTAGTAATCCTTCTCGAAGTACAGCAGGGTGGAAACAGGTTGCTATGCCTAATATTATACAAAGTAAGGGAGGAGAAGATGTGTCGGGATCAGCATATCAAAAAAATGATTATCAAATTGCTGCAAGAACTGGCTATTTTAATCAAGCAAAAAATTCAGGCAAATTAAACTTAGTCACAGAAGGAGGAAACCCAATTCCTCAAGTTGCCATAAAAGGAATTCCTGATTTAGACCCAACTTTAGTTAAAGCAATGACAATTCAAGAATCTAATGCAGGAACGACAGGAGTTACAGATATTATGCAAACGAATGTAAAAGCCGATTGGAATGGAGGAGAAATGAAATCTAATTACGGTTTAAAGCAAGGAGAAGGAGCAGATGTAAGTACTTCTTTATATGCAGGTACAAGGATTTTAGGAACTAAAGGTTTTAAAGGCGGAATTACTTATGATCCCAAAACAGGAAAGTCTACTTATAATTTTAAAGGATGGTTCAATGCCGCAGGATCATATAATAGTACAGCAGGTACTAAAGGTTATCAGGCAGATGTTCAAAAAATGTATCAAAATTCTAAAAAACCAACCCCAAAAAATTATAAATAATGAAACAGTATATAATTGCTTTAATTTTATTATTAGTTTTCAACTGTAGTCCTAATTCTGAAGACAATAAAAAGCACAAAAGCGAGGGTTTTTATGAAAAATGTAGACAACTTGTCTTAAGTGAAAACAAAGTCGGACAAGAATATTTTTTCAGTATAAAAGGCAAAGAAATTAACGAAATAAACATAAAATATTTAGGTAATATAATTACTTCGAAAAATGACACCCTTAAAATTGTAAACTCCCAAAATATTTTTGGATATCTTGAGAATACAAAAAAAGGTAACGGTAGCTTTTATATTTATAATAATAAAAATTATTTTATAGGTTATTATTTTGTTGGAGATTATTGGGCTGTTCCTTCTGGAATAGAAAATAATAGAGAATTGATTTTTAAATATGACAATGATTTTTGTAATCAAACTACTAAGATCAGTTTAAGAGATAGTATACCTAAGAAAATCTTTATTCAGTGTACAAAAGAAGGAGGAGATCTTTATAATCTTCAAAAAGAATAAAAAAATAACTCTTGCCAATCGGTGAGAGTTATTTTTTTTGTGAAATATTATCTTTTTGGGTTTGAAGGAATATATTAAATACGAAAGATATACTTTCTCATGGAGAACCATTTGGGACAAGCAACATTTATGACTAACTCTAAGTCACAGGCAACACAATTTTTCCTAAATTTACCATTTGGAGAAACGATGATGGAGCAGATGGATGGCTCTTATGATAACCCGTTTAAGTTTAATGCGAAAGAGTTAGATGAAGATACTGGTTTGTATTATTACGGAGCGAGATACTATAACCCGAGATTAAGTATTTGGTATGGCGTAGACCCACTAGCTGTTTATAATCCTGTAATGGAAACAGAGTTCTATGGAGATGGGCAACATAATGGAGGTGTTTATTTCTGGGGTAACCTGAATCCTTATATTTATACGTATCAGAACCCAATTAGATATGTTGACCCTAATGGGAAGCAAACATGGGCAGGAGCTTGGAAAGATGTGCCAAAAGATCAGATTAAACAGGTAGAAAGAGGATATCGAGAAAGCATGAAATATGCGGGATATTCAGCAGATTTTGTTCCTGTTGCTGGTGACGCAAAGGGAAGGTATTGTTGGAACTGATTTACAAGGAAATAAGTTATCTGAAAGCGAAAGATCTTTGTCGATGATGGGTCTGTCGGAAATTAAAACAAGTACCCATCTATTTGCATTATTAAACAGGACTACCAAAATTATAAATGAATTAGCTCCATTAAAGAAAGGTGTTTTTAATAATGCTAAATTAAGGAGGGTTAATGAGTTTTAAGCAATATTAAATCTGGAAAAATTGAAGGAAAGTTTTTTAGAAACGATGGAACAGACGGCTCTCAAATCTTACCTAAAAAAGGCAAAAATGGAAATATTAAATATACAGAATATGATCTCAATAATCCTCCAACAGCAGAACAAAGAGTAAATGGTGCTACAAGAGATAGTGAAAGAATACTTACTGGAAGTGATGGAAGTATTTGGCATACAAGCACACATTATCGTGTAATTAAAAAAATTAGTAAATAAATGAATAATAATGAAATTTATGATTTAAAATACACTTTGGCAGAGTATATTTTACCAAGATTAGAGGCGTTTAAAGAAAAAGTAGATAAAAATGAAGCTCCCACAATCCCAATATTTAAAGATGATAGTACTTTTTTAGGTGATAGAGATAATATAGATGAACTTTCAAATTATTGGAGCAAAAGGCTTGAAGAAATGATTTTCCCTTTTGAATATTATGTTTTCCCTGAAAAACATGATGCTTTAGAATTTGATGAGATAAATAAAAAATTTGAGAATGGCATGAAAATTTTCGCAAAATATTTTCATTATTTGTCTATTTGATTGTCTAAATTATGTACTATTAATATTAATGACGTCAACTCGCCTCCCCCACGCTATCCGAAGTTTGCAACTTCGGAGCAGTAAATAATAAACAAGACCAACTTTTCGGAGTTGGCTTTTCTGCTAAAAACCGCAACATTTGTTACCAATTCTCAATCACAGGCAACACAATTTTTCCTAAATTTACCTTTTGGAGAAACAATGATTGAGCAGATGGATGGATCGTATGATAATCCGTTTAAGTTTAATGCAAAAGAATTGGATGAAGATACAGGTTTATACTATTATGGGGCAAGATACTATAATCCAAGATTAAGTATTTGGTATGGTGTTGACCCATTGGCAGTTTATAATCCTGTGATGGAGAGTGAATTTTATGGAGATGGTCAGCATAATGGCGGAGTATTTTATTTGGGAAATCTTAATCCTTATATCTATACATATCAAAATCCAATTAAATATATTGATCCTAATGGAAAACAAGTAGAAGGTTATCAAAATAGTGGTTATAGACCTGGTATACCAATTATAATATTTAAGAAGGGAAATGTTTATTCTCCTTTCCCTATCGTTGATTTTGACCAAAAAAAAGTAATTCGAGGTTTTAATAGAATTACTGAACCTAGTAGGAATTTTCGTATTGGAGTGTATGTAACCGCTTCAGTATTAGCTATAGAAGGTTTTGATATTGTTAAAAATTTAACTAATAGAGTCTTAAATTCTAATGATTCAGAAAAAAGAATCTTTGAGCCTAGTCCTAAACATGGGGCAACTAATAATGGTAGAGCGAATAAAGAACCTGCAAATCCACAAAAATCTTTAGAGAATTCACATCAGCTTTCCCCTAATACGGAGAGAAGGATTGGATATGATCCAGAAGCTAATGAGTTTAATGTTTTTGATAAAACACATCCTGGAAAAAATGTTTATCATGGTCATTCCCGAGAATGGAATGAACTTTCGCAAGATATGAAAAATGTACTAATTAAAAATAAAGATGTTAATCATAAAGGTAAACCCTTACCTCCTAAGAAAAATTAATGTAATATGGAATACAAAAATTATAACTATAAAAATAAATCGGAGGTGATTAAGATGTTGGAGAATAATCAAAATGTTATTGAAGTTATTATTGGGGCTATTAATGGAATAGACGACCAAAAATGGCTGGAAGAAATATGTATAGAGTACATACTCGATGAAGACTTTGGAATTGCTAGGACTGCAATTTATGGGATAGGAGATATTGCGAGAATTTATAATAACTTAATGAATAAAAAAATAATACAAGATCGATTTAACCAAGTTAAAAATGAAAAATTAAAATTTGTAATTCAAGAGGTAAATGAAGATTTGGATATATTTTTGAAATAATTTTTTCCCGCTCCCGCAAGATTTTCGTGTGGGAGTTTTTTTTATAAAATTTATTTTAGAGAATAAAAAAAAATGCCATTAAACTGTGTTATCAAAACCCTCGCTACCGCACGAATCCTTTCGTGTGGTAGTTTGTTTTTATTGTCTGAATCGCAATATTTGGAATCAATTCACAATCGCAGGAACTAATATTCGGTGACAATTCAGGGAACAGAGTTATGTTATTTAATTTTGATACTAAAGGCGATAAAAATTGGGACCAATGACAGATCTTCAAAGTAACGCAGATAGACCGATGGGGAGATTTGATGTAAATGTTAAGTTTAACCAAAAAGGAGAAATAATAAAAGCTACGAACAATGTTACGAAAGAAAATCTTAAAATCGATAAATATAATAAATAGTCTTTTTATTTTATTATTTATATCCTGTAATGACAATAATGCAAAAAATGTGTATTACTATTTACCAAAAAATATTAACAGACCATTTTCAATTGTTTTTGATAGTGAAACTAAACAAACCTCAAGTAAGTTTCACAATATCTATAAATTCCTGAAAATAGGATTCTTGAAGCGGATTTCTGTGGTGAGCCAAATATCTCAAAAGCAAAAATTTATTATATAAATAGTAAAAATGATACAATAAAAAGAATTAGAAATTATCATTTTGATGTCTATAATACCATTCAATTCAGGTAGCAGGATATCGGTAATTATAAGATCCTAAGATGTATTTAAAGCTAATGTCTTTCCTGAAAGTCCATCAACAGCCAGTTCAGCATCAAAGCCATGCTCTTCTAATCCTCTCCTTTTAAGATCGGCTACTCATTGGTCGTCTTCTATCAGTAATATATTCATCTTGAAAATATGAGATTAGTCTTTCCTCTTCAAATTGTATTAACTTTCCTTTCTTTCTAATTTATTTTGGGCAAAAGGAACCACAACCAGCGGGTATTGTTCTATTTCTAAATGACTTTTATCCAGCCCAAAATTAATATGGTCTTTTATTGACAAATGTCTTAAATTATAATATGATCTCATAACAAAGTTTTTCCAAAGGGGCATTTTATTATCGTAAGAAAGAAAACTGTCCATCATTACAAATTTGAAATCACCTATTTTATTTTGTTGATAAGCCTGCTCTAAAGAGTCGGTAACATCAATTTCATTTTTTTCAATCATATCACTGACTACCTGTTTGAAATAATAACCAATTCTAGGCTCTTCACGAAATCCTAAATCAAATTGTATGTAATAAACATCATTTTTAATAATGGTTTCCACAGAATATTTTTGCGCATAAGGTTCATCCAGAATATTGACGTGAACAAACCAATAAATATCTGCTCGTTTCGGTAAACCCATTTTTAATATAGAATCGATGATTGTTTTTTCAATCTTCTTTTCAGAGTTTGATGTTGTAAGGTATACCAGATTTGTGGCATATTTTGGCATATTCTCATCTATACTTAGCCTGTTCAGGGTCGGAATATAATCAGATAGCTTAACAAGAGATTGAATGTCTGATTTTATCTGTCTTCCCCTCCACCAAATATACATTATACTGAATAATGAAAAACCAATCAACAAAGTGATCCAGCCGCCATCTTTTACTTTCTGAAGGTTAGCGATTAAGAAACTTATTTCCACGGTTAAAAAAATACCAGTAATGAGTACATTCAGGATCATAGGAACTCTTTTTATCCTTAGATAGGCATTTATGAGTAGGGTACTCATCAACATTGTAAGTGTAACGCTTAGGCCAAATGCGGCCTCCATTTTAGTGCTTTCCTTGAAATATAAAACCATTCCTACACAGCCACACATCAGGAACCAGTTAATTGCCGGAATGTATAATTGACCTTTTACATTACTCGGAAATAATACTAAATGTTTAGGCCAGATATTAAGTCTTATTGCCTCATTGATTAAAGTGAAACAGCCGCTAATTAGGGCTTGTGAAGCAATAATAGTTGCCAAAGTTGCGATCACTAAAGCGAGCCAGAATATAGATGGCGGAACGATATGATAAAAAGGACTCAGGTCACCTACTTCTTCGCCCACGTGATTTAAAAGCCAGGTTGTTTGCCCGGCATAGCTCAAAACCAAAGCAATTTTTATAAAGATCCAGGAAATTCTAATATTGTTTCTCCCAGCGTGTCCCATATCGCTGTACAAAGCTTCAGCACCGGTGGTACAAAGAAAGATACTTCCCAAAAGCCAGAATCCTTTCGGTTCATTGACCAGCATCTGATAAGCATAATAAGGATTTAATGCTTTTAAAACATCCCAGTTATTGCTCAAAGCCATTGCACCTAAAACGCCAATAAAGCCAAACCAGATTACCATTGCCGGACCAAATACCTTACCGATTTTATCCGTTCCAAATTGTTGGAACAGAAATAAAGCAATTAAAATTCCGATAATTACCGGAACTGTATTAAATCCAGGAATAACCGCCTGAACGCCTTCTACGGCAGAGGCTACTGAAATTGGCGGTGTAATAATTCCATCTGCCATTAAAAATGCTCCACCAGCCATTGCGATAAAAACAAGCCACTTTCCACTGTATCTTCTGACTAAAGCATATAGAGAAAAAATACCTCCTTCGCCTTTATTATCAGCCTGCAGAGTAATGAGGACATATTTTATGGTGGTCTGGAAAAGGAGTGTCCAAAAAATACAGCTTAAGCTACCAAGGGCAATAACTTCAGTGATAATTTTATGATGAAAAACTGCATTTAAGGTGTATAAAGGCGAGGTGCCAATGTCCCCAAATACGATACCTATGGCAATTAATGATCCAGCAAGAGATATTTTTTTGTGAAAATCTGAGCTATTTTGTCCAGTCATGATATGTTTTGCTACAAAATAAGTCAAATTTACAATGTAATTACTAAAATTGTTTTAAAATATATTTGTAATGCAGGGTATAATCGCTCAGAATATTAGGTGCTTCTTGAAAGCTTTTTGGTTTCTTAATAATTCATTATTATGATTTTAGTTGTTGAAAGTTTTAACGATGATGGTTGTAATAATTATAAAACCATATAGGCTTAGTAAAATATTCCAAGGTTTAATCTTCGGAGTTCCGTTTGAAATTTTCATTATGAATTTATTTTATAATAAAAAGAATCAAACTACCAGCCGAAAAAGAAAAAATGTAAACAAACGCCCTATTATAAAGTATTCATATGTGTTTAAAAAATTTTCTAACATAATAGACCCTTCCAATTTGATAGATAGGTTTATCATTTTGATAGGATTTGTGATGTTTTATATTCACGGTATTTTTACGATAAAGTGCGGATAACATTAAATTCTTCTTGCGCATCCATTAGTTCTATAAAAAAAAATAGTGGTTTTTGCACTTTGTAAAAATGTATTTCACTTTGCCTTTTAAAATAAAATACTCCAAATTTTAATTCCACTATTTTTATTAGATAACAATATACTTTGGTGTACCAGCTATAACAAAATGAGCTTTAATTTAATTTACTAAATACTAAGTAACATTTATGAAGTATAATTCGTGGTTTTAATCAGTTCTGACTATGTACATTCAAATATATTAACACCATATTTTATACAAAGATATAATTTGGTACATTCAAGTATATTGTCACCGAAATTTAATAATCTATCTATTTCGTTTGTTGGACATTTGCATGTGAATGAAGTTCACATAATATCCAATAAAAGAGGTCGTTTAATTATTAAA
This sequence comes from Chryseobacterium sp. 3008163, assembly GCF_003669035.1. Classification (NCBI taxonomy): domain Bacteria; kingdom Pseudomonadati; phylum Bacteroidota; class Flavobacteriia; order Flavobacteriales; family Weeksellaceae; genus Chryseobacterium; species Chryseobacterium sp. 3008163. The sequence continues at coordinate 898,694 of NZ_CP033070.1, read as the reverse complement.
TAATCTCATTTTAAATTTGAAAAACAACATGAATATGAAAATTTTATTGTTCTTTGTCCATTTGTAATTCAAAATAGAATTTATTTGGAATATGATATTACAAATAAATGTATTGAAATTAAAACCCTATAGATATTAAGTGAATACGCAAAGAAGTTGTTCGGATTAACTCAACTAACCTGAGTTCGGGATAAGAATAGAAAATGAAATTTGTGTAAAATAGCAATAATTCGTATATTTAAGTTTCTGAAATTCAAATATTTAAACGAATTACTGCTATGGATTTGAAAGACCAAATTACAAATGTTTTTATACAAATTGATGATTTTTGTAAAGAGTTTGATGGTTAAATCAAGAAAATGAATCTTAACGTGTTACAGTTTTTCTCTTGTACTTAAAAAGTATATAGTGACAATTTAACATTATAATCGTTTAAAATCTAATTCATTTTTTTTAGTAAGGAAATATTTAGAGAAACATCATCCCAATAATCAGATGCAGGATCTACTTCACTCATCAGTGCAATTGTAACAGTAAGCCTTGTTTTTCCTGAGGTCGCATCATTTTGAAGACTGACAACAGATGCTGAATATACACCATAATCTCCTTGTAAGGAATTCATATTCTTTGATCCAATTGTTGGTATACTAGCAACAGTAGTCAGAACTGGGTATGTTTTCGTAATGTCAAACGGAGCTCCTTGATATTCATAAATTACTGTAACTCTGCTTGCTCCATGTTGAGCTGCTGTATGACTAGATTGAGTAGTTTTCTTTTCTAAAACCCACCATGTATCAGAAGGAATTCCAGAATCATAATTTGTATTCATATGATTCGTCCAATCCGGAATCCCTGATGATGTTGTGGGAGGAATGGGAACCTGTGTAACATAAGGTTGATAATCAGTGGGTTTTGGAAATGCAGAGAAGGAAACATCCCAAGTTCCACCAGTATTATTATTATTATTATTATTGACCAATTCAACATAAACACCACTAGAAATAACTAATGTACTAGACGAAGATACGTCTGACCTCAAAGTATTCCCATCTGAAGCCTTAAGCGTAAGATTAAAAGGCGATATATTTTTGAACCTATACATCCTTCCGGAAAAACTATTATTACCTTAAACCTCCACCAGCAGGGTGATTTGCAAACACAAAGAACCATAGGGTGTTTGATATTTCCTCAAAAAGTTGAATTTAACGGAAAAAGTTTTCAAACACCTAAAATGAATATCGTTGCCCAATGTATCTATCACTATAACAGTGGGTTATGAAATGAAAAAACCGACAAAGAAGTGGAAAAACTTCAAATGTCGGTCTTGTGACCAAGACGAGCGTATCTTCAAACACTTTTATCGATGATTTGGTTCGATTAAGCCAAATTAAACAAGAATTGACTATTATTAATTTTTTGTAGTTATAAAGTTTTTTGCAATATAATTTTAAACATTTGAAATAATTGATGTTGACTTATTAGGCTTTAGTTTACTTCGATTGTCGTGTAAAATTATAAACAAATAAAATTTATCTGGTACTGGATGTACTAATTTAGCGTCCAATTAGAATTAATTTTAAGTAAATCTCATAACTCAATTTCATCAATAGTGCTTATTTAAGATAGTGACGCCTATTCCAAAATAATTGGTTTGGCCATCTTTTTTCCATCTTGTAATAGATGTAATGATGATATTCATAACGAGACCAAATATTTTCGGCAATACGATTGTATTCTGCTATAAATGCATTTTTAATGTTTCGTGATAAGGTATGAACTACATTCGATTTAATTATCAATTTGGAGTATTGTGCGGCCATTGCTAAAGCATTAAACATTCCTTGAGAGGATAATGGATCAAAGGTTAAACATGCATCTCCAATTGCTATCCAATTCGATTGTATTGGAAATTTAAGATAGGACGAATGTGATGCTTTTGTACCTAAAAATTCATAATCTAATATTTCTTCTTTAATTTCTAAAATTTTAATTAAATCTTTTTCAGCTAAAAAATAATTTTTAAAAAATTCTCCATCTTTTGTCAACTTTTTATCGCATAAGTCGGAATCTGTAAAGAAACTGATCAAGTGTTTATTATTAGGTAGTTTAGCAATATACCACCATCCATTTTCAACAGTATAGATTGTAGAAAGTTCTTTTAGAGTTGGGATGTATATACTTCCATGAATTCCAATAAGTTGATCTTTTTTGAGATGCTTAATGTTCATTTTTTGAGCCATCAAACTTCTACGTCCTGAAGCATCTATGATAAATTTAGCTTGATAATTATTTTCAAAACCCTCCTTGGTCTTTGTGATCAAAGCCCATTGTTGAGACTCTTCTACAACACTAATGATATTTTCTCTAATGATCTTAATACCTCGCTCGCTTGTTATTTTTTGTAATTCATTTACAAAATTATTCTTATCGATAGACCAGCCGTGACCTTCAGGATTCTGTATACTATCTTGCATGATGGGATGAGGGGTTCCCCAATATGATTGCATACCAATTGTAGGTTTACCAATCAATGGATTTTGCATTATTGCATCAATATCAATTCCTAATTCACTAAAAATACGTTTACTAGATGCAACTAAAGTTTCCCCATGTAAAACATTTGTGTTTTCTGGTTTTTCAATGACTAAAATTTTATAAAAAGGATGGAGGTGCATAGCAGCGATACACCCTGCTATACCTCCTCCAATAATTATAATGTCAAAATAGTTATTCATTATTAAGAATTAAAACGTCTTCTAAATCTTTCATGAATAGTTACTATTTTTTCATTTGGTTTAACATATTCTATTTGTAAATTTTCATTCATTTCTTGAACTTTTGACAGTAGATTTTCTAATGCTTCTGAGTTATTTAATATATGCTCCGCTTCTTTTTTTAGATCTTCGTCAATTTGTAATCTGGAAGAATTTAATACATTATCTGATATTATTTCAATTACCTTATCTTTTGCGACATTATCTATTAGATTTTGTCTGGTCTCTTTTAAAATGATATTTATAATTTTAGTGTATGAGCTGGTTAAAGCAACTTGTACCGTATCTGGAACTTTAGTGTTATCATTATTCGTATTTGTTTCGTCTAATTTCATAGGTAACACTGTGCCCACAGAATCAAAATGAGTAATCATTTTATTAATAATCTCTTGATATGGGGAATAAATGGTGGGTTTACCCGGTAAATCTTCTAACCACTCAAAACGTTGATTAAATATCTCTAATTGCTCTTCTGGATTTCCTTGTTTTTCTTGTAAAGCTTTAAATTGCTTGTAAGTAATAATTTCATTAGGCACTCGTGCTGGCCAAAATGTTGGAATATAAGAGTCATATGAACTGTCGTATCCGTCTTTACAAGAGGCTGTATCTGTTTGCCAAGGAATAGCCATCCAACGTGTTATACCACCTGCAACTTGAAATTCGAAAGGGTTAACTATTTTATTAAGTAACGTTTGATCTATAAAAGGACCGTAATCAAGATTGTCTTTAATAAGATTATCTCTATCAAATTTCAATCTAAAAGGAGAATCATACATAGAAGATATTCTTATCGGCCATGTCATTTCGCAACCTGGATGGAAAGCATCTGCTAAACAAAAATCTAAAGCAGCTCTTGTAAGTAAATCAGCCTGCTCTTCTACAGGATATTTATCTAAAGGTTTAGGATTAATATAATTGGTTTTATATTTATCCCAATCGTCAATAAAATTGCCATCTACCCATTGCTGCAACATTTTGATTTGCAAATTTGTAAGTGTACTATGCTGTCTAGGGCTTCCGCTTCCTACTATTTCCGTAGCATCTCCATATAACCAAGGCCATAAAGCTGGAGATTGAGAACCCGGGAGATCAAATTGCCTAAACTGATTAAACATTTGTCTTCTGAATTCTAAGTTATTCATTGTTCCGTCTCTTAATTTTTCAATCCATATATTTTCATTGAAATTATAAGCTCCATTAAACCCAAAAGTAGTTAAAAAACCTTTGTTTACCCATTGTAGTTCTGTCATTCTCTTAAAGATGGGAAATATATCATAAGAGAATGAAGGACTAATTGGAGCAGGCAAGTTGAGCTCTCTTACAGATAAATCTCTCATTAAATCCCAGACTGTTCGTACTGATTGTTGCATAGGCGCATAATCTGGAGGTGCACAAATTACCCAAGCTGGTTTTACATTAATTTCCTTATTATTGAATTTTACAATGGCTGTTACCGGTCCATCAGAGGTATCATCATACCAACCATCATTATTTGCAAAATCTAAAGCAATTTCATTTTTAACACTTTTAGATATACCTTTACCTCCAAGTACATGTAATCTTTTGGAATTTGATGAAGTCTTATCGAAAAATATTTCTCCAAGATAAACTTCTGTATTTTTTAAAAACTTCCCTCCAAATTTTGCTGATTTGCTGATTGATTTACTATTTATAATTTTTATACCTCCATCAATAACAAGACTCATACGATCCAAGACATCAGAATTTCTTTTAAATGAAAATTTATATTCATCTTCATTTGCTTCCGGAATATCTAATGCAAGATTAAATTGATACCAAGCTGCTTTTTGGTTAGCTAAATGGCAAGACCAGCTAATTTCAACTTTGTCTTTAATATCAGGATGGGTAAGTTCTTTTACAACTTCTCCTTTAATATTCAGACCATATATTCTAAATTCTGCTGCTTGTCTTTTAATTTTGCCTTCTCTATCTCTATAAAAAGAAAGATCATTTGACATTATGGGTTCTGGAACTTGTGGCCCTATATAGTACTCATCACTATTTCCTACACGCATAATGCCTATTGAAGGATATATTGCCGCACTCACAATTTCGTGGTCAACTATTTTTTCGTCTTTATTTTGCGCATGAAAAGGGCAAATTTCTCCTTGAGGTTCTCTGAACTCTAAACCATTAGCACTGTATCTCGTTTCTGCACCATATTTGTAAACATCTCTTCTTGCTTCAGCAATACTACCCAGAGGTTGGTTTAATGAATTTATACGCCAACAATTAAAATTAATATGATCACCAAGTTCTTTTACTCCAATCAGATTCAAATCTTGTTTGGGAAGGATTAATCTACCAATTTCAATAAAACTTTCATCCCATTTTAATTGTAGATTATCTGCTATTTTTTCATCGATCTCTTTAATCTGTCCTTCAAGAATAAATTGGTAAGAATTATTAGATAATTTTTGCTGTAAATCTTTAGCTAGATAGTCTTTCTGCTTCATGATGACAGGGAAATTTTCTTCAACTGCTGGTTTAAGCCGTAGTTTTATCATATGTTTTTCACCTAATCGGAATGGTATTATAGTGTAGTATGCAGTAGTTAAACAACTGTCTTCGTATTTTTCCATTTGGTCTAAAATACGTTTCAATTCTTTGTTTTCTCTATAATATTCATTTAATTGGTTGATATCACCAGAAGAGGAAATTTGAGTGAATTCTACCATTTGTTGTGCATTTTGAGCAAAAAACACATCAATATTTTGAAATATAAAGTCTGTATTTGCTCCACCAAACCCTTCAGCATTATTCGGTAGATCAAAGATCTTTAAACCCAAACCAATGGTAGACTTTACATCTGTTTTTTTAGGGGCTGTATCACTTGAAAAACGCAGTACACACTTGAAATTATCTTTAATTCCAAAGAAACCAAGATCACCTACTAATTTTTCAACCGGTAAGCTATTGGTTAAACTTAATTCTCCATGTATTACACCATGTTGTTTTCTGAATACGGCTCTTGGTGCTGGGTTTGCACCATTTTCTATCATAACTTTTTGGTACGTATCTATGAACTGAGCTTTAAGATCGGATATGTATTTTTTTTCCATTTTTTTAGTTTTAATTAATTTGTTATTTAACTTTTTGTAGAGCTACTTTTGTCTTAAATACTGGATCGAATTTGTATATTCTTTTTTTGGACTTGTTTAAAGTAAATATTTTTAAAATTAAATATCGATCCAGTATTTTAAGGGTATTATAACTACTTTTTAAGTAATTCTCTAGCTTCTTCACGAGATGATTCCCTTATGCTATTTTTTAACTTATTAATTTCATCTATATTATTAGAAGATTTTATTGTATTAGTATTCAATTCTTTATTAATGTCAGTTTTGGCTGCTCCTTGACTTGCTAATAATGCTGCTTTTAATTCTGCGTATTTCTCAAATAAGTGTGAGCTAATTAAAGGAGACTTAACATTTATTTTTTTTGATGTATTTGTCCTATATAAATTATTATTCATCGAGTGACAAGTAAAACAATTCATTCCTCCTGTTTGGAATGTGGTTTCCATAGTGATATTTGCTAAATTTAAACTACCAAAACTTTGCCCATTACCGGTACCATATGGTTTTGATAAATCTCCATCTAGCAACTCATTAATTGGAGCATTAGTTTTTGACCATATAGAGCCGACAAATTTATAGTTCGCCCATATTTTAACTTTATCATTCGTAAGGGCTTTTTTAGCTAATTCGTTACTAGATTTAATCATTGTAGCAAACTCTTTATCTTCTTTAATAACCTCCATTCCTTGAGATGCCTGATTGTATCTAACTCCTTCAGGATAGGATTGAAATACTTTATTTTTAACTTTTGGAGTAAGAGTGGTCTTATCTTGAATAATTCCATCTTCTGTATTTCCAACAGCACCTCCATCGAATAATGTGTATTTATCTGATTTAGAATTTACAGGGTCTCCATGAAAACTTGTTCTATCTGGTGCTAAATCTCGTTGATCAAAAGTTGACCACACGCCTTCAGGGTGCTCTGCTGTAACTGTAAATATATGAAAGCCAATCATAGACATTCTTTGCAGCTCAGCGTTATTATAATTTTCGTAAAAGTTTTTATTAGGTTGATTAACAATTGCAGTTATATTAAAAGTTTTAGTAGAATCTACTACTTGAGATGTTTCTATCCAGGCTATTTTAATTTCGGTAGCACCAACTGGATATTGATCTTTACTCTCACGAATAGAACGCTTTAAGCTGTCATTTTTTAGTATTTCAGCTGCTTGGCTAATAATTGATGATGCATTGGCTGAATTAAACATCTCTAATATTCCGTCATTAGCATGTATCGAATATCTTACGAGAGAATTGCTCTTGCTACTCAATTTTGTTCCGTCTGCCTGTTGATACAAATCTAAGATTAATGGTAATTTACCATCTTTTATATATGAAGATGGTAATCCTTTCTTTTTTAAAGAATCTATTTTTATTTCTTCACCAAAATCATTAACCTGTTTTAATTCTTTCATAAATACAGGAACATTATCTTCGGAATTTGACGTTAACCATAAAAATTTTTGCCAAGACCAGTCCACAAACATTTGATCATTGTCAAGAACTATGGTATCAACTGTATTTTTAATTTCGTTATTCTTATTGTAATCTTCAAAAATACTTACTAAGCTTGTTTTAGTTGTAGAGTAAGTTTCTTTTTTACAAGATGTAAGCCCCAGTAAAGTAGCTGTTGTAATGCTCAAAAGCATCAGTTTTTTAAATTTTGATTTCATGGTTATTTAGGTTATTAGTTTTTTTAGTTGATTGTTTTTTTTAAATTGCAATAAGATTCTGTAGTGATAACTAAAAAAAATTATTACACAATTTTACAAATCTCACTTTGTACCATATAAATTTGTAAAATTTTAGTCTGAAATTAATTTCCCATTTAGGAACTCGAGGATGTTCCATATGCTCTGTTAGCATAATAATAGTTACTAAAATCATGGCTAAATTATGACCAAAAGGTAAAAGCATAGGGAATAACATCAATCCCCAACCTGCGCCAACACAGTATAATCCATGTGTGGACCCATATTTAAAAGCCTCATAAATACCTTTTAAAAATCTTGAACTTACTATTGTGTGTTTATGGCATTTATTTAAAAAAATCTGTTTCCAAGGTGAGAATTGCCATATTAATGTTAAAACTCCAACTATAATTGCAGGGACAAATGAGTTTGGAAATTTTAAATTAAACCCTATAATAATCCACACCATTCCAAATCCTACAACAGACCATGTCGCTAAATATCCTAAAATAAAGCTTAAACAATTAATGAAACGATATTTTGAGAAAGTCTGAAAACTCAATAATTCAAGATGTGAAATCAGTTTAGGCAACATCATCGCAATCACCATTAATGTCCATCCTAAAAGTTGATTAGATATTGGGTTCATTTCTAATAACATTTTGAAAGATTGCATAGATGGGCCAGCTGATGATACATGACAGTGTTCCATGGTCATGATATTACCTGGATTAAACAAAAGTATAATCCAGGTAATAATACTCATCGTCCATAGTGTTTTTTTAATCATAAATGGCTTGATATTATAATTTATAAATACTAACTCTATCGATAGTTAATGAATCTTTGTTTAAGTCATGTTCTAATTGAAGATGTACCGACTGTATTATATTGTTTAAATTGTTGATAGTCTTTAATATATTGGTAATCTCTATACTAAAATTTAGCCCGTTTCCACCTTGATGAGAATTTTCGTCACTCGCGGAGGACAAACCAAATAGACCAATAGATTCAACCAGTTTATTTTTAATAAAAACATCGATAATATTTGAATCACGAGTTCCTTTTACACCTTCTAATAATAAAAAGTATCTGCTATTTAAATCAATATTATTCGATTTCTTTAATTGTAAATTATTAATTGAAGGAAATTCCGGTTGAAAAACTTTACTATTAAAAACATTAACATTTTCTGTAGCTATAAGAAGTTCAGGTTGGTTATTTTCGTTTTCCGATAATTTATTATTAATACCTTCCATATTTTTAAAGATTTTTACAAGATTATCATAATTATAGCTGTAATTTTCCCCCTGTACATTGATTTGATCTACATCATTAACATCTTTTGGAGCGTATTTCCAATTGTTTGGGTATGGCATTATAAAAATTCGATCACCCATTGATGTAGGACCATTAAGCCAATTTGGAACTACAGGATTCTCATTTCTCATTTTATTCCATGAGTTCCATAATCTATCAATATTTGAATGATGATAATAAAATATAGGATCTAAAGCTGCCGTATTGGGTACAGACATTAGACCACTTTGGTGATTTGTATTTTCTGAGCCAATTTCAACATGACCAATATTATGCGGATTACTTTCTAGTTTACCCGTAAAATTACCATTATGAGAAAAATCAGTCTTACCGCCACCATATCCAACTATTATATTTTTTATGGATGTAAAAAAATTAGTATTTTGACAATTATTATTAACACGATTGTCAATTCCTGTACCATAACGTTCCTTAACATATAATGGATTTTTTAATTCGCTTCCATCAAAAATAAATTTAGCTTCAGCGGAAAATTCAAACGGAATTGATTTTTCATTTACAATATCCCAATATGGTAAAGCCCAATTTTCTGGTCCTCCTTTCGAAACAATAACATCTCTTAATAGTTTTTCTAAAGACACCAAATATCCTCTATGCCAAGCCGAGAAATACCAAGTTCCATGTTGACATTGATCCCAATATTTTTTTTGAATAGATTCATCGGGAAAATCTTTAATCATGTCTTGATCAATGTAGGCAATATTATCCCAATTGAGATATTTATTCTTATTTTTTATTTTAGCTGATTCAGTTACATATTGACCATGAATAGCTGCATAAAACCACCAGCTAGTTGGTTCTGAAATTGGTATTTGCTGAAGGAAGTAAACTCCTACAGCGTACCAATACGTTTCTTCATTTCTAAAATTTCCTTTTGATTGATCTGAAGGATCGATATTCTGTATCCATCCATTTTTTCTAATGTAATTCATAGTTTTGAGTTTATTTTATGATTTTTATTGAAGTATAAAAGATTTTGTAGCAGGTATTAATTTGCAATACTGTGATTTTCTACGTTGTATGATAAAGACGTGCGTAAAGCATGATCCCCGTTGAGTGGAAAGATCTAATGTGATATTCATGGTGTATTATTATTTGATAAAAATATTAAAATTAAGTCATTTTAAAATAGGTATTTATACTTAATTTGTGGTATGCGCGTTTTATCAATCATCATTGGTTGGTAAGAAGCTTTTATATCTTACGAACTAAAAAAAGCTATCTTTTTTGCATTATAAAATCATGTATTTAGATATATTAAGGGGATGTAAAAAGTCAACTCGCTTCTGTCAATTATATGAAGTCAGCTTACTTATATGTCCGTGTAAGTACGGATGAACAAAAAAGAAAAGGTTATTCCCTGCCAGAGCAGGAGGATAGATTACTAAAGTATTGTAAATACAACAATATTGAAGTTAAAGGGATTTATCGGGAAGATTACTCTGCTAAAAATTTTAATCGACCAGAGTGGAAACAGTTATTCTCCGAAGTTAAAAAGAAATCACGAGGAGAGGATAAGAACATATTATTCATCAAATGGGACCGATTCAGTCGGAATGTGGAGTATGCTTATGAAATGATTGGAAAGCTTCGGAAGTACAAAACAACAGCAATGGCTATTGATCAACCAATAGATTTCTCCGTGCCGGAAAGCACAGTAATGCTGGCTGTATATTTAGCCGTTCCGGAAGCAGAAAATACACGGAGAGCTCAAAATACTTCTAATGTTATTCGGCGAGCGAAGCTGATGGGCAGATACCCTAATAAAGCACCAATAGGATATATCAATGTGACATTGATGGATGGTAAAAAAGCTATCATTCCTAAAGAGCCGGAAGCCGAAATTATAAAATGGGTTTTCAATCAAATTGTCCAAAGTGACCAAAAATATCCGAGATCAGAAAAATAGCTAATGATAAAGGATTGATATGTTCAAGGTCACATTTTTTCAGGGTCATACGCAATCCAATTTATTGTGGACTTATTTCAATCAAACTTAATTCTAATGAAGAACAAATGATAAAAGGTTTACACGAATCTTTGATATCGGAATCATTATTTTATCAGGTTCAATCTTTAATTAGTACAAAAATAAAAACTACAGGTAGAAAAGAAGACTTAAGAGGAGTATTTTTCTGAGAGGTTTCTTGATATGTCCTATTTGTAATCAAAAACTGACTGGATGTTTTGTACAAGGCAGGTCTAAACAATATCCATATTATTTTTGTCATCATGGCTGCGGGATCAGGATCAATGCTATTTTTCTTAATGATTGCTATCAAAATAGGCTTCAAGAATTAGTACTATCAAATAGTTCAATTGAATTATTTAAGAATGTTTTAGAAGATCAGAATATAAAAACTCAGAAAGCAAGTTATTTATACTCTAAAAAATTAATAGAGAGAAAGATAAAAGAGGAGTGGTTGACTCTTTCTCGAGGTAGAAAATTATTTATTGCGGGAGTATTGAAGATTGATGACTACAATGAATTAAAAAAGAAAATAGTGTCAATATTAAAAATCTTAAGAAGGAGGCACGTGATACTATTCTTAAATTAAATGCTATTGATAAAAAGAATAAAATAGAGAATAAAGCATTGATTGAAGTTTTTCAAAAATTTTCAGAGTTTGATACTCAGGATAAAAAATATCTTGTGAATCTTATTCCTCCAGTTGATATTGATTATAAAACAGGAGATCTTTCTCTAGATTTAAATCCAGCATTTTCAAAAATATTATCAGAAAAAACTCACCGAAAAAACAATAAGAAAAATGAATTTCATTGATAGGAATGTTTCAGCAGAACAAGTAATTATTATTTTAGCCAAGAATGGAGTTCAGGTAAATGAGAAAGAAGCTAAAATCATATTAGAATTATTATATTTATTATCAAAAAGTTATAATAAGCCAAAAGAGAAAAAATACTAGAACTTAATGAGATTTCAAACCATACTTAAATGCCGATGAAATCTCTGATGTAGCATTTTTAGGCTGTATATTTTAGATAGGCTAAAGTTTTCAAGTGAAAAAATTCAAACCATAAAATGTCAAGCTGTAAAAGTTTGATAAATAATTTGTTATGTCTATAAAAAAAGAGACAACTATCAAATAGTTGTCTCATTAAGTGACAAGACGAGCGTATCTTCAAACACTTTTATCGATGATTTGGTTCGATTGAGCAAAATTAAACAAGAATTACAAAACTAATTTTCATGAAATAATTTCTTTTAGTTGATGATATTGTAAACTGTATCGAAATTTAGTTTTAAAGATGAAAAACAATCTGCATTGGAATAGTAGGTCTTTAGTTGGCTGCGCTTGTCTTTTATCCATAACCGAAGAAATATCGAAATATTTGTTAGAAGATTTACAGCAAATTTTACAAATTTCAAAATAATTAATTCTCTCTAGTGAAAACAACTTAAATATGTTTCAATACCTTTAATGATGGCTTTGTTTCGTTTGAACCAAAAAGGAATAGGTTAACCGTTTGGTTGATAATGAAGATTTAAGAGAAAGAGTTGAATGAGCTGAACGATTTATGAAAAGCTGATTAAACTCCCGAAGATCATAACCTTAAAGATGCAAAAAGTATAAAAATTCTGTCCCAACAAAGATAGCAACTCCAGACTTTTTATACTACTGGAAATAAAGATTTACAGTTAAGTGTAAAATAATTTGTAATTTAGGATTTTATTTACATAATCGATTATTAGTTAAAATAATTAAATTTTTAAGCCCGAAGAAAACTAATATCATTTCTAAAAGAAGATGCTACTATATGGATAAATACCCTGTTCCTGATAATGAATATGGACGAATTAATAAGCTTAAGTTTTTTGACCTTTTGCAGATGCCAAAAGATCCGCAGTTAGATATTTTCGCAGAAACAGCGTGCCTCATTGCCGATTGTCCGGCCTCTCTTATTGGTATGATGGAAAGCGATACGCAGGTTATCCAAAGCTGTATAGGACTTGCATTTGATTCTGTAGACAGAAAAAGCACTTTATGCCAATATTCCATTGCAAGTGGCGAGGTTATCATCATCAACGACACCTTATTAGACGAAAGATCATCTGACAATCCTCTGATATTAGAAGGTGGAATTCGCTTTTATGCAGGAATCCCTCTTTTAGATGACGAAGGGTTTGCATTAGGAACTCTGTGTGTGATTGACTTTAAGCCTAAGATATTAACAGAAAAGCAGGTAACCGCTCTGCAAAAAATAGGAAGTGCAGTTACAAATATACTGACCGCAAAAAGAAAAAACATTGAAGCTGAATATTTTAAGCAGACTTTTAATATTTCCAATAATCTAATTTGTGTTCTAGATAAGAATTTGATGCTTAAGGATGTTAATCCTGTCTTTGAAAAGGTTTTCAAGTTTAGGAAAACAGAAACTCCAGATCAAAGTTTTTTGAGCGTTGTAGGTGGTCATAATAACGAATTGCAACTTTTAGTAAATAAGATGCCAGATATTCAGGAGGAAGTTACATTTTCTACTTCCACAATCATTAACGACGCATCTGCTATTATCGTACAATGGTATTTTAAACAAAATCAAAACAATTCTGAGATTTTCTGCTTCGGTATCAATATTACCCAACAAATCGAAGAAAAACAGAAACTTGAAAGCTCCGAACGTCGATTTAGAAGCTTTTTTGAAAATGCCATCGGATTGATGAGCATGCATGATATGGAAGGAAACATCCTTGCTGTCAACGAAAAAGGAAGAAAGACACTTCAATATTCGGCAGAAGAGGTGAAAGGATTGAATCTGAAAGATCTTGTTCCCGAAAAAAACTGGCCTTTGCTTGAAATGTATCTTGAAAACATCAACGGCAATCTGGAAGATATGGGAACCATGATCCTAAAATCTAAGGAAGGAGAAGAAATGGTCTGGATGTATCATAATCTTGTAGAAACTGATAAAGAAGGAATGCCATATGTGGTAAGTACAGCTTTGAATGTTACAGAAAGGATGTCTCTCGAAAAAGATTTGCTGTACACTAAGAAGATGTTAGAACAGACGAGCGCCGTAGCTCAAGTAGGAGGTTGGGAGGTCAATCTTAAGGCCAATACTGTTTTTTGGTCACAATCTACTAAAGAAATACATAAAGTAGACAAGACATTTCATCCTGATTTTGAAAATGCATTAGGATTTTACAGTACAGAAAGTAGAAAAAAAGTAGAATCATTATTTGAAACAGCTGTACAAAAAGGGATACCTTATGATGAAGAATTACAGCTCATACGTAATGATGGAGTGATGATATGGGTTAGGGTGAAGGGAATACCTGAATTTGAAGATGAGGTTTGTACAAGAGTATTTGGGATTATTCAGGATATTGATACCTTCAAAAACATATATATCGAACTGGCTACGAAAGAAGCCATGCTACAGTCATTTGTAACATACGTTCCTACTGCAGTGGCAATGTTAGATAATGACCTCAACTATCTTTCAGTGAGCAGCAGTTGGAAAAATGAATTCCAGATGCATGATACAGACCTTATCGGAAAAAATATGTTTACCGTTTCGCCTAATGTACCCGATGAAAGGAAGAAAATATATAGAGATGCGCTGGCAGGTAAAGCTTACGTAAATAAAAATATGACTTTGGAAGTTCCTCATAAAGAAGGATTACAACATTATAATATAGTGGTAAGCCCTTGGTACCTTTCAGATGAAGTTATGGGTGGCGTTATTGTTTCTGCACAAAACATTACGGAGTCGGAAAAAACCAATGAAGAGCTTAAAAATGCAAAGCAGATGGCAGATATTGCCAACAAAACCAAGTCTGAATTTTTAGCCAATATGAGCCATGAGATAAGGACTCCATTAAATGGTGTAATTGGTTTTTCTGATCTTTTGCTTCAAACTCCGTTAAATGAAATACAAACGCAATATCTCAATTACATTAATGAGTCGGGTGAAAACCTTCTGAATATCATTAATGACATCCTTGATTTCTCTAAAATTGAATCGGGAAAAATGGAGCTTTTGATAGAGAAATCCAATGTGTACGACATGGTGAGCCAGGTCATCAATGCAGTTCTTTATCAGTCTCAGAAAAAAAATATCGAACTTCTTTTGAATATTGAACCGGGGTTACCTAAAACAATCTGGCTTGATGAAACACGATTGAAACAGATTTTGATCAACCTTCTTGGGAATGCTGTAAAATTTACAGAACAAGGTGAGATTGAGCTTAAAGTTGAAAAACTTAATGCAGACGATAAAAATATAAATTTGAGATTCTCAGTAAGAGATACAGGAATTGGTATTCCTCTGGAAAAACAGCAGCATATCTTTAATGCTTTCACTCAGGAAAACAGTTCTATCAGCAAGCGTTATGGAGGAACAGGGCTCGGACTTACCATTTCAAATAACATTTTGAAATATATGGGAAGTAATCTTAATTTGGTAAGTGAACTTGAGAAAGGTTCTGTTTTCTATTTTGATATTGAGATTCCTTTTGAAATTTCTGATCAATGCGAAGATGAAATACTGAAAATTAATAAGGTTCTAATTGTTGACGATAATGAAGCAAACAGGGTTATTCTTCAGCACATGCTTGCTTATAAGAATATAGATTCTAAGCTCGCTGCCAACGGAATGGAAGCTCTTCAGATACTTTTAGCCGGCGAGCGTTTTGACATTATTCTGGTAGATTACCACATGCCGATTATATCAGGCTTAGAAACAATTGAAAAAATAAAGCAGCTATTTAATGAACAAAATGAGGCATCTCCTCTCGTTATTCTTCACACATCTTCTGAAGAGCATGACGTTATCAATTCATTCAGAAAGGAAGAAAGCTCCTATTTTCTGCTAAAACCTATTAAATCTGAAGAATTATACAAGACGTTACGACGTGCAATTAAAAGTTCAGAAAAAGAATTGGCTGCCGCTAAGTCGGTGCAGAAAGAAGAATATTTTCCACTAATGACTTCTCCCAAAGTTTTGCTTGTCGATGATAATCCGGTTAACATGGTTCTGAATAACAGAATGATGAAATCACTGATTCCAGATGCAAAACTAACAGAAGCAACGGATGGTTTGCAGGCATTAGAACAATGCCGTGATCAGTTTTTTGATATCGTTCTAATGGATGTACAAATGCCGGTAATGGACGGGATTGAAGCTACAAAACAGATTCGTCTGTTGCCGGAATACTCTGCCGTTCCGATTATTGGTATTACCGCAGGAAACGTTGTAGGCGAAAAAGAAAAATGTCTGAGTTCGGGAATGAATGATTTCCTGCCAAAACCTCTTAGACAAAACGATCTTTTAGAAATGCTGAAAAAGTATATTGGCACTGATGTTCAGGAATTGTCTGAAATCCTACCACATCCTGAAGGATATTTGGATATGAATCTTCTGAGCGAGCAGATGGGAGATGATGATGATTTTAAAGTGATATTTTTAAACTTAGTGATACAGGAGTTTGATCAAGCTAAAGAAAATATAAAATCGGCGGTGAAACAAAAAAATACCGAAGAGCTAAAGAAAATTCTTCATAAGCTGAGAGGAACTGCCGGAACTGCTGGCTTAATTATGCTCACAGAACAAACTTCCAATTGGGAGAAATGCATTGAAGAAAACATGGACTATAATGCTATGGAGCATGAGATAGTACATGAAATAACAGTAGGATTACAATTAATAAAAGATCTAGTATAAATAAATAATAAGACTATTGTAATTCTAATTGCTGAAGACGACGAACTTATTTTAAAAACAAAGCCAATGAATATGTCCTGAATGGAAAAGAAGAAGTTCGCTTTTGAAAATTTTAATTTCTAATTTTCGTACTCAACGTGATCAAGTTATCAGAGATGCTTATTACAGGAAGAGAGATGATATCTTTACAAACAAAGATGTTTGTAAACTTCAACAAATGGCTGGTCAATTATAAGGAGGGTATTCCTTTAAAAGATTATCAGAGTGGATCAATGTTTTTCTTTAGACTAAAGAACTGATAAAGCGAAGACTTTAAGAGGAGATTATATTCTTGATAGAATTAAATTTTCAATATCAATTCTAAGTAAAGTTTCCAAAAAAGCAGAAATAGTTGCATTAATACATATTTCATCCTACAATTAAATATCCTGCTAAGTAGGATGAGTTTCTTACAAAATTATTTGTAGTTATAATATATTTAAGGAGCAAATACAAATTACCCTTAGGATTTTAAATGAATCTCCTCTTTCGTTAATTGGGCTGCATTATATTAAACTTAAGCGATCCTTTTCTTGTTCTATTTTCCTAATAATGATAAAGTTACACCATATATTTTAGCAAATTGTTGCTGTTTAAGATTGGTGCGGATGGTGAAACATTTATTGCTAAAAAAATAGCAACAAAGCATTTGGTCATTTCAAATAATGGTATTAGATTTGATTCAACCAAGTATCACAGAACTATTAAATTAGAATAACAGCATTTATTTTACACCAATTTTAAATTTATTCTATTATGAAAAAACAAATCTTCATCGCCATGCTATCTCTAATAGCAGTAGGAACTCATCAGGTTCAGGCGCAACATTCAGACCATGTGGGTACGTCAGTCAATATTAATTTAGCAGATATTATTTCAATCGACGAAGGAAGTGTTGCCTCAGGAGGCGCTGTAGATTTTAATTATGTGAATACAACAGATTATAATTCTTCAAAAAGTGTAACGGTACCCAATAGTTTAGTCATAAATTCCTCCAAAAATTTCGATGTAAAAATAAAATCTGAGGGCGCAAATTTTGTAAGTGGCGCAAACCTTATTCCTGTAGATGTATTACAGGTAAAAGCGATATCAGGGGGAAGCTTAATGGGAACTATGAATGAGGTAACTTTATCTACAAATGATCAGGTGCTTGTAAGTAACGCAAGTTTAGGTTCAAACCAAATTTTAAATATTGCTTATTCTATTTCGGCAGAAAAAGCATCAAAGGTTCTTCTAGGAAAACCCAAAGGAACATATACGCAAACAATAACTTATACTGCAACTGCATTGTAATTATAACGAATAATTATTTATAAAAGCCCTCAACATGTAAATGTTGAGGGCTTTTCGTTGAAATCAACCGTGTAGTTATTTTACTACATGAACTTCCATTTTCAACTACAAAGAAACTTTTATCGCCGCCGTAGATTTGTAGTGTTCAAAAGAGAACAATTAAATAAAAATAAAAAATTAAATATTACTATCATGACAAAACAATTCGCAATCGCAGCCTTAACTATTGGAGCAATCGTATTAGGAACTAACAATGTTCAGGCTCAAAATACAACCGCAACAACAACAGTAAACATTACCCTGAACGATGTGATCTCTATAGACGCCGGAAGTACTGCAATTGGTAATACGGTTGATTTTAACTATGTTACTGCAGCGGACTATAACTCTGATCAAACGATTACTAAAGCCAACTCTTTGAAAGTTACTTCAACGAAGAACTTTAACGTTAAAGTAAAAGCAGGGGGTGCTAATTTCATGAATGGAGTTAACTTAATCCCTGTAAATGTTTTGACGATCAAAGCTGCTGCAGCTGCCGGAACAATGGGCGGAACAAAAACCGCTGTAGTTTTATCTGCAACTGATCAAACTTTAGTTACGAATGCTCCACTAGGAAGTGCATTAACGTTGAATTTGGATTACACGATTCCTGCAGCGAAATCATCTTCAGCCGACATTTTAGGTAAACCAGCCGGAACTTATACGCAAACAGTAACTTATACTGCAACAGCTTTATAATATTTTTTTTCATATTAATATTTTGTGATTTGGTGTTTCGAAGGCTTCCTACAGGAGGCCTTTGATTTTGTATGTATTGATAGCGATATAGAGAAAATTCAAAATCCGGTAATAAGTATCTATCAGCTGTAAGGTAAAATCTAGGTTTTTGGACATTTAAATCTAATTAATACATACACAAAACATTCAGTAAATTTATTAAGTCGTTTTATATCTTTTTAAAGTTATCAAATCTCAAAAAACGATGATAACAAATTTACCAACCTATAAATATTTTTTGTGAAAACCTAAAGAAAAATTATACGCAAACAGTTACGTAGACTGCAACAGCTTTATAATAAAAACACAGCAATTATATATACGCCCTCAACACTTTCTAGTGTTGAGGGCTTTTCTATTTAAACCAAATGAATCAACCGTGTAGTTATTTTACTACATGAACTTCCATTTTCAACTACAAAGAAACTTTTATCGCCGCCGTAGATTTGTAGTGTTCAAAAGAGAACAATTAAATAAAAATAAAAAATTAAATATTACTATCATGACAAAACAATTCGCAATCGCAGCCTTAACTATTGGAGCAATCGTATTAGGCACTAACAATGTTCAGGCTCAAAATACAACCGCAACAACGACCGTAAACATTACCCTGAACGATGTGATATCTATTGATGCGGGAAGTACTGCAATTGGTAATACGGTTGACTTTAACTATGCTACTGCAGCAGACTACAACTCTGATCAAACCATTACTAAAGCCAACTCTTTGAAAGTTACTTCAACGAAGAACTTTAACGTTAAAGTAAAAGCAGGGGGTGCTAATTTCATGAATGGAACCAACTTAATCCCTGTAGATGTTTTAACAATCAAAGCTGCTGCGGCTGCTGGAACAATGGGCGGAACAAAAAGCGCTGTAGTTTTATCTGCAACTGACCAAACTTTAGTTGCAAATGCTCCACTTGGAAGTGCATTAACGTTGAATTTGGACTATACAATCCCTGCAGCGCAATCATCTTCTAATAAAATTTTAGGCAAGCCAGCTGGAACTTATACACAAACAGTAACTTATACCGCAACTGCTTTATAATAAATTTTTTTAGTTTGTAAAGGTTCCTTTAGTTACGTTTTCAGTAGTTTTGGGAATCTTTTATTTTTAAACAATTTACACCATGCGCAAGTTTATTTACCTTTTCATTTTCTTTATCCTCACAGGGTCTTCTTCGCTTCTGGCACAAAGTATCTCTATGTCGCCTACACGCTTGTTTTTCACCGGTAATCCGGGAGAAAAAGTGACACAGACAGTCACGCTTCAAAACAGCTCGGATAAGGATTATGTTTTTAATCTCAACTATAAAGATTGGGTTAGAGAAGAAGACGGAAATAAGGTTTATCTTGATGCAGGCAGTTCAAAAACTTCCAATGCCTCTTGGGTGTCCACCTTAGAAAACTCTGTAACAGTTCCAGCGAAAAGTACAAAGGAGATTGTAGTAACCATGCAGATTCCGGCAAACGCATCAAAGTCTGCTGTTACAAACAGTATGTTGTTTTTTACCCAACTTCCTCAGCAGGCAGATCAGGCTCGTATTCAGAACGGGATTGGTATTATTACATTATTTGAGGTTGGACTTCACATCTTTTATACACCGTCTGGAAACCAGACAAAAAGTTTGGATATTACCAATATATCAGAGGTGAGTAATGAGAATGCAGCAAACAGAAAAGTTGCAGTAAGCATCCATAACGATGGAAATACCATCAATGATGCCACCGTTGAGTTTGAACTCACCGATACAGACAGTGGTAAGGAAATAAAATTACCCGCAATTTCCATCTCCATGCTTCCCAATACCAATCAGGTTGTTCAATTCTCTTTACCGGAGAACATTTCAGGGAACTTTCTTGGCGTGGCTATTATCAAAATGGCAGGGTCCAATGATTTACGCGTAGGCGAAAAAAACTTTAAATTTTAAAATTAAGTCTTGAAACCACAAAAAAGTATATCGATATCAATCCTAAGAAGAACAATCTTATTTTTGCATTTGTTCTTCTGCACTTTTCGCTAGCCTTTGCGCAGGAAAAGAAGGATATCGAAATCCGTTTTGAAAATGAAAGTGTAGCTGTTGAAAAGGGCTCTACTTTTACTAATTTCCTGGTTATTGAAAATAAAGGTTCTGAAGAAATTACCATTCAGAATATCATGCCTTCGGAAAATTATCCGGGTTTACTTTTCTATCCCAAAAATGGCTTTACCTTAGGTGCGGGTCAGTCTAAAAATCTTCCTGTGAAACTGATCGCCAACGTGGATTTTATGAAAATGAGATCCAATGAGATCCAATTCCAGTTTTCGTATACAACACCAACGGTCACTAAAACTGATAATGCCTCGTTCTTTGTTGAAAAAGACGAGAACAAAAACATTGCGATCTATACGGCAGCATACGAAAATTTCATTAATCCTACTGCGCCTGACTCCTCAATTCTGCTGACTGTAGAAAACCAAGGCTATAGTAAAAGAACCGTTAAGATTGATTTGCAATCCGTTCCTGATGGTTTGGAAATGATGCCAAAACAACAAACGGTATCTCTGGAAGGTTTAGAAAAACAAACGGTTGAAATCAAAATTGTGGTCAGAAGACAGAATACACTTTTTCCGGAATTTAATATTAATGCAACTGCCACAGACCTGCTTAATAATGAAATCGTGGGAAGCAACACGCTACACTTAGTTATTTTATCGAATAACAGACAAATTGCCCGAGGAAACGAAGCGGTGAGCGGAAGTAATTTTGCGGAAATTAGCTATAACGAAAACAGTTCGGGTTTCAATTTTCTTCAATTGAGAGGAAATACAGCGTTTCGAGTGACTGAAAATTTGAAATCACGTTTCAATATAGGTGCAGATTATTATCATGAAGATGGCCTTTATAACCTGTATGATACTTGGCTAGAACTTGAGAGAAAAAATACGGTATTACGGGTAGGAAATGTTAATAGTAACGATTACGATTACCCGGTTTTCGGGAGAGGTGGTAAAGTTTCTACCAAATTAGGTGATAATAATCAGATTGAAATTCTTGCGTTGGAAAATAATTACAACCTTTCTGGTACTTATTTCCAACAAACAGAAGGATCTAGCATGGTAGGTGCAAAATATGGTTTTGGTAATTCTAAATCATTCAACGGAAAAGTGTCCTATCTATTTGACCATGATCCGCGCTTTAACGTAGATACGCAGGTTACGAATGCAGTATCATCATTTTTAATTAACGATAAACACACAATCCGCACTGAGGCAGGTTTGAGCCACGAAAAAGGTCTTTCGAACAAAGATGAAAACGTAGGAGCTACAATGGGAGCCAATTACGACGGGAAAATGGGCAAATGGGATATACAATCTCTTAATTCTTTTGCCACCAAAAGTTATGCAGGGATCAAACGGGGATCTTTTTTCTCAAATCAGAGGATCGGGCGTCAATTTTCTGCTTCTCAGCGAGCTTTTATACAATATCAGAATTCGCAGGTAGATCCAGAGTTCCTGAGCTTCCAGAGTTCGCCTATCCAACCTGGAAATACCAATAATTTGCGTTATTATTTCAACAGTACAGAAGCTTTGGGAGTAGGTTACCAGTTTTCTTCAAAGAAATGGAATTTCCTATTGTCTCCAAAAGTGGAAAGGCAAAAAACAGCCAATTTTTACACATCGCAGGAACTTTTTTCTTACCGTATGGAGGCCAACGTAAGCACAACATTGGGTGCTCACGGATTGAATTGGACTGCGGAATATTCTTATTCAAAAGATAAAAATAAAGCCGATTGGTTCAACAGTCTGAAAACAACATTGTCTTACAGATATAAATCCTTCTCCCTCAACGGAACAGCCCAATGGAACGCAATCACTGTCTTTGATTTAAATTCTTATTACGATGTAGACCGTGATTTCGCCAACTACAATGTATATGCCTCGTATAATTTCCAGATGCTTGGTAATAATCTGATTGGATCTTTTTCAGCCGGAACTTTCTATTCAGAACTTTACAAAAACTTAAATACCAATGTAAGTGGTAATCTGGAGTATAAGATTTCGCCTTCCTGGTCTAGCACAGGTTATTTTAATCTTTCAGGATATAAATCTACGGCTGAATATGCAAGCAGTGGCAGTTATTACCAGTTCAGAGTGGGAATTAAAAAATATTTTACTACAGCAACGGCTCTTGGAAATCATAAAGTGACGTTTCAGTTATTTGAAGATAAAAATTTCAATGGACTTCTGGAAGCGGGTGAATCTGTTCTTGCAAATGAAATAGTGAAACTGGACAATTTTGTTGCACTGACAGATAAAAACGGAAAAGTAGTTTTTCAGAATGTGCCTGAAGGTATTTATACACTGAAGGTAAACGAAAGTGCGGGCGCACGATTGATGATGGATCCTGTAATTATGGTCAATAAAAATATCAACCGCAAGGTGGGTCTGGTAAAAAACATCAGGGTAAGTGGGAAATTAACCGAGATCAAACAAGTCTACGATGTTTTGGAAACGGATGTAACCGGAATAGTAGTGTATGCAAAAGGTGAAGATGGTATGATCTATACCGCCGTGGTTAACCAAAAAAACGAGTTTGAGTTTTTCCTGAAAGATGGAAAATACAACCTTTATATTGAAAATGACAAATACAGCTATACACAACCAAACCAAACTATTCAGGTGACAAAAGAAGGTTACTCAGCAACCGTTATTTTTGAATATAAGAAGAAAGACACAACCATTAAGGTGAAAAAGTTTTAAATTTAGAGATATGAAAACGATGAGTTTTTTTTTAATAGGAATTTTTACTGTGTGCTGCGGATCATCAGTCACGAAAGCTCAGGACGTGTACCTGTCTATCCCTGAAAATAATATTTTTAACAGGGTTGAATTTACCTCAGTACCTACAAGGTTAATGACAAATGCCAATAGAACAAACTGGGATTATGCCTTTTTTGGATTATCGCCAGTAGCTCCAACATTTACCTCTACGTCCGGACCAACTTTTACTCATACTTCTTCATCATTTACTTTACCTAGTTCTGTTCTTCTTTGGCAGTTAGAAAGTATGGGAGGTCAGTTGCCATCTGTAGGACTTACGGGTTCCTTACCAGGTTTTCAATTTTTCAGTACAAGTGCTGTAAAATGGTTTGAACCGCCATCGACCAGTCTTGGGGGAGGATTCAACCGGGGAAATATCAATTTTACATTTAAAATTCCTGCATCACAATTTACTGCAAATGCCTTCAGAGCAGGGAATTACTCCATGGATATCACGCAAAATTACAACGACTTCACACCACGTAATTTTAAAACAATTTTAGTCATTTCTCCATCTATACGATGGGTCACAACCTCTTTAACAAAATATATAGAAATATCTTCTTTGAATGACTATCGCAGTACAAACACGCGGGTATGGGATTTAGGAAATACGGAAATTGCTCATACGGTCGATTTTAATTTTTGGGCGAAAGCTGCTTCCAATACTGTTCAATTCACTTCTTCTAAAGGTGTTCCGGGAACCAGAAATATAGCCAGCATTAAATTGGGCAGCAATGGATCTGCTCTCACGACTAAAGCTCTATCAGCCAGTTTTCAGAATTTTTCAGCGGGTAATTTAAATGTTGTAGCAGGAAACAGAAACAGCTTCCTCCCAGAGCTTTACGTATCTGCAGATGATTTTAAGAACAATTTTTTTGAAGCCGGAACTTATACATTTGAATTGAACCTCAATGCCAGAAGTACAGATAATTCAATTAACAGTCTTCAAAATACTGCTGTTCAGTTAAAGGTGCTTCCTAGGTCGGAGATCACCATCCCCAGCTCAGGGCGAAATGTGAATTTCAATTTTAATACAGCTGCCCATTACACCAATGGTCAGTCACAAATAATTCCAAACCAAATTATATTGTCCAATAATGAGAGTTTTGAACTGTATGTAAAATCAGACGAAAATTATTTCAAAAAAGGAGGTGTACAGACGAACATCAATTCCAACATCTTACAAATTGGCGTTGATGGAAGTTCTGTAAATGCTCCTTTATCCAAAACTCCCCAAAAAATACTCTTTAACGGAACACCTGTTTTGGATAGGGAACTGGACGTAAGATACACCATACCACCTGCGGGTGCACAAAGTTTGGTAGGAAAGGAAAATACAACTTACTCTATCAATGTTTATTATAGCTTTACGGCAATTTAACAATACTTTCTAAAAAAACTCTTCCTATGGATTACTTTGATAGCAATAATCAATCGTCGGATCAGCGAGATATTGATAAATTAGAGGCATTCGAAAAAAAATATGCTGATGTTTTTGATTTCTTAGTGTTTGCAGCTGCTAAGATGACCAACATGGAACTTTGTACCATGAGTATTAGCTCGGAAGACCAAGTTTATATCATCGCTTCCAGTGATGCTTCCCTCAATCAGATTTATCCTCAGAATCCTCACTTTCTTTTGGATGATCAGACTTCGATTTATGAGTTTAAAAACTCGGAATTTAAATTTCATAGAAGTTATCTTATCCCTGGTCTTGAGGACAATCTTATCGCTCATTTAAATTTATTTGACAAGAAAGAGAAAAATTTAGATAAAGCAGAGGAAGAGATTGTCAATAAGATACTGAACCAAGCTTCAAAATGGTATTTGGCTAATGCAGTGGATATTACCGAAAGAATAAAGATGGAGAATGAAATCTTAGCGGCAAAAGAATTAGCAGAAAAAGCTTATGTTTTGAAATCGGAGTTCGTAGCCAATATGAGTCATGAGATAAGAACTCCATTAAATGGTATTATCGGCTTTACAGAGCTCCTTCTGGAAACAAACCTTGACGAAACGCAGAGGCAGTATCTGGATATTATCAACCAATCCGGTGTGTCCCTATATAGTATAATCAACGATATTTTGGATTTTTCAAAATTAGAGAAACAAAAACTTCAGTTAAACCTTGATAAAGTAGAGGTCGAAGAACTGGTTTCAGAAGCCTTCAATATTGTTTCGTACGGTAATAATAAAAAGCGCTTAGAAATGCTTATCGATATTGATGATACCATTCCTAGATATATCTGGACTGATGAGATGCGCTTAAAACGGGTTTTGGTCAATCTTTTGAGCAATGCTTTAAAATTTACCGAAGAAGGCGAAATTGTATTATATGTTAAAGTTTTAAATGACTTAGGAGAAGGAAAAAAATTCATCCGATTTGGGGTTCGCGATACAGGTATCGGAATTGATAAGGATAAACAGGCAGAAATTTTTAATGCGTTTTCCCAGGAAGATGGCGGTATTACTAAAAGATATGGAGGCACTGGTCTAGGACTAAGGATTTCGAACCAAATCTTAGCACTTGCCGGAAGTACCATAAAATTAGAAAGTGAACAAGGAAAGGGTAGTGATTTTTTCTTTGATATTCAATTTAATACTCAGGAAGAGGAATATGATTTAAGCTTAACCGATATTAAGAAAGTTTTGATTGTGGACGATTATGAAAACAATCGGAAAATCCTGAAAAGAATGTTGGAAAGAAAAAATATCGAAGTTGAGGAATGCGATAGTGGGCTGAAAGCTTTACTTTTAATAATGGACAGGCCAGAATTCGATGTGATTATTATGGATTATCATATGCCGATTATGGATGGAATTGAAACCATTAGAAAAATGAGAAATATTTTTCCGGAAACTGATCATGCAGCACCTTACATTGTTTTGTACAGTTCATCCGATGATAGTAATTTACAGGATGCATGTGACGAATTGGAAATAGAAAATAGGCTTGTAAAACCGATTCGAATGAAACAGATGTATCAGGTTTTGTCTACCTTAAAGAATTCTGAAAATAAAAAATTAGATAAAATAAAAAATGTCACAACGGAAGGTAGTAAACATGATATAAAAATCTTAATTGCTGAAGATAATGCGATCAACCTGCTTCTTACCAAAACTTATTTAAAGGACATTCTTCCTCAAGCTTTGATCATCGATGCAAAAGATGGAGCTGAAGCAGTAGAAAAATATCAAATAGAAAGTCCTGATCTTATTTTAATGGACATTCAAATGCCGCATCTCAATGGCATTGAAGCCACTCGAAAGATAAGAGCAATGGAAAGCAATATTGAAATCCCTATTATTGCGTTAACCGCAGGGAGTCTTCCCGGAGAAAAAGAGAAATGTTTTCAAGCCGGAATGTCTGACTTTTTAACCAAACCTTTATTAAAAAAAACTCTCTCTGATATGATTAAAAAATGGTCAGGAATAGAAATGAAGGGGAAATAATTAGATACCTTTGCACATTGATAGTAATTTTATGAATGACCAAATCAACGAACTGCAATTAAAAATAGAAAGACTTGAACAAGAAATCAATTTTAAGAACGGATTAATCTCGATATTGTCTCATGATTCAAAAGAAATTTTCGGAAATTTTGTGTTTCTTATAGAAGCGCTGGAACAAAAGACCATAAGTGAGGAAGATTTTTTTAAGTTGTTGCCGCAGGTAAAAAGAGATGCCCAGAAGAATCTGCAAACCGCTCAGGACAGTACCGCCTGGTTAAAAACACAATACGGGGAATTTAATATTAAACCTGTGAAAATCATGGTGATGGATCTTTTTCACCATTTAGAAGAAAATTACGCTGTTAAATTAAAAGAAAAAAACATTAAATTTTATTTTAAAGGAGATCCCAATGCATTTCTTACAACCGATCAATTGTTGCTAGAATATGTTTTAGACAAAATTCTTAATAATGCAGTTAAATATTCTTTGCCTGGACAAGATATTTACCTCCAGTACTTTACAGAAAATAGCGAGGATATAATTTCTGTGGTCGACTTCGGTACAGGAATTGGTGAAAAGTATTTATCCGCAATATTTAATTATGACAATCCAGTATTCAATGGTACTGCGGGTGAAATAGGGGTAGGGTTAAGTTTAAAAATTGTTAAAAATTTTGTATCATTACTGAAAGGAAACATAAAAATCATTTCCTCTGAAAATAAAGGTACTACAGTTTCTATCTTTTTACCAAAAATTTAAAGAATGAACAATAAAAAAAATAACGAGCGAATTATTGTAGCAGATGATCATGGGATCGTCAGAATGGGTTTAATACAAACTATTAAAAAGCTAAGACCCGATGCCATAATTTCTGAAGTAGAAGATTTTAAATCGCTGTATAAAGCAGTTTTGAAAGAAGAACTTGACTTGGCAATCATGGACGTCAATATGCCCAATGGTTCTATTCAGGAAGCAATAGATTACATCAAGATTCACAAACCCCAACTAAAAATTCTCATATTTTCTTCTCAAGATGAGGATTTGTACGCAGTGCGTTATCTAAAGATGGGAGCTGGTGGATACCTAAGTAAGCAAAGTTCAACTGCTGTAATTGAGACCGCTTTGAATGCGATACTCGCCACTGGTCGATATATTAGTGACGACGTAAAGGAAGCTATTTTTTCAGAATCATTAAATGGTCCAACCAAAAAAACAACTCTTGAATCTCTCTCAGACCGCGAATTACAAATTGCTAATAAGCTTGCAGAAGGTATTCCCCTCAAAGAACTTTCCAATCAATTGAATCTCCACTCATCTACGGTTAGCACTTATAAAAACAGACTGTTTGAGAAGCTGAAAATCCGATCCATACCTGAATTGGTAGAGATACTAAGGTTATATAATCATTAAACATTTCTATTATTTCCTAAAAATTAAGGGCTCAAATTTACTTTATCGGAATATTACCTCATATGACTAAACCTCAGATAGCTTTTCTGTATAGTGGAATTAAGAGGATTATATACTTTAGTGTACCAACTATAAATATTTATCGATTTTTTCTTTCAATAAATTTTTTCCTTCTAAAGGCAAACTATATCTTAGCCATGCAGACTTATTCAATATATTCCATAAACTAAAAAATTTAAACTGGTACATTAAAGTATATTGTTACCAGTTTAATAACTATATACTTGAGTGTACCAGCTATAACAAAATGAGTTTTTACTTTAATTTACTAAGTAATATTTATGAAGTATAATTCTTTGTTTTAATCCTGTAATATATTAATACCTTAATTTAATATAAAAATGGCGCCACTTGTCTTTAAGTGGCGCCATTTGGCTGTGTGTGACCAAGACGAGCGTATCTTCAAACACTTTTATAGATGATTTGGTTCTAATGAGCCAGATTAAACAAGAATTACAAAGTTTATTTTTATAAGATAATTTTCTTTTAGAGTAGAGTTGTTTCAATGTACATTTAATTATTTAAAAGAAGTAATTTTGGTTTAGTCAGCAATTGTGTTTGTTTGCCTTTTGTCCCAGAAAAGAAGAAGGTAGGGACTATAGATTAATTACGATTGCATTATGATTACTGCCATGATTCTGCCAACGATTGTCACAACATCCATTGGATTAATGAAATCAATTATTTTTAAGCAGTTCTTTCGTTATACTTTTTAATTCTGCCATAGCTTATTTTTGAGTTCATTTGTGGTGGTGATTTCGCTAGTGAATCCGTAGATAGGAAGGAAAAAGAGCTTATTTTGTTGTTAACATATTCTAACGGTGTTTTTCGACTGTTGTATAACCGCTTTGCCACGATTTTGCCGCAAGCTCATTAAGAGGCTACAAACTGCGTTTTTATGTCTCGGATGAAATATGTAGTTGCCGCCGCCAACATCAATTATTTGTTATTAAGGGTTAATACGATAGAAATTATGATAGTGGGCTCCGATGTCAGTGCCTGGCTGGAATTTGCTTTTTGAAGTTCGCGATGTCCAGAATTGATATGGTTCAATTTGTATTTATCACATTTACTATCTTTGAGTAATCTAGGTAAACGGAAACTAATTAGTTTAATGAAACAAACGTTCGTTAAGCAAAAAAAAGTTGTAGACATATACTAACAGCCGATCATCTTGATTGTAAATTAAATTTAAAATTATTGGCTGAAATAACTTTATGAAAGTTATTTAAAATTAGACTGAGGCAATGCGTAAATTTGGACGCTATGCGACATTTTATTGGAACCCTAAATTTTTTTTAAGTGCACTCACAATTAGAAGAATATTTTAAAACAAGAACTGAAATTGACGATAAGACACTTTCTTATATCTCATCATACTTCAAAATTAAAAAGATCAAACGTAATGAATTTCTGTTGAAAGAAGGGGAGATTTGTAAACATTTCTATTTTATAAATAAAGGTTGCATACGACTTTTTAACATTAATAAGGACGGAGAAGAAGGAACGAGATATTTTCATTTTGAGGATGCTTTTGGAACCGCGTTACCAAGTCTTATCAATCAAAAACCATCGTATGAATTTATGCAGACTATTGAACCTTCGGAGTTGCTGGTCATCAACCGTGAAGATTACTTTCATTTGGTTGAAATTGTTCCACAGTTCGCTATCGTTTACAGACAGATTTTAGAATTGGCTTATCTCAAATCCCAGGAACGTATTTACTGTTTTCAAAGTTTAGAAGCCATAGAAAAAGTTCGTTGGGTTTTGACCAATCAATCAAAATGGTTGACAAGGCTATCAAACAAAATGGTTGCATCGTATTTAGGTCTCACCCCTCAAACATTAAGCAGATTAAAATCAAAGCTATAAAAATGTGAACATAGGACAATGTTTACAAAAAATACTCTGGTCATCTTTGCACTTTAACAAACAATAAAAAAGTTCAAATATGATTTTGGTAACTACGCCGACAGGCAACACAGGTTCAATGATTCTGCAACAATTAGTAGAGCGAGGACAACAGGTGAGAATTTTTGTCAGAAATCCTGAAAAAATATCGGCTGACATATTAGAAAAAGTAGAAGTTGCCACAGGATCTCTGCTGAATGAATCTGAATTTACAGAAGCATTACAAGGATGCGAAACGCTCTATTTTTGTGTACCTCAGAGCAACACACAAGAAGACGTAAATGCCTATTATGAAAACTTCGCCAACGTGGCTTCAAACGCAATTAAAAATGCAGGTACACGAAGAGTTGTTTATTTGTCAAGCGGTGGGAAGGAAAGCAATTTGCAGGCAGGTCTTATAACAGCACTTCATAAAGGTGAAGATATCATCAGTCAGTCAGGTGCATCAGTCCGAGCATTGCGCTGTCCTGTATTTTATGAAAGCATTTTGTATCAAATTTCGTCACTAAAAAAAATGGGAATGTTCTTTTTGCCGATTGATGGAAATTACAAAATGCCACAAGTCGCAATAAAAGATATTGCATCAAAAGCGGTAGAACTTCTAATTGATAAAACCTGGGCAGGTGTAGAAGGATATGTGATTCAGGGTCCGGAAGATATCAGCTATAACGACATTGCCGTTCAACTGAGTGAACTGACAGGCAGACCGATCCGTTTTCAGCAGGTTTCAAATGAAGACTATATTAAAACACTGTTGGGACAACACCATACATCGGAAGCATTTGCATTCTCTTTAACTGAAATGCTGACGGCAATTGGTAATGGCCTGTATGATGCTGAACCGAGAACAGATGATACTACGACAACAATTAAGGACTGGATGATTGAAAATGTAGTAGATAAAATAAAATAAGGCCAAACAATAGCACAGAAACCAGCAAAATTACATTGGTAATTTAACTTTGTATTTATCCTCTTTTGAATATTTTATTTATTTTTTGACAACTGACATTTTCACATTTTAATTACTGCAGGAATTTTGTTATGCATTGTTCATAAGAATCATTTAAGTAAATTTAAAAAACATAAAAATAACAAAACACAGCTATTATGATTAAAGTATGTATAGCAGGCGGCACCGGTTGGGCAGGTTCTGAATTGAGCAAAGGCGTTTTTAACAACCCTAGTATGACGTTAGTTGGCGCACTTTCAAGAAAACATAAAGGAGAAAATCTGGGTGATGTTCTTAATTTTGGTTCAGCAAACATTCCAATCTTTGGTGATATCGAAACAGCATTAAAAGAAATTGATTTTGACGTATTGGTAGATTATACAAAGCCAACCATTGCCATGAAGAACATTATTTCTTGTCTGAAAAAAGGTAAGAATGTGGTTATCGGCACTTCGGGGCTTACCGATGAAGATTATTCGGAAATAGAAAAAATAGCAGAGGAAACCAACACCTCTGTTTTGGCTGTTGGAAACTTTGCAATAACGGTCGTGCTGCTTCAAAAGTTTTCTGAAATGGCGGCAAAATATATCCCCAACTTTGAGATTATAGATTATGCTCACGAAGACAAACTAGATGCACCAAGCGGAACCGCAAGAGAATTGGCCTATCGACTTTCAAAAGTTCAAAAACCAAATCAGTTTGTGACCGAAGAAGAACTGATTGGCGAAAAAGCAAGTCGCGGCGCAAAATTTAATGAAGTTCAGGTGCATTCCGTCAGGCTTCCGGGTCATGTAATTTCCATCGAAACAATCTTCGGATTAAAAGATGAAAAGCTGTCCATTCGTCACGATTCCGGATCAAGTGCAGAACCTTATGTAAAAGGCGGACTTTTGGCAATTGAAAAGGTCGGAACCTTCAAAGGATTAAGAAGAGGACTTGACAGTGTAATGGAATTTTAAACTAGTGCACACTGCCGTTTGAACAAAATAATAAAAATTTTGATTAAAAATTATAATGATAAAACCATTTTCAGCATATATTTCCGAAGACATTCTTGACGATTTAAAGACAAGAATCAGCAATGCACGTTTGACAGACGGGATAACCGATTCTGATTGGATTTATGGAACCAATCAATCTTTTTTAAAAGAGTTATGCCATTACTGGCTTAACAGTTTTGACTGGAGAAAAGTGGAGGCAGAAATAAATTCGTTTCCAAATTTTATTGCAAATATTGATGGTTACGAAATTCATTTTATACATGTAAAGGGAAAAGGTGAAAATTGTATTCCACTGCTTATTACGCATGGTTGGCCCGGATCATTTATTGAGATGATAAAGCTGATCCCTTTATTGACAGATGACAAAGATTTCTCCTTTGATCTGGTCATTCCATCGATAATTGGTTTTGGATATTCCAGCGCAAGCAAAGTCGATGGATGCAATTCTGAGTTTGTTGCCGATCTTTGGCAGAAATTAATGCTGGAATTGGGTTACAAACAGTTCGGAGCACAGGGCGGAGATATTGGTTCAGGAATAAGCACATGGCTATCTTTAAAGTATCCTGACAACGTAATTGGCATGCATCTGAATTACATTTCAAGTTCTTACAAACCTTATTTAAAAGAAGGGGAAGAATTAACTTCTGAGGTTCTGGAATTTCAAAAATTTGTTCAGATATGGTCATCCAAAGAAGGCGCATATTCCAATATTCAAAGCACAAAACCTCAAACTTTGGCTTATGGATTAAATGATTCGCCGATTGGCTTGTGTGCCTGGATTATAGAAAAATTTAATGCCTGGAGCGATAATGATGGTAATATTTATAACGTTTTTTCAAAAGACGAACTGCTTGCGAACGTAACCTTATATTGGATTACGCAAAGTATTCATTCATCGATCCGGATGTACAGTGAAAACAGCAAGCGTCCATTAGAATTTGGAGAAAACGACTTTATAAAAGTTCCTGTTGGATTTGCAAAATTTCCTAAAGAACTGCCAACTCCACCGCGTTCTTATATTGAGAAAAGTTTTAATATAACTCATTGGGCGGAAATGCCATTTGGAGGACATTTTGCAGCAATGGAACAACCAAAATTATTAGCCGATGACATTAAAAAGTTTTTCAAGAGTCTTATATTAATAAAATAATTTCAACAGCTGAGATACAGCATTTTAAAATTACAATAAGCAAGAGAAACAGCGTGTCATATCAAAAATAATAAAAGTATTTTAACGAACGTTAGGTAATTAATAGTTTTTGCATATATTTGCACTATGAGACCACAGAAAATTTTAGATACAGATATGATAGCCGGACTTACCAAGGTTTTTAGAGATAAAGGCTATGAAGGAGCGAGTTTAAATGATTTAGCGGAAGTAACCGGATTAAAAAAAGCAAGTCTGTATCATCGATTTCCAAATGGAAAACAAGAGATGGCAGAATGTGTATTGAACAATATAGATCAGTGGGTTGATGATCATATTTTCTTTCCTCTATTGGACGAAAATAAATCAATAAAATTGAGATTAAGAGATGCTCTAAAAAATATTGAAATTCTATATGATAGCGGAAAAGAAACGTGTGTTTTAAGAGCTTTTTCAATGCATAGCGGATTATCGTTATTTGAACAACAGATAAAATCTGGTATGGATAAATGGATTACCGCTTTTAATGTATTGGGTATTTCCTTAAAATTATCTTCCACAGAGTCTCAACAAAACGCTATGCAGACCTTAATAGAATTGCAAGGCAGTCTAATTGTAACAAAAGGGTTAGCTGATACCAGTATTTTTAAAAATACTTTAAAAAATATTGAAAAGCGATATTCAACAGAGTAAAAAAATTTGGATTAATATATTAACAAACGTTCGGTAAATTATGATACAATTACATCCGCTACCACCTTTTAACGAAGAAACAGCGATACAAAAAATTCAAAAGGCAGAAGATGCCTGGAACAGCAAAGACCCTATTCGAATTTCAAAAGCATATACGCTTGATACAGAATGGCGTAATAGAAATCAATTCATTAAAGGAAGAAAAGAAGTACAGAATTTTCTTGCTGACAAATGGAAAAATGAATTGGATTACAAACTTAAAAAACAGCTTTGGACATTTAACGACAATCGTATTGCTGTAAGATTTGAGTACGAATATCGCGATAAAAATGGTCAATGGTATAGAGCTTACGGAAACGAAAATTGGGAATTTGATGAAAATGGATTAATGAAAAAAAGATTCGCAAGCATCAATGATTTAAAAATTAAAGAAACAGAAAGAAGGTTATAAACAATCAGAATATGAAAAAAATAATCCTATTACAATTCATCATCCTATTCACATTATTTGGATGTAAAAGCCAAACAATTAATAATACTAACGTTAAATCAAAAAGTATGACACACAAACACCCCACATTATTTAAAACCATCAATGTTGACGGAATTAATATTGCATATAGAGAAGCAGGAGACCCCAAAAACCCTACAATAGTATTGTTACACGGTTTTCCTTCATCTTCACATCAATACCGGAAAGTCTTATCACAGTTATCTGATGATTTTCACTTGATCGCACCAGACTATCCCTCATTTGGAAACAGCGATTTTCCACCATCAAGCGAATATGAATACACTTTTGACAATATTGCAAAAACAATTGATGCTTTTTTAGAAAAGAAAAAAATTGACTCTTATGCATTAATGATACAAGATTATGGAGCACCAATTGGCTTCAGAATAGCGACAGCTCATCCAGAAAGGGTCACTGCAATAATTAATCAAAATGGAAATGCATATTTAGAAGGTTTGGGTGATGCGTGGGCTGGAATCAGAGCACTTTGGAAAGACCGAAACCCTGAGACCGAAAAAGCAATACTGCCATCCTTTTCACTGGACGGCTTAAAGTGGCAATATACACACGGAACAAGAAATATCGAAAACATCAATCCCGACACCTGGCATCTGGATTATTTAAGACTTTCAAGACCAAATGCGCATAAAGTGAATATGGATCTCTTTTACGATTATCAAAACAACTTAAAACTTTATCCGAAGTGGCAGCAGTATTTAAGAGACAATCAACCACCTTTATTAATAGTTTGGGGCAAAAATGACGAGTTTTTCCCTGAGAGCGGAGCAGCAGCTTTCAAAAAAGATGTAAAGGAAATCGACTACAATATCTATGATACCGGGCATTTTGCATTAGAAGAAGATGGAGAAGAAATAATAGAAAAAATTAGAGTATTTATGAAGAAAGTTGGTCGTTAATTGCAGGAAATCGCACAGCTTTTGCTACGAATATCTTGATTAACGATTTATCTATTAAGAAAAAGATTAAATCGGAAAGCTTTATAATGGTAAGGTTTAAATTCAGACTCACTTTATAAAGGTTTCTATGATTCCGTAAAAAAATAAAATTTTGATACTTGTATCTATCTTGAATAGGCAAATTGGTATTACATGAAAAGTCTTCGGTGGAACTATCAACTCTTATAAAAAAACAAATCTTTAAATATGATTATGAAGAATATTACTGCACTTATACTGTGCCTATCATGCTCCTTAGTAGCTTTCTTAGTTGTGGGTTTCAACTATTTTGCCTTATATCAGTTACTTCCAATAGCTGTTTTTTATGTTTTTCAACTGACAGTTTTTAACAAAATAAAGCGTTCAGATAAATTATCTTTTATCTGCTATATTCTTTCAATATTAATATTGCTGCTAATTCCACTGACAGCACAAATCATGTGGTATTTTGATATTAACAATCTTGCCTCAAAATCATCAACCAGCGGCTTACTTTTCGTATGGCTCCCGATTTATGCTGTCGTTCCGGGTATGCTGATTTCTTTTCTTGTATTGATATTCAGGAAAAATTCTAGAAATTAAGTAAAGTATTTATATTGAGCACAATCCTTCACAATGACTATGAGAACAAATTCACTGCTATTATCAGGTTTTAATATTAGTATTAGGAAATGTATAGAAGGTACTATAAAACAGGTAAGACCTGTAAATTAAAATTTTATAGTGTAAGGAAGTAATTTCTAGAATTACTTCCATTTTTTTAAGCCATTATTCGAATAACGACTTCTTTCAGCTGAAATTTCGACAATATTTGATTTGTTATTTTTAAAATTGGCTATTATGATAGCCGAAGCCACTTTAATAAACCTCATTCAATTTTTGAAATGTGAAATCTTAACAATTTTGCAAATAGTAAATAACCTTTTATAAATCAAAAGCCCCTTTTATATTGTGTTAGGTGATAATTTTAGATATATGTAGACTCGCTAAATAAACACTGCGCTGTTCAGCTAGCGTAAAAGTATTGTTGACATTAAGTTACCGCTGACATTTTTGAAAGAACTATCTTGTGAATAACATTCTCTTCTCTTTTTTAAAACTTATGATCTCAATTTTTAAGGCATGATACGATCGTTTTGATGAAACCTAATGTTTACAATATAATTTTTTTCAAGACTGGCTAATTTGCAGCTTATAAGATCTACTTAATATAACAGCCAGCACATCATAAAAACTTCATAAAATAATTACAAGTAGAATAAACAGCATATATATTTCAGTTATTCAATATAATGATGCAATATCAGCTGTATAATTTTTCTGGTATGCATGTTAAGATATATAATTTTGTTATTGCGAAAATAAACTCCAAACTGTTTTAAATACATATTGCAGAGATTCGAAAACAAAATTATACTTTTGTATAGCTTAAAGAACAAAAGATTTTATCACACCAGGAAATAATAAATTGAAAAAATGTTAGCATTAATAACGCTTCGAACAATATAGTCAAATTTATATGATAAAAATAAAGTACGCTCATACCAACATAATAACGAAGGATTGGAAGAAACTTGCAAATTTCTATGAAATCGTATTTGATTGCATACCAGTTCCACCTATACGAACCTATCAAGGAGAGTGGCTTGACAAAGGCACCGGTGTTGTAAATGCTGATATACAAGGGATGCAATTACGTTTACCCGGCTATGGCGATAATGGACCAACACTCGAGATCTATCAGTATTCCAAAATGATAAATGCTGAAAGACACATTGCTAATCAAAAAGGATTTGGACATATTGCATTCCATGTAGAGGATATTGCCGGACTTTTAGCATTAGCATTATCGAATGGAGCATCGAAGATTGGAGAGCTAAGCGAACATCATTTTGATAATAAGGGTGTGTTTAAGTTTATTTATATCTCGGATCCTGACGGAAATATAATAGAACTCCTAAACTGGAGTTGATATTGATTTAGCAAGCGTGGATATTGACACCGAACGCTTTTTGGTTTAAATTCTTCAGTCATCATCCAGTTTAAATCGCATTATTGTGCGAGAGATTTCGAGCTAAAAGAGATTTTCGGACAGGACAGTTTTCGTCGCAAATATTAATTTCGCTTAAATCCATTGATATAACGTATTTCTTACCTTTTGGTATGTGCTTGATTATGTGTGTTGTACAGGTGTAAAGGTAAGGCTAAAATGTTCTATAGTCAAATTTCAGCATGAATTAAATGGAATCCTGTTGCTCAAAGAGAAAATTTACATCTTTTATCAGATTCTTCGCTATTGACTAAATATGCAGTTTCAATAGTTATTATAAATCTATTTATAATAACTTTACATTGTGCTTAGACTTTCCAGATATGCGGAGGTAGTCATTCCTGTCTGCATTTTAAAAAATCTCATCATATGCCCCGGTTCAGCGTAGTTCAAATCAAAGGATATTTCTGAAACTGTTTTATTAGAGTAAACTAATCGATCTTTTATTTCAGCCAATAAGCGCTGTTTTAGAAGTTCTGTAGCAGTCACATTATATTGTTTCTTGATTGCTTTGTTAAGGGTGATCCTGCTGATATTTAATAAAACGGTGTAATCTTCAATATTTTTTTCTGACAGATGTGTTTCTCAAGAAGAGATTTATATTGTACTGCGTAATTTTTATCATCCTTCTCAATCATCAAATGATTAGCAGATGCATACCGTCGGTTTATGGTTTGTAAAAGGTAGTATAGGATCGATCTGATGATGTGAACGCTGTCTTTTTTGTGTCCACAAGTTCAGTTTTAATTTCTGCAAGAAATTCATTGAACCTTTTCATTTCAGAATCACTCACATTGAGACGTAACTCGTGATTGAGCTGATAAAAGAACAGCATTTTGTGAGTGAAAAATTTATCAGAAAAGAATTCATTCAGAAAGTCTTCCCTGAATATTAAAGTTTTGAACTCAAGCGCTTGTTCCTTAATTCTCCAGGCTCTTTTCTGAAAGGCTGAAATAAAAACAATGGAATTATCTTGTATATCAATTGTTTGATCATTGATTTGCACCTTACCCTTTGCTTTCGTAAAAAAAACAACCTCAAAATAGTCGGTATTGTGGGCATCAGTCTGTAGATAATTGATGGTGTCCTGATTTAGAATATTGATGAAAAAATCTACGCCACATTCTGTCTTGTGAAAATTGATGGTTTGCATGATAACTTTAATTAATTCAAATGTACAATGAAAACGCTAGTTATCAAAATGACATCAAAGCTATCGGCCAAAAGTAAATTTTCCCTATTTCCAAATTTCCATTAAATATTGAAAATTTAAGATAGCGAAAGTTGCGGATGAGAACCAGTTATCAGAATGGTAGTAATTAATGCAGTTTAGATATGTTAAAAATATGATGTTATTCAGAAATTTGCATTTGTTCTTATTTCATCAAAAATTCATCATAAAAAAATAAAATAATTAATAGAATAAAAGAAATATTATGAAAAAAGTAATTTTCGCAATGGCGCTTACCCTGTCATCTGCTTTATTGTTTGCGCAAGTCAATTCAAAAACAAAACCTACGGTGCAATTGGTTAGAAATGCAACCTTGTTGATTGATTATGCCGGAAAAAAAATATTGGTCGACCCCATGTTATCACCAAAAGGAACTATTGATTCTTGGGCAGGAATTCAGAAAAACCCTACGGTGGAGCTCACAATGCCCATAGAAAATATAGTGAAAAATGTTGATTTGGTGATTGTAACGCACACTCACGAAGATCATTTTGATAAGCCAGCAAGCAGCAACCTGAATAAATCTGTAGAACTAATAATACAGCCTGCTGATAAGGAATTTTTTAAAAAAGAAGGTTTTACAAATGCAACGGTTGTAGAGGATAAGAAAGTATGGAATGGCATCACAAT
The DNA here is from genome assembly GCF_003669035.1 of Chryseobacterium sp. 3008163. NCBI lineage: Bacteria > Pseudomonadati > Bacteroidota > Flavobacteriia > Flavobacteriales > Weeksellaceae > Chryseobacterium > Chryseobacterium sp. 3008163. The sequence continues at coordinate 859,176 of NZ_CP033070.1, read as the reverse complement.
CAATCGAGTAGAGGGAAAACATGGTTCTGGTACAGTATTGGAAATGATGGGGAAAACATCTGGATTTGTTTTGCAAGCAAAGAACCAGCCAACCATTTATATTGTAGGAGACACAATATGGAATGATGATATTAAAAATGACATTAAAAAATTCAAACCAGATTATATTATTGTTAATTCAGGTGGCGCACGTATCAAAGGTTTTGAAGACATCCCAATCATTATGAATGAAATGCAGACCATGGCATTAATAGCTGCAAGTGGAAAAGCAAAAGTAATAGCAGTTCACATGGATGCTTTGGACCATTGCTTCACAACTAGAGCTATTCTGAAAAAGAAAGCTACCGATTTGAAGATAGGAAAACATAAATTAATCATACCCGAAGACGGAGAAAAACTGACTCTTTCTGTTTAATTGACCTTGCTTTTCATGAATTATAGAAATAATTAGATAAATTTTGTTTATGTAAAAGTTATCAAAATGGTAGTTTAAACGACTGTTTTGATACTTTAAAATAGACATGAGAATTCTAATATTGATTTAAAAAAAATACTTTATGAGCAAGACAGCATTAGTTATTGTAGATATTCAAAATGATTATTTTGAAAATGAGATTTAGAATTAGTAAACCCGATTGAAGCAAGTAAAAACGCGGGTAAAATACTTTAATATTTCAGAAATAAAAATTTACCGTTGGTACATGTTCAGCATTTATCGGCCGAAAATGAAAGTCCAGTGTTTGCCGTAGGATCGGAAGGCGTAAATATTCACGATAACGTAAAATCTTTGGAAGGTGAAAAAATTGGTTCAAAAATACTACCCGAACAGTTTCAGAGAAACAAATCTTTTACAATATTAAAGTAGATTTACTAAGATGATAAAAAATGCTAATCTGGATTAATCTGGAAGATAAAGCAAAAAAAATGGCTCAATTTGGAATAAATTGGAGCCATTTGGACGTTTGTGAACTTGACAGGACTCTATTCAAACCATTTATTAGCTGATATAGATAATGTTTTGATGGTATTAACTGGTATTTAGGTTATAAAAATGAAATCAGAAAACTGTCTATCTATATATGATAATTTTCTGATAAATAAAATCATATCATAATATCTTCTTTTCATAAATAACCTATTGAAAATTAAATTGGTACATTTAAATATATAGTTACCATATTATAAATAGAAAAAAAAAATGATTTATTTGACCAAGTGAATTGTTACAGTTTTAAATTTATCCAAAAACCTTTACAATCGTTTCAATATCTGTGCTTTTATAATCGGTATATATATGAGAATGAAATTCATTAAGTTTTTTCAAAATCCTCAGAAGTTCATTCTTCTCATCTTTGTCAAGCTTTCCGGATAAAAGTTTTGATGTTTGGTTGACTTTTGCTACCGATAGATGAAATGTTTCATCACCCTTTTTGGTCAAATTGAGTCTTTTGCTGCGCTTATCGTCTAAGTCATTTTTTTCTTCTAGAAATCCTGCTTCCAAAAGTCTTTTGATGATTTGAGTTCCGGTTTGTTTTTCGTGTCCGTTTTTTTCGATCAACTGAATTTTTGTTAAAAAAGGTTCGTCTTTCAAGCGGTACAGATAAGTAAATTCTTCATTCGCTAATTCAGGAAAATCTCCTAACCCTTTTCTGATCAGTAATTTAGAGTATCGTCCTAATAAGAGAACCTGTTTGCAAATTTCATTTTCGGTAAATGAAACCTGATGTTTTTCATTCTTAAAAAGCTTGGTCGGACTTTCGTCGGAATATTTTTTATCATTCATCCACACCCGAAAATCGTCCACAGTCGAGTTATGTTTACACAGATCAGAATTTTCAAATTCTTTGACTTGATGAAGTAATTCTATGATAAAATCAGTTTGCATTGCTGTAATTTATGGTAAAGATATTAGTTTTTGGGAATGGTTACAATTTGATGTTACTCATTCCGCCGTCAATCCCGATGATTTGTCCTGTAATCCAAGATGAATTTTCAGATAATAAAAACTCAACCATTTTTGCGATTTCGTTCGCATTTCCAACTTTTTGCAACGGATGTCTCTTTCCCGAAGCTTCTCTTTTTTCAGGTGTTGAAAGAAGTTGTGAAGCTAAATTAGTATCCGTTAAAGAGGGAGCAATGGCATTAACTCTGATTTTCTGAGCAGACAATTCTGCCGCCAGACTTTTCGTTAAACCTTCAACAGCACTTTTACTTGCAGAAATCGAAGCGTGAAAAGGCATTCCTAATTTTGCAGCCACCGAACTGAACAATACAACAGAAGCACTTTCCGACTTCTTCAAATTAGGTAACAGCTTCTGAATCGTTTTCACCGCACCCAAAACATTGACTTCAAAATCATTCTTAAAATCTTCAATCGAAAGCCGGTTAAATGGTTTTAAATTAATACTTCCCGGCGAATAAACCAATCCGTCAATAACTTCAGGGAATGTAATTTTATCCAGATTCCCCGAAATGATATCTATCGGATGAAATTCAATATTTAAATTTTCAATTTCAGGATTTTCTGTTCTTGAAATGCCGATTACATTGTAGTCCGACAATATTTTTGCAGCAGCAAATCCAATTCCCTGTCCGCAACCGATAATGACTATGTTTTTCATTTTTCTAATATTTTTACCGTTTCGAAATTTTATTATGACTTATCATCCGTTGTCTAGTGCACTTAAATCTCTCAATTTCATGATTTCTCTTCATAAGATGTTTCTGGCTAACTCCCGAATTCACTCTCATTCTCCAAAGTCTAAAACTCGAAGGTTTCAATTCTCTTCGCATCACGTCAATCACTTCAGATTCAGAAATTCCAAACTGAAATTCTATTGCTTCAAACGGCGTTCTGTCTTCCCAAGCCATTTCAATGATACGGTCTGTCTGTATTAAATTAAATTTTTTCACAATTATTTTAAATTTTTAATCGTGTGCTGTGCGATTTTAAAGTGTTCAGATTTTTTCTCATCCGTCATTTTATCCAAAGTTCGCAACATCATTCCCAATCTCGGATTTGTTTTGAAAAATTCTCTGTTATCATTCACAAAATTCCAAAAGAGGGCATCCCATTTTTCCGTCCAGCCGTCATCAGAGTAATCGCTCATCTTTTTGATATAATTGCTTCCGCTGATGTACGGTTTTGTACTCATTTTTCCGCCGTCAGAAAAGCTGCTCATCCCATAAACATTCGGAACCATTACCCAATCGTAAGAATCGATGAACATCTCCATAAACCATTGATAAACGTCGTCTGGATTGAGTTTCAACAGATTCATAAAGTTGGCGAAAATCATTAATCGCTCGATGTGATGCGCATAACCACTTTCCAAAACCTTCAAAATTGTGCTGTCAATCGGTTTAATTTTAGTCTTTCCAGTATAAAAAGATTCGGGTAGTGGGTTTTGATGTTTCCAATAATTTTTATTCCGCTGAAAAGTTCCCTGATAGAGGTAAATCCCCCTCACAAATTCTCTCCAACCTAAAATCTGACGCACAAATCCTTCCAGAGAATTGATGGGGATTTTATATTCGTTCGCATATTCAATAGCTTCTTTCAAAACGTTTTCAGGAGTCAAAAGTCCAATGTTTAACAATGGCGAAAGCACGCTGTGATGCAGAAAATGTTCACGCTCTACGATACTGTCTTCATAGACTCCAAAATCGGCAAACCGCAGTTCAAAAAACTGATTCAACCAATTTTCAGCTTCCTCAAAAGTGACGGGATAGAGTTGATAGGAAGTTAAATTGCCATAATTTTCATTGAAATTTTTCTCCGTATAAATTTTTGCTTCATCATAATATTTGCTGTTTTGAGGAAAATGAACGGATGGTACTTTTTTGTTTTTAGGATATTTTTTACGGTTTTCTGTATCAAAAGTCCATTTTCCACAGATTGGTTTTCCGGCTTTCATTAGAATATTTCGGGAAATTCTTTGCTGTTTGTAGAAATCGGTTTGATGATAAGATTTTTTATCTTCAAAATAGTCTTTCAAATCTTCTCGGGTAATGATGAATAAAGAACTTTCAAGAATTTCTAATTTCAATTTCGTTTCCTTAATTCTCTTTTCAAGCCAATCGTCGCAAACATCCGTAATGAGAATTTCCTCAAATTCTTCTTTTTCTAAATGTTTAATTAAATTCCGAATATCAGAAAGTGGGGAAGTGCTTTCTATATATTGAACCTTGAATGTTTTCTTGGTCAGATATTCCTCATAAAACTTCATACTCCCCCTATGGAAGGCAATTTTCTGTTTGTGAAATTTGTATTGTTTGAAAAACAGAAACTCTTCCACCAAGAAAACCGGTTGATTTTTATCCAAATAATCCGTGTCTTTAAAAAGCTGATGCGGAAATATCAATTGCGCCGTACTTAATTTTTTGGATGGCATATTTTTCAAATTTTAATATTTAATCTGAAGATTTTAAACATTTAGTTCTTCGGCATTTTTCGCTGCAATATTTTACGTCGTCCCAATTTTTCTTCCACTTTTTCCGCCAATTGAAGGGAAATCCGCAGACTTCACAAATCTTTGAAGGTAAGTTGGCAGGCATTTACTGAATGAAATTTTTGTATTGATTGATAACGATATTTTTGGCTCTCAAATCGTGCATCATATTGTATAAACCGAAGAAAGTTCGGTTCAGATAAATAAAATGTTTCGAACCTCTGTTTGTGTTCATCCCTTTCATATCACTAAGTTTCGCATATCTCTGACCCAAATCTGCAATTTCCTGAAAGAACGATTCATCAGAAAAATCAAAAATTTCTGCGTTGAAAGGTCTCGTGAATAATTCCAGCAATTCGTAGAATAATTTTGTAAAAAAAGTCTGTTCCTGAGGCGAATCATCCGAACGTAAAATCTCTAGTTCGAACAGCTTTTCTCTGAAAATCTCAGGATTATTTAGATTCTCTTTTTTAGCCAATTCAAAATAAGGTTTATAAAAATCATCCGGAATTTCCTTGATGCAACCAAAGTCAATCACAAGCAATTTTTTATCCTCCGAAATCAGGAAATTTCCGGGATGCGGGTCAGCGTGAACCTGCTTCAAAACGTGCATTTGGTACATATAAAAATCCCAAAGCGTCTGTCCGATTTTGTTCAAATCTTCCTGAGAATTATCTAATTTTGTGAATTCTGAGAAATGTTTTCCGTTCATCCAATCCATCGTGATAATTCTTTCACACGAAAATTCAGGATAATATTTCGGAAAGTCAAGATTCGGAAGGTGGTTGCATTTTTCCGAGATATCCTGACTTCTTTTCAATTCAAGATTGTAATCAGTTTCCTCAAATAATTTGTTTTCAACTTCCTGAAAGTAAGATTCCGATCCTTCTTTTTTGATATTGAACATCTTCATCGCAATCGGTTTTACCATTTTCAGATCACTGGAGATGCTTTCTCTCACTCCGGGATATTGAATTTTAACAGCAAAATTTTGATCACCTTTTTTGGCTTTATGAACCTGACCAATACTTGCTGCATTCACAGATTCCGTTGTAAAGTCGTCAAAAATTTCTTCCGGATTTTTACCAAAATATTTTCTGAAAGTTTTTTTAACCAGAGCTCCCGAAAGTGGCGGAACGGAAAATTGCGACAAAGAAAATTTTTCTACATAAGCCTGTGGAAGGATGTTTTTCTCCATACTTAACATTTGCGCAACTTTCAAAGCGGAGCCTTTCAATTCTTTCAGAGAATCGTAAATGTCGGAAGCATTGTCTTCATTTAAAGTCTTCAACGCTTCGTCTTCGTTTTTGTCTTTCGTAATTTTATTACCGTAATATTTGATGTAATTAACGCCAACTTTTGCACCCGCTTTCAGCAAACTGCTCGTCCTTTCTAATTTCCCTGTCGGTATTTTATCGAGTGTTTTCATTTTAACTTTTTCTGAATTTTTCTTTAAATAAAAATTTTCCTAGATCTACAACTTTTCGCAAAGGTTCATTATCCATCAATTCGAATCCTGTATCAATCGTTTTTTCGATGAAAATATCAGTTTTTTCAAATGATGGCGAAGTGTCTTTTTTCCAAAACTCGATGGCGGAAACCAAATGAATCCACAATGCTTCTTCACGAGCTTTTTCGTGGAAATTTTTCACATCATCTTTCGCTTTTTGAATCATTTCCCAATCGTTGAAATCAAAAGTTTTGATAAAATGTCGATGCGTTTCCTTTAGCTGATTCAAGATTTTTGCTGAATGTAATTTGTCTTTTCCCAAAATCATCAAAACCAAAGAACGGTTCATTGTCATATTTTCAAAAAAGATGAAATAGACGTTCAGAAGTTTTTCTTTCGAAGTGATTTCATCAGAACTGTTAACTTCCGAAGCCAGTTCTACAGACTTATTGAAAAGATTGACCAACATTGATTTTTCAATCTGTTCAAAGCTTGAAAAGTAATCGTAAAAGTCTTTTTCCTCGAACTCATTGTCTTTTGCGAAACGGTAAATATTTTTTGGTCTCTCTCCGTGATTCAAAATGTAATCGCCGTACAATTCAAATATTTTATATTCTGTAATTATATTTTTTTGTTCCATTATTGATTTTATTTATCAACAAATTTAGTAATTAATTTTACTAATTAAATAAATAAAGTATAAATTTGTACTATATCAATAATTCAATCTATAACTAATGTTGAAAATACAGGCTCAATCTAATATACCAACCGATTTTGGAATGTTTACCGTCTATGCATTCTCAGAAAATGAAAATGACTGGAGTCCACATTTGGTCTGGGTTGCTGAAAAAACAGATTTTAATGATATTATTAATGTACGTTTCCATTCGGAATGCATTACGGGAGAAGTTTTTCATTCCAGAAAATGTGAATGCGGTCAACAACTGGATGCCGCAATGAAATTTATGTCGGAAAACGGAGGAATAATTATTTACCTCAGACAGGAAGGTAGAAATATCGGAATCATCAATAAATTAAAAGCTTATGCCCTTCAGGAACAAGGTCTTGACACGGTAGAAGCTAATTTGAGATTGGGTTTGCCAGCAGACGGGAGAAATTTTGATGTGGCAATAGAAATGCTGAAAATTCTTGAAGTCTCAAAAGTAAATTTACTAACCAATAATCCTGAAAAACTGAAAGCTTTCAACAACAGCGGGATTTTGCTCAATAAAAGAATTCCTTTGGAAATTGAATCAAATCCTACCAATGCGTCTTATCTTACGACAAAGAAAGATTATTTCGGACATCTTTTGGAAAAGCTTTAAATTAAAGTGTAAAATCATTAAAAATTTCTTTAACTGATTCAAAATTAATCTTGTATGAAAAAGATTCTATTAACAGGAGCAACAGGTTACATCGGTAAAAGGATGATTAGCGTGATTACCGAGCAAGGCTACAAAGTGGTTTGCTGTAGCCGTGATGTCAGCAGATTTTCTAAACCTGCAGGCATTGATGATAATTTAATTGAAGTTATCGAAGTTGATTTCTTGAAAGAGGAGACTTTAAAGAATATTCCGGCTGATATTTCGGGCGCATATTATCTGATGCATTCAATGAGCACGAGTGATAATTATGAAGAATCAGAGAAAATTTGTGCGCAAAATTTTGTTTCAGCCATTGAGAAAACTGAGTGCGAACATATTATCTATTTGTCTGGATTGGTCAATCAAAAAGAATTATCAAAGCATTTGAACTCCAGATTTAATGTAGAGAAGATTTTAATTGAATCTAAAATTCCAACAACAGTTTTACGAGCTGGGATTATCATCGGTTCCGGAAGTGCATCTTTTGAAATCATCAGAGATTTGGTTGAGAAATTGCCGATAATGATTACGCCTAAATGGCTCACTACCAAATGCCAACCTATTGGTATTGCCAATGTTTTGGATTTTCTAATTTTTACTCTTTTCAAAAAAGAAACTTACGGTAAAAGTTTTGATATTGGTTGTGATGATGTCTTGACTTACAAAGAAATATTGCTCGGTTTTGCGAAAATCCGAGGTTTAAAAAGAACAATTGTTACGTTGCCGGTAATGACACCAAAATTGTCGTCGTACTGGCTATATTTCATTACTTCAACCACTTACAGTTTGGCAAGTTCGCTTGTTGGAAGTATGAAAATTGAGGTGATTTGCGACAAAGAAAGTTTAGCAGAGATAAAAAAGATTACTGGAGTAAAGCCATTATCTTACGAAATGGCATTGCAAAGGACATTAGCAAAGATTCAGGCCAACGAAATACGTTCGAGCTGGAAGGACAGTTTTGTCAGTAGTAGAAATGATTCTTCACTCAAAGAATTTATAGAAGTGCCGCATTTTGGCTGTTTCAAAGACGTTAGGAGTGAAAAATACGATGATCGGGAAAAATGTCTGAATCGTGTGTTTGGTCTTGGAGGAAAAAACGGTTGGTACGGACAAAGCCTTTGGAAAGTCAGAGGGTTTTTGGATGTTTTGGTTGGTGGTCCAGGTTTGAGAAGAGGAAGAACGCATCCAACGCAACTTCACGAAGGTGATGCTTTGGATTTTTGGCGTGTGCTTTATGCCAGCAGGGAAGAAGGTAAATTGATTCTTATTGCTGAAATGAAACTACCTGGAGAAGCTTGGCTGATGTTCAAGTTATATAAGGGCAAACTCTGGCAGAAGGCAGTTTTTCGACCAAAAGGATTGTGGGGAAGATTGTATTGGTTTTCTGTATTGCCTTTTCACGGATTAATTTTTAAAGGAATGTTGAGAAAATTGGCTGCGGACCATTAAATGAGTTTAATTCATAAAAAACCTTTTGAACACAGGAAACGTAGATTTCAGCAAAACCCTTTATGATAGTGTTATTGAAGGTAAATAATAATCATCCCTAATTAGAAAGAGGCCTTTAAAAATATAATCTATTTGATACATTTAAGTGTATAGTTCCTATTTTTTTTATACATCCAAATATATTATTGCCATTTCTTATTTCCTTAAAATAGATTTGCTAAAACAATAAAAATCCTGATCTGGATTATTCTGGAATCAAAAAGCAAAAAAAATGGCTCAATTTGAAATAAATTGGAGCCATTTGGACGTTTGTGACCTCGACAGGATTCAAACCTGTAACCTTCTGAGCCGTAATCAGATGCGCTATTCAGTTGCGCCACGAGGCCTTGTTTAAAGGTTTGCAAATATAAGACTTTTTTAGTTTCTTTGAAAGATGAAACTGAAATTTTTATTCATTATTGCATTTTTATCGGTAATCTCCTGTAAACAAGAGACAAAAATATCATCATCTGATGTTGTTTCCTTGTCTTCAAAACTGAATTTTAGAGAAGATAAGGGCAATCTGCACTTAGAATCAGGAAAATTTAAATATAATTTTAAAAATAATCAGCTTCCTTTTAAAAAAGTGATTCTGCTAAATTCAAGTTTGCTCGGTTTTATTTCTGAGATTGGAGCGGAAAACACGGTGATTGGAGTCTCCAGTCCTGAGTATATTTATTCTTCAAAAATTAATGATTTAGTTACTCAAGGGAAAATTCAAAACGTCGGAAACGAACAAAAGTATGATGTTGAAAAAATCATTTCTCTAAAACCCGATGCAATTTTCACCAACTATATTGCAAGTTTCGATAATACCTATCAACTCCTGAAAAACAACGGAATTCAGGTTATATTCTTAGATGAATATATGGAACAGAAACCATTGGAGAAAACTGCTTATCTTAAACTTTTCGGAAAACTTTTCGGAAAAGAAGAATTAGCAGAAAAAAAATATTCAGAGATTGAGAAAAATTATAACGAATTAAAAAAATTAGCTTTAACATCAAAATCACAACCGAAGGTTCTAGCAAACGAAATGTATGGCGATATTTGGTATTTGCCGGGCGGAAAAACTTTTACCGCAAATTATATTGCTGATGCTAATGCTGATTACATTCTTAAAGGAAATACTGAAGAAAAAGCAGTAACTATGAGCTTTGAAGAAGTCTATGCAAAATCAAAACAAACTCAATATTGGGTAAATGTAGGCAATCATCTTTCAAAACAAGAGTTATTAAATATCAATCCATTTTACGGTAAGCTTGAAGTTTTCAATAAAGGTAAAATATATGGCGTGAATGCAAAAGAAAAGCAAAAAGCCAATGATTTTTTTGAAACCGGAGTAGTGCGCTCTGATCTTATTCTGAAAGATTATATAAAGATCTTGCACCCAGAGCTTTTGCCCGATTATCAGCTGACTTACATGAAAGAATTACAATAGGTCTCAGGAATTTTATATTTTTGCAGTAGTTTTTTAGCTTATGTGGAAGAAAATAAAACAATTCATTTTCATCGTTCTTATTCTGAACGTAGTATTTATCATCTGGGGGAGGTTTTTTAATCCGCCCATCACTATTACACAAATTGGTGGACTTTTCGAGTACGGAAGGCTTAATCGTGATTACATTTCTTACGACGAAATGGGAAGTAATGTGAAAAAAGCCGTGATTGCATCAGAAGATCAGAAGTTTTTTAACCATAATGGTTTCGATTATACAGCGATTGAAAAGGCGATGAAAAACAACGAAAAAGGCAAAAAAATTCGTGGTGGAAGCACCATTTCCCAGCAAACAGCAAAAAATGTTTTTCTTTGGCAGGGCAGAAGCTGGATCAGGAAAGGGCTGGAAGCAATGTACACTTTCATCATCGAAAAAGTTTGGTCAAAAGATATTATCCTGGAAAGATATCTGAATTCTATCGAAATGGGGCAGGGTGTTTTCGGGGTTGAAGCAGCTTCACAATACTATTTCGGAAAATCTTCAAAGGATCTTTCCGCTTCAGATGCAGCTTGGATTGCAGCAGTTTTGCCAAACCCTAAAAAATATGATCCGAAAAATCCTTCAGCCTATTTGAGAAAGAAACATAACTGGATCTTGAGACAAATGAGAAATGTAAGTTTGAAATAGTATCTTTGTACTAATGAAATTTCTCAGTTCAAGTACAAAAAATTTTGAATCTGTTCTTAAAAAATATTTTTCTTTTAAGAATGAAACCCTTTCTCTGGAGCCTTTTGCAGAGTTTTTGGAAAGTATAAAGAAAGCCGATTTTACCGACGTTCTCAATTATTTTAAGGCAAATCCTACTATAACTCATCATTTCAAATACTATATAAGCAATATTTTTGAAGGCAGACCTTTCAATTTATCATTAACTGAGGCTAATATATTATCTGAAAATGCTTTTTTTCCTGAATTAAAAAAACGAATTCTTAATAAAGTTTTGCCTCCCGTAGAGAATGAAAAAACGGTTTGGTACATGGTCGACAATATCAGTTTCAGACCCAAAAAAGATCTCGAATACCTCCATAATCTTCCGGAAAATGAGATGGATGAGTTTTTAGAGATTTTAGGAATTTCAGATTTTATTCAAAAACCCAAAGTCAAAAGAGAACTTATTTTCTCGATGAATATTCTCTCATGGCGTGTTACGGGGATGGCATTGGATGTTGAGGTTGTAAGAATGGCTCCCGAATACAGAAATTTTGACAACCCTTTTTTAGCATTACAAAAAGAACTTGAAACGTTGGCTGAAGAGTTTAAAATCAATCCTGACATCCAACTAACTTCTAAAGACAGCAGATACAAACAGATCAAAATTTACACGGAACAATGCCTTGATTTTGTCAATATCGCATTTAAAAATTCATCGAAGTACGGGATATCAGGGAAAATTAATCAGGCACTTTTAAAAATTCGTCAGCAGACTCAAAGAATTTATGAGATTGTACAATTGTTGGTGATTGATAATGACGCAGATGTTATTATTAGATCTAAACAATTGATGTTTAATATTTTGAGTTATAAATCTCATAAGAATAACATCTCTGAACTTTTCAACGACAGCACGAGAATGATTTCTCATCTCATTACGAATCATACTGCCGAAACGGGAAGTCACTACATCACTTCCAACCGCAAGCAGTACATGAAAATGTTCTACAAAGCGAGTGGCGGTGGAATTATCGTAGGAGCTTTGTGTGTCTTAAAAATGTTGTACGGTTTTATGCCGGGAAGCGACTTTTTCCATGCGTTTTTATATTCATTAAATTACGCAATGGGATTTGTGATGATTTATCTGATGGGTTTTACATTAGCAACAAAACAACCCGCAATGACCGCTGCAACGATGACTAAAGTTCTTTCTGAACAGGGAAATTCGAAAAGAAATAATACCGAATTTGCTGATTTGGTTTCCAAATTATTCAGAAGCCAATTTATTGCTTTTGTCGGGAATGTTTTATTGGCTTTTCCGGTTGCGATGGCAATTATTTATGGATTAGATGTGTTTTTCTCACAAAATCTGGCGGTTGAAAAATCTGAAAAATTATTGAGAGATTTAGATCCATTTAATTCTAAAGCAATTCTTCATGCAAGTATTGCAGGTTTTTATCTTTTCATTTCTGGGATTATTTCCGGGAACATTGGAAATAACTCTATTTTCTTTCAGATTCCGGATAGAATTGCAAAAAACCAGTCGATCAAAAGAGTTTTTGGGGCAAAATTTGCCAAAAGCCTTTCAAAATATTATGCAAAAAACTGGGCGGGAATTGTTTCTAATTTCTGGTTCGGTGTATTTCTTGGAGCTACGGCGCCTATTGGTTTGTTCTTCGGATTAGATCTCGATATCCGTCACATCACGTTTGCTGCAGGAAATTTTGCATTAGGTTTGTATGGGAAAGATTTCAGTGTAGATTCTTACACGTTTTGGTTGGCGCTGCTTACGGTTTTCATTATTGGATTCTTCAACTTTTTGGTGAGTTTCAGTTTGTCTATGTTTTTGGCGTTTAGATCACGAAAGTTGAATTTTGGTGAGGTTAGTGAGATTTATAGAGAGATTTTTAAATATTTCTTGAAAAACCCATTGAAGTTTTTCATACCGTTGCGTTCTACTTTTGATCATAAAACGTCTAATATGATGCAAAATACAATTCCTACAAAATCTGAAGATCAGTAAATTTTTCTTCCCCAAATTTATCCTGAAACTTTTTTAGATAAAAGCTTTTTCTCATTTTAAAATCATTTTTCAATAGTGGAGAATCAATTTTAATCATGATTATTTTATCTTCAATATTTACGCTTTCAATTTCATTAAATAAACTTTCATCCAGATATTCTTCAAGAAAATCTTTGATTTCAAAAGCCACTAATTTATCTTCAAAACCATAAATTCTTGCAAAAGATTTTACCAGTTCTGAAGATTGGAACTCACGTTTTTTATTTCTCTTCATTACCTCAAATCTCAAATATTATACTTTCCTCATTGATCTTTTTCACTACACTTTCTGTACGGTCTCTATGCGTATCTGTAATAAAAATCTGCCCGAAATTCTCCTGATTGACCAATTTTATCAACTGAGCAACACGAGTGTCATCTAATTTATCAAAAATATCATCCAATAAAAGAATCGGAGTTTTTCCGGTGAGTTCTTTTATTAAACTCATTTGAGCTAATTTTAATGAAATTAAAAACGATTTTTGCTGTCCTTGTGATCCAATTTTTTTAATGAGAACACCATCCATTTCAAAAAGTAAATCATCTTTGTGGATTCCTTTTGAAGTGTAGGTAAGCATTCTGTCGCGTTCCAAACTACCTTTTAATAAATTTTCAAATGATTCCTCCAATAAATGAGATTCATAAATTACAGAAACAGTTTCTTTTCCACCGGAAATGATCTGATAAAAATTCTGAACGATAGGATTTAGTTTGGCTACAAATTCTCTTCTTTTTTCAAAAATTTTTGTTCCTGATTTTGTGATGGGTTCGTCATAAATTTCTAATGAATCTTTATCCCAAGTTCTGTTTTTTGCAAAATATTTCAACAAAGCATTTCTCTGTTGAATTGTTTTCTGATACTGAATTAAATCAAAAAGATATCCCGAATCGGTCTGAGAAATCATAGAATCCAGAAACTTCCTGCGACTTTCCCCGGAATCTGAAATCAGATTTGAATCGTAGGGAGAAATCATGACACTAGGTAAATAACCAATGTGATCTGCCATTCGATCGTAGCTTTTGTCATTTTTTTTAATGACTTTTTTCGCTTCTTTAGGCTGAGAGATTTTAATGATATCTTCGCTGCCATCATTTTGAATTTCAGCATCGATAGTAAAGAAATCTTCGCCATTTTTGATATTGTTGGTATCGGTATTCCCCAAGAAGCTTTTTCCTACAGAAAGATAGTGCAAAGCATCAAGGATATTGGTTTTTCCGGCACCGTTATTTCCCACAAAACAGTTGATTTGCGGCGAAAACTCAAACTTTTTTTCAGAATGGTTTTTAAAATTGTAAAGGGTGAGTTTGTTAATGATCATAATCCTAAAATTTTTTCGAGTTTTTCAGGATTTTGTCGAGTATCAAAAATACTTAAGATTTCAATACTTTTTTCTGAGTTTATATAGATAATGTAATAATCTCTAATTAATCTTCCACGACATTCCGAACCACTTATTTTTAGCCCAATTTCAGGATATTCCAAAATCATTAATGCTATTTTGTCAAAAAGTTCATTTAGTTTTCTTGAATATTCTTTTGATTTGTTTCTAGTGTTCCAATATTCTAAAATATCTTTTCGTTGGCTTTTTGAAAATTCTGTCCATTTTAATCTTTTAGCCATTCTTCAAAATATTTTTCTACTTCTTCATTGTCAACAACACGCCCGTTTTTTACATCATCCATTCCTCGCTCAATCATTTTCATTATATAATCAGGCAAAACAATTTCTTCTTCTTTAAAATATTCTTCTACTTCTTCATCGGTCATCGGTTTTTCGGAGTTGTAAAAAGAATTGGGCTCAGCAACAGAAAAATCAGAATTTTTATGATTCCAAAATTCCCATAGACTCAGAATCTTTTCCCGATCAGTACTTTCGCTGATCGCTCTGAGTAATTTATTTTGAATAGTTTCAAAAGATTCCATTGCTGCAAATTTTTAGTAAAGGTAAAACTTTTCAAACAGAATTAAAAACAAAAGCGGTAAGCCGCAACAGCTCTCGATCCAAAAGGAAAAATAAGAATCTTTGTTTGAGTGTTTTGAAAAATAAATTAAAATAAAAGTAAAGATTGAGGTCAGGAAAAAGCTAATGGAAAATTGCGTTTTGAGATAAAAGACAGATGAAACTGCTGAAACGAAAACCAATATGTAAGCTAAATATTTAGTGTTCTGAACTCCAATTAATTTCGGAAAGGTCCGAACGGTATCACTTTTCATATCCCGGATATCAAAAGGTAAAACAAGCGCTGTTACAAAAAAGAAACTGATGAAAAATATAGGGAAATTAAATTCAGGTAAAGTAAGCCAAGCATTGACCAATGCCCAGACTAAACCCACATAAAATACTTTCAGCAAAGGAATCTTGCGGATATAGGTTTCCAGAAAAAAACTATTGTACAGTAATCCTAAAACTACAATGATACACCATTTTACCAGACGTATTTCGTTATGATTAAAGATGATTAAAGCGGCAGAAATAGTTCCTGTAATAACATTCAGCAAGAAAATTTTGTAAAAATATTTTGTGTTTTGATACTTTGTATAAAGATATCCGCTGAAATACGTGATAAATATCAAAAGCACAGAAGGAAAACGGAATGTATTTTGCTCAAACATGAAAAATACTGCAAAAAAAGTTCCCATTAAAGAGACAAAAATTTGACTGTCGATAACAGTTTTTTTCAGTACTTTTAAGCAATTCATTTAGTAAAAATAACACTTATGCAAAGATATTCAAAGATTTTGTTCCTATTCCTTTTGTTGTTGAGTTTTTCATTGGTTTTTTCGCAAAACTATTATGATCAGCAATGGAAAAAAGTACAAGAAAGCACGGGTAAAGGAAATTTTAAATCTACTCTGCCTACTATTTTAGACATACAAAATCACGCCATGAAAGAAAATAATGCTCTGCAACTGATCCGTTCTTTGAAAGCGGAATTTAGTATTGTGAATCAGACTTCAGATGATGATGAAAATGATTCGGCTTCAAAATTTTTTGTAAAACTTCAAAATGCAGAAAAGAACCTGAAAGGGGATGATCTTTTGGTGTATAAAGTTTTGTTATCCGGTTTTATGTTCGATTATTACAATGAGCATTCTTGGCAGATTAACGGAAGAACGAACATGAATTCTCAGGATGTTTCGCAAATTGAAACATGGAGTAAGCTTGATTTTAAAAACTATTTAAGCAAAAATCTTAAAGAGCTTGACCAACAAAGCCAACCAATGAAAAAAGTGTCTTTTGCAAAGTATAAAGATGCTTTTACTAATACGAATGATATTGCATATTTCCCGACTTTGCTGGATTGGTACTCGTTAAAAAAAGTGAGTTTTTTATCGGATAATGGATTGTTCACAAAGAATGAACTGACCGAAAACAGAAATACAATCAATACAATTTTTGATGAATTGATCACTCAGAATTCAGGGAATTCTAAGTTGTATTTTATGCATCAGAAGTTGTCTGAGAATTGCCAGTTTACCCAATGTAAAGATAAATTAGAGCAACTTCAAAATTTAGTTAAATCGAATATTGATGGCGATTACAAAGTTCTCGTGATAGAAGAAATCATGAATGAACTAATCATTAAAAACAAACAAAAAGAAGCTTTAGCAATAGGAAATCAGGCAAAAACACAATATCCGAAATCTCCTTTCATTGAAAATATTAAAAATAAAGAAAATCAGATTGTTAATCCTTTTTAAGTATAAAATATGAACAGCAAACCCAGCCGGATAAACCTATTCATTTGGTTGCGGAGTTTAAAAATGTCAAAGAATTTTCAGTGAATATTTATGAAGTGAAAGATAATCTTCAATCATTCATGCAATATTCAAGAAATCCTTATAACGATGCGTATTCTAAAGTGAAAAAAACGTTGGTGCGAAAAGAAGTTTTTCAATTGAATGATCCTCAAGATTATCAGCTTCACAAAACGTCATTGGAAATTAAACCACTTTCATCAGGGATTTACGTTGCAGAATATCAGGTTTCAGGAGCAAAAAGTGATGATGAAAATAGTAATCAGAATTTTTATTTTTTAGTTTCAAATCATAAGATTATCTATCAATCTAAAAATGATAGAAATCAACTTTCTAATGAGTTGAAATTGGTCAATGCTGAAAATGGGAAACCGATTAATAATGAAAATCTGACTTTTCATGAATTTGTACAAAACAAAACTTTAAATAAAATTGCAGGTAAAACTGACGAAAAAGGAGTTTTCAAATTTCCGAATACCGCAAGTACAGATTACTACAGAACATTTTTAATTCAACAACCGAAAACGAATGACTTTCAGATTATGGAAGTGTATGGCAATCGCGGAAATGCTGAAGGCTATAATCCCAATAAACAAACCCGTACAAAAGCACAGATTTTTACAGACAGAGCCATTTACCGACCAGGTCAAACGGTTTATTTTAAAGTAATCAACACTAAAATAGACAAAGAAATTGAAGCTGTTGCGTCTGGATTGAAGCAGAAAATTACATTACTTGATGCCAATTCTCAGGAAGTTGTGGTTCAGAATTTCACGACCAACGAATTTGGTTCTTATCACGGAAGTTTCGTTTTGCCTAAAGGAAAACTGAATGGTCAATTTTTCATTCAAACCGACGGCGGGACGAATGGTCATAGGTATTTTCAGGTAGAAGAATATAAACGCCCGAAATTTGAAGTCACTTTTGAACCTGTAAAAGATGAATATAAGTACGGACAAACTATCGAGCTGAAAGGAAAGGCAATGATGTTTTCTGGAGTTGCATTAAGCAATACAAACGTCAATTATGAAATCAAAAAACAAAACATCCGTTGGAGATATTTTCCATGGTATCCCAACGATAACGATAATGAGAACTCGATTCTTGGAGATGTGAAAACAAATGAGAAAGGAGAATTTATTATAAAATTAGACTTAAAAAAGATGAAAAATTAGAAGGGATTCAAATTGATAATTACCAGATCAGTGCTTCGGCAACCGACATCAATGGAGAAACGCAAATGGCAAACACCAATCTGAAAGTTGCCTCAGTTTCTCATTACATCAAAACTGATGAGATTAAAAATACTTTTGCCGACGAAAATGTGAAAGTAAAAGTTGAAACCAAAAATTACAACGAACAAAATCTAAAAAAATCTTATCAGGTGAAATTATCAAAACTGGAAGCTCCAAACAGGATTTTCAGAAGCAATTTTAAACATGAAATTCAGAATCTTCCGAAATTTTCTAAAGAAGAATTTATCAGCAAATTCCTTCACGATTTGTATGATAAAAATGATGAAGTTAAAAGCTGGAAATCAACAATCGTTTTTGAAAAAATTCAGCAACCAACAACTGACAACCAAAAACCGTCAACTAACCTCGATTTAGGAAAACTGGAAGCCGGAGATTATGAACTAGAATTATATAATATTGAAGGTAAAGACACGATAAAATCAACACAAAACTTCAGTGTTTGGGATAAAAAATCTTTGAAACCTAATCAGAAAACTTTCTTAACAGTTTTAGAACCGAAAAATGAATTTTCAAGAGGCGAAAAGGCGAAAATTTATGTGTATTCTGCAATTCCTGATGCTTTGGTGAATATTTTTGTGCAGGATGGTTCAGGAGAAACAGTTTCTGAAGTTTACAAATTCAACAACGGAATTTTAGAATATTCTGTTGATATTCCTAAAGATAAAAATGTCAACAGTTTGAATCTTCAGTTCCAGATTGTGGCATTCAATGATGTGCAGACAGAAATTGTTGATTTAAAAATAAAAGATAGCGAACAAATTTTAAAAATTGAAACCACAACTTTTAGAGATAAAATAGAACCGAATTCTAAGGAAAAATGGTCGGTAAAAATTTCAGGAAATGCTAGAGAAAAGATCAATGCTGAAGTTTTGGCAAATATGTACGATATGTCTTTGGATCATTTTGCTATGAATAATTTTTTCTGGGAACAACTGTACTCACCATTTTCAATAACATCTTCTTATCGTATTGGTAATAATCTTGAAGAAAAATACTTCCAAAGCAGAATGGAATATTTTAATGGGAAATATGTAGATGTTCCGCAGTTTAATTGGTTTGATAGAAATGTAATGTATGAATTGCAAGGCAGAGTAGCAGGGGGTTCTGTGAAAAATAGCGCTGCTCCAGCACCAATGGTCGCAGCAAAAAGATCAAGTTCTCCAACAATGAAATTAGAATCTGTGAGAACGGACGATGCTGCAATTGATATTTTGAATTCTGGAAGACAATTAACTGAGCAAGAGAAAAAAGAGTATACAGATGTAGCTCTTGATGAGAATGGATTGCCGATTATGGAAAAAATGGATGAAATCCCAGTCCGTCAAAATCTAAACGAAACCGCATTTTTCTATCCTGATTTAAAAACAGATTCCGATGGAAACGTCAACTTCGAATTTACTTCTCCCGAAGCTCTAACTAAATGGAAATTAATGTTCTTAGCGCATACAAAAGACGCAAGAGCTGCAACATTGGAAAAAGAAGTGGTGACACAGAAAGAATTTTCAGTTACTCCGAATTATCCAAGATTTTTGAGAGAAGGCGATGAGTTGAATCTTCAATCTAAACTATCCAATTTAACCAGCAAAAAGTTAAACGGTTCTGCACAACTGCAGATTCTTGATGCTTTCACAAACGAAGATATTTCTGAGAAATTTGGGTTGAGTTCGTTGACTGCAGTTTCCGGTTATAATAAAGAACAATCTTTCTCATTAGACGAAAACGGAAATTCATCGTTAACGTGGAAAGTAAAAGTTCCGAATAACGTTTCATCAATCATTCTGAAAGTGGTTGCAAAAGCCGATCAATATTCTGACGGCGAACAAAAAGCAATCGCCATTCTTCCAAACAGAATGTTGGTTACAGACGCTTTGCCAATTTTTGTGAAAGAAGGCGAAACAAAAACTTTTGTTTTAGAAAACCTTAAATATACCAATTCAACGACCTTATCGAATTTATCAAATACTTTGGAGTTGACGACGAACCCGATTTGGGAGATTATGTTTGCACTTCCAAGTTTGAAAAATGACCAGAATAATTCTGCAGATGTTATTTTCAACAAATGGTTTGCCGATGTTTTGGCTTCGGAAATTTTTAAAGCCAATCCGAAATTGAAAACTGTTTTCGAAGAATATCAAAGCAAAGGATTGTTAAATTCAAATCTTGAAAAAAATCAGGAACTGAAACAACTGTTGCTGGATGAAACTCCATGGGTTCTGGAAAGTAAAAATGAAGATGAACAGATGCAGAAACTGGCATTGTTGTTTGATGTCAATACGATGAAAAATTCAATCAATCAGGATTGGGATGATTTTAAAAAGCTTCAAAATCCTGACGGTGGTTTCTCTTGGTATCAGGGCTATCCGAGTTCGTATGGAACGTCGCTGTATATTCTTAAAAATCTTGGAAAAATCAACGTTTGGTTAAAAGATAATGTGAAAGATTATCAATCTTCAGAACAAAAAGAATTGGTTTCGAAATTGGTTCAATATGTTGATAATGAAATCAATAAATATACTGATGTCAAGAAAGAAAACGTCATCAACAATTGGACTTTAGACTATCTCGACACCCGAAACTATTGGGAAAAACAATATCCGTTAAAAGAAAAAGGAGCAACCTTAAAATCTTTGGTAAAACAAAAAGCCAAAACAACAAAAATCACTGATTTTACATTCTTCGGATTGCATCGTTTAGCTTTGTTGATGAGCGATTATGGCTTGAAAGATGTTTCAGATAAACTATTAAATTATTTAAAAGAAACTTCAGTAGATTCAAAAACACAAGGCATCTACTGGAAACAAAATCTTGATGATTGGGGCTGGTTCAGTTCTAAAGTAGTGAATCATGCAGGAGCTTTGGAAACTTTCAATAAATTGAAACCAAATGATCAGAAATTCATCGAAGACCTGAAAATCTGGTTAATCACGCAGAAAGAAGTGAATTCTTGGGGAAGTTCAAGAGGAACTTCGGAAGTAATTTTTACGATTTTAAATTCAGGAAAATCATGGACGTCAGCAGACAGCGACAAAGCAACCATCGTTTGGGGCGGAAAAGAATTAAAACCGGAAACTCAGGCGACAGGTTATGTAAAATTTACTTTGAAAACCGATGTTTTAGATAAAAATTTAGCCACGGTAACCGTTACAAAACCAGGCGCAGGAATTGTTCAGGGCGGATTATTCTGGCAATATTATGAAGATTTAGATAAAATAAAATCTTCTGAGAATTACATATCCATAACGAAAGAATTGTATAAAAAAATCAAAACCGTCAATGGTGAAGAATTGCAAAAAATATCTCCTGAAACTCCTTTGAAAGTTGGGGATAAAGTGACGGTAAGAATGATTTTAAATACCGATCGTGCGATGGAGTTTATTCATATCAAAGATATGCGAGCTGCAGGATTGGAGCCTCTAGATGTCATTTCAGGTTATCAGTGGAAAAATAATTTAGGATATTACCAGTCGACAAAAGATGCGTCTACCAATTTCTATATTCAGTACATGCCGAAAGGGAAATATGTTTTTGAATATGATTATGTTGCGAATGCATCCGGGAAATTCTCGAATGGAATTACAACTATGCAAAACTATTATGCACCGCAGATGAATGCTCATACGAAAGGCACTAATGTGAAAATTGTGGAATAGTTTTTGACTGTAAGGAAATTGTAAATTTTAAATCAAACAATTATGAAATTTTTAAAAGCAATATCTGTAGTATTGATGATGTTTGTAGTAGGCAATGTTTCTGCTCAGAAGATGAAAAAAGAAAAATTTGAAAAGCTTCAAATCGATATGTTTCCAAAAGCTAAAGAAGGATTTAAGCAAGTGTATATTCAATTGCCTATCGCAAAAAACGAAAGTGATTTAAAAGTCGAATTTTTTGTTGGTGTTGAAAAACTACTTGATTGCAACAAACATTTTCTGATGGGGAAAGTAACAACTCAGGATTTGCAAGGTTGGGGTTATAACTATTATGAAGTAGAATCTAACGGTGAAACGGGCGGAACTTTGATGGGTTGTCCGGATCAGAAGAAGACGAAGAAATTTGTTTCTTTACAGCCTGAAATTGTAAGATACAACAGCAAATTGCCTTTGGTTTTCTATGTTCCTAAAGATATGGAAGTCCGTTATAGGGTTTTACGACCTGATGCTGCGATGAAAAAAGCAGTTCAGAAATAGATTGTAACTACCTCAAAATAATCAGCTCCTCACAGATTTTGTGGGGAGTTTTTTTATTGCGATTTGAAGCAATGGGTGTTCAATAATTCACAATTGAAGATTGAAAACAATTTTTAAAATCATCCGAAATAATATTATATTTGTTCATATACAATTTAATAAGCTATGGAAAACGTATTTGATGCGAAAGACGCTCAGAATTACATCAATAGAATAAATAATTTAGTGGAAGATACACACGGTTTGTGGGGCAGAATGACGGTCGATCAGATGTTGGCACACTGTTGTATCAGTTACGAAATGGTTTACGAACCGGAAAAACATAAAAAACCGGGAGCCATCGCAAAATTTATCCTAAAATCATTTGTGAAGTCTAAAGTGGTTGGCGATAAAGCTTACCCAAGAGATTCTCCAACGGCACCGCAGTTTGTAATCACAGGAAGAAGAAATTTTGATGATGAGAAAAAAAGATTAATTGGTTTTATCCAAAAAACACAACAATTGGGAGCATCAGCGTTTCATGAGAAAGAATCGTTTTCTTTCGGAAAATTAAAGTCAGACGAATGGAACAATATGTTTGCAAAACATTTGAATCACCATTTATCTCAGTTTGGAGTTTAGTATTTTAAAATGAAAACAATTTTATTTTTACTGTTTCCATTTTTTATTTTCTATGCTCAGTCTAATGATTTTCCTTTAAAAGATAAAGATTTTAGCAAAATAATTCTTAATGAAAAATTGGGTTTTGACGGTGAAATGAATGCCGGGAAAATAGATGTCAAATTTTTTTCAGTCATAAAAGATTCCAAAAAACCGGAAAATTATCTGGTAAAAGGAGTCTACACATTAAATGGGAAAACTTTGACGTGTTTAGGGAAACTCACTTTTAATTATGTATTTAATGTAAAAGATTCACGTGATCTAATGTTAGTTTTCGGTGATTTTCAATTAAACGGAACTCAGCCAGATATTGATGATGGTATTTTTAAAGGTAAGTTTCGAATTCAGACGACAAAAGAAATGAATAGCATCAGCAAATTTTCCAATACAACCTTTAAAGGAGTGTTTGAAAATTTTGAAAACGGTAAAAAGACGGATTTTTGGTTTGCTAATTTTTATCATACCGACATTTCCAAAGTGATATTTAAATAAAAAATACAATGAAAAAACTTTTACTTATTCTCGTTCTCGCATCCAATTTTGTTTTTGCTCAAATGCCCAATATTTCAAATATTTGGCTGAATCAGTCAAAACCCTACATCGGAACGATTGGCAATGAAAATGAAACCATTAAACTGAAAATAGAAATTTCTGAACAGAACAAAAAAAATGATCAGGAATATTTTGTTTCAGGATATTCTGTGGTTGATAATAATACATCGAAATATGAAGGTAAATTAACGATCACCAAATACAAAGACGGTAAGAAAAAAGGAATTGTTTTTGGCGATTATGAGCTGGTTGAAGAGAATAAAGGAAAACATTCCGGTATTTTCACAGGAAAATTTGTGTATACATTTCAATGGAACAAAAAAACAGAAAAAATTGAAAATCCCAACATCGAATTTACAGGAAACTGGAAAAGCTATGACGGAACTTTAGATTTTAAAACTAATTTAAAAAACCAATAATCATGTTAAGAGTCATTTTAGGAGTTATTGCAGGAATTATTGCCGGTTCTGTTTGCGTTTGGGGAGTAGAAACACTTAATCATATTTTGCATCCGTATCCTGCCGGGATGAAGGCGAATGATATGGAAGCTTTTAAATCATATATTGAAAATTTACCATTCTTGGGCAAGTTTATGGTTATTGTGGGATATGCTTTGGGAGCTTTGGTTTCGGGTTTTATTTCTACAAAAATTGCAAAAAACGGAAAACCTACAGCAGCAATTATTTGCGGACTTATTTTCCTTTCTTTCACAATTTACAATATGGTTGTTTTGCCAACTCCAATCTGGTTTTGGGTTTTAGGAATCTTGGTTTGGGGATTGGTTTTAGCAGGATATAAATTGGCTTTAAGCAAAAAATAGGTTTTACCGTAAATGAGACAAAATGTTTTCAATCATTAAGTTTAAATGATACAAGTGACAACTTTGTGTTCTTTAATAAGTGAAATCGAAGATTCGACGTAGTTAAACGCCTTTGCCTCAATCTAAAATTATTTATTTGAATCGGCGAAACTTCGTTTTGCGAACTTAAAAATAGCTAGTAGTTAAAAAACTTTGCGAGCTTTGCGTTTAAATTAATTCAACATACAACCAAAAAACATCAAAATATGAAATTAGGAGCATTCTCCATCAGCTTAAGTGTGAAGGATTTAGAAAAGTCTAAAGATTTTTATGAAAAACTAGGCTTCACCCAAATGGGTGGAAGTATGGAAAGCAATTATTTGATCATGAAAAACGACAGTACATTGATTGGTCTTTTCCAGGCAATGTTTGACGGAAATATGCTGACTTTCAATCCGGGCTGGGACGAGAATGCTCAGAATCTCGAAGCCTTTGATGATGTTAGAGAAATTCAGAAACATCTGAAAGAACATCAGGTTGCATTAGAAAAAGAAGCCGACGAAACAACTTCCGGCCCCGAACATATTTTCCTGAAAGACCCTGACGGAAATATGATCTTAATAGACCAACATAGATAATTAAAAATAAGTAATGGGGTAATGATTAATAAGTAATGGAATAACATATTTTCACTATCAACTATCAACTATCAACTATCAACTATCAACCAAAAATAATAAACACAAAAACTTTTAAATAAAAATTATGGCAACAGTAAACGTTTATCTTACATTCAACGGAAATTGCAGACAGGCATTTGAATTTTACAAATCAGTCTTTGGCGGTGAATTTCCATACATCGGAACTTTTGGCGAAATGCCTCCGCAGGAAGGAAAAGAAATGCCTGATGAAGAAAAAGACAAAATCATGCATGTTACCCTTCCGATTTCTAAAGAAACAGTATTAATGGGAAGCGATACAGGTGGAGAATGGGCTTCAAGTCTAAAAGTGGGAAACAATTTTTCAGTTTCAATTAATGCAGATTCTAAAGAAGAAGCAGATAAATTATTCAACGGATTATCTAAGGGCGGACAAGTTACTATGCCTCTTGCAGATACTTTCTGGGGTGCATATTTCGGGATGTTTGCCGATCAGTTTGGCATCAATTGGATGGTTAATTATGACGATCCTGCGAAAATGCAGCAACATCCTTAATATTTATTTTTTAAATACGATAAATAGTAAAAAATAACCGACAAATTGATTTGTCGGTTTTCATTTTAAATATATTTGCTCTCCTAAATTTTTTATAATTAAATACAAACAAATGAAATTCACAATTGAAGAAATCAAAGCAGAACACCAAAAAGTAAAAAGCGGAGCAGATTTTCCTAAATACATTCAGGCTATAAAAAATCTTGGTGTTTCACATTACACGGCTTATGTTTCAGACGGGAACACAGAATATTTCGATACAGAAAATCATTCAGCAAAAACAGGAAGTAAATATGATGTTTTACAAATTTTAGAAAACTTGAATCTTGAAAATTTTAAAATTCAGTTAAAACTTCATCAGCAAGGCGGCACAGATTACATGACTTTTTGTAAAGACTGTGCAGAAAATGGAGTGGAAGGCTGGAAAATGGATTTGAATGATATGACCTGCACTTATTTTGACAAAAAAGGAAAAGATATTTTAGTAGAAAAAGTTCCTTCTTAATCTCAACTTATCTCCTGCCTGAGAATTTTATAAACTTAGATTTATTATTTGTTATTATTGATTAAAAGTATTAAATTTGATATTTTGATAGATAGTAATAATAAAGAAGTAAGACATGAAGGTTTTCAGGCAGTTGACGCTATTTTTTTTATAAGTATTTCAGCATATTCTTTTGCACAAGATAATAGTCTTGGGGCATGGTATATGTATTTCGGAAATAATAAAATCAGTAAAAAACTGAATTTCCATAATGAAATTCAATACCGTAATTTTAATGGAATTGGTGATTTAGAGCAACTTCTCATCCGTACCGGAATTGGGTATGATTTAACCGAAAACAACAACAATATTTTACTAGGTTACGGTTTTATTTTGAGTCAGCCTTACGTTAAAGGTGAAAAAACTGAGAATATCGAACACCGTATTTTCCAGCAGTACATTACTAAACAGAAATTTGGAAGATTCAATCTTCAGCATCGTTACCGTTTGGAAGAACGTTTTTTACAGGATGATTTCAGAATGAGATTCCGTTATTTATTGGGTTTAAATATTCCTGTTACCAATAAAGAAATGCTTCCAAAAACTCTGTATGTTTCTGCCTATAATGAGATTTTTCTGCATTTAGATAGTCCGGGTTTCGATAGAAATCGTGTTTATGGTGCTTTAGGATTCGTTATCAACAAAAACATGAGAATCGAAGCTGGCTACATGAATCAGATTCAGGAAAACAAAAACCGAGGACAGATACAGATTGGTTTTTACAACAATATTCCGTTCACAAGAAATTAAAATTGAATACCTTTAAAACACAAAAACTAAACAAATGCATTCAGGAAAAAGATTCAGCGCCATAGAATTTATAGTTTGGACTAAAAGAAGTATCTATATTCTATTGATTTTAGCAATAATTCCTACGCTTTTATATTATTTTGGATTTACCTTTCTTTCGTTTCCGTGGCAACCAATCGCAATTATGGGTACTGCAGTTGCTTTTATTGTCGGATTTAAAAATAATGCGAGTTACAGCCGTCTTTGGGAAGCCAGACAGATTTACGGAGCAATTATCAATGACAGCAGGAGTTTCGGGTATATTTTAAGAGATTCATTATCGGGTAAAAATCCGGTTAAAGTAAAAGCAATGTTTGAACGTCATTATGCTTGGTTGACGGCACTACGTTTTCAGTTGAGAGAACCAAGAGCATGGGAAAGTATGAATGTTGCTCAGTTTGAAGAATATGCGAAAAAATATGAAATTCAGGAACGAACTTTTAAAATAGAAGATGAACTAAAAAAATATCTTGTAGAAGACGAACTGAAATATATTTTAAGCAAAAAAAACCGTGCAACACAATTGATGGCTTTGCAAAGTAAAGAGCTTTCTGAGGCTTATGCAAATGGTGAAATCAATGATTTTCAATGGTCGCAGATTAATCAGCAATTGGTGAAATTTACTGATGATCAAGGCAAAGCAGAAAGAATTAAGAATTTTCCATATCCGAGGAACTTCTCTTCCATTACGACATATCTTTTGATTTTATTCATCGTTTTGTGCCTTTCGGTTTGGTAAAAGAATTTGCAAAAATGGGTGATGGAACAGCTCTTGAGAACTACACTTTGTGGTTTAATATTCCGTTTTCTCTTTTGGTGACTTGGTGTTTTCATACTTTAGACAGCGTAGGAGAAGCTTCTGTAAATCCTTTTGAAGGAAGCCCGAATGACGTTCCGATTACGCAAATAAGCCTTACGATAGAGATTGATATGAGAGATATGCTGGATGAGAGTGATCTTCCGCCGGCAATTACTCCGATCAACCAAATTGTATTATAAAGAGCTATGAGTTAATCTCCAAACTCAAATGAAGTTCATTTTTAGTAATAAAAATTAAAATAAAAAATCCATGATCCATACTTACGTTACCATATCCATTGCAGTCTTATTGTCTGTAATGATCCTCGTGATGATAGGGCAGAAGCTGAAAGTAGCTTATCCTATTTTTCTGGTGATTGCCGGATTAATCATCAGCCTTGTACCGAGAATGCCGCACATAGAAATTGAGCCGGATTTAGTCTTTCTGATTTTTCTTCCACCCATTTTATTTGAAGCGGCATGGTTCACCTCGTGGCAAGATTTTCATAAATGGAGAAAACAGATTTTTTCTATGGCTTTCGGATTGGTATTTCTGACCTCAGTGGTTGTTGCTTATCTTTCATCCTCAATAATTCCTGGATTGACGGTAGCGATGGGATTTTTGTTAGGTGGTGTAAACTCTCCTCCAGATGCAGTTGCGGCAACGTCTGTTTTAAAACATATGAAAATTCCAAAGAAGATCACCAGTATTTTGGAAGGTGAAAGTTTGATTAATGATGCATCGAGTTTAATTGTATTTAAATTTGCCCTAGCTGCAGTGATTTCCGGACAGTTCATCTGGAGAGATGCGATTGGTGATTTCTTCATTATGGCAGTTGGCGGAATCGCAATTGGAGTCGCCTTTGGGTTCCTTTTCGGATTTTTTCTTAGGTTAATTCCTTCCAACTCAAATATTGACACTGTAATTACATTAATTGTACCTTACATCATGTATGTTGGTGCAGAGCATTTTCATTTTTCCGGGGTGTTAGCAGTTGTGGCAGGCGGATTACTGATGTCATACAATTCGCATTGCTATCTTAGTCACACTTCAAGAATTCAGTCCGGCAATGTCTGGAGTGTTCTTATTTTTCTGATGAATACGATTATTTTTATCTTAATTGGTCTTGAATTACCGATTGTAGTCGCTGCAATGAAAGATTATACCATTTCAGAAGGAATATTTTACAGTATTGTAATCGGTGGAGCGATTATTTTAACAAGATTGGTTTACAGTTACAGTGTGATGTATTTTCCGTGGTTTTTATCTAAAAAATTAAGGTCAGAAAACCCAAAACCTGATTGGCGAGAACCGTTTATCATTAGTTTTGCAGCGATGCGAGGAGTAGTTTCATTAGCTGCGGCGCTTTCCATTCCTGCGTTTTACCAAACGGGGAAGCATTTCCGCATCGTAATATTATTTTATTCGTGACTTTCGTAATAATTTTGATAACTTTAGTTGGACAAGGTTTGATGCTTTCGCCAATTTTAAAATTTTTAAAAGTTGATGATGCCGGAAGCGAACTGCCGGAAGAAAAGCAGGAAGCAATTTTACTGAAGAAATTAAAAGAGACAGCACTTCAGAAATTGACTACAGATTTTTCTGAATTATCTGAAAGCAATAGTCTCGTGAGACATCAAATTTACAAGCTGGAAAATGAAATGAAGTTAATTGCTGACAAAGCACAATGCATGGGCTCTGCAGTAGATTATGCATCCGCAATGAACGAAAATAAAGATGTTTTGAGGCAGGTTATTCAGGCGCAGAGAAACGAACTTCACCGTATGAAGCGTGATAAAATATTCGACGATCATGTGATGAGAACGATTGAAATGCAGCTGGATTTTGATGAAGCTAAAATTACAGGATTTAGTCACTCTTAAATCATTGTTTCTCTTGAGGATTTGGCTAAATTATATTGGTTTAATTTGAAAAAATCTAATTGAACTTTGCGTTAAAATAAAAGTTAGGACAAATATTCATTAAAAAAATTCACATGGAAGATTCAATCATTATCAAAAAGAAAATCAACGCACCCATTGAAAAAGTTTGGAAAGCATTGACTGATAAAAACGAATTGCCATCATGGTATTTTGATATTGCAGATTTTGAAGCCGAAGTTGGACAGTCTTTTAATTTTTATGAGCCGGGTGAAGAAAAAAAATATCTTCATACGATTGAGATCATTGAAGCTATTCCAAATCAAAAATTGAAACACTCGTGGTTTTATCCCAATTTTTCTGATGAAAAAACTTTTGTGACTTGGGATTTAGAGTCTGATGCAAACGGAACTCTTGTGACATTAACTCATGAAGGAACTGAAAAATTGAAGGATTTAGGCGAAGGATTTGCTAAAGAAAGTTTTACCCAAGGTTGGAACGAAATTATTGGACAAAGCCTTAAATTATATCTGGAAAATTAATAATGAAATTAATCTTGATTTATAACACAAATGAAATAAGGCGATAAACTTATTGCCTAAAAAAAATATAATGATTTAAATATGAAATTTCATTCTCTGATGCCTGTCATTTGGACCAAAAATTTGGAGGAATCTATCGGATTTTACACTCATATTTTGGGTTTTTCGCTCGTTGATGCTAACATCGAAGCGCATTGGGCTTTTTTGATGAAAAATAAGGTGCAGATCATGCTCACTTTACCTAACGAACATGGAAATGTCAGTAACATCTGTTTTTCAGGTTCTTTTTATTTTAATATTGATGATGTAGATGAACTCTGGAAAGATTTGAATACGATCACAAAAATTTGCTATAAAATAGAAACTTTTGAATGGGGAATGCGTGAGTTTGCAATCTTTGATAACAACGGATATATATTACAATTTGGGCAAGCTGTCGACGAAATTAGTAAAGAGGAATAAATTTTGCTATTTTTGGAGAAATATTTTTAGAAATTAGAATGAAAAATAAAATAATTACAGGCTTCGCAGCACTTTTACTGTTCGTATCTTGTAACAAAGATAAGGAGATACTGAATTCATTAGTAGATTATAACAACTCGATGGAGGCGAAAGGATATCATTTTGGTGATAAACTTGATCTTCCAAAAGAAGTTTTAGATAACGCAGAAGCCATCAGCATCAGTTTTGGAGATAAAGAAACTTCAAGTCTGGTGGTAGATTCTAAATATTTTACCCTCGGAGATAATGCGGTCACTTTTAATATCAAAACAAAAGGTGGTGAGGTTTTGACGCAGGATGCAACTATCAATGTTTTTGCGAAAAATCCTGAAATGAAAATGAGTTATACTTTGGTCGCAGAATATCCTCACGATCCTAAAAGTTTCACAGAAGGGTTCTATATGGAAGGGAATACGGTCTATGAAAGTGTAGGACAGGAAGGTGCTTCAAAATTTATGAAATATGATCTAGGAAGTGAAGCGGTTATAAAAGAAGCGAAACAACCGGATAATGTTTTTTCTGAAGGAATTTCAAGTCTTGGAAATAAAATATATCAGCTGACTTATAGAGATAAAAAGGGTTTTATTTATGATAAAAACTCTTTTGAACTGATCAGCGAATTTGCTTATCCAAATGTAATTGGTGAAGGTTGGGGAATGACGACTGATGGAAAATATCTGATAGTTTCAGATGGTACAAAAAACATATATTTCCTAAATCCAAATGATCCCTCAAAAATGGAAAAATTTATTTCTGTAGCCGGAAATTCTGAGGTTTATGATCAGATTAACGAACTTGAGTATCATAAAGGATTCATCTACTCAAATGTATGGCATAAAAATATTATTCTTAAAATCAATCCCGCAAACGGTGAAGTGGTTGGTAAATTTGATTTTTCTCAAATTGCCGATCAGTACACAAAAGCTAATACAGAAAATGTATTAAACGGAATTGCTTTTAAAGGAGATAATATGGTGATTACAGGTAAAAACTGGCCGAAAATTTATGAAGTTGAGATTAAATAATTTTAAATTATTCTCAATTTCTTTTAAATAAAATAAAGTATGTAAATTGGTAGCGTTCCTCTGGAGCGCTATCGTTGGTAAAAAAGTTTTTTGAAAATATTCACAGCCTTATTCATCTTCATTTTCTGTACACTTTCTGCGCAGAGAGTTCTTCCTTTTGATACACTCAGAATCAAAGAAGTACGAGATTTATTCGCTGATGATTACGGAAATATTTATCTCTACAAAAACAAAGATTTTAGTTTCACAAAATACGATTCTGTTGGTAAACAGCTTGGTAAATTGATGTTTACAGTCCCATTCAGAGTTCAGGGTGTTCAAAACCCTTTGAGTATCGCCCTTTTTTCTGAAAATGCTCAGGAAATGAAATTTGTCGATCAGAATTTAAATGAAATTCAAAAAATAGACTTCAAACAGAAATTTACCTTTATCAAACATGCTTATGCAGAAGATCTACAGCAGATTTGGCTGCTGGATGAAAGCACAAAACGGCTTCTTCAATATAATTTCCGAAATGATACAACAATCAATTCATATCCTTTTGATGCCAGTTTTGATGATCTGATTGATCTTTTGGTGTACGAAAATAAGGTCTATATTTTAACAAAAAATCAATTCAAAATTTATAATTTAAAATTTGAAAAACTTTATGAAGCTCCTGTTGAAAACGGCAAAAGATTGAGGAGAGAAAATGAGTTTGTTTTAATTGTGGCTCAAAATTCTGTTTTTAAATATATTCCGGATAAAGAATTGGTCAAAATATTCGAAGATCCCGATGTGCAAATTGTGGAAAAAAATTCGCTCGCTTATTTTGAAATCAAAGGCAACAAACTTTATCTTTACAACTTGGAAAACCAAAAGGATTCTAAAAAACAAACAGCTCCTGAAACTCCGAAAAACGATACGGAAAAACAGTGGATGAATTGATGAAAGAGCAGTCTGAACAACCCGATATGCTCAAACTTTTAGAAGAAATTCAGGAATTAGGTTTTTAAAGAAGATAAAGTTTAAAAATAAATAGAAGAAGGAATATGCACATTGCAGTTACAGGAAATATTGGAGCAGGAAAGACTACGCTGACGACGATGTTGGCAAAGCATTATGGCTGGGATGCGCAGTTTGAGGATGTAGATCACAATCCTTATTTGGAAGATTTTTACGCAGATATGAGCAAGTGGAGTTTTGCACTTCAGGTTTATTTTTTGGGAAGTAGATTCCGTCAGGTAAAAGAAATCAGAGACAGTGGGAAAAATATTATTCAAGATCGTACGATTTACGAAGATGCCCATATTTTTGCAGAAAACCTGAACGACATGAAGCTTTTGTCAGACAGAGATTATAAAAACTATTCATCTCTTTTTGATTTGATGAAAACCTTTGTTTCGGCTCCAGATTTATTGATTTATCTGAAATCTGATGTTCCAAACTTAGTAAAGAAAATTTACAAACGAGGAAGAGAATATGAAGCCTCAATCAGTATTGAATATCTTTCTAAACTGAATCAGAAATACGAAAAATGGATAACAAATTATACCGAAGGTAAACTACTCATCATAGAAGTTGATGATCTTGATTTCGTAGAAAAGCCTGAAGATTTCGGATTGATTTTAGAAAAATAGAAACAGAATTGAATGGTTTATTTTAACCTTAAATTCATATTAAAATAATAAATCCTTGTCTTTTGGTGCTCAATTTGTTTTACACCTGAAAGATTTAAATTAAATAAAAATGTTGGTAAAAGTTCTTCATAACGGAAATTGCTCAAAATCAAATGCCGTACTCGAGTATTTGGACGAAAACGGCGTTCCGTTTGAAATTATCAACATTATCGAAGATCCGCTGAGTGTTTTGGAGCTGAAAACGGTTTTAAAAAAACTGAATGAAAATGTTTCTCACATCATCAGAAAAGAAGAAAAGTTATATCTGGAAAAATACGCAGGAAAAGATTTCACAGAGGATGAATGGCTGCAGATTTTGTCAGAAAACCCCTCTTTAATTCAGAGGCCGATTCTCATTAAAGGTTCTGTTGCGATGCTCGGAAGACCTGTGGAGAATGTGAAATTTTTTATTGAGCAGTAATCCGAATAATTGAAAATAAAAAAAAGTCAGCGATTGCTGACTTTCTTGTTTTATAATAAGATAACACCTTCTATTCTGGCGACTTCTTTATAAATTCTTACTACCTGATCTGCATCCAAAACAAATGCGTTGATATTGCAGGCTGTGTACTTGCCATTTTTGCTTTCACGGTTACCCAAAGTAAATTTGATACCATCAAAAACTTTGTATATTTCTGTAAGCTTTGCATCATCCGTGGGAATAATAAATTTAAAAAGATAATCTTCAGGAAAATCGTGGTGACCTTCTAGTTTTTCTTTTAATGATATGTAAAATTCTTCAGGATTTGCGTGCTGATTTCCTTGTAATATGTCCATTATTTCTACTTATTTATATAAATATAACGAAAATTTATTTATTTTCCAAGAGGTCCTAAAAGCGAAGCAGAATTTTGCTTCTCGTGATCTTCAATGATGTTGAATAATCCGTTCACAATCTGCTCAGAAGCCAACATGCTCAATCCACCAGCGTTGACGTTATTGTTGTTATTTCCACCACCTAAAAGACTTCCTAAAAGATTGCTTCCTGATAATGCAGTATTGATGGTTTTTACAATCCCGTATTTATTCAGTTCCTGCTCAACTTTTGGAGCGATTGCCGCAACGAGCTGCTGAGAAGTTTTTTCCTTCAAAATTAAAGTAGCTGTCCCTTTCTCACCCTGGATAATTCTTGTTACATCCTGAGCATTTAAGCTGTTGACTGCACTTTCAAGAATTGGTCTTGAGATATTTACAGTGTAAACTGCCGCATCAGCAATATATTCTCTCTCTTTGGCAACCAATGCCGGAGCGATTTTTTCTAAAGTGGTATTGATGTCACGTAATTGCTTTGGCAATGCCTTGTCAACCAGATTGTTTTGAAGAAATGCTTCTTTGTTGCCATAGATATTCATTCCTTTATTAATTCCGCCTAATAGAACTCTTTTAATCACTGCTAATCCTAAATCTGAAGTTGCCAAAGTAGAGCAAGACTGCAAACTTGTATTGATCACTGCACCTGTTCCTAAAACCAATGCAATGGCTATAATATATTTTTTCATTTTCAATTTTTTTAACCTTGTCAAATACTGCACCAAAGGTAAAGACATTTGTGTGTTTAACAAAAATTTACCATACGATAATTATAGTTCGGAAATTCCCCAATATTACATGAATTTTAAATTTTGAATTCAAAAATTTAAGATTGTATTAAAATGAGACATTAGAAGTGCTTTTTGGTTGTTTTTTGCAGTAAAAATCGCTTTGCTTCAATGTGAAATATTCATTTATATTAAAATATAATGTTGTAGAATATATTAAAATTTAATTTGTTTTAACATATTTCGTAATTTATTCTATAATTAGTAATTTATTTAACTAAATTTAACATCATTTGATATTTTTATATTTTTGACTAACGTCTTCTTTTGAGAAAATAAAGATGACAATAATGTAACACATTTTTGTACAAGATAAAATTAAACTATATGAAACAAACTAATTTAAAGTATTCTTGTCTGATTGCAGTTCTCTACTTCGGTATGAACGTCAACGGGCAGGTGACTCCTCAAGACACTCTTCCAAAAGAGCAAAAAATAGAGGAAGTTGTCATGATTGGGTATGGTAGCCAAAAGAAAGAGAATGTTACCGGAAGTATCGGTCTTGTTTCAGCAAAAGATCTAGCAGACAAACCTAACTCAAACCCTCTTAGCTCTGTACAAGGTAAACTTGCAGGTGTAAATATTACCAATGTTGGTACTCCTGGAGGATCTCCGAGAGTTGATATTAGAGGGGTAGGTTCATTAACAGGGAATACCGTCTTTATTGTTGATGGTATGATTACTACCGACATTTCTTATCTTAATCCTCAAGATATAGAATCGATGAGTGTCTTGAAAGATCCATCAAGTTTGGCTATTTTTGGAGCTCAAGCTGCTAATGGTGCTGTATTAATCAAAACTAAAACAGGTAAAGGAAAACCTGTATTCAGCTTAAATTCTTACATAGGATTTAAAAAGGTAACTAACATTCCTAAAATGGTTAACTCTAATCAATACATTGAGTTATATAATGAAAAACTGATTAATGACAATGGATCTAGTGCAGGTTCTCTTAGTAGAGCAAATTTTCCTGCTGATACCAATTGGTATGATGAAATTTTTCGCACGAGCATAATCAATGCAAATGATTTTTCTGCCATGGGTAGTTTAGGAAAACTTAATTACTATGGTAGCGTAGGATATCTTAAGGATGAAGGTAACTTGGCTGCCGGTTCGGGCATCAACTCTGGAAGTGGTTTTGGAAGGTTTAATGCAAAACTAAACCTTAGTTATAAGGTAACAGACAATATTACGATAGGAAATAACTTCAGTTTTTCTAAAATGCGTACGGATATCTCACAAAATCCTTTGCTGACGGCTTTTATTGCTCCGCCGATATTTTCGCCAATGAATTCAGCTACTGGAAATTATCAATATTTTAATGGATATAATATTGCAAATCCGAGAGCACAATTAGATCAATTTCGTTCTCAAAAAATGAGGAAAGATTGCTGAATAATGTTTGGGGAGAATTGAAATTTTTGAAAGATTTTACCTTCAGAGCTAGTTACTCAATTGATAATTATAATCCTTCTCAATACGAATTTACTCCTACACTTACATATGTGCCTGCTAATAATCAAGTTCCATCAACTTTGATTACAAGAGATTATAGAAATAGCAATTACATTTGGGATAATACAATTAATTGGAAGAAAAGCTTTGGTAATCATAATTTTGATGTTCTTGCTGGTTTTTCCAGAACAAGAACTACGCTGTCACAAAATTATTGGTCTGCACGAAATGTAATTTACGACGGCACAAATGAATCATTAAATATTGCAAACGGAACAGATCTTTTCAATGTAAACATTGATAGAACTGATTTGGGTGTAGAGCAAGATCAACAAAGAATTGAATCTTTCTTTGGAAGATTGAATTATGATTATAAAGGAAAATATTTGTTAAATGCTTCAGTTCGTAGAGATGCTAGTTCTCAAATTAGTGTTGATAGATACAGAACTTTTCCTGCAATAAGTGCAGGATGGGTAATATCTAAAGAAGACTTTATGAGTGAGCAAAATGTTTTCAGCTTATTAAAACTTAGAGCAAGTTACGGAGAATTAGGAAATCCTAACGTAGGAAGAGGATATACTGCCAATATTTCTATCATTGGAGCAGGTGCCTATCTCGGAAACGTAGGTTCTCCGGCAGCAACTGTAGATCAATTTATTGATCCTAATATTGGGTGGGAAACTACAACAGGAAAAGATGTAGGTTTAGAGATGGCTTTGTTTAATAATAAGCTTAAAATTGACGCTGCCTATTTTGATAAAGATTCAAAGAATGTTGTTTACGGTGTAAATCAAGGAACAGTTTCAGGTGCAAGTAACTGGAATAACTTTGTTACCAATGCATATTCTTTTAACAACAGAGGTTTTGAAGTATCTGTTAACTACAATACTAAATTCAGTGAAAATGTAAGTTTTGGTGTATACGGTAATTTTACTTCTCTTAAAAATGAGATTACTTCAGTATATCGTAGCTCATATTTAGAAACGGGCGCGAGTTTATTTGGGAATTCTATTGTAAGGTTGCAAAAAGGTCAGGCAGTAGGTTCTTACTATGGCTATAATGTGGATGGTGTTTTCCAGACGGATGCAGAAGCTGCTGCATCAGGGCAGACTGGCGCAAAAGCTGGTTGGTTTAAATTCACAGATCAGGACGGTAATGGAGTTATAGATTCCAGAGATAAAACATTCCTGGGAAGTCCTATTCCTAAAGGAACTTATGGTTTTGGAGTTAATTTTAATATCTATGCTATTGATCTTGCAATTGATTTCCAAGGTGTATTTGGAAACAAAATTTATAATTATAACCGTGAACAGCGTTATGGTAACGAGACATGGGATTTAGATATGTATAACAACAGATGGCATGGTGCCGGTACTTCTAATACCAACTCTATGATTACTTCTAATCAATCTGTTATCTTACCAAATAGTTTCTATGTAGAAGATGGTAGTTATATTAGAATCAGAAATATTCAGGTGGGGTATAACTTGCCAAAATCACTTGCCAAATCTTTGTCTTTAACCAAACTAAGATTGTATCTAAGTGCACAAAATCCTTGGACAAGCTTTAAATACAATGGTTTCTCTCCTGAAATCAATAATACGGATAGAGTACAGATGGGAATCGATAATAATATTTATCCAATTTCTGCAATTTATACAATGGGTATGAACTTAACATTTTAATTAAAAAATCATGAAAAAAATATTTTTAACGCTCTCTCTGTTTGGATTAATGGCAAGCTGCAGCGAAGATTTTGTTGATATAAAAGATGAAGGAGAAACTAATGTAGCAGATTTCTTCACAACTGAGGACGATGCACTACGCGCTACCAATGCGATTTATAGTTTCTTAAGAAGTTGGGAAAACACAGGTTTTCCTGCACAATTTGTTTTTGGGGTAACAGGCGATGATGTAGACAAAGGATCTAATCCTGGAGATGCATCATTTATTAATGCGTATGATAACTTTTCTTTTACAGTAAGTGATGATGGAGTAAGAGGATACTGGATCGGACAGTGGCAAGCTGTTAACAGAGCAAATCAAGTGATTACGAATGTGCCTAAAATAGAAATGAACGCTACCACTAGAAATAGATTGGTGGCTGAAGCTAGAATGCTGAGAGCTTATTTTTATTTCAACTTGGTAAGAATTTACGGAGGTGTTCCAATTTTTGATGGATTACCACCAGATGGCAATTACACAAAGCCAAGAAATTCTAAAGAGGAAGTTTATAATTTTATCGTTTCAGATCTTATTGCTGCTTCAGAAGTTTTACCTCAGACTTATCCTGCTTCACAGCTCGGAAGAGTAACTAAAGGTGGTGCTTTAGGTTTATTATCTAAAGTATATCTTTATATGAAGAATTATCAAAAAGCATATGATACTTCGAATCAGGTTATTGCGTTGGGTTATTCTTTAGATCCTGACTTTAATCATTTATTCAGACCTGCAGGGGAATTTGGGACAGAATCTGTCTTTGAAGTGAATTGTGGTTGTGATCCATCACTAGGTAAAGATGTAGGTAGTCAATATGCAGAAGTTCAGGGGGTAAGAGATCAGTTCGGATGGGGTTTTTTCACACCTACAACAGCTTTAGAAAATGCATTTGAGCCAGGAGATATCAGAAAAGAATTGACTATTCTGAGAGAAGGAGAAACTACTCTAGAAGGTGATTTAATCAAGAAAGGAGATCCCAATGCTGGGAATATGTGGAATCAAAAAGTTTATGTTCCTAAATCTTTAAACAATAGTGCGTGTGGTTATGGTTCTATCCAAAATTTAAGAATTTTAAGATTCGCTGATATTCTTTTAATCAATGCAGAGGCAGCAAATGAAATTGGAAATTCTGCAGCTGCGATTATCAATATCAATAAAGTAAGATTCAGAGCTAATTTAGGAAACACTACGGCCACTTCTCAAGCTGCTATCAGAACTGCTATTTGGCAAGAAAGAAGAGTTGAGTTAGCTATGGAAAATGACAGATTTCCAGATTTAGTAAGAACAGGTCAGGCTGCTACAGTTTTAGGGCCTAAAGGATTTAAAGCAGGAAAAAACGAACTTTTCCCAATTCCTTTGGATGCAATGAATTCTAGTACCGGACTATTCGTTCAGAATCCTGGTTACTAAGAGTTTTTATAAATAAAAATAACCAAAGTTTAACTTTGGTTATTTTTTTAACCAATTTTTTATCTTTAAATTGAAATTTATATGAAATTAAGTATAATATCAATTTTGTCTGTTTCAGCATTAGTTTTTAATTGTACTACAGCTTCGCCAACCACTCAAAATACTTCTCAAAACAAATCTGTTAAGAGCAATATTTCAGATGAGCAGCTGATGGATAAAGTTCAGAAAGATGCTTTAAAATACTTCTGGGATTATGCAGAACCCAATTCCATGTTGGGTAGAGAACGTTATCACGAAGACGATATTTATCCTGATAACGATAAACATGTTATTACAACAGGCGGCTCAGGATTTGGGTTAGCAACTATTTTAGTGGGTGTGGAAAGAGGCTTCATTTCACGGAAAGATGCTTTGAAAAGGCTGAATGTCATGATGGATTTCCTTGGAAAAGCAGACCGTCACAAAGGTGCTTGGTCACATTGGATCAACGGAGAAACCGGAAAAACTGTTCCATTCGGAAAGAAGGATAACGGCGGAGATTTAGTAGAAACCGCTTTCCTGACGACAGGAATTATTCAGGTTCGTGAATACTTCAAAAACGGAAATGCCGAAGAAAAAGCATTGGCAAAAAAATGTGACGAACTTTGGAAAGGAATTCAGTGGAATTGGTACACCAAAGGCGGCGAAAAAGTTCTGTATTGGCATTGGTCACCCGACTACCAATGGGAAATGAATTTTCCGCTTCAAGGTTACAATGAATGTTTGATTACCTACATTCTGGCAGCTTCGTCTCCCACGTATTCCATCGATGCCGAAACCTATTACAAAGGCTGGACGAGAAACGGAACTTACCTTTCAGACAAAGAAAAATACGGGCTTCCGATGTATGTAAAGCACAACGGAGCCGAAGAATATGGAGGTCCCTTATTTTGGGCACATTATTCTTACATCGGTTTAGATCCTACGAATTTATCAGATAAACTTATCAAAAATTACTTCGATTTAAACAAAAATCAGGTACTTATTGACTACAAATATTGTGTAGAAAATCCAAAAAACTGGAAAGGCTATAGCGAGAACTATTGGGGGTTGACTGCAAGTTATTCAAGAAATAAAGATGGTAAAACAGGCTACGATGCACATTTTCCACAAAATGATCATGGGGTAATTACGCCAACCGCCGCTTTGAGTAGTTTTCCATACACCCCAAAAGAATCGATGGATTTTCTGAAATTTATTTATACACAAAAACCAGAATTCATAGGTTCTGCAGGTCCTTACGATGCTACTTCTATTCATTATGACAATTGGACGACCCCACGATATTTGGCGATCGATCAGGGAACAATTGCTCCGATGATTGAAAATTACCGCACCGGGTTTTTATGGAAATTGTTTATGAATGCCCCGGAAATACAGCAAGGATTAAAGAAATTGAGTTTCAAATCAGAAAAGTATCATATTAAATAGTTTTTTTAGGAGCTTAATCCCGCTATCCGCTGTATCTTTTTTGTTACAGTCTCCGCTTCGCTGCGTCTGCAATAAAAAAGGATGTCGCTTCTATCGGGGCTAATTAAAATTCTTCAAAATAAATTGTTATCAATAGGAACGGACTTTAGTCCGTTTATATAAAAAAAAATAAAATCAAACGGCTTTAGCCAAACCTAAAGAAATATGAATTTTAAATTAAAATATTTACCACTTCTGCTTCTTCCGTTTTCTTTAAGCTTACACGCTCAGGAAGTCAAGACGACTTTCAGCAAAGACGCAAAACGAACAGAAAAAATATCCTACATTCTCGATTATCCCGAAAATGTAAAAGGAAAAGTTCCGTTGGTTGTTTTTCTGCATGGTTCAGGTGAACGAGGGAATGACCTCGAAAAAGTAAAAGCACACAGTCCTTTTACCTATAAAAATTTAATCAAAGAACCGGTTGCTATTTTAGCGCCGCAATGCCCTGAAAATATGTGGTGGGACACCGTTACGGTATATCATTTAATCAAAGAAATTCAGGCAAAATATAAAATTGACGACTCAAGAATTTATCTTACCGGACTTTCGATGGGTGGCTGGGGAACGTTAAAATTAGCAATGGAACATCCCGAAATGTTTGCAGCAGTCGTTTCAGTATGTGCACCGACCGACAGAGTGATGTATGCCAACATCCATCAGTACAAAAATCTCAACATGAAGATTTTCCACGGCGGAATGGACGATGTCGTTTTACCTGAAAATGCATTTAATTTTTATCAAAAGCTTCATCCCATAAACCCCTCAGCAGAACTGACGATTTTCCCAAATGAGAATCACAATTCATGGGATTCGACCTATTCAAATCCTTCGCTTTACGAATGGATGTTGAGTAAAAGAAAAGAGAAATAGCTTAAAAGAAATTATTCAGTCAAATTGTTCCATAAATGACCCAACAAATACAGGATAAATTAATTTATGAAAATCAGGAATTCTATTTAAATAGGGAATTGATTGAAGAGTATTTTCGGGAATTTCCGGAAAAGCGACCTGAATTCACTGTTTCGTGTACAGCACTTTGGAGGGGGTATATTGCTGAATTTGAAGTTAAAAATAATGAGTTATATATTAACAAATTTGATGTGTTGGCAGACATAGATTTTAATTTGAAGGCATTACGAGATGAAATATTTCCTGAAAATAAATTTGAATGGTATTCGGGATTAATAAGAATTGACGATTTCAGAGGCGAATTTGATAGAGAACTCGAAGATGGAATATTTGAATATTTAGAAATTATAAAAGGAAACTTTAAACAAAAGAGAACTTTTAATTATTTAGAATTACAGGAATTTAAAAAAGCGCAATTTGAATATTTTTTAATCTCTGAAGAAATAGAAATTATTTGTGATTTCTGGAGAAGAAATAATGAGAATGGAATAATTAAGAAAGAAGTTATAAACAAGATTGTTTTTGAAAATATGATGGAATATACCCGAGAAGTATATGTCTAAAATAGTAATTTGTCGTTTGTGGAATGACCAAAAATTTAAAATAAGTGAAACGCCTTGCGCCTTAAAAAAACGAAATTTGTCAGACAAATTAGCACCTTAGCGTTTAACAAAATTAAAACAAAAAGAAAAATATAATTTAAGAAGATAGATATATGAAAAAGTTAATTGTAATCGCCACAATGGCACTTGCGCCGATGTTTTCGGCACAGGAAATGGTCACGAAGCCCGTTCAATCTTATCAGACTGCC
This sequence comes from Chryseobacterium sp. 3008163, assembly GCF_003669035.1. NCBI lineage: Bacteria > Pseudomonadati > Bacteroidota > Flavobacteriia > Flavobacteriales > Weeksellaceae > Chryseobacterium > Chryseobacterium sp. 3008163. The sequence goes on along the minus strand of NZ_CP033070.1, from coordinate 816,631 downwards.
CAGTATCACGCAAAGAAAAAAGCGTTTGTTGATGCGCTTTTGGCTAAAATGACCTTAGACGAAAAAATCGGACAGCTGAATTTACCAAGTTCAGGCGATTTTACAACTGGTTTGGCTAAAAGTTCAGACATTGGAAAAAAAGTAGAGCAGGGACTAGTCGGTGGGCTTTTCAATATAAAAGGTGCTGAAAAAATTAAAGCCGTTCAGAAAGTTGCGGTAGAAAACAGCCGTTTGAAAATTCCTTTGATTTTCGGAATGGATGTTATTCATGGATATGAAACAACGTTCCCGATTCCGTTAGGATTAGCCGCTTCATGGGACATGAATCTGGTTCAGCAATCTGCAAGAGTGGCCGCAAGAGAAGCTGCAGCAGACGGGATCAACTGGACGTTCTCGCCAATGGTCGACATTTCACGCGAACCAAGATGGGGAAGAGTTTCCGAGGGTTCTGGAGAAGACCCATACTTAGGAAGTGAAATTTCTAAAAATATGGTCTATGGTTACCAAGGAAAAGATTTAGCAAATGGAACTAATATTTTAGCGTGTGTAAAACACTTTGCATTGTACGGAGCTGGTGAAGCCGGTAGAGATTACAATACCGTGGATATGAGTCATGTGAGAATGTTTAACGAATATTTCCCACCCTATAAAGCAGCTGTTGATGCAGGTGTAGCTTCTGTAATGGCTTCTTTCAATGAAGTTGACGGAGTTCCGGCAACCGGTAACAGATGGCTGCAGACTGAAGTGCTGAGAAATCAGTGGAAATTCAAAGGTTTTGTGGTAACAGATTACACCGGAATCAACGAAATGGTCGACCACGGAATGGGAGATCTTCAGCAGGTTTCGGCTTTGGCTTTGAAAGCTGGAGTTGATATGGATATGGTTGGAGAAGGTTTTTTAACCACATTAAAAAAATCTTTATCTGAAGGAAAAGTTACACAGGCTGAAATTGATTTAGCTGCAAAAAGAATTCTGGAAGCGAAATATGATTTAGGATTATTCGATAATCCTTACAAACACGGAGATGTTAAATTAGCTGCAAAAGAGGTTTACAACATGGAAAACCGTAATATTGCAAGAAGTGCTGCTGCTCAGTCGATGGTTTTAATGAAAAATGAAAACAAGGTTTTACCTCTGAAAAAATCAGGAACAGTTGCAGTAATCGGTCCATTGGTGAACAATTCTATGAATATGCCAGGAACCTGGAGCGTTGCTTCAAAACATGCTAATGCAATCAATCTGATGCAGGGTCTTCAGGCTAATTATGGGAAAGATGTAAAATTCCTTTCTGCAAAAGGGGCGAACATTGATTATGATGCTAAATTAGAAGATATTTATGCTGCTCACGGTAAAAAAACCGACAGAGACAACCGTTCAAAAGAAGCTTTATTGAAAGAAGCTGTTGATGTTGCAAGTAAAGCGGATGTAATTGTTTTAGCCATCGGGGAATCTGCGGAAATGAGTGGAGAATCTTCTTCAAGAACAGAAATCACCATCCCTCAGTCTCAGGTTGATTTATTAAATGAATTGAAAAAGACAGGAAAGCCAATCGCAGTCGTGCTTTTCACAGGTCGTCCTTTGGCACTAACCAATGTAAAAGATGCTCCTGATGCTATTTTGAATACTTGGTTCGCAGGTTCAGAAGCTGGAAATGCGATCGCAGATGTTTTGTTTGGAAAAGTAAATCCTTCAGGAAAATTGCCGATGACCTTCCCGAGAAGTCTTGGACAAGTTCCTATTTATTACAACGCTAAAAATACAGGCCGTCCATTAGATCAGAAATTAGTTGATAAATGCGAGTACCAGAGATTTCGTTCAAATTATATGGATGAGTGTAATACACCGTTGTATCCGTTTGGATACGGTTTGAGTTATACCAAATTCGACTATTCTGACGTGACGGTTTCTAATGCTAATCCAAAAGGAAATCAAACGGTTCAGGCTTCAGTTACTGTGACCAATTCTGGAAATTATGATGGAGCAGAAGTAGTTCAGTTATACATAAGAGATTTAGTAGGAACCATCACAAGACCTGTAAAAGAGTTGAAAGGTTTCCAAAAAGTAATGCTGAAAAAAGGAGAATCTAAAAAAGTAACTTTTGACATCACTCCGGAAAATCTTAAATTCTATAACGGAGATTTAAAGTATGATTGGGAATCCGGAGAATTTGATATCATGATCGGAACCAATTCTGAGGATGTAAAACATTCAAAAATCAATTGGACAAAATAAATTCTATATAAAGCCATTCGAAAGAGTGGCTTTTTTATATCTTAGATAAACTTAAAAACTTATATTTAATTATGAAAAAATCAATTTTATTCAGTGCAATGTTATTGTGCTCTTTTGCATTTGCCCAAAAAGTTGGAGGTGATAAGGATGTTCATGGCTGTAAAGGCTCTGCCGGCTACACGTATTCACAAGTGAAAAAAGATTGTGTAAGAGTTTTTGAACAGAAAATTAAACTCACCGAAGTAAAACCAAAAGGAAGCTCAACTTCAATGACCGCCATAATTTTCAGCAAAGACATGAAAAAAGCTGAGGTTTTCCTTCCTGAACAAAATACCGGAAGTTTAATCTTAACAAAACTTGGAAAAGGGAAAGTCTGGAAGAATGGTAAATATATTTTGGCTCCTTATAAAAAGACGGGTTATCAGTTGAAAAAAGATAATGTGGTAATTTACCAATAAGTTAAATTATTCCCCGAAAAACGTTTGGTACAAAAGATATAAATTCAAAATAATAATAACAGCAGTAATAATCCAAACGCAGATTTTTAGAAACGGTTTATTCACAAAATCACCCATTTTTCCTTTATCACTGGTAAACATAACAAGCGGAACTACGGCAAAGCTCAGCTGCATCGATAAGATCACTTGGCTCAAAACCAGCAGGTCTGTTGTTCCCTTTTCACCATAAATAATGGTTACAATCAATGCCGGAATTACGGCAATTAATCGGGTAATAAGTCTTCTAAGCCAAGGTTTTAATCTGATATTTAAGAAACCTTCCATTACAATTTGTCCGGCAAGTGTTCCTGTCAAGGTAGAATTTTGTCCTGAAGCTAAAAGTGCAATTGCAAAAGCAATACTTGCCATCGATGCTCCCAAAATTGGGGTCAACATCTTGTACGCATCATGAATATCTGCAATGTGTTCGTTTCCTGTCGTATGAAAAGTTGCTGCGGCCAAAATTAAAATAGCGGCATTAATAAAAAATGCTAATAACAAGGAAACTGTGCTGTCTAAGGTGGCGAATTTTATTGCTTCTTTTTTTCCTTCTTTGTCTCGAGTATAATCTCTGGTCTGAACGATGCTACTGTGAAGATATAAATTGTGCGGCATCACGGTAGCTCCTAAAATTCCGATACCAATATAAAGCATTGCGGGATTGGTAATGATTTCTTTTTGAGGAATTAATCCACCTAAAATAGCATTGATTTCAGGTTTAGAAATAATAATTTCATATCCAAAACAAACCAAAATAATAAACATTAATCCTGCAACGATACTTTCTATCCATCGGAAACCTTTTGCCTGAAGCATTAAAATAATTAAAACATCAATTGTGGTAATCACAATTCCCCACGTCAGAGGAATTCCAAAAAGTAAATTCAAGGCAATCGCAGAACCGATGACTTCTGCCAAATCGCACGCGGCAATGGCAATTTCACAAAATACCCAAAGAATAAAATTAGTAGTTGGTTTGAAGTGATCTCTACAAGCCTGAGCAAGATCTCTTTCTGCAACTACACCCAATTTTACCGATAAATGCTGTAAAACCATCGCAAAAATATTCGAAATTAAAACAACAGAAAGTAAAGTGTAGCCAAACTGCGATCCACCAGCAATATCGGTTGCCCAGTTTCCAGGATCCATGTAACCAACGGCAACCATTAAACCTGGCCCCGCAAATGCTAAATATTTCCGCCAAAAACCTGAACCTTTAGGTATAGAAATTGAGGAAAATACCTCTGGTAATGAGTGTGATGTTTTATCTTTTCGCCAAGCGTTTTTCATATCGAATTTCATCATTGTTAGAAATGACTAACAAATTTAATTAAATAATTGAAATAGAAAAGAAGTTCACATAAAAAATCCCGAAAAATATTCTTTCGGGATTCAATTTTAATTTAGATATAAGTTTATTTTGCGAATCTGACAGACATTTTTCTGTCAACAGCTCTTTCTTCGTTAGAAGCTGCTGCGTCTACTTTTGCGAACTCGCTTCCGTAACCGTCTGCTGCAATCACTTGTGCTCCTACACCTTGTTTTCCTAACCAATCTTTAATATAATTGGCTCTGTCTGCAGAAAGCTTTTTATTTTTTGCTTCGTCACCAGTTTTATCTGTATAACCTCCAATTTTAATTTTAGCATCCGGATAAGCTTTTAAAATTGCTACCAAGTTTTGTAACTGTCCTTCAGAACCAGCTTCCAAAGTATTTGCACTTCCGATTTTGAAGTTTACATGATCAAAATCATACCATTTGGTTTTTAAAGCATCATCGTTTGCTGCATTTTTATAAGCGTCTGACTTCAAGAAAGTAATCATCTGATCTTCCATTCCTCCTTTGTAACCTTTCAATGAAGTTCCGTTTAAATCGATGTTTTCATCCACTCTGGTAGTTGTCATGGTCGTTGCAGTATCATTTTGCATTGAAGCACTATCGTTTGTTGTATTTAAACTATCGCCAGCAACCGCTGTTGTTGTAGTGGTTTCTTTTTTCTCACATTGCTTCCAAAGAAAATATCCGGCGGCAATTAATAATAATAAAGGTAAAAGCCATTTCCAGATTGATCCGCCATCTGAAGTTGTAGATCTATCCGGGAAAGTTCCGCCATCAGCTACACTTTTTGTAACCTCAATCTTTTTCTCTTCATGCGGAGTAGGATTTGGAAGAGGAGTAGTCGGTGTAGTTTTGATGGTGTCGTTATCATTATCAAACTTGTAGCCTTTTGCCCAATCTCCAACATTTAATGATGCTAAAGATAGACCTGCTGGCAATAATGATGAAACAATACCTTTCTGATCATTCAATAAACCTGAAATTCCTGATTGGTCAAGGTTATTATCAGCTGCATACTTTCCTACAGAACCTACAGTGGCTCCGGTTACTAAATTTAGTAAAGAAGCGGATGAATTATTACTGATTCCTGCATAGGTTGAAATAGAATTAACCAAACCGCTCAGTTTATCACCAAAAATTGATGCTAACAAACTTTGTACCCAAGTATTTTCTGAAGCCAATCCTAAAAGATTTCCTAGAACTCCTTGAGAAGGAGCACCGGTAATTACATCTAAAACAGCCGGATTAGATGAATTGTTTGCCAATCCTCCTACCACTGCGGGAAGCAATCCTCCTATAGCTTTTGAAATTCCTGACTCACTTTCGCCCAATTGCGATGCAGCTTGCGTTACTAATGCAGAACCAAGCTGTCCTTTAATTAAATCGATAATGTTTAATGACATAAATGTGTTATTTTATATTAATGTGTTATAAAATTAAACAAAAATCTAACCAAATTGTTACTTTAAAAAAAATCTTTAAAAATTGCATGAATTTTTAAAGATTTGTTAATTATAAGTTGTTGAATTTTAGTATGCTTTTGCGTATAAAACACGTCTCTTAGATGGTTTTCCGGAAATCATAGAAATACCTTCTTCAATATCATCATCCAAAGGAATACAACGTATTGTCGCCTTGGTTTCTTCTTTTATTTGTGCTTCTTCCTCATCAGTTCCGTCCCAATGTGCATAGATGAACCCCCCTTTTTCTTCTAAAACTTTTTTAAATTCTTCATAAGAGTCAACTTTTGTAATGTTGTCTTTTCTGAAATCGAAAGCCTTAGTGTACATATCTTGTTGGATAGTTTTCAGTAAATCTTCAATATAAGAATCTAAACCTTCCAACGGACGAGTTTCTTTCGTAAGAGTATCTCTTCTTGCAATCTCAACAGATTTATTTTCTAAATCTCTTTGACCCATTGCGATTCTCAAAGGCACACCTTTCAGTTCGTACTCAGCAAATTTCCATCCCGGTTTGTTTTGAGTATCATCATCAAATTTTACAGAAATTCCTTTTAATTTTAATTTATTTTGGATTTCTAAAGCGACTTCGCTGATTTGATTCAACTGCTCTTCACCTTTAAAAATAGGTACAATCACAACTTGAATCGGCGCCAAAGTCGGAGGTAAAACCAATCCGAAATCATCAGAATGCGTCATAATCAAAGCACCCATCAAACGGGTTGAAGTTCCCCAAGATGTTGCCCAAGCATGTTCTATTTTTCCTTCTTTGTTGGTGAATTTCACATCGAATGCTTTTGCGAAATTCTGTCCTAAGAAGTGAGATGTTCCAGCCTGAAGTGCTTTCCCGTCCTGCATCAATGCTTCGATACAATACGTGTCATCAGCTCCTGCAAATCTTTCAGAAGGAGTTTTTACACCCATTACAACCGGCATTGCCATGAATTTTTCAGCAAAATCTGAATACACATTATTCATTTTCACTGCCTCTTCTAAAGCTTCATCTTTTGTAGCGTGAGCAGTGTGACCTTCCTGCCACAAAAACTCAGAAGTTCTTAAAAATAAACGGGTTCTCATTTCCCAACGAACAACATTTGCCCATTGATTAATTAAAATTGGCAAATCTCTGTAAGATTGAATCCAACCTTTATAGGTATTCCAGATGATTGCTTCAGAAGTAGGACGAACAATTAATTCTTCTTCTAATTTTGCATCAGGATCTACCATTAATTTCCCTGGATTATCAGGATCATTTTTTAGACGGTAATGAGTTACAATTGCACATTCTTTGGCAAAACCTTCAGCATTTTTTTCTTCAGCCTCAAATAAACTTTTGGGAACGAATAAGGGGAAGTAAGCGTTAACGTGACCTGTCTCTTTGAATCTTTTATCCATTTCGTCACGCATTTTTTCCCAGATTGCATATCCGTATGGTTTGATAACCATAGATCCTCGCACGCCGGAGTTTTCAGCTAAATCTGCTTTTACAACCAATTCATTATACCATTTGCTATAATCTTCGCTTCTTGAGGTTAATTTTGCCATTAATTTTATTTTAATATTTTTAACTTTTCTCTATTATTGTAATCTAAAAATAAAAATCTATTTTTGATAGATATTTGTAACCAATAATTTGGTATATTTTTGGTACAGATTGCAAATATAATTTAAATTAAAAATTTTTACATTATCATGAAAAGAAATATACATAAAAATTTACTTGGCATGCTGAAATCTAAAGGGATTTTGGCTATATCAAGTGGCTTGCTATTAATGTCTTGTGGTGCTCAAGTTGGAGGTTACAGTGAGACAGACGGAGTATATTATGATCCAAACAAAGATACTCTTCCAGAAGGTGTCATCATCAATGGTGATCAGGGAAACCAAGTAGGAGATTATTATGATTATTCCCCGCAATCTAGTATTGTAGAAAATTCTCAAATCAATTCCCAGGAATACAACAACAGATATAATGAATGGAGTGATGCCAATTACGGCAATGCAACAGATTCTGATTGGGGTAGTTTCGCAGGAAGCCAGACCAACGTATACGACAACTCTTGGGGTTGGGGTATGGGAATGGGTTGGGGCTCACCTTGGGGATGGGGAGGCTACAGTCCTTACTGGGGAATGGGATCTGGCTGGGGCATGGGAATGTCTTTCGGCTGGGGAAACTCTTGGGGCTGGGGCGGATACAATTCTTATTGGGGTATGGGATGGAACTCACCTTACTGGGGATATAACCCTTATTGGGGCGGATATGGTTACGGAGGCTGGTACGATGGTGCAGGTTATTGGGGAGGTAATTATTACAGACCATCTTACAGAAGAAGTGGAGCAAATGGTAGAGGATTTACAAATGCTCCCGGAGTCAATAAATATAACGGAAACACTTCTGGTTTCAGAAATGGAAACAATGGTTCTGGCATGAGAAATGGCCAAGGTCAGCAAGGATTTAGAAATAATAACGGAGGTTTCAGACAAGGGACAACCAATGGTGGATTTAGACAAGGAACTACAAACGGAGGTTTCAGAAATCAATCTGGTATGAGAAATCCTAATAGCCAGCAAAGACCCAATTATAATTACAGACCACAACAACAGCAACAAACCAGACCAAATTATAACCAACAACAATCACAGCCAAGATCAAACGATAATGGTGGTTTCAGATCAGGAGGATCCAACTCTGGAAGTAGCAGTGGTGGCGGATTTAGATCTGGAGGTTCTTCAGGTGGTGGAGGAATGAGATCAGGCGGCGGTGGCGGCGGTTTCAGATCTGGTGGTAGATAATATTGTAAAACTCAATAACTATTAATAAAATAATGTTAAAAAAATCTTTAGTAATAATGAGTATTTCTGCAGCATTTTTTGTGCAGGCTCAAGATATTTCAGTGATTAGAAACTCTATTGATGTATATTCAAATACGCCAATGGTTGGTTCTTCGAAGTTTAATGCAATGGTTGGCTCGAATGGAGCTTTGGGTGGTGACGGTACTTCGTTGATGACCAACCCGGCAGGTATCGGTGTTGCGATTGCTGGTGATGTTTCAGCAACGCTATCGGTAACGAATAATAAAAACACATCTTCATTAGCTGGTTCTTCTTTAAATTATGATATTAATAAAGTTGATATCGGTAATGCCAATGGAGTTGCTGTTTTTCAGTTGATGACAGAAACACCTTGGAAGTTTATTAACGTTGCAGCCAATATTTCTACATCATCTATTGAAAACTATGTAGAATCACCAGGAAACTCAAATGTTTCTATTGCTAAAAATCTTGTTGACTCAGGAGGAAATAACGTTGTGGGAAATATGTCTTATTTAGGACACGCTTACAACAGATATGGAACTCAGACTAAGTTCAATGTTGGTGTAGGTGCTAATTATAATAATGCTTTGTACTTTGGTGCAAGTTTAAATATGCACAGTGTAGATCTAGAGCAATTTGACAGTGCTGTTTTCGGATTAGATTTAGATAATTCTGTAACTAATTTTGATAAGCAATACACGCCATATTCTGAAAAATCAAGTGGTTTCTCGGGTACTTTAGGGGCTATTGGAAAAGTTAGCAATCAGCTGCGATTGGGTGCTTCAATTGAGTCACCTACTTGGTGGTCGGTTGATCGAGTATATAGAGATTATTATGATGGTGCAGATGGAATCTACTATGATAATTTTGCTGAAGACAGAACATTCAGATCTCCAATGAAAGCGACTTTGAGTGGTGCTTTTGTACCCAACAAGAATTTCGCAATCAACGTTGACTATACTTTAGGTTTAACTAAGCCAAAATATAAAGTGCAAGGAAATGCCGAATCTGAATTAAATTCATTCTTCAGCGATAACTACAAAAATTTATCTGAAATTAAAGTAGGTGCCGAATACAGAATCAAAGCTTTGAGATTGAGAGGAGGTTATTCTTATGCATCAAGTCCGTTTGACAGTACAACAATCAGTGCATTTTCTAATACGGGAACTGTTGCAAATACCAACTACAGCAACTTCATTTTAGGAGATAGAAATACGATTGGTGCAGGTGTCGGATACGATTTTGGTAAGTTTTACATTGATGCGGCTTATCAGAATATTACTTCAGAATACAAAAATCCTTTTTTGGCAGGATATCAATTTGATGATTATAATACAGGATATTACTCAGGAGATTTCGACGTTACAACGCCAAATTCTGTAGTATCTGATGTGAAAAATGTGAGAAATAATTTCTTCCTTACTGTAGGCTGGAAATTCTAATCATTGATTTTTCTTAAATATAAAAGGCTTCGAATAATTCGAAGCCTTTCTTGTTTTATTTAAATTTTTTCTCGCAGATTAAGCTAATCAAGAAGATTTTATAAAGTATTAATGGAAGCTTTAATATCTTAAACGATTGTTTTTTAATTGCAGCAAAAAAGCTATTTAATGATGATGACCATGCGGATGTGTATGAAATAAATGCATCAATAATGCTAGAGAAACGCCTAAAATAACTAAACCAATCTTCGACCAGTTGATGTTGTGATTTTTATTGCTTTCGAAAATAATGACCGATGAAATATGAAGAAAAATACCACCCACAATTGCCAAAAAGTAAGGTTGCCATTCAGGGTTGAAATAATTTCCAAGTAACATTCCCATCGGGGAAGCTAAAGCGAATAAAGCCACAATTAATAAGGAAGGATAAGATGCTTTTGAACCTGAACGGTTAAACAAGAAAGCACCCAAAATAAACGAAATAGGAAGATTGTGAAACAAAATCCCTAAAAGATAAGGCGACAGAGGATTTGTTTCATTTGCCAAAGGAATTCCTTCTATGAACGCATGAATAAACAATCCGACCATCAATGCGACAGGTAAAATATTGCTGCTTTCATTATGATGATGGAAATGCCCGTGCTCAAAACCTTTCGTCAAAGCTTCTAAAATCATTTGCAGCAAAACTCCGCCAATCACAAAGATTCCCAGATTTTCACTTACATCAGAAGTGTAAACTTGTGGAAAAACTTCATTGAGGCAGATGGTAATCAGAAAACCGGCACTTAAAATCAACAGATTTTTTGCAAACTGTTCTTTTTTACCAAAGAGTTTTCCGAGAAAAACACCGGCAACTACACTTAAAATTAATAAAATGAAAATCATTACTTTTTCTTAAACAAATTGATGCAACGTGGTGAAATTTCCTTTTCAAAATCATTCAGCTGATAATCTCCCCAAATTTTCACTCTTTCAAATCCACATTCTGAAGCGTAGTTTTCAATGGTTTCTAAAGTATGAAGTTTTACCTTTTCGAAAAAATGCTTGGGCTCTCCATCAATCTCAAAACGAATGTCTTTAATGATGTGTCTGTCTTCAATTTTTTTAGAAATATGAAAATCAATTCCTTCACGGTGAATCGTAGTTTCCGGAACCAAAGTTCTTGTTACAAATTCTTCATTCAGATAATCTAGAACAAAAAAACCTTCCGGTTTTAAGGCATTGTAAACTGATTTAAAAACATTTCTGTCATCTGTCTCGTTATCAAAATACCCAAAGCTGGTAAAAAGATTGAAAACTGCATTTACAGGTTCAGAATCGATAGGATTTCTCATATCATGAACTTTGAAAGTTAAACCTTCATTTTCAAACTGCTTGTCAAACTCAATACTTTGCTGAGAAAGGTCTAAACCAAGCACATCATAGCCCAATTTATTAAGAAAAACAGAGTGTCTTCCTTTTCCGCACGCAAGGTCAATTATTTTGAAGATTGAGGCAGCTGAAGCTCCTGAGTGAGTTTTGTGATAAAGTTTTCTGCTTCCGTATAGTCTCTGTTACTGTAAAGCAAATGATAATAAGGCGTATCAAACCAAGATTCAAACCATTCCATAATGCAAAAATAACTAAATTTGCGGTGTTAAAAGAAAAGTATTTTAAATATTAAGGTATTGAAAAATTCAATTTATTAATAAAATGAAACGCTAATTCTTTAATTTTTAAATAGTTAAATCTTTTAATTATAACTTATGGATACAGAAAATATTAAAATTCAGATAAAAACATTCTTCGGATTAGAAACAGTTTTGGGTGAAGAAATCAAAAAACTGGGTGGAAGAAACGTTGAACTTAAAAATCGTGCAGTCAATTGTGAAGGAGATTTAGGTTTTCTTTATAAAATCAATTATTCGGCAAGAACGGCTTTGAAAATTCTTGTGCCGATTGATGAATTTAAAGCATACAACGAAACAAAATACTACGACAGACTTTTCAAATTTGAATGGGATGAGTTTATGGATGTGAACCAGACTTTTGCCATAGATTCTACGGTAAATTCTGAAAGATTCAGTCATTCTCAGTTCATGACTTTCAAAATGAAAGATGCAATTGTAGATTATTTCCAAAATAAGTACGGAAGAAGGCCGAGTATTGAAACAAAATCTCCGGATATTAAATTCCACCTTCATATTGACAGAGAATTGGTAACGATTTCTTTAGATTCTTCTGGTGATGCTTTATTTAAAAGAGGGTACAGAAGAGAGCAGGGTGAAGCACCAATCAATGAAGTGTTAGCAAGCGGAATGCTTCAGTTGGCAGGTTGGGATGGAAAAGGAAATTTCCTTGATCCGATGTGCGGTTCTGGAACGCTTTTGATAGAAGCTGCGATGATTGCTATGGATTTACCGGCACAGCTTTACAGAAGAAGATTTGCTTTCCAAAACTGGAAAAATTATGATGATGATTTGTTTGCTACGATAAAGCAGCATCGTGTTGACAGAATCAGAGAATTTCACGGGAAGATCGTTGGTTACGATATCGACGGAAGAATGCTGGATGCTGCAAGAACCAATGTAGAATCTGCAGAAATGGAAGATGTGATCGAGGTAAGAAGAGAGAACTTCTTTGATACAAAAAAAGACCTTTTCCCTTTGTTGATGGTTTTCAACCCGCCTTACGATGAGAGAATTTCGATTAATGATGACGATTTCTACAAGAAAATAGGAGATACGTTTAAGACAAGTTACCCAAATACTTTGGCTTGGCTGATTTCTTCAGATCTTGATGCTCCAAAGAAAATAGGATTGAGACCTTCGAGAAAAATAAAACTTTTCAACGGAAAACTGGAAACCAGATTTTTGCAGTACGAAATGTATGAAGGAACGAAAAAGTTACATAAACTGGAGAATAAAGAAGAGTAAAAATGTCCCTGAATATTTTTGAGATTATTGAAGGTATCGTCGATTTCATTTGTCTTTTGACAGATTATACTTCGTCAGATTCTAATAATAACGGCAAAAAATTCAGAAAAAAATCAAAATACACAGTAAAATTGTGGAGTGGAGGCTTTTTGCTAATTGCCTCCATTTTGTTTTTTATTATATTTAAAAATCCTTTACCAGATAAAGATTTTGTACAGAGCATTTTGGTTTGTGTTCTGATAGGTTTAGTGCTTTCTTTATTGTGTTTTTTTCTCTATTTCACTTAGGTCTTTATTATTTCAGGAGTGTATTTGAGTTTCTGCTTTTCAGCGGAACGTTCATTTTATTAATGATTGCACTTGTTTTGTATGTGTATTTTAAATCAAATTTGTTTAGTATTTAAATTAGAATAAATTGAATCCTACCATTTCCATTGTTGTCGCCATATTTAACCGAAAAGATGAGCTTTTCGAACTTCTCAATTCATTGACTTTTCAAACGGATAAAGCTTTTGAAATCATTATTGTCGATGATGGTTCTCTCATAGATTTGAAACCGACAATCAAGAATTTTGATGGAATTTTAGATATTAAATATTTTAGAAAAGATAATTCAGGTCCGGGTTTATCAAGAAATTACGGTTCAAAAAGAGCTTCGAATGAATGGCTTGTTTTTGTAGACAGCGATGTGATTGTGGAGAAAGATTATATTCAAAACATCAAAAAAGATATTCTCACGATTCCTTGTGATGCTTTTGGTGGTGCAGACAAGGCACATAAAGGCTTTAATCTGATGCAAAAAGCAATTTCTTACTCTATGACTTCCGTTTTTACGACTGGCGGAATCAGAGGGAATAAAAAAGCAGTTTCAAAATTTCAGCCCAGAAGTTTCAATATGGGAGTGAAGAAGGAAGTTTTTGAGAAAGTAGGAGGTTTTTCCGAAATGAGAATTGGTGAAGATCCGGATTTATCGATGACGCTTTGGGAAAATGGTTTTTCAACTGCATTTTTGATGATATTGCAGTGTATCATAAACGTCGTGTCGATTTCGGTAAGTTTTCAAAACAGGTGTATCAATTTGGTTGCGCAAGACCTATTTTAAACCAAAGACATCCGAAATATGTGAAAATCTCTTTTGCTTTTCCAACTTTGTTTCTGCTGGGATATGTTTTAGGTTTTATCGAATATTTTATTCTTGGACGAGGAATTATTCTGGCTTTTTACGGACTCTATACTTTCATGGTTTTGATACATGCCACGATTGTCACTAAGAATATCGCAATTGCAGGAATGGCGGTTATTTCGACTTATATTCAAATGTTTTCTTATGGCTACGGTTTTTTAAAATCGTGGATTTTGCTAAATGTTTTCAGAATGAAACCTGAAAATGCTTTCCCGAAACATTTTCATAAAAATTAATAGATTTAATTATTCAAAAATATTTCTAAAAAAATAAATGCTGTTGAAAGTTCAACAGCATTTATTAATCAAGATGTAAAAATAGTTTCATGGTGTAGAACGCCTGTTTTTATCATGCATTCTTTCATTTTTTTATAAGTTCGCTCGATGTCGTGGTCGAGGCCTATAGAAAATCGTATGAGTCCGTCTGAGATTCCCATTTCTTCTCTTTCTTCTTCAGGTATTTCAGATGAAGTTGAGCTTCCGGAGCATGAGAATAATGTTTTATAAAATCCTAAACTTACAGCAAGATATCCAAGATTTTCGTGCTGCATCATTTCCATTAATTCATTGGCTTTTTCGGTTGTTCCGGCGTCCACAGTGAGAAGACCACCAAAACCATATTCTTTCTGCATCATACTCTTCATCAGTTCATGGTTTTTGTGAGATGGCAAACCTGGATAAGAAACTTTTAAACCATCATTTTCAAATCTTTCAGCAAGATATAGTGCGTTGTAGCTGTGCTGTTTCATTCGAATGTGAAGCGTTCTCAGGTTTTTAAGAATGCTTGCAGACCTGAAGCTGTCCATCGTAGGGCCAAGAAGCATACAAGCTCCGTTGTTTACATTTTTGGTATCATTAATAAATTCTTGGGTACCACAATAAACTCCGCCAACCGTATCACTGCTACCATTAATAAATTTGGTTAAACTGTGAATGACAATATCAGCACCTAAAAGACTTGGTGAAATGGAAAGCGGAGAAAAAGTATTGTCTACTATAAGTTTTAAGTTATGTTTCTTACAAATTGAAGAAAGCTTTCTAAGGTCGGCAACCTCTAAAAGTGGATTGCTCACACTTTCGCAATATATTATTTTTGTGTTTGGCTTGATGGCATTTTCAATCGACTCAAAATTATTGATATCAACAAAAGTTGTGTCAATATTGAACGGGGGAAGGAAGTTCTTTAGAAAAGCATACGTTCCGCCATATATTGTTCTGCTGGAGATGATATGATCGCCACTTTTGCAAACCTGCATCAGCACAGAGGTGATGGCACCCATTCCGGAAGCGGTTACGTTGGCCATTTCTGTATTTTCCATCTTTGCCAATGCCTGAGAAAGATACAGATTCATCGGAGAAGAATGTCTTGAATATAAATAACAGCCATCTGCATTTCCTTCAAAAGTATCAAACATGGTTTTTGCAGAAAGGAAAGTGTAGGTAGAGCTGTCTGAAATTGACGGATTTACTCCTCCAAATTCTCCAAAATATTGTAAGTCTTGAATTTCGTTTGCCGCATTAAAATGATCCATATTTTTTGTTTTAAAAGTGAATCTTTTTATATTTTATTACAACAAAATATTCAATATTTAGATTTTAAATCTATTTAAATTAAATTTTGATGATAAAAAGTCTATTCAATTTAAATTTAATAAATTTGACCAAAAATTTTTCTATGCAATTTGACGAAACGGATAAAAAACTGCTGCTTTTTCTACAACAAGACTGTAAGCAAACCACCAAAGAACTGTCTTACAAACTCGGTTTGTCAATTACTGCAGTTTATGAACGTATCAGAAAGCTTGAAAACAATGGGGTAATTTCAAAATACGTGGCCATTTTAGATAAAACAAAAATTGATAAAAATTTCATTATTCTTTGTCATGTAAAATTGACTCAGCATAAAAAAGAATATGTACTTCGTTTTGAAAAAGAAGTGATGACTTTAGATGAGGTGACGGAATGTTTCCATGTGAGTGGTGATTACGATTATATTCTTAAAATCTGTGTAAAAGACATGGAAGATTACCGTAATTTTATGCTGACCAAACTCACAACGATTCAGCATATTGCAAGTACCCAAAGTTCGTTCACAATTTCTGAAGTGAAAAATACGACCGAATTGGTATTGTAATGTATTTAAACTAAAACCCCATTCTTAGAAGCAATCGGTTCCGGAAGGTCTTCATGTTCGCCAATCATTTGAAGAAGGTCGATCTCTATGCTTCTGCATATTGATAACATTGGAATATCAAACATTAATCCTTCAAAAGGGTTTTCGGAGTAGTCTCCTACCAATTCCATAATGATATAAATCCAGCCAATTATAATGCAGAAAGGAACCGATACCCATATTCCCCAATCGCCGAGTTTAGAAAATTCGCTCACTAAACCTAAAGGAAGCAACATAATAAAGATAATATTGAAGACAAAAGCTGTACTTGCAAACTGTCTGGGAAGCGGAAATTTTTTAATTCTTTCTGCCTGCCCCTGTAGTGTGTAAAATTCTGTAAGACAATCCTGTAGTTGCATTTGGTTAAAATCAGAAATTGCCTTCATGTTTTTTAATTCATTCACATCTTTCGCCTGCTGTGAAACAAGAAAAGTTGCAAAATTGTTGTACGAAGACTGCAGCTCGCATTCTTCTTCAGATAGATATTTTTTGAGGAATATAGGTGTTCTTCCATAATCCGGAAATCCAGCTCTGATGATTCTATGTCTCTTTTTATCTGTGTTTTTTAATTTATCTTCTTCAAATTTTATATGTTCCCATTCTACAGGCACCAAGATTTGTTCGCGGAATGCATATAACCAGGCAATATGACGATAAACAATTTTTTTTCTGCGTTCTTCAAGATCAAATTTTCCTACCTCATTATTATCTATTTCGAAAGCATAAACCATCGCGGCAAATGAGCGGCTCGCATTAACGATGCCACCCCAGATTTTTCTTGCTTCCCATAATCTTTCATAAGCCTGGTTATTTTTAAAACCTACCAAAAAAGCTTCTGCTGTGCCAATCAGAGCTACCGGAACCCATGGAATAATCATCCAGTCCCAGTGAAAAACATGAAAAAGTACAGCGATAAGCGAGCACCAAAAAGAAATGATGAGTAAATGGAATCCGGATAAGTTGAGAACCTTTTTATAGTTGACGTATTTGGTTGTGATCATTTGTATATAAACATTTGTAGAACCAAGTTAACAAAAACTGTACAAAAAAACCTCTAAAAATAATTTAGAGGTTTTAATTTTTAATATTTCAACATTTCGTCGATTTTTTTCGAGAGCTTTTCAGCGTTGGGAAGCATTTCCTTTTCTAAAATTAAATTAATCGGAACTGCCGGAGTATCAAGCGATCCCATCGTTTCAACCGGAGCATCAAGATATTTAAAGCAGTTTTTAGAAATACGGTGTGCAAAAGCTTCTGCAAAAGAATTATTCAATTGTTCTTCTGTCAGAACGATACATTTTCCGTGTGCTTTTACTCGTTCAAAAACCAATTCTTCATCCAAAGGAATAATGGTTCTCAAATCGATTACTTCCACTTTACCTCCAAAATTTTTCACGGCTTCTTTTGCCCAGTAAACTCCCATTCCGTAAGTGATAACGACAACAGTGTTTCCTTTTTTAACTTCGTTTTCGTCAGCTTCAATAACTACTTTTCCTTTTCCGAAAGGTAAGATGTAATCTTCTGCAGGTTCGATGGTTTTTGCATCTTCAGTTCCCGGAACTTTGCTCCAATACAAACCTTTATGCTCCAGCATCACAACCGGATTCGGGTCGTAATAAGCCGCTTTCAATAAACCTTTAAAATCAGCTGCGTTACTTGGATAAGCGATTTTTATCCCTTTAATATTCGCTAAAATGCTTTCCACACTTCCGCTGTGATAAGGTCCGCCGCCGCCGTAAGCTCCAATCGGAACTCTGATGATATTGCTTACAGGAAACTTGCCGTTGCTTAAATAATTTGATTTTGAAATCTCCGTAATCAGCTGATTGATTCCAGGATAAATATAATCGGCAAACTGAACCTCAACGATTGGTTTTAAACCAACTGCACTCATTCCCGTTGTTGAACCGATGATATAAGCTTCCTGAATAGCGGTGTTGAAAACTCTTTTGCTTCCGAATTTTTTACCCAAAGTCACCGTCTCACGGAAAACTCCACCGATTCTTTCACCCACGTCCTGTCCGTACAATAAAGCTTCAGGATGTTTCCACATAATTTCCTGGATGGCGTGAATTGCTGCATCAACCATTACGATTTTTTCTCCACCTTCAGGTTCACGTGTTCCCACTTCTTCGGTGATCGGAGTCGGTGCGAAAATATGCTGCATCACAGTTTCAGGTTTCGGGTCTTCAGCTTTTTGAGCTCTTTCAAATGCTTCTTCAGCTTCTAATCTTGCCTTTTTTGTGATTTGCTTTAATAATTCTTCATCGCTACCAGACTCCAGCAATTGATTTCTAAGGATTTCTCCCGGATCTTTTGCTCTGTGCTTGGTTAAATCATCTTCATCTCTATAGAATTCTCTTCTCACTCCCGAAGTATGATGACCGATTAACACTGTTTTTGCGCAAACAACCAAAGGCTTTCTTTCGGTTCTCACAAAATCAACAGCTTTTTTCATTACGTCAAAACTTTCAACGAAATCGGTTCCGTCAACTCTCATTCTTCCTAAACCTTCAAACCCGGCTACGAAGTCATAAGCGTCACAAGTTCTCGCTTCTTCTTTGGTTACAGAAATTCCCCATTCGTTGTCCTGAACGAGAAAAATAATAGGAAGTTGGTGTAAAGCAGCAAACTGAAATGCTTCACTTACTTCACCTTCCGTAACAGAATTATCTCCCAAACTGCAGATTACGACAGGATTATTTTCAAATTGTTCTAAATTAAAATCCTGAATATATTTGATTCCTTGTGCAACACCAGTCGTAGGAATAGTCTGCATTCCGGTCGCGGAACTTTGGTGAATGATCTTCGGCATATTTTCGTTTCTGCTCGAAGGGTGAGAATAATACGATCTTCCACCAGAAAAAGGATCATCAGCTTTAGCCAACAATTGAAGCATCAATTGATAAGGCTCAAAACCAATTCCCAACAAAATACTTTCATCTCTGTAATATGGAGAAACCCAGTCTTCTTTTTTTAACTGATAAGCCGTTGCCAATTGAATTGCTTCGTGACCTCTAGAAGTACTATGTACATATTTGCAAACATTTCTGTTTTCCTCATAGATGTCGGCCATTGCTTTTGCAAGCATCATATGATTATAAGCCTTAAGTAAAATATCCTGAGAAACTTTTTCGTGAAGTGTATTTTCCATAGAAAGCAAAGATAAACATAATTTGGATTTCAAAAAATAAAAGCCTAACAATTGATAGGTAGTTGAATCAATTATTTGAATGTTAGTTAATTAAATATTTATAATAACAAAGTTTTAAACATTATTTCAGGAAAAATGATTCAGTTTATAGTTAATATCAATTTCCAAAAACTCATTAAAAAACAAAAAAATGCAGTAACTTTACTGACTATTTTCTCATTAAAAAGTTAGAAAAAATACATGTATTTAGTTTTTGACACAGAAACCACAGGTTTACCGAAAAATTTCAACGCACCGCTTTCAGATTCAGACAATTGGCCAAGAATGGTTCAGATTGCCTGGCAATTGCATGATGATGATGGTAATTTGCTTGAAAATCAAGATTATATAATTAAACCGGAAGGTTATGATATACCATTTAACGCCGCAAGAATTCACGGAATTACAACTAAAATTGCCAATGAAGAAGGTCGTGATCTTGAAGAGATTTTAAAGGAATTTGCCAAAGTTTTAGAAAAAGTCAGAGTAGTTTCCGGACATAATGTGGAATTCGATTACAACATCGTTGGAGCAGAATTTTCAGAAAAAATATTCAAGACAATCTTCAGGAAAAACCGAAAGCGGACACGATGATTCTGGGAACAGATTATTGTCAGCTTGGCGGTGGAAGAGGAGGAAGATACAAGTCTCCAAAATTGGAAGAATTGTATGAAAAATTGTATGGGCACAAATTCGATGAAGCGCATAATGCAGCAGCCGACGTAAATGCCACGGCTCAGGTTTTCTTCGAAATGATGCGTATCGGAATTATTCCTGCAGAAGTTTTGAAGACATCGGAAGATCAGTTGGCATATTTCAAAACGTTGCATCCAGATCCGATAAAACCTTTTGGAATTATAATCAGAAGGCAGGTTGCAGATTTTAATAATAAGAAAAAGCAATCCGATGTCGGCAGTATTGATGATATTGAATTAGGAAGATATTTCAATTTCGATAATAAAAGTGTTTTTTCAACATTAACGGCGACTTCGAGCATTAATGATTTAATCAACAAGGCTACAGAAGATCAATTTCCTGCAGTTGGAATGGTGGATTTGGGGAATATGATGGGAGCTTTCAAATTTGTTTCTGCTGTTGAGTCTACCAATTCTGACCGTTCAAAAAACATAAAGAATATTTAGCTAAAAAACAGGAAGCGGAAGAAAACGGAACTGAATTTAACGAAATGGAACCGGTTTCTGAGTCTTTAATTCCTGTCGTAGGTTGTGAATTTTATATTTCAGACCGTTATGAGCAAAAACAATTTACCAAAGATGATCCCGATAGAAGAACGCAGGTTGTTTTGCTGGCAAAAGATTTTAACGGATATAAAAATTTGGCAAAACTTTCAAGTATAGGTTTTCTTAAAGGATTTTATTTCGGAGTTCCGAGGATCAGCCGTGAATTGATTGCTGAATATAAAGAAGGATTAATCGCTCTTACTTCAGGAATCAACGGAGATATTCCAGATGCGATTTTAAATACTGGTGAGCAAAAAGGAGAAGAGCTTTTCAAATGGTGGAAAGAAACTTTTGAAGATGATTTTTATGTTCAGATTCAAAATCATAAACTTCCTGAAGAGGAGCATTTGAATGATGTTCTCTTACATTTTGCAGATAAATATAACGTTAAAATTTTAGCACAAAATCAAACCTATTATACCAATAAAGACGATTCTAATATTCAGGATATTGTAAGCTGTATAAAAGATGGTGAAAAACTGACAACGCCCGTTGGTAAGGGCTTTGGGAAGAGAAGAGGCTTAGCTGGAGGAGAATATTACATTAAAAATGCTCACGAAATCAAGGAAACTTTTCTGAATTATCCTGATGCGTTTGATGCCTACGAAGAGTTTACGGCAAAATTTAGTCCTTATACTTTAAAAAGAGATGTTCTCTTGCCAAAATTTGACATTCCTGAGGAATTTCTACATGAAGAGGATGAAGTTGATGGAGGTAAACGGGGCGAGATGGCGTATTTAACGCATTTAACTTACGAAGGCGCAAAAAAAAGATATGTTGAAACCGGAATTACAGATGAAATCAAAGAGCGTCTTGATTTCGAGCTTGAAGTAGTTGCCAACACCGGTTATCCGGGGTACTTCTTGATTGTTCAGGATTTTTGTAATGAAGCCCGAAATATGGGGGTTTGGGTTGGCCCCGGTCGTGGTTCTGCAGCAGGTTCTGTAGTTGCTTACTGCACAGGAATTACCAATGTTGATCCTATTAAATATGATTTGCTATTTGAGAGATTCCTGAATCCGGAAAGGATTTCAATGCCCGATATTGATATTGATTTTGACGATGAAGGTCGTGATAAAATTATCAAGTGGGTAGTTGAGAAATATGGGAAAAATCAGGTTGCGCAAATTATCACGTATTCGGTTTTGGGTGGAAAATCGGCTATTAAAGATGCTGGAAGAGTTTTAGATCTTCCAATTCCTGATACCAATAATATTGCGAAATTGATTCCTCCAAGTCCGGGGATGAATATTGCGAAAGCTTTATCTAAATATGATAAGCTAAAACCAGAAGATCAGCAGCTTGTCGACGAGATGAAGTATGTTCTTAATACACCTGATGATAACCGTCACAATGTTTTGGCAAGTGCCAAAAAGATGGAAGGTTGTATCAGAAACACCGGAATTCATGCTTGTGGAGTGATTATTACGCCAGAAGATGTGAGTAATCTGGTTCCGGTAACGATTGCGGCAAAAGATGCCGATATTTTGGTTTCTCAGTTTGACAACTCGGTGGCGGAAAGCGCAGGGCTTCTGAAAATGGACTTTTTGGGTCTGAGAACACTGACAATTATTAAAGATGCATTAAAACTGGTAAAGCAAAGGCATAATATTGATATTAATCCTGATGAGATTCCGCTGGATGATGCTAAAACTTATCAGTTGTTTAAGGAGGGTAGAACAGTAGGGATTTTCCAATATGAAAGTCCGGGAATGCAAAAGTATATGCGTGAACTGAAGCCAACTGTTTTTGCCGATTTGATTGCCATGAACGCATTGTATCGTCCTGGCCCCATCAAGTATATTCCAAATTTTATCAATAGAAAGCACGGAATTGAAGAAATTATTTATGACTTACCGGAAACGGAAGAATATTTAAAAGAAACCTACGGAATTACAGTTTATCAGGAGCAGGTAATGCTTTTGTCTCAAAAATTAGCCAATTTCACAAAAGGTGAAGCTGATACTTTGAGGAAAGCGATGGGTAAAAAGCAGATTGAAGTTCTGAATAAAATGTACCCGAAATTCATCGAAGGCGGTAGAAAAAATAATCTTGATGAAGGACCTTTAGAAAAAATATGGAATGACTGGAAAGCCTTTGCAGAATATGCCTTCAATAAATCACACTCAACCTGTTATGCTCTGATTGCTTATCAAACGGCATACTTAAAGGCAAATTATCCCGCAGAATATATGGCGAGTGTAATGAGCAACAACATTAACAATACAGAATCGATTACCATGTTCATGGAAGATTGTAAAAGTATTGGCGTTGATGTTTTGGGACCGGATGTGAATGAATCTCACTATAAATTTTCGGTAAATGAAAAAGGGCAGATCCGCTTTGGATTGGGGGCAATAAAAGGAATCGGAGAAGGACCGAGTGAAGGGATTACGAAAGAAAGAACAAACGGAAGATTTAAAAATATTTATGATTTTTTTGAAAGAATCTTACCGTCTCAAATGAATAAAAGAGTAGCAGAAAGTTTGGTTTTGGCTGGAGCTTTTGATGAGTTTAATATGTATCACAGAGGTCAGTATTTTGATATTGATATGGCGGGAAGAACAAATCTTGAGCGATTAATCAGATACGGACAGAGTTTTCAGGAAAGTAAAAATGAGATGGAAAATTCTCTTTTTGCTGATTTTGCTGAAGAAGTTCAAATTGAGCAACCCAAATTATTGCCTTGTCCGGAATGGCCAAACATGCACAAATTAAATAAAGAAAAAGAAATTATTGGGTTCTATCTTTCTGCGCATCCGCTCGATGAATTTAAATATCATTATCAGTTTATGCAGGGTAAGCTTTCTAAAAAAGCGGTTTTGGAAAAAGAAGATGAGGTAAAAGTAGTAATCGATGAAGTTGTTCCGATTTTGGAAGCAGACGATAAAGATGAAGCAGTAGATATTACAGAAATTATTTCAGATGATATTGTTGCCGGTGAAGAAGAAATCATAGAAGAAGTTACAAAAAAAGCAGAGCCAAAAGGGAACTTTGGATTTTTAAACCTCGATGAGGTTGATGCTTATAAAGAACAGGCTTTTGCTAATAAACCTGCAGAATTGTTTGAAGAAAAAAAGAAAGACTGGAAAACCCTTCAGAAAGAAAGAGAAAATGGCGGTAGCGGAAAAGAATATACTGTTGCTGGTTTGATAACGGAATATGTAGTGAAAGATGGTTTTAAAAGTGGTGAAAAAGTGGCGTTTTTAACTTTGGAAGATTATTCGGGTTCGTATTCTTTCAGATTAGGAGATCGTGATTATATGAGGTTGAAAGAGAAATTGGAAGTGCAACGTTTTGTTATATTAAAAATAAAATTTGCTCAGGTAAAAGACGGGCGTGTTTTCGTCAATGTAGTTGATGTAATCGAACTTCAGGAAGCGTTTGAAAAGTTTGCAAAAAGTATTTCGCTGGTCATGGATGTTATGGATTTCAGGAGAGAAGATTTAGAGTTTTTCAGAAATGTTCTCGACCAAAATAAAGGAAATCAAAAATTCAAATTTTTAATCAAAAATTCAGAAGAAAATTCAGATATGGAATTACAATCAATGAGATATTCTGTTGATTTGAATGGAGATTTGATTAAAGAAATTCAATTGTTGAATAAATATGAGTTTTATCTTAACTAAAACTTGATGTTTTAGATATTGAAAAGTGGCTTTTGGTCACTTTTTTTGTATTTATAATAATTATAATTAAAAGTATTTTCAGTTTGAATATTGAATCTGTGTGTGATTTAAATTATTGAAAGTAAGTGTTTTGTGTGTTTAAGTATATTTAAAATTGGGAATAATTAAATGATTGTTTAATAATTATTTAATTATTTAAATGGTTTTAAGACTTTTTGTATAAAAAATTATGATATTTTTTGATTTGCAATGCAAATATTTAGTAATTTCACCCTCTAATTTTAATTTAACTAAGTATGAAAAAACTTTTACTCACCTGCATGTTGGCTCTCAGTTATGGAGTTTTTGCACAGGTAGGTCCTCCACAAAGTACCAATCCAAATACAAACAATGGTTATGGATTTGCACAATCAAGTGGAGCTTATGTGCCTTTAACTGCTGGTAAAACAGTCTGGCAATCTGGCGCGACGCTGGCCACTAATGGTGTTTCAGGACCAATAAATTTGCCATCTCCATTTAAGTTTAATGGCAAATCTTACAGTATTATTTACATTAGTAATAACGGATTTATAACCTTTGGTAGTGCGCCTGTAGCAACTGCATATACAGGTTTGTCCACAAACTCTGCGGTACCGAATCTTGCCGAAGGTGCAGTTGCTGGATTTGCTAATAACTTAATCAATGCTAATACAACCACTTCTGAAATTGCCTATGAAGCAATAAGTGGAAAGTTTATTGTCCAGTTTACCGATCTTAAGAATACTAGTGGTTCAGCGACGCAATTGTTGAATTTCCAGATTCAGTTGGATATAACCAATAATTCTGTTCAAATTGTATACGGAAACTGTGTCTCTGGTACGGCAACAACTACTGGAGAAGTTGGTTTGAGGGGTGCTGACGGACGAGGAGATGTAAACAATAGGTTAGGAACAGATTGGACTGCTACTACATCGGGTACTGCTAATTCATCAAGCTGTACTTTAGGGATTACAAATGGTACTACAGTGCCAGCGAATGGTCTTACATTTACTTATACACCAGGAACTTGGATTGCGGCTCCTACTACATATGCTACATTACCTTTTACTGAAAACTTTTCAAGCTGGGCAAACGGAAACTCGACAGGAGATCTTCCTAATATAACATATTGGAGAACGTGGCCTTCACGAGGAAATGGAAGTTGGAGGCAAAATGACCTTGCAACGGCTAATTTAGGCTATACAGGTACATCCGGATGGTATGAAAACACTGAAGGTACCACTACTACTATTGCTGCTCCTGCAGTAGCTCCTACAGCAAGATTTCACTCTTATTATGCTACTGCAGGTCAAGTAGGTAATATGGATCTTTATGTAGATCTTTCGTCAGGAGGCTCAGGTGTAAGAGTACTTTCGTTTGATTATAGAAATGTCAGTGGAACAGATAAATTAGAGGTTTTATATTCTACAGATGGTGGAGTGACGTTTACTTCTGTTGGGTCATTAACAACAAATTCTGCTTGGACGAAGCCTTCTTATGTAATCAACTCTACTGCTGCTAATGCAATCCTTAGATTGTCTGCTACAGCAGATTATGGTTCAGATGATATTTTTGTTGATAATTTGAATATTATTGTCACTACTACTCCGCCTGCGTGTACTACTACTACAGCACCGCTTAACAACGCAACTGGTGTTTCTATTACTCCAACAGTTACTTGGGCTGCGTCTGTAGGTGCATCATCGTATAAAATAAATCTAGGAACAGTTCCTGGAGGTACTGATGTACTCAATAGTTTTGATGTGGGTAATGTGCTTACTTATGTGATACCTACTGCAACACCTTTAATGTACGGTAAACTTTATTATGTAACAGTTTTGCCAACTAATGCAAACGGTACAGCTAGTGGATGTACGGAATTTTCTTTTACGACCAAAAACTTAAATTGTCCTTCGGTGACAGCGCCTTCTTCTGCTGCAACAGGAGTTTCTACTACTCCTGCTTTTACATGGGGTGCTGTAACAGATGCTACGGGATATAAACTTACCATAGGCACTACTGCAGGTGGTAATAATATACTAAATGCTTTTGATCTTGGAAATGTAACTACATATACATTGCCAACACCATTGATGATAGGAACAAAATATTTTTATACCATTAATGCTTATAACTCTTACAACTCTTCTTTAAGCTGTACGGAAAGAAACTTTACTACAGCGGGTTGTGCAACGGTAAGCGCTCCTACTGCAGCAGCTACTGGTGTTTCGCTTACTCCTACCTTTACTTGGGCGGCGGTAACAGGAGTTACAGGGTATAAGCTTACAATAGGTACTACTACTGGTGGTAATAATATTCTTAATGCCTATGATGTGGGGAATGTTACTACACATACTCTTTCATCACCATTGGCGCTTGGAACAAAATATTTCTATACTGTAAATAGCTACGATGCGACAACTACTACTGCATCATGTACAGAAAGAAACTTTACTACAATTACAGCATGTCCTACGGTAAGTGCTCCGGCTTCGGCTGCTACAGGGGTGTCGGTAACACCAACTTTCACGTGGGCTGCAAACGCAAATGCAACTGGTTACAAACTTACAATCGGTACAACTACTGGAGGATCTGATGTTTTGAATGCTTTTGATGTAGGTAATGTTACTACGTATACACTTCCAAATCCTCTCAATAATGGTATAAAATATTTTTATACTATCAGTGGTTATAATGCAACAAGTACTTCTTTAGGATGTACAGAAAGAAACTTTACAACTGTAGTTACTTGTTTTGTACCAACTGTTCCGGCAATTACTGCTTCGAGCGTAACATCATCTGGAGCTACGGCTACTTGGACTGCACCTACTAGTGCGCCTTCAAATGGTTATGAAGTGTACTATAGTACATCTAATACAGTACCTACATTTAGTACGCCTTTAAATGCGACAAATTCAGTTGTTTCATCTACTACAACTGCTTCAATAGGTGGGTTAATTCCTTCTACATTATATTATGTTTGGGTAAGATCAGTATGTAGTGGTCCCGATAGAAGTGCGTGGACTTCTGTTGTTTCATTTGTGACACTTTGTCAACCACCTGCTATGATATCAACAACGGGTGCTACCGTTTGTCCTAATACGGCGGCTACTCTTTCTGCGTCAGCGGATGCAGGAGCAACAATTAACTGGTACAATGCAACGAGTGGCGGAACTTCTTTAGGAACAGGTGCAAATTTTACCACGCCTGCTATAGCTACAACAACATCTTATTATGCGGATGCATCTTATATTAATAATTTAACAGGACAGGCTAGAGTAACGTATGCTACGGTAAGTGCTACTGATCCGATTGATTACGGTTTAGTTTTTGATGCTGCAAAGTCTTTTAAACTGAATTCAGTAAAGATATTCTTAGAGAGAAATGCAACAACTAACCTGGTTGTGAATTTAACTAACAGTGCTGGAACAATACTTCAGACTATTACTATTCCTTCAGCTAACTTACCTACTGGTGGAACAACTACAACACCTGTAAGTTATACAATAGCTTTAGGATGGGATATCAATGCAGGTGCCGGATATAGGTTAATGGCAAACTCTGGTCCTTATATGATCAGGGAAAGTTCTTTAGGAGGTTTTCCATATTCTTTAGGAGATGCAGGAAATATTACTTCGGGTTATATTTCTAGTGCAAGTCCTTCATACTATTATTTCTACAGCTGGGATGTAACAACTGTATGTGCTTCATCGCCAAGACAGCAGGTTGTTGCTACTGTTGATTCAACAGGATGTCCTGGTTTGGCTACATCTGAGGTTGATTTGAATAAAAATGAAATCAAAGCCTATCCAAACCCATTTGCAGATGTTTTAAACGTCTCAGATGTGAAGAATGTAAAATCAATTTCAATTGTTGATATTGCTGGTAGAGTAGTGAAAACTATTGAAAAACCAAGTTCGTCTCTTCAATTAAGAGAATTGAACTCAGGTATGTATATGGTTATTTTATACATGAATGATGGTTCTAGACAAACTATCAAAGCGATCAAAAAATAATCAATTTTAAACTTTAAATTATGATAGCGACCAATTTTGGTCGCTATTTTTTTATATAAATACCTGTAAATGATTTTAGTTTGTAATTGTTAAAAATGAATTATTATTGTGTTTATATTGTTAATTTGATTTAATTGATTTGTATTTGATATTTTATTTCCATTATCATTTGTTTTTATTTTAAGGATTTTATTCATTTTTAAGTTTTTTTTGAGTTTAAAATTTATTTTATATATGATTTGTTGTTTATTTTTAATTAAATAATGTAAATTAGTGTAAAATTATTTAAAATAAAAAAAATGAAAAAAGCATTATTTTTTCTCTTAATTCCTTTTCTGGGATTTTCACAATGGACAGAGAATTTTGATTCTGGCACAACAATGCCTGCGGGGTGGGCGGTTATCAACGATGGAGGAGCTAATGGATGGCTTTTTGATATTCCTGATTCTGGTTCTGCACAATCGGGTGCCAATGTTGCCACACTTGAATACAACGCCACAGCGCATGACGATTATTTAATTACGAAAGCTATTGTTGTAACTGCTGGAGTAAGTGATAGAATTTCGTTTTATGTAAAGTCAAGAGCCTCATCTTTTCTTGAGGATTATGAAGTTTTGCTGTCAACTACTAATCAGACAAAGCCTGCATTTACAACTGTTCTTCAGGCTACTCAAAAAGCACCTAGTGCTTGGACTCAAAAAACATTTAGTCTGTCTGCTTATGTTGGGCAAACGGTATATGTGGCTATTCATGCTACTGATACAGATCAATTTGAAATTTATGCTGATACTTTTAAAGTAGATTCTGTACCAACTGCTGTACCAACATGTACATCTTTTACTTCTCCTACAAACGGAGCTGTTGGTGTAAATGTAGATGGTATCTTAAATTGGACTTCAGTAGCTTCAGCTACTGGATATAAAGTAAAGGTAGGGACAACCACCGGAGGAAGTGATATAGTAAATAATGTAGATGCAGGTAATGTAATAACATATAACATAACTGGAAACCTAAACGCAAGTACTGTGTATTATGCAACCATTACTCCTTACAATGCTGTAGGAGATGCTATAGGTTGTTCTGAGATTTCATTTACCACAATGGCTCCACCTGCAAATGATAACTGTTCGGCAGCTGTGGTATTAACTGTAAACCCCGACTATTCATGTGGTGTTACAACGCCAGGAGCAACGCAAGCTGCAACGGCGTCTACGGAAACAGCACCTACTTGTGGTGCGTCTGGTACAAATGATGATGTTTGGTTTAAATTTACGGCGACTAATACTGCACACAGAATTTCACTTACTAATGTATCTGGATTTACAGATATGGCAATGGCTGCTTATAGTGGCGCTTGTGGAGGTTTAGTAGAGGTTTCGTGTAGCGACCCAGATATTATGGATCTTACAGGGTTAACAATTGGTCAAGAATATAAGGTAAGAGTATGGACGTATACTTCAACAGTAACAACTGCAGCAACATTTAATATTTGTGTTGGAACACCACCACCACCACCAGCTAATGATAATTGTTCTGGAGCGATTGTACTGACTCCGGGGGCTACTTTTGCTCAAAATGCAGTTACGGCAACTAATGTAGGTGCAACTACGGACGGTGTTCCTCAATCTTGTCAAACTAATGCTATTAATAATGTTTGGTATTCTGTGGTAGTGCCAGCTTCAGGGAGTCTTACAATAGAAACTAAAGCAGCTGCTGGTTCTACATATTCTGATTCTATTATTAATGTATTCTCAGGAGCTTGTGGGGCGTTAGTAAATGTAACATCTGGATGTAATGATGATGATGGCGATGGCGCTTTTTCTTTAGTAAACTTAACAGGGCAAACACCAGGTGAGGTGTTGTTGGTAAGTATTTGGAGATGGGGGAATACTTCTGTTTTTGATGGTGCTTTCCAAATTTCTGCTTATAACGCAAGTTTATCAACTTCAGAGGTTTCTCAAGCGAAAAACAACATTACAGCTTATCCAAACCCATTTGCAGATGTTTTAAACATCTCAGATGTGAAAAATGTTAAATCAATTTCAATTGTTGATATTGCTGGTAGAGTAGTAAAAACTATTGAAAAACCAAGTACGTCTCTTCAATTAAGAGAATTGAACTCAGGCATGTATATGGTTATTTTAAATATGAATGATGGTTCTAGACAAACAATCAAAGCGATTAAGAAATAATTTTTTCTTTTAATTTGTTAATATTAATAGCGATCTTTTAGGTCGCTATTTTTTATGGAATGTTATATAAATCAAAATTGATAACTAGTTCTCAATGTTTTCGGCTTTCTGATTAAAAAAATATCTGTAGAATTTGAATTTTAAGTTAAATTTTGCAATTTTAATCCTGTGTTGTTAAATATTTAAAATCATAATTGGTAAATTGTTGTAAATTTGTAATTAATATTTTAAATTTATTAATTTGTGAAAAAACTTCTATTTTTTAGCCTTCTCTTTTTCAATATATTTCTAAATGCTCAGATTACTTTGGGTGCAGGCAGTACAACAGTGGGAGTTGCTCCGGTCAGTACATTTTTTGGATATTCTTATGTTCAGCAAATATTTACAAAAAATGAAATCAATGCGAATGCAGCAGGCAATATTACGGGGATTAAATTTTATTTGAATCCCAATTCAACTATTGCAAACTCTTCAAGTTGGGTAGTATATTTGGGAACAACCGCAAAAACAAATTTTACTTCTTCGGTAGATTGGATTCCTTTATCACAACTGAATCAAGTTTTTTCCGGAACAGTTACCAATGTAAATGGAATAGTTACGATTACCTTTCCGGTACCTTTCTTTTATAACAATACTGGGAATCTGGTTGTCGCTGCGAAAGAAAATACTCCCAATTATGATATTAATGGTTTTGATGATGCATTTTATGGATATTATTCAAATGTAAATTCGGTTTTGTATTACTCAGATGATAATATTAATCCAAATCCTTCATTTCCACCGACCGGATCTCTAACCGATCAAAAATCCGTAATCACTTTTACGGGGTTGGCTGCAAGCCCAACGATTGCATGCCCAGATGTTGCTTATCCTCTCAATAATGCAGTATACATACCTTTGTCGCCAACGGTTGAATGGAATGCAGTTCCTGGGGCAACAAGTTATAAAGTATCAATTGGAACAACGATGGGTACTTCCGATGTAGTCAATCAGCAGTCTGTAAGTGTAACAAGCTTTATGGTTCCTCAGACTTTATCTGCAAACACAGTATATTATTTAAAAATAACTGCTGTGAATACCACAGGAGAATCACAAGGATGCTCAACAACTATGTTCACAACTACTCCTGGACAGCCGACAAATGATGAATGTTCCAACGCAACTACTTTAACTATTAATCCAAATGCTAGCTGTACTGCTTTTAATCAAGGGTATACATTGGGTGCGACTGATTCTGGTGTAATAGTAGGCTCATGTTTTGGCAATCCGGATGATGATGTTTGGTTTAAATTTGTCGCAACAGCAATCACGCACAAAATTTCATTAAACAATATTACGTCAATTGGAACAAATTTTAGTGATGATATAGATTTTCAGGTTTTCAGCGGAGCTTGTGGGAATTTAACGAGTGTTTTGTGTTCAGAACCCGCATCCTCTTTGGTAGCAGGGTTGACTGTTGGTTCTACTTATTATGTGAGAGTTTTCAGTGCTGCAGGTGCAGGAAGTAATAATAGTTTCGACATATGTGTGGGAACAGTTCCGCCGCCGCCTGTTAATGATGCTTGTTCTGGGGCATTGGTTGCTACATCATTTCCGTATTCTTACACACAATCTGATGCTTTAGGAGCAACGAATAACTCTGGTTTTTTAAATGCTTGTAGTAATGGAACAATTGATAGAATGAATGACGGAACTTGGTTTACATTTGTAGGAAATGGGAGTAACGTCGATATCATTGTTACGATGCCTGCAGGAAGTTATTTTGATCCTCAAATCGGAGTTTTCACAGGAAGCTGTACTGCTTTAAATTGTTTTGATACGGTAGATGATGCCGGTGATGGAGAGATAGAGGTCTTATCTGTAGCTAGTGTTGCTGGAACGACATACTATGTCAATGTAGGAAATTATAATGATGTTAGTGATGAAGCAGAAGATGCATTCACCATCAGTATGGTAAGCGGAGTTTTATCAGCTACAGACGTTGATGAGGTGAAAACTAAAGTGAAAGTTTATCCAAATCCTTTTACAGACAGTATCCATATTTCAGATTTCAAAAATATCAAATCCGTTTCAGTAATTGATTTGTTGGGTCGTCATTTAAAAACAATTGAAAATCCGGCTTCATTTATTCATTTAGATCAATTAAAATCAGGAATGTATATTTTAAGTTTACTGATGAAAGATGGTTCTAAACAATCATTAAAAATAATTAAAAAGTAAAATTAAATAGCAATAAAAAAGGTGGCAATCAATTGACTGTCACATTTTTTATGTTTAAAAAAAAGTTTATTCGTTTGGTGAAACTGGTTTTATTTCTCCTGTATTCATAAGATCAAATACAGTCGGGAAAAACATCACGAGTATAAAGTAGATGATAATCATCAAGATAATTAAAGCAAATAAGATAATCACTAAACTGTTGGGTCTGTTTTTCTTTTGTGGTTCCATGATTTTTTGGGTATTAGATTAATAGATATTAAACTCTATGCTAATTTCTTGCCACACTGTTTGCAATACCTTGCATCATCGTCAATATCTTCGTTTCCGCAACGTTCGCAGATTAATTCAAGGTTTTGTCTTTTGTTTCTCATCTCGGCTGTTACAATTCCCGTAGGAACCGCAATAATGGAATAACCTGCCAACATCAATATCACTGCAAAGAATTTCCCCGTCGGCGTGATAGGAGAAACATCACCATAACCAACCGTTGTCACCGTAACCACTGCCCAATAGATTGATTGAGGAATTGTCTCGAAGCCTTGTCTACCGCCTTCAACCATAAACATCAACGAACCGACGATTACCGAAAATATAATTAAAAATAAAAGGAAAATGTAAATCTTTCGCGAACTGTTTTTCAAAGCTCTCACAATGACAAAACCATCATTCATAAAATCCAGAAGATTAAATACCCTGAAAACTCTAAGCATTCTCAGCATTCTGAAAATCAGAAAATATTTTGTCACAGGAAAGAGGAAGCTCAAATAAAAAGGTACGAGAGATAGAAAATCAATAATTCCGAAAAAACTGAATATGTAATGCTTTTTGTTTTTTAAGACAGCAATTCTCGTAAAATATTCTGCAGAAAAAAACACAGAAATCACCCATTCTGAAATGATAAAATAAATGTGAAATTTTTTGTCCAATTTAGGGACGCTTTCCATCATAATGATAAAGGTGCTTACCAAAATAAGACAAAGCAGAACAATGTCAAACAATTTCCCGAGCTTAGTATCAGAGCGGTAAATAATTCGGTACAAAAATCTTTTCCAGAGCTTATCTCCGGGAACAAGATTATGTTCTCTTTCCATGATCAGAGTTTTTTTAAATTTAGCAAATAATCCCTATTTTCGTAAACAAACTTACAGAATAATATGACAATACAAAAAGTAATTGCAGAGATAGAAAAATACATCGCAATGCCTCAGGCTGAAGACTTTGACAACGTGGGACTTCTATGTGGTTTGGCGGATAGAAATGTATCAGGAATTCTTGTATGTCACGATGCTTTAGAAAATGTGGTTGATGAAGCAATTCACAAGAACTGTAACTTGATTGTTTGCTTTCATCCTATTATTTTTTCAGGTTTAAAATCTTTGACCGGAAAAAATTATGTCGAAAGAGCAGTTTTAAAAGCAATCGAAAATAAAGTTGCCATCTATGCGATTCACACCGCTTTCGATAATGATTTTTATGGAGTAAATGCCGGAATTTGCAATCTTTTGGGATTAAAAAACTTAAAAATTCTTCAACCTAAAAAAATAATTTAAAGCAATTAAATGTTTACGTTCCGAAAGACTATTCTGGAACATTAAAAGAAGCCCTTTTCGCTGCCGGAGCCGGAAACATCGGATTTTATGACGAGTGCAGTTTTAAGATTGAAGGAAAAGGAACGTTCAGACCTATTGAAGGTTCTGATCCTTTTTCCGGACAGCAAAATGTACGTGAAAATGCGGAAGAAGATATGGTTTCAGTGATTTTTGAATCTTTTAAACAAAATCAAATTGTTGCTGCAATGAAATCTGCACATCCTTACGAAGAAGTTGCACATCAGATTTATCAGCTTGAAAACGAAAATCAATATTCTGGTTTGGGAATGTATGGCGAGTTTGAAACTGAAATGGATGAAAAAGAGTTTTTGGATTTTGTGAAAGATAAATTCAATTTGAATATCATCAAACATTCTAATTTCAATGAAAAGAAAATCAAAAGAGTAGGCGTTTTGGGTGGTTCCGGGGCAAGCGGAATAAAGTCTGCACTCTCAAAAAGATGTGACGCCTATCTTACGGGAGATCTCAAATACCACGATTATTTTTTAGCAGAATCTAAAATGCTGATTTGCGATATTGGACATTATGAATCTGAGCAATTGGTAAGTCAGCAATTATTTGAAATTTTATCACAAAAATTTAGTACATTTGCAATCTTAAAATCTAGTGAAAAAACAAACCCAGTAAATTATTTCCTATAGATATGGCAAAAATCACCGAAATTTCAGTCGAAGAAAAATTAAGAGCTTTATACGATTTGCAAATCATCGATTCAAGATTGGACGAGATCCGAAATACAAGAGGAGAATTGCCAATCGAAGTTGAAGATCTTGAAATCGAGATTGAAGGCCTAGAAAAAAGAGCGGAAAAATTTCATGCAGAGATTAAAGAGCAGAATGATCAGATCAGCAACAAAAATGAAGTTATCAATCATGCGAAATCTTTAATCGAAAAATACAAATCTCAACAAGATAACGTAAGAAACAATAAAGAATTTGAAGCTTTAGGAAAAGAAATTGAATATCAAGAACTTGAAATTCAGCTTTCTGACAAAAGAATCAAAGAATTTGGAGCTAAAATCGGTCACAAAGAAGAAACTCTGAATGAGTTGAATACTAAAATCGAAAATCTTAAAAACCACCTAAAATTCAAAAAGAAGAATTGGAAGGTTTGATTTCTGAAACTCAAAAAGAAGAAGATTATCTGATCACAAAATCTGACGAATTTGCTTCTAAAATCGACGAGAGATTATTGGCATCTTATCACAGAATCAGAACAAACTCTTCTACAGGTCTTGCAGTAGTAGGTCTTGAAAGAGGAGCGCCGAAAGGATCTTTCTTCACAATTCCACCACAAAAGCAAATGGAAATTGCTCAGAGAAAGAAAATCATCATCGATGAACATTCGGGAAAAATTCTTGTTGACGACGAGTTGGTAAACGAAGAAACTGAAAAAATGAATTCTATCATCAAGTTTTAATTAAAACTTTTTACAAAATAGAAACGGCTTCAAAAATTTGAAGCCGTTTTTTTAGGTCTGAACTTTTCGATGAAAAAATTATAATTCCCCTCCTTTGTAGGGGTGGCTTTATTTTACCTGTTGAAAAATCTTCATACTTTTTAAATTTAATTTTGGATAAAACAATCCGTGCAATTTGTGTTTAAACCTAAAAAAACCGCTTCAAAAACTGAAACGGTTCATTTACCTTAATCGTGATGATCATACATTTTGTCATACAGATATTTGAACTTCTCTTTTACCGCCTTTCTTTTCAGTTTGAGGGTAGGAGTTAAAAGTCCGGCTTCAATACTCCAAACTTCTGGGGTAAGCTCTATTTTTTTAATCTTTTCCCAGTTTCCTAAATGCTCGTTGATATCGTTGATTTCTTTTTCAATTCTTTCTTTCAGTTCAGGGCTACTTGCAATTTCCTGCGGAGTAGAGCCGATGTTGAGGTTATTTCTCATTGCCCAATTTTTAGCAAATTCAAAATCTGGCTGTACAAATGCGCATGGCATTTTTTCGCCGTCACCAACTACCATTACCTGTTCGATAAATTTCGAAGCTTTGGCTAAATTTTCAATCGTTTGAGGAGCGATATATTTTCCGCCGGAAGTTTTGAACATTTCCTTTTTACGGTCGGTAATCTGCAAAAATCCTTCACTGTCGATATGTCCAATGTCTCCCGTTTTGAAAAATCCGTCTTCTGTAAATGTTTCTTTGGTTTGTTCTTCGTTTTTAAAATAGCTTTTAAAAACAGATGGTCCTTTTACCGTAATTTCGCCATCTTGCTGAATTTTAACGGTCAAGTTATCCAAAGGATGCCCCACAGTTCCCACTTTCATTTTTGCAAATGAATTTACAGAGATTACAGGTGAGGTTTCCGTTAAGCCATATCCTTCAAGAATAGGAATTCCGGCATTTTGGAACATTAAATTTAATCTTGTTGATAAAGCCGCAGAACCAGAAACCAAAGTGATAATTTCACCACCTAAACCTTCTCTCCATTTTTTGAAAACCAGTTTGTCTGCAATAATTTCAGACAGACCGGAAGGTTTTGTAACTTCTTTCTTTTTCTGAATTAAATTCAATGCCCAGAAAAATATTTTTTGTTTTAAACCACCTGCAGATGAACCGGTGTTGTAGATTTTGTCATAAACTTTTTCTACAAGTCTCGGAACTACACTCATGTAGTGAGGTTTTACCTCTTTTACATTTTCACCCATTTTTTCAATACTTTCAGCGAAATAGACTGAAAAACCATTGTATTGAAAAAGATAAAAAAGCATTCTCTCAAAAATATGGCAAATCGGTAAAAAACTTAAAACTCTCGTGTCTTTGTAGTCTAAACTTTTTCGTCTCGGAATTCTTGGAAGCGATCCCAAAACATTCGAAACAATATTCTCGTGAGTTAGCATCACGCCTTTTGGTTTCCCTGTAGTTCCGGAAGTATAAATTAAAGTAGCTAAATCTTGAGTATTAATAGCTTTTGAAAGATCTTCCACCTCCATTTGTGTAGAATCATCTTCACCCAAATCGAGAATTTCCTTCCAATTGGCTGCTCCGGAAATATTATCAAATGTGAAAACACCTTGTAGTGAAGCAACGTTGTGCTTGATTTTCATCACTTTAGCCAAAAGTTCTTTATCAGAAACAAAGCAATATTTTATTTCGGCATTATTAAATATAAACTCGTAATCTTCGGGTGAAATGCTCGGATAAACAGGAACTGAAACAACTCCGATTTGTGAAAGCCCAAGATCCATGATTGCCCATTCTGTACGAGAATTGGTAGTAATCAGAGCTATTTTATCTCCGGGTTTTATACCCAATTTCAACAGTCCTCTCGAAATTTTGTTTCCTTGGTTTACAAACTCCTGAGTTGACGTCTTTATCCACTCACCTTGATGTTTTGTAGCGAACATTACATCATTTGGGAGTTTTTCTAAAGCCTGGTGCGGTATATCGAATAATCTTTTGATCGTCATAATTTGTTAAATATTTAATATTAGGATTTTAAATATAAGCATTTTTGTAAAAATAACATAAATCTGTTTACAAATCGCAATTGTTAATTTTTTTTTCAGATTTGATTAAAAAGTATTAATTTACGACCATCTAATTATAATTTTTATGGACTTTAATTTATCCGAAGAACAGCTGATGATTCAGCAGGCAGCAAGAGATTTTGCACAGAACGAACTATTACCAGAAGTAATTGAAAGAGACCGTGATCAAAAATTTCCTACTGAGCAAGTAAAGAAAATGGGCGAAATGGGACTTTTGGGAATGATGGTTGATCCTCAGTATGGCGGTGCCGGTATGGACAGCGTTTCTTATGTTTTGGCAATGGAGGAAATTGCAAAAATTGATGCTTCTGCAGCAGTTGTAATGTCTGTAAATAACTCATTAGTTTGTGCTGGTTTAGAAAAATATGCTTCTGAAGAACAAAAAGTAAAATATCTTACACCATTGGCAAGCGGTCAGGTAATCGGAGCATTTGCATTATCTGAGCCGGAAGCAGGTTCTGATGCGACTTCTCAAAAAACCACAGCAGAAGACAAAGGTGACTATTATCTTTTAAATGGTGTGAAAAACTGGATCACAAATGGTGGTACAGCTACCTATTATATTGTAATCGCTCAGACAGATCCTGAGAAAAAACATAAAGGAATCAACGCTTTTATCGTAGAAAGAGGTTGGGAAGGTTTTGAGATCGGACCAAAAGAAGACAAATTGGGAATCAGAGGAAGCGATACGCATTCTTTGCTTTTCAACAATGTAAAAGTACCTAAAGAAAACAGAATCGGTGAAGACGGTTTCGGATTCAATTTTGCAATGGCTGTTTTGAATGGCGGTAGAATCGGGATTGCTTCTCAGGCTTTAGGAATTGCTTCAGGAGCTTACGAGATGGCTCTGAAATATGCTAAAACCAGAAAAGCTTTCAAAACTGAAATTATCAATCACCAGGCGATTGCTTTCAAATTGGCAGATATGGCAACTCAGATTACTGCGGCAAGAATGCTTTGTTTTAAAGCGGCTGTAGAAAAAGATGCCGGAAAAGACATTTCTGAAATAGGAGCGATGGCTAAATTATATTCTTCTCAAGTTGCGATGGATACTACCATTGAAGCAGTTCAGATTCATGGTGGATACGGATATGTGAAAGAATATCACGTAGAAAGATTAATGAGAGATGCAAAAATTACTCAAATTTATGAGGGAACTTCTGAAATCCAAAGAATTGTGATTTCTAGAAGTATTGCAAAATAATTTCTTTAAATTTAAAGACACTAAATATCTTGTATGAAAAAATCTTGGTTAATCACTTTGGGAGTAATTTTACTTCTTGTGGGAGTTTTTATCTGGTATAAATTTTTCTTCGTTTTCGGAGAAGGCGTGAAATCTGGTTACCTCAATTACGCCATCAATAAAGGCTATGTTTTTAAAACATACGAGGGCAAATTAATTCAGGAAGGTTTTGGAAGAGGAAAAACCGGAACTGTAACAAGTTACGAGTTTGAATTTTCTGTAACGGATCCTGAAATTTTCAAACAGCTGGAACTCAACAGTGGTAAAACTTTTGATCTTCATTACAAAGAATACAACGGAACTTTACCTTGGAGAGGGAATACGAAGTATGTTGTTGATAAAATAGTGAACATGAAATAATCATAAAAGGCTCTCGCATTGAGAGCCTTTTACTTTACACCAAATCACAAATATTAATATATGAAAACTATTAATTTCTTTATTGTTTTGATTCAAATTTTTGAATAAGGTAAAATCTCGGTTCAATTTTTTTTCTCTTTTGAAATTTTGATAAAACAAATTTAGTATGAATATTAATTCTAATATAAAATCTTGCCTTAAAATTTAATTAAAACTTTTCTAATTAATTAGAATCATTCCCAGGGAGATTGTTGTTTTTCTTTTTGTAAAAATAATAACCAATCCCGGCGATTAGAAACAAAGGCCAAAGCGGAAGAATAAATAAGAATATTGAAGTGATCACGTTCCAACCGGACGAAACTGCTGCCAGAGATTGTGCTCCGAAGCCTTCAGGTTTTTCTTTTACAGCAAGACTTTCATTGTCTCCATATAGAGTTATTTCTACGTCACATAAAGTATTGTTCACGAAATCCTGACCGCTGATATAAATTCCTTTATTTTCAATTTCTCCAATGTTGTAGCTCAGATCTTCCATTAGATAATCAAACTTTTGAATCGGAACTCTTACTTTAAGATAAGCGATTTTTTTCTCGTTGTTATTTAAAGAAATATTTTCACTTTTAATGAAACCATCATATTTTTTCACTTGTTCTTTTACTATCTCTTTTGCGGTTTCTGCATCATTTACTTTTAATTCTAGAAGTCCGGTTTTTGTCATTTTGTTTTTTGAAACAATTTGTTCGTAGTTTTCATTTTTCGGTTTGTCCTTGTAAATGATTTTGGTTTCTTTAATAATTTTCGGTGCCGGAACATTGACTACAATTTTTTCAGAATTTTTGTTTAGAGAATCTTTCTTCTCAATTTTAGACTCCAGTTTCATATTAGCAATTTTATCTGAGATAGAGTCAACACTTTTAGATGTTGATTCTATAATTTCAGTTGCATTACTTTTTATTTTTTCGAAATCTTTAATTTTAATGCTGGCAGAATCGAAAACAGCTTCTGCTTCATTGCTTACGCTCTTTGCTTTATCACTGATATCTGTCGTCATGCTATCAACAGAATTTAGTGATTTTTCTAATTGAGAATTTGTTGCTTCACCTTTTTTACACATTGTGAAACTGGTTGCTGCTGCTAATAATAAGATGTACTTTTTCATAACATTAATTTTTTTGTTGAAGTAAAATTAGAAGGTTATCTTCAGCGAAATTTGTAAAAGAAATGTATGATTTTGGTAAAGTTTTATATTGTTGGTAATCAGTTATTTGTAAAATAAATAGAGTTGTTTTACAAAAAAAATGTTAAATGTTAAAAATGTTAAAAAAAAATATTCATTGGAAATATAATAATATTTACCTTTGCTTTTTGAGACTTTAATAATGAAACATACTTTCTTATTAGTTTTGTCGTTTTTAATTGGTTCTGCAGAATTCAGTTGTAGAAGTGTTTCTATGGCAAATAATGAATTAAAAACTGGATCAATAATGAATGAGCCCCAAGGTAATGTTGAGTTTTCAGAGGTGAGAAGATTAAATCGTGAGGTTCAATTAAATGATTTTCTGATAATAAAAGACTTTAGCGAAACCGTTAAATTATATGGTAAATTAGCAGATAAAAGATTTTCTAGATCTGCGCCTATTCCAACTCTTGAGGATAATGAATTTTTTCTGTTGCTAAAGCCAATAATGAAAAAACAACCCTTTGGAGATTTTGAAGTGACAAAAATGGAAATGAAAGGTTCTGTATTGAATGTTTATTATAAAGAAATAAGCAATGAAGAGTATTTATTAAACAAACAAAAAGATCCTATATTGATACTGAGAGTAAACGGAGTTGCTCCGTCAGGTGTCAAACTAATAAATTTAAATAAATAGTAATAATAATTATTTTAAATATGAAGAAAAAAATACTCATTCTGAGCAGTTTGCTGGTTTTTTATGCAGCGGGGTTTGCACAGCAAAATAATTGGAAAAAGTTGACTTCAAAAGTTGAAACAGAGGTTCGGGAGAACAATGTAAGACTTTCTGATTACACTCTTTTCACATTAAATGTAGCTGATATTCAAAATCAGTTAAAAAATGCTCCCGACATAGACAAATCGTCTAAAGTAAGAGGTGTATTTATTAGTTTGCCTAATCTTCAGGGAGGTTTTGATACGTATGAAGTTTACGAATCATCAACGATGCATCCGGATCTTCAAAGCAGATATTCTGAACTTAGATCCTATTCCGGATTTAAAAAAGATGATAAATCTTCAATGTTAAAATTTACCATCGATCCTTATTTTGGATTTAATGGGATGGTTAGAAATGACAATGGTATTTATTACATCGATTCTTATACAAAAGACAATCAGGTATATAAAATGTATGACAGAAAAAAGGCATCTTCTTTAAATCAGTTTGAATGTCTTTTTAATGGCAATAGTGATCTGAAAACAGCAGCAACTTCTATCGCTCAAAAAACTGTTGTTGACGGACTTAAAAGAAAATATAGACTCGCAAT
Source organism: Chryseobacterium sp. 3008163 (assembly GCF_003669035.1). Lineage (NCBI taxonomy): Bacteria > Pseudomonadati > Bacteroidota > Flavobacteriia > Flavobacteriales > Weeksellaceae > Chryseobacterium > Chryseobacterium sp. 3008163. The sequence goes on along the minus strand of NZ_CP033070.1, from coordinate 774,846 downwards.
TACAACAACAACAGAATATACTGCATACATTGCAGGACAAGCAGGTGTAGGTACGGGAACTGATGCTCAGAAAAAAGCAGCTGTTCTTGCTGCAGTAAATTTAGCTGTTGCTCGTCTTAACGAAATTTTTGAAAGAGATATGTCTATCAGGTTACAATTGATAGCTAATACAGATGCTTTGTTTTTTATCAGCACGGATACATTTGATAATACAGATGCTGCTCAAATGTTGTCGCAAAATATTACAATTACAAATTCTGTTATTGGTGCAACTAATTATGATCTTGGGCATTTATTTTTTAAAGTTGATAATGCTAATGATAATAATGGTTTAGCAGCTACCCCTTCCGTATGCGGAAGTAGTAAAGCAGGTGGAGTTACTGGATGTGTAATACCTGTAGGAGATCCTTTTGTTATTGATTTTGTTGCTCATGAAATGGGGCATCAGTTTGGTGCGAAACACACGCAAAATAATGGTTGTAACAGAAATGCTCCAACATCAATTGAACCAGGAAGCGCGAGTACTATTATGGGATATGCTGGAATTTGTGCTCCAAATGTTCAAAATAATAGTGATGCTTATTACCACGCAGTTAGCATCAACGAAATGTATACAACACTTACAGGTACAGGATCGCCTTCATCTTGTGGAGAAAAAACTCCGATAAACAATGCAGAGCCAATTGCAAATGCTGGTTTAGATAAAAGTATTCCTAAAAGTACACCATTTGTCTTAACTGCATCAGCAACAGATGCTAATAATGATTCACTTACTTATACATGGGAACAGATAGATCCGGGAGCAGTTACAGCTACTGCACCTCCAACGTCAACCCTTGTTGCGGGACCTTTATTCAGATCTATTAGACCTACAGCGTTAACTTACAGATATTTCCCAAAATTACCTGTTATTGTTGCTCCGGCTACACCAAGTACTTGGGAAGTTCTTCCATCTGTTGCAAGAACACTTAACTTCTCTGTATTGGTAAGAGATAACAATGCATTAGGAGGTCAAACTGGTCGTGACGATGTGAAATTGACTGTAGTAAGTACAGCTGGTCCATTTGTGGTAACTTCACAAAATACTGCCGGTGTAGTTTGGAATGAAGGTCAGGCACAAATTATTACTTGGGATGTTGCCAATACTACAGCAGCACCAGTAAGCACACCGAACGTTACGATTTTATTATCGAAAGACGGAGGTCTTACATTCCCTACTGTTTTAGTTGCAAGTACACCAAATAACGGTTCGTATTCTTACACTGTACAAGGTGGTTTAGGAAATGTAACTAATGCTAGAATCATGGTGAAAGCTATAGATAATGTATTCTTAAATGTAAATTCACAAGGCTTTACAATCAATTCTTCTGCTGTAGTTATTCCTCCAGGAGGAGGTAATCCAGGAGGAGGTAATCCAGGTGGTGGAAATCCTGCAACTCAATCGCCGGTCTTCCAAGGAATGATGATTTATCCTGTTCCTTCAAATGATGGCTATGTGTATATTAAAACAGATTTTCCTCCAAAATTTGATGGAGATAAAAAGCCTGCCCCATACAAAGTAACATACGAAGTATATGCAATGGATGGTAAATTAGTGGTGCCTAAGAAAACCAGACACATCTTCTCAAGAACTGTTGATAACAGAGCAGACGAGAAACTAGATTTAAGAGATCTTCCTACTGAAGCTTACATGATTCATGTGACTGTGGATGACGAAAAGATTGTTAAGAAATTACTGATGCTTCACAAGAAGTAAAATGTAATTCATATTCATAAAAAAAACCGTTCATAAGAACGGTTTTTTGTGTTTCTTTCTAACTGTTTAAACACTCAATCAGATGGTTTAATATAATTATAAAATCTTTTTTTTGATATTAATTATATTCTTTTTTTATTTACATTGGTTAGTCTCAAGTTTCTCCACAGGTAATCACTTTTTGTTGAAGTAAAATAGACGATTATTCTCCGTGAAATATTTATATGAAATGTATGATTAAAATAATATTTTAATCATTGTGTAATCAGTGGCTTGTGAATAATTTGATGTGTTTTTAAAAATGATTTTGAGAGAATTTCAACAATTATTTCTATTTTTTTAATCATTTTTAAGTGTTGATTAGCTTTTGTCCATTTTTTTAATTCTTTTATTTTTAAAAAAAAATAAAAAATAGAATCTTTAATAATTGCGAAGAGTTTTAAGGTATTTCCAAAAGTTTTGTGAAAAAAATCATTTATAATGTTGTTAATTTTCATTAATTTTTATTAATTTTGAAATTTCGTAATCTAAATAAAATTTACATGAAAAAACATCTACTAGTGATGGGAGTGCTTTTTATATCCAATATGTTTTTAGCACAAACAAACCGACTTTGGAAGGAGGTTTCACCTAAAACCAATTCTGAAATATTTGAAAATAAAACTAGTATCATCCACCCGAAAGTATATAGTCTTGACTTTTCTGGTTTAAAGAATGCATTAGCTAAGGCTCCTGAAAGCTTTTCTAAAAGTGGAAAATCGGATGTGATTATCTCTTTTCCAAATGCAGACGGAGTTCTTGAAAATTTTAAAGTAAGAGAAAATTCTAATTTTGCTCCGGAATTGGCAGCACAATATCCAGACATCAAATCTTATGTCGGGGAGAGTTTAGGAGATACACAGTTTACAGTTTATTTTAGCATTTCACCACTAGGGTTGTCATCCATGGAGTTGTACGCTAACAAATCTGCAGTTTTTATAGAGCCTTATACAAAGGATCTTTCGACTTATGTTGTTTATAAAAAATCTGATAAGAAAGCTGATTTAGATAAATTTGAATGTACAGTAATTGATGTTGCACAAAAGGGTATAGATAACTCTAACCTTACGGCAAGACCAAATGCAGATGATGGTAAATTAAGAACTTTCAGACTTGCTTTATCATGTACAGGAGAATATACTACCTATTTTGGAGGAACAGTAGCTGGTGCATTGGCGGCAATGAATAACACAATGACTCGTGTGAATGGAGTTTTTGAAAAAGATTTTGCTGCAAGAATGGTTCTTATCGCAAACAATAATACGCTTATTTATACAAATGCAGCTACAGATCCTTACACAGGAAATTTGAATTTACAGTTGCAACAAACTTTAACAGCTGTTATTGGAAATGATAATTATGATATTGGTCATGTGTTCAATGCAGCTGGGAATAACGGAAATGCTGGCTGTATTGGTTGCGTGTGTGTAAATCCCGCTACCAATACTACAACCGCAAAAGGGTCTGGCTTTACTCAAAGCACAGCACCTGTTGGTGATAATTTCGATATTGATTATGTAGCACACGAAATGGGACATCAGTTTGGTGGAAACCATACATTCTCAATGAATAACGAAGGAACAGGAGTGAATATGGAACCTGGTTCCGGATCTACAATTATGGGTTATGCAGGAATTACAGGTCAAAATGTAGTAATGCATTCAGATCCATTTTTTCATGCTGTTAGTATTCAGCAAATTACGAATAATATTAAGTTAAAAACCTGTCCAGTAAGTACAAATACGGGAAATCTTATTCCAACTGCTGATGCAGGGTTAGATTATACAATTCCAAAAGGTACTCCTTTTGTACTTACAGGTTCTGGTACTGATGGAAATAGTGATCCGCTAACGTATATTTGGGAGCAAATGGATAATGCATCTAACACTCAAACCGGAGCTAACTCTGCAGCAAGTGCAACAAAAGCAACAGGACCTACTTTTAGATCTTACACTCCACAAACAGTTCCTTACAGATATTTTCCACCATTAGCTCGAATAGTTGCTGGTGCAACAACCACCTCAAGTCCTGTTGGTACTGCTTCAGGTATTGTTGTTGAAGCTCTCTCAAATGTTGCTAGAACGTATAATTTCAGGTTTACAACTCGTGATAACAGAGCGGGAGGTTCAGGAAATAATTCTGACGATATGATAGTAACGGTAAATGCTACTGCAGGACCATTTGTAGTTACGTCTCAAAACACTGCAGGTGTAGTCTGGAATGAAGGTCAGGCACAGACGATCACTTGGAACGTAGCAGGAACAACAGCTGCTCCCGTAAGTACACCAAATGTTACCATTCTTTTATCAAAAGATGGGGGTCTTACATTCCCTACAGTATTGGTTGCAAGTACTCCTAATACAGGTACATACAGTTATACTGTTCCAGGTGGTCTTGGAACTACTACTAATAATGCAAGAATTATGGTAAAGGGTGTGAATAATATATTTCTTAATGTAAATTCACAAAACTTCACAATCAATTCTTCTGCAGTGGTTATTCCTCCAGGTGGTGGCGGTAATCCAGGAGGTGGAAATCCAGGAGGAGGAAATCCTGCAACTCAATCACCGGTCTTCCAAGGAATGATGATTTATCCTGTTCCTTCAAATGATGGCTATGTGTATATTAAAACAGACTTCCCTCCAAAATTTGATGGAGATAGAAAACCTGCCCCATACAAAGTAACATACGAAGTATATGCAATGGATGGTAAATTAGTGGTGCCTAAGAAAACCAGACACATCTTCTCAAGAACTGTTGATAACAGAGCAGACGAGAAACTAGATTTAAGAGATCTTCCTACTGAAGCTTACATGATTCATGTAACAGTAGATGACGAAAAGATTGTTAAGAAATTATTGATGCTTCACAAGAAGTAATTGTAATTCATATTCATAAAAAAACCGTTCAATTGAACGGTTTTTTTATGTTTAAAAATGAAATTTTAAAATTTAATTCTGTCTGAACTCACTAATGAAATGTAGTTTCACATTTGGGAATTTCTCCTGAGTCATGTGAATGGTAAATGACGAATCAGCTAAAAATACCAATTGATTGTATTTGTCTCTTGCTAAAAATCGCTGTTTTAATCTTGCAAATTCTTTATACTCTTCAGATTTTTCATCAGCTTCCACCCAACAAGCTTTGTGCATAGAAAGTGGTTCGTAAGTACATTTTGCTCCGTACTCGTGTTCAAGACGGTATTGGATAACTTCATACTGAAGTGCACCCACCGTACCGATGATTTTCCTGTTATTCATTTCAAGTGTAAACAATTGAGCAACACCTTCATCCATTAACTGATCAATACCTTTCGCCAATTGTTTGGCCTTTAAAGGATCATTATTATTGATGTATCTGAAATGTTCCGGAGAGAAACTTGGAATTCCTTTGAAACTGATTTTTTCGCCACCCGTCAAAGTATCTCCAATTCTAAAACTTCCTGTATCATGAAGTCCGACAATATCTCCCGGGAAACTTTCGTCTACCACTTCTTTTTTATCGGCAAAGAATGCATTCGGCGATGAGAATTTCATTTTTTTACCTTCTCTTACCAAAAGATAATTTTCATTTCTTTTAAATGTTCCTGAAACAATTTTCACGAAAGCCAAACGGTCTCTGTGTTTAGGATCCATGTTTGCGTGAATTTTGAAAACAAATCCTGTAAATGCAGATTCTTCAGGTTTTACCATGCGGGTTTCGCTTTCTTTCGGTTGTGGCATCGGAGCAATTTCGATAAATGCATCCAACAATTCACGGACTCCAAAATTATTTAAAGCTGAACCAAAAAATACAGGCTGCAAATCACCATTCATATAATCTTCACGGCTGAATTCAGGATAAACGGATTGAATTAATTCCAATTCTTCTCTTAAATTCTTAGCGGCTTTAGTACCGATAACCTCATCAATAGAAGAATCGTTGATGTCATCAAATTTGATGGCTTCACCAACTTTCTGTTTCTTTTCTTCTAAAAATAACTGAATATTGTTTTCCCAGATGTTATAAATTCCTTGGAAATCTGCTCCCATCCCAATCGGGAGAGAAAGCGGAACAACTCTTAAACCTAATTTCTGTTCAACTTCATCCAAGAGATCAAAGGCATCTTTACCTTCACGGTCTAGTTTATTAATGAAAACCAGCATCGGAATGTTTCTCATTCTACAAACCTTCACTAATTTTTCGGTCTGTTCCTCAACTCCTTTTGCAACGTCAATCACGACGATTACAGAGTCTACTGCCGTTAAAGTTCTGTAGGTGTCTTCAGCAAAATCTTTGTGACCAGGTGTATCTAAAATATTGATTTTGTAACCTTTATATTCAAATGCCAATACGGAAGTCGCCACCGAGATTCCTCTCTGTCTTTCGATTTCCATAAAGTCGGAGGTTGCTCCTTTTTTAATTTTATTCGATTTTACGGCTCCAGCTTCCTGAATTGCACCTCCAAAAAGAAGTAATTTTTCTGTAAGTGTGGTTTTTCCGGCATCGGGGTGAGAAATAATTCCGAATGTTTTTCTTTTCTCTATTTCTTTGATTAAGTCTGACATAGTGTATTTTGAAGTTGCAAAAATCGTGATTTTTATCGGATTTTGAAAATCGGATTTACGACTTGTTGAAACTGGTTTTAGTTTTAAGATAATAAGCAACGCACAGACCTACCAAAACCATTCCAGCACTGAAAGGAAAAATGTATTTCATTCCACACAAATCAGCAAAAGCGCCAATCAAAGGGCCTGCAACGCCAAGCGAAAGGTCAATGAAAAGTCCGTATCCTGCCAAAGCAGAGCCTTGACTTGACGGCGAAACACTTTTAATCGCAACCACTCCAAGAGCGGGAAAAATTAATGAAAATCCTAATCCGGTAACTCCGGCTCCTAAAAGTGCCATCTGTGAAGTTGCTGCAAAGGAAATAATGACCAACCCTATTGTTTCTACTAAAAGACAGGCGATAGCAACTTTAATACCACCATAATTATTGATGACGTTGCTGAAAATCAATCGGCCTGCAACAAACAATCCACCAAAAACAGTGAGACAGAGCGCACCATTATTCCAATGAAAATAGTTATAATAAAGTGTGATAAAAGTAGAAATGCTTGCAAAACCAATTCCGCCCAAAGCCAGACAAATTCCGAATGGTGAAACTTTCCCTAAAACTTTCCAGAAAGATTGTGAATCCTGAGTATTCGTATTTGTGTAATTGATTTTAGTTTTAGCGAACAAAAAACCTATAATTCCAATTAAAATAGAAATGATACCGATGCCGTAAAGTCCGAATTTATGCTCAATCATAACTCCAAGAGAAGCTCCAATTGCCAAAGCTCCGTAACATGCAACACCGTTATAAGAAATGATTTTTGCTGTATGTTTTTCACCAAGCGCCATAATTGCCCAATTGATGGGACTTGCGCCAATCATTCCTTCTCCGCAGCCTGTAAGAAGACGTGTGATGATGAGAAAACCTAAACTAAGTATAGGTGAGAACTTAAAATAATAAGCCAGAATAAGAAAGATTCCTGTTAAAGAAAAGCCTAACATACTGAACAAGACAGCCGATTTCGGACCTTTTCCATCAATTATTTTTCCAGAATATGCCCTTAGGAAGAATGTCGCAACGTATTGTAAACTGATAACAAGCCCTGCAACGACCAGGCTAAACCCTAAATTTTTACTGATGAAAATCGGTAGAACAGAAAGTGATAACCCGATGATGAAATATCCTAAAAATGTAAAACCAACGTATGTTAATAAAGATAAATTAACATTTTTTTCTTGAACAACAGCATGATCCATATTCATAAAAAAATTAAGCTGCAAAGATACTGCGGAAAAATCATTTTAAGAGACTTATCGTTTTAATTAAAACCTAAAATTTATCAGTTAAAATGAGTTTGATGGATATAGAGGACCGTTTTCTTTTGAAATTCAGTGTTGCACATAATTCAGAGTTTTACTTTCTCACAAAATCAATTATCTTTGTTTCTGTAAACCTAAAAAAGCATGGAAAAAAGCAGATATCCGAAATTTATTTTTAATTGGATTGGTGGCTTGGTACTTCTCGCCGGATATATCGCAGGAAGCATTATTGTTGGATTTTCGAGTACTGTCTACAAAATTATTTTTAAGTTTGACATTATGCAAAAGCCATGGTTTATGATGTTGGCCAATGCTATAGTTTTTAGTTTGGTGATTGCTTTTTTTGATTTCTTCGTCGTGCGGCCTTCAACAAAAATGAAATTGAATTTCAATTTTTCGCCTACCAATTTTTATACCTATCTCCTTATTTTCCCCATGATGTTAGGAATGATGTTTATCGGTGAATTTTTTACTTCTCAAATTCCGACTACAGGACCGTTTTTCGGTTGGTTTTATGAATTTTTTCAGGATTTAATGCAGTTCATGACTGATGATCCTATTGTTATGGTTATCACGGCTGTAATTATGGCGCCAATTTTTGAGGAAATTATTTTTAGAGGAATTATTCAGAAAGGACTAATCAATAATGGGGTACAGCCTTGGAAAGCGATTGTTTTTGCATCGATTGTATTCGGTTTGGTTCATGGAAATCCTTGGCAGTTTGTAGGAGCTGTAATGCTTGGCTGCGTTTTGGGGTTGGTTTATTATAAAACTAAATCTTTGTTGTTACCGATGCTTTTGCATGGTTTCAATAATTTATGCTCATCTTTCTTAATATTTTACACCAAATCTGAAAGCTTTGCAGATGCTTTTAAAGTTTCAGAATGGGTTATTTTAGGAGTTGGGATTGTTTTGCTTTCTTCATTTTACTATTTATTTATGAAGAAGTATAAAGTACATTATTCAGAAATTTAAATTCATTCAAACATCAATAGCACTAACATTCTTCATAAATTTCACAAAATTCAATGAGTGCTATTAGTTTTCAAGAAAGATTACAGCGCATTATGCGCTTAAAAAAATAAAAGTTACATGGAATTATTAGTTGCCACACACAACGTACACAAGAAAGAAGAAATTCAACAGATTTTAGGAAATCAGTTTACGGTTAAAAGTCTTGCAGATTATGATTTGCATGACGAAATCGTTGAAGATGGCGATTCTTTCAACGCCAATGCTTTAATTAAAGCAAAATACTGTTTCGAAAAAACAGGAATTCCGAGTTTGGGTGACGACAGCGGTTTGGTAGTTGAATCTTTAGACGGAAGACCTGGGATTTTCTCTGCCCGTTATGCAGGAAATCATGATTTTGCAAAAAACATTGAAAAAGTTTTAAACGAAATGGAAGGTGTGGAAAACAGAAAAGCCTATTTCATTACCGTTTTGTGCTATTATGACGAAAACGGCGCTCAATATTTTGATGGTAGAGCTCACGGAAATTTACTTACAGAAAATAAAGGTCACAAAGGTTTTGGGTACGATCCAATTTTCGTTCCTCAAGGTTATGAAAAAACTTTTGCAGAGATGAATCCTGAAGATAAAAACCAAATCAGCCACAGAAAACAGGCATTAGATTTGTTTTTAGATTTTTTAAAAGTGAAAGGATAGTTTTAGGGTGAGGCTAAGTTTTAGACTAACAAATATTCCTATAATTTTTTAAATGAATTATGGATTGGAAGTTCCACAAAACTTATACCTAAACCTCAGCCTTAATCTCAATCTCAACTTCAAACTTTTATCGTACATTTACCCCAATAAACTATTGATTTGAGTACTTATTTAACCATTTTAGGCTTTAATTCAGCAATTCCTACCGTTAATACATCGCCCACTTCGCAGCTTCTTGAGATGGAAGAGCGATGTTTTCTGATCGATTGTGGTGAAGGAACGCAGGTGCAGCTGAGAAAAGCAAAAGCAAGATTTTCAAAATCAATCATATATTTATCTCGCATCTTCATGGTGATCACTGTTTTGGTTTGCCGGGTTTGATTGCGTCTTTTCGTTTATTGGGAAGAGATGTGCCGTTGCATGTTTATGGCCCGAAAGGCATAAAAAAAATGCTGGAAACCATTTTTACCATTACGGAAACCCATCGTGGTTTTGAAATCGTTTATCATGAACTTGATAAAGATTATTCCGAGAAAATTTACGAAGACAATAGAGTAGAGGTCTATACGATCCCATTAGATCACAGAATTTACTGTAACGGTTATCTTTTTAAGGAAAAACAAAAAGACAGGCATCTTAATATGCAGGAAATTTCAAAATATAATGAAATTGAAACCTGCGATTATCACAATTTGAAAGCAGGTAAAGATTTTGAATTGAGTGACGGATATATTCTTAAAAATGAAATTTTGACCACAGAACCTGCACCGCCCGTTTCTTACGCTTTTTGCAGTGATACCAGATATTTAGAATCTGTCATTCCGATTATTAAAAACGTAACGGTATTGTATCACGAGTCTACTTTTCTACACGATTTGAAAGAAATGGCAGATTATACCGGCCACACAACAGCTTTAGAAGCAGCCAGAATTGCGAGGCAAGCGGAAGTTGGTAAATTGATTTTAGGTCATTTTTCTAACAGATATGGTGATTTGACGGTATTTACTGATGAGGCAAGAACGGTTTTTCCAAATACTTTTTTACCTAAGGCTTTAGAAGTTGTAAAAATCTAAATGAATATGTTGAATTTTGAAGAATTAAAAGATTTTCTAAGCGAAAAGGCTGATGTGTATAATAATTCTGAATTTATTCAAGACGATCCTATACAGATTCCGCATCGTTTTTCTTTAAAACAAGATATTGAAATTGCTGGTTTTCTGGCGGCGACTATTTCTTGGGGAAATAGGAAAGCAATTATAAAGTCAGCTGATAAAATACTTGACATCATGGGAAATTCTCCCTATGATTTTGTGATGAATTATTCTGAAAATGATTTGAAATTTATTGAAGGAAAAAGTATTCACAGAACTTTTAACGGAGAAGATTTTACTTATTTTATCAGACAGTTTAACCGAATTTATTGTGAAAATGATAGTTTAGAAAACTTATTTCTCGTTAAAAATTTTGAAACCAATTTTTATCACGCAATCGAAAGATTCAGGTTAGGTTTTTTACAGACTGAAAAACACAGAAGTCACAAACACGTCAGTTCCCCTTACAAAAATTCATCCTCAAAAAGAATCATCATGTTTTTGCGTTGGATGGTACGAAATGATCAGCGTGGCGTAGATTTTGGAATTTGGAATAACATCGATCCTAAAAATTTATCAATACCTTTAGACGTTCACACAGGAAATATTTCAAGAAAATTGGGCTTGATTTCCAGAACTCAGAATGATTGGAAAACCGTTTTAGAGTTAGACGAAATTATCAGGAAATTTGATCCTAAAGATCCCGCAAAATATGATTTTGCACTATTTGGGTTAGGCGTAACTAAGGAATTATTTTAAACAAAAAATAATGAAAACATCACACGAAAGAATAGAACTTCTTGAGAAACTGGCAGATGGAATCACCTCTTGGATTGGCTCTATACCATCTCTTATTATTCATACTTTACTTTTTTTGACTGCATTTTTACTACCCTCATTTGGTGTAGTTGATTTTGACAAAATGCTGTTGGTATTGACAACAGTTCTTTCTTTGGAAGCCATTTATCTTTCAATTCTGATCCAAATGTCGGTAAACAAAAGCCATGAAAAAATTGAAGATATCCAGGAAGATATTGAAGAAATCAGCGAAGACATTGAAGACATTCAGGAAGACCTAGAGGAGATTAGTGAAGATATTGAAGAAATCACGGAAGATATCGAAGATATCCAGGAAGATATTGAGGAAATCAATGAAGATGAGGATGATGAGGATCATATAGAAAAAGCGAAAAAAGCGATTTTAAAAAGCAATGTAAATTCAAATAAAAACGAAATTAAATTACTAAAAGATAAAATTCAAGAGCTGCAAAATATGATTGATGAGCTGAAGAAAGATTAATTTTCTGTTGCAAATCTCAAATTTATATATTTCTAAACCATATTGTGAATTTGATGTTAATTCGCAAATCTATAGACTAAATCTTAAGCATTTAGAATTATTTTTATTATTTTTGGGCAAACAATCTGAAAATGTTAAATTATAGATTAAAAAATTACTTTAAAATTAGTTTTGTTCTTTTTGCTTTTCTAAGCACTTTTAGTTTTGCTCAAGTAAGAACTCAGAAACCAACTGTTTTTCCTCTGAATGCGAAAGCGGGAGCTTTTATTGATGTCAACGTAGCTCCATATCCTGCGAGCAATTATACTCCAACACAGTTGGTTACAGATATTCTTGTGGGTAACGGTGGAGGGTGTGTTGTTCCTAATATTTCCAATGTAACTGTTACACCGAGTACAGCAGCCACGCTGGAAAACAGAGCTTGGGGTTACTTTAATAAGGCAACTGCCAACTTTCCATTTTTAGAAGGTATCGTATTATCAACAGGTTTTGCGAAAAAAGCAGGTAACACTGCTCAAAGCAATATGGGTGATAACAATGGAGGAACTGGTGATGCTGATTTGAGTGCTGCAATTGGTGTTGCAAACCTTAATAATGCTTCAGTTCTGGAGTTCGACTTTGTACCGACAAGCAGCCAGATGAAATTTAATTACATTTTTGCATCTCATGAGTATGAAGGCAACTATCCATGCCCACCGTTACAATTTGATGATGCCTTTGCTTTACTGCTAAAGCCTAATACTCCGGGATCAACTTATACTAATTTAGCAATACTTCCTGCTGGAGCTGGTCCTGTATCCGTACCAAATATTCTGCCTGCAAGTTTTTCTTGTGGCCCTATAAACGCTCAGTATTTTGGATCGCTTTTACCTAATGCAACAAATTATAACGGGCGTACTGTACCTCTCACAGCTGAGGCTACTGTAGTTCCTGGACAATCATACCACATTAAAATGGTTATAGCAGATGCGCGTGATACTATCTATGACTCGGCAGTATTTTTAGAAGCCGGATCATTTGATATTGGAGTAAGTATTGTGGATGAAGCAGGAAACCCTGTACCAGAGACTTTAAATGTGTGTGATAATGCACCCCAAATTTTAAAGGCTTTGGTAGCTACTACTCCAGGGATGACATTTCAATGGTTTAAAGACGGCATTGCCATTCCTGGTGCTACCAACGTAACTTATACAGCTACCAGTCCGGGTGTTTATACTGTGAAAATTATTATACCGGGCCAAAATTGTCCTGCAGAAGCAAAAGTTACCATTATAGGAGGTACAACTCCAACGGCACAGAATGCTATTTTAAAATTATGTACTACACCTAGTGTTTCTACTTTTGATCTTAATTCTGCAAAACCTTCCATCAGTACTACAACGGGTGCAGTATTTAAATTTTATGTAAACCAGGCAGATGCTGTAGCCCAAAATGGAAGTTTTATTACAACACCTGAACTTTTTAACGGAAATGATGGACAAATTATTTATGTAGTTGTTTCTAATGGTGCTTTTTGTAGTAAATTAGTTACTTTAACTTTAAGAAAAGAAGCAACTCCGGTAGCGGTCCTTAATGCATCGAAAGTGAGGATTTGTAATGGAGAGTCAGTAACTCTTACGGCTTCAGGAGGTGTAACTTATGAATGGAGTGGTTTTTCAGGAACGGGTGCTGTGCGTACTCTATCTCCTACACAAACTACAACTTATACAGTTTATGCGATTGGTGCTCAGGGATGTAAATCTCTACAGCCCGTATCTGTTACAGTAGAAGTTGTTCCCGCAATTACTTCAAATCTTACTGGAGGTTATATTTGTGCTGGTGACAATATTACATTAGATGCAGGTGCGGGTCCAAATTACCAATATTTGTGGAGCAATGGTGCTACAACGCAAACCATTTCTGCAGGTACGCCAGGTACTTATACTGTAACAATTAATAATGGGGTTTGTTCTAAAGTGTACACTACGCAGGTAATGCTTGCAATTGTTCCTCAGATTATCAAAGTTGATTATGATGAAAGCGGAACTTTGGTTGTGACAGCAAGTAATCCAAGCAACGGACAATTAGAATATTCTAATGATAATGGAGTTACTTGGCAATCTTCAAATGTATTTACAAATGTTCTAAATAATTCACTAGTTTCTATCAGAGTTAAAGTGAAAAATACAAGTTGTGTTGGTTTCTTAGAGTATTTCACATTTGTTATGAAAAATGTAATTACTCCAAACGGAGACAACGTAAATGATATGATTGATTTCAGAGGAATTAGTGATCTCAAAGATTTTCAGGCGGTTATTTCTGACCGTTATGGTAAGGCCGTATTTAAAGCTGAAAAAACCAGGCCGTTCTGGGATGGTTATTTCCAAGGTAAAAAGCTTCCAACTTCATCTTATTGGTATCAGGTGACTTTCGAAGATCCTGCAACTAAAAAATTAACTGTGAAAACTGGTTGGATTTTATTGAAAAACTTTGAATAAAATTCCCTAATACTAAAAAGACCGATAAATAATCGGTCTTTTTTTATGCTTTAATTTTACAATCAGATTAATACAATTAAAATGGTAAGATTGTGTTAATAATAATATAAATATTTTTGAATTAAATTTTAATCAAAAAAAATAGTATTTTTGTTAAAAATAATACAAAATGTTAAATAAAAGTGCAGGAAGTTTATTTTTGGCTTTGTTTTTAGTTCTTATTGGAAATTTTACATTTTCTCAGACTAGAGAAAAAGTTAAAAGTATTCAGAAAGCTTCTTCTCAAACGATGAAAGCTGGTGCTTTTATTGATGTGAATACCGCAAACTATCCAGAATCTTCATATAGCATTACACAACTGGTGAAAGATGTTCTTATCTCTGGTGGTTCTGCATGTTCTACAGCAAATGTAAATGGGGTAGTTGTATCACCAAATTTAGCAACAAGCAATCCAAGTAGAAGCTGGGGGTTTTTCCATAGAGGCACTACCAATTTTCCTTTTGAGAAGGGAATATTACTGACCACAGGTCATGCATCAAAGGCAGGTAACTCTTTTATTTCAGGTCCTCTGGAAGATACACTTCCTATACAAGGTGATCAGGATTTGGCTAATGCACTTGGGATATCAAATGTAAATCTTAATGATGCTAGTTTCATAGAATTTGATTTCATTCCTACTTCCACAGAAGTTTCATTTAGATATTTATTTGCTTCAGAAGAATATCAAGGTAATTTTCCGTGTACTATCAGCGATGCTTTTGCTTTATTGTTAAAAAAAGTGGGCGATCCTACTTATACTAATTTAGCAGTTTTGCCAGGTGGAGCCGGACCTGTAAGCGTAACGAATATTCACCCTGCGGTACAATTTGACAATACAGTTCTTACTTGTGGTGCGATTAATGCATCATATTTTGGAGGATACAATACTACAGCAATTCAAACTAATTTCAGTGGGCGTACAGTACCACTAACTGCAAAGGCTACCGTAATTCCAGGGCAAACATATCATTTTAAAATGGTTATTGCTGATTATCAGGATTTTAGATTTGATTCTGCTGTTTTTTTAGAGGCGGGATCTTTCGATATAGGTGTTCAGATTCTGGGGCCTGGAGGCGTACAACTTCCAGCTTCTATCAATGTTTGTGATAATGCTCCACAGACCTTCACTGCGTCGGTACAGATTCCGGGTGCCACATATCAATGGTTTTTAGGAACTAATGCGATTCCTGGAGCAACCAGTTCTTCGTATACTGCCGTAGCACCAGGCGTTTATTCGGTAGAGGTTACACTTCCCGGAAATTCATGTCCGGGTAAAGCAACGATTACTGTTGTTGGAGGAACTTCACCAACGGTACAAAATGCTACCCTAACAACTTGCTACGCAGCCGGAAATGCAATATTTAATTTAACATCAGCGCAAGCTTCAATTAGTACAACTCCGGGAGCTACATTTTCGTACTATTTGAATCAAGCTGATGCAAACGCTGGAAATGCCAATACAATTGCAGCACCCACCACTTTTTCAAGTGCGGGAGGCCAAACAATTTATGTTTTAGTAAAAAATGGATTTTGCTCAAAGGTTGCAGAGCTGCAACTCGTGAAAGCCCCCGAAATTACCGCAACTATTGCTGCGCCTACGGCATTAACGTGTACAAATACACAAATTACCCTGAATGCTTCTGCTTCTATATATCCTACAACTTCTACATTTGCATGGACGACTACGGGAGGGAACATTGTCTCGGGAGGAACAACATTAAATCCGGTTGTGAATGCTCCGGGAACTTATACATTAACAATTTCAAATACCTTTGCGGGTAATGTCACATGTACCGCTGTTGCCAATGTAACTGTTGTTGGGAATAGTACGCCTCCTACAACTGGGCTCACTGCAAGCAAAATTTCTATCTGCGCCGGTGAAACCATTACTTTAACTGCTTCTGGTGGTGCAACCTATAATTGGGGAGGAGGTTTGCCAGGAAACGGAGCTACTCAAACAGTTTCTCCTACAGCTAATACAACGTATACAGTCACAGCAGTTGGTGCCAACGGATGTGTGTCAACTACTGCTGCAACGCTGACAATACAAGTTTCTCAACCTTTCACGGCTCAGAATGCAAGTCTTTTAAAATGTTATCAGCAAGGAAATATAATATATGATTTAACTTCTGCCCAAGGTCAGATAACTACAGCTACTGGTGTTACTTTTACATATTATGTCAATCAGGCAGATGCAATAGCTGGTAATACAAGTAATATAACAGTGCCTACTGCATTTCCGAGTACAGGAAATCAGACAATTTATGTTTCAGTAAGTAATGGAGGTTGTAAGTATGTTGTTAATTTACAATTATTAACTACTGCGACTACCACATTAACGATTGCTGCACCTCAAACAATCACATGTACTACAGCTCAGGTCACTTTAAATGCTTCAGCATCTGTAATTCCTGCAGGCTCTACTATTGCTTGGACGACTACAGGTGGAAATATCGTATCAGGAGCAACGACTCTGACACCTGTGGTAAATGCTGCTGGAACATATACTTTAACAGTAACAAATAATACACAACCTGCCAACTTAACATGTACTTTTACTTCGACAGTTACTGTGGTAGAAGATAAAGTTCTACCGATTGCAAATTTAGCTTCAACTTTTCAACAAATTTGTCCGGGAGAATCGGTTACTTTAACGGCTTCGGGTGGTGCAACTTATAACTGGGGTAATGGTCTTCCCGGAAATGGAAATACACAAGTAGTTTCTCCGGCTAACAACACAACATATACTGTATTTGCAGTAGGTGCGAATGGTTGTATTTCTGCTAATCCTGCAGTAATTAATATTGTTGTAGGTCCGCCAACTGCAACATTAGTTGCTTCGAAAATTAAAATTTGTGCGGGTGAATCTGTTACTTTAACTGCAGGCGGAGGATTTACTTACAACTGGATAGGCCTTCCCGGACATGGAAATACACAAATTGTTACTCCTGCTGTTACCACAAGTTATTCAGTATTTGCTTTAGGTGGAAACGGCTGTGTGTCTAACACTCCGGCTACAGTCCAAATCGTGGTTGTACCTGCCATTGTTTCAACATTAAAAGATGTGTATGCATGTGCTGGTGATACCGGGATTTTAGATGCTGGTGCAGGACCTAACTACACGTATCTTTGGAGCACGGGAGCTACTACTCAGACGATCTCTACAAATATTCCTGGATCTTATTCCGTGACAATTGATAACGGAACATGCTCTAGATTGTTTACGGCACAGTTGATTAACCCAGATCTTCCACAATTTACCAATGTAGTATTTGAAAATAATGTACTGACAATATCAGCTACCAATCCTACTGGTGGGACATTAGAGTATTCTATTGACGGAGGTATAACATGGCAACCTTCAAACATCTTTTATAATGTATTAAGTAATACTAATCTTACTCTAATGGTAAAAGTAAAAGATGCAAAATGTGGCAATACATTAAGTTTCTTTACTTTCGTTATGAGCAATGCAATCACTCCGAATAGCGATGGCGTCAATGATTTCATAGACTTTTCGGGGGTAAGCAATTATAAAAACTTTGCGGCATCTATTTTTGACAGATATGGAGCTGAAATATTTAAGGCAGATAAATCAAACGTAATGTGGAATGGTTCCTTAAAAACTATTAATCTTCCTACGGCAACCTATTGGTATAGGGTACAGTGGGAAAACCCTGCAAGTAAAAAACTAGAATTAAGATCCGGATGGATTTTACTTAAAAACAGAAATTAAATAAAATTTAAAGTCTTCCAAGTGGAAGACTTTTTTATGTTAAAAAAATGAGTTATTAATGATGTTTATGTGAAAAAAAACTAAATTTGTTGAAACAAAATTATTATGAAGAGATATCTACTGTTGTTTTCATTATTTATATTAAATTCTAATCATCTTTTTTCACAGGTAAATCAGTCAAGAAAACCTGTCAAAGAAACTCTATCTGCAAATGCAAAAGCAGGTGACTATATAGATGTAAATGTTCCTCCTTATCCTGAAAGTAATTTTACACCTACACAATTGGTTACAGATGTTTTGGTAGGTACATCTGGTTCTTGTGGTACTCCAAATATTTCTAACGTTACAGTAAGTCCTAATCAACCCGTTACCAATAATGACAGGTTTTGGGGTTATTTCAATAAAACTACTTCAACTTTTCCTTTTTTAGAAGGTATTGTTTTAACAACGGGTTATGCAAGAAAGGCTGGTAATGCTTTAGAGAATTTTACTTTAAGTGATGGTAATACTGGAGGAAGTGATCCTGATCTTGCTGCTGCTGTTGGTGTAACAACGCAACTTTCTAACGCTGCAATTTTAGAATTTGATTTTGTACCCACTAGCTCTCAAATGAAGTTTAGATACATTTTTGCATCTGAAGAATATGAAGGAAACTATCCTTGTCCACCATTACAATTTGATGATGCTTTCGCTTTATTGCTGAAGCCTAATACTCCAGGTTCTACCTATACAAATTTAGCAGTTCTACCGGGTGGTGCAGGACCTGTTTCTGTTCCAAATATTCTCCCGGCAAGTTTTGCGTGTGGTCCTGTAAATGGGCAGTATTTTGGGTCATTAGCTCCAAATGCTACGAACTATAACGGTACTACTGCGCCACTTACAGCTGAAGCTACGGTAATCCCAGGACAATCTTATCATATTAAAATGGTTGTTGCTGATGCAAGAGACTCTAGCTTTGGTTCTGCTGTTTTTTTAGAAGCTGGTTCATTTGATATAGGAGTAAGTCTATTAGATCCGGCAGGAGCTCAGTTACCAGCAGAAATCAATGTCTGTGATAATGTACCACAAGTAATTACAGCTTCTACAAGTGGTCCAAATTTACTATATCAATGGTTTTTTAACGGAACTGCAATACCAGGAGCAAACACAAATACAATTACGGCAATACAGCCAGGAAATTATAAAATTGAAGTAAGTGTACCTGGAAATCCTTGTCCGGGATCAGCAACTATAAAAATTAATGGTGGATTTACACCATTAGCTCAAGATGCTACTTTCTTATTGTGTAGCACACCAGACATTACTACATTTGATTTAAATAATGCAAAACCCCTTATAAGCCCTACTCCAAATGCAACGTTCAGATTCTATGTGAATCAGGCTGATGCAGCGGCTCAAAACAATGCTTTTATCACCAATATAGCAAACTATAATGGTGCAGATGGTCAGATTTTATATGTGGTAGTATCAGACGGTGGTTTCTGTAGCAAAACAATAGAGTTGACTTTGCAAAAAGAGGTAACTCCAATCGCAGCTATAACTTCTTCAAGGATTAGAGTTTGCCCGGGAGAAACAGTTACGCTTACAGCTAATGGTGGTGTTACTTATTTGTGGGATAACTTCCCAGGAAACGGAAACACACAAACTGTTACCGTTAATCAAACCACCACATTTACAGTATATGCTTTAGGAGCGAAAGGCTGTAAATCACTATTGCCAGCAAAAATCACTGTAGAGACTGTTGCACCTATTACCACGCCTTTGCTGGATGTTGAAATGTGTGTAGGTGATACTATTCTTTTGGATGCAGGCGCGGGAACTAACTACTCTTATTTATGGAATACTGGTGCAGAAACTCAAACTATTACAGCAACTCAGTTAGGAGTCTATACAGTAAAAATCAATAATGGAATTTGTGAGGAATTATTTACAGTGAAAGTTCACGGTGCAGCTTCGCCATTCTTTACGAATTTAAGCTATGATAACGGGACATTAACAGCAATTGCAACAAACCCTTCAATCAACAACGTATTTGGAACTTTAGAGTATTCTGTTGACGGAATCAACTGGCAAGAGTCAAATGTATTTACAAATCTTACAGATAATACGACGTACAATGTTCAGGTAAGAATTAAAGGGACAACTTGCTATGGTGCAGTTGAGTTCTTTACACTTGAAATTAATAATGTAATTACTCCAAATCAGGATGGTGTGAATGATGTTTTAGATCTTAGTAATCTAAGAGATTTCAATAATTTCACAGGATCAATTTATGACAGATATGGCGTAGAAATATTCAAATTCTCAAAAGAAAGACCAATCTGGGACGGAACTATATCTGGTAAAAGATTGCCGACAGCAACTTATTGGTACAAATTCAATTTCGAATACAAGAAGTCGAAAGTACAAATGAATAGAGCCGGATGGATTATGTTGAAAAACAGAGAATAATCTTAAGTTAAATATAATAAAATAGCCTTTCAAATTTTGAAAGGCTATTTTATTTTTGATGCACGAAAACGTTCTAAGTTTTTACATATTCTCTTTCCAGAGTTGTGTAAAATGAATAAAATCTTCTACACTTAATTCTTCAGCTCTTTTGTCCATAAATTCATGAGTTTTTAATGCTTCAGGAATGTTCATAACTTTCCATGAGTTAGATAGCTTTTTTCTTCTTTGCCCAAAGCCTGCTTTCACAATTTGTTTAAAAAGAACTTCATTTCCTACAAGACCTTCTTTCGGGTTTCTGGTTAGTCTGATAACTCCGGATTTTACTTTTGGCGGCGGATTGAATACATTTTCGTGAACCGTAAAAAGATACTTTACATCATAATAAGCCTGTACTAAAACAGATAAAATTCCATAATCTTTCGTCCTAGGAACTGCTGCAGTTCTTTCGGCAACTTCTTTCTGGAACATACCAACCATTTCCGGAACTATTTGATAATAGTCAATAATTTTAAATAAAATCTGTGACGAAATATTATACGGGAAATTACCAATAATGGCAATTTGCTCCTCATTGATAAAATTAAAATCTTGCTTCAGGAAATCTCCTACAAAAGTTTCTTCAGTAGCTTTAGCATAGTTTTTTTTAAGATAATCAATAGATTCAGTATCAATTTCTGCCAGATAAATGGTTTGGTCTTTTTCAAGAAGATATTTTGTCAGCACACCCATTCCCGGGCCTATTTCCATGACGTTGTCGTAGTTTTCGTAGCTTAAGCCTTCTACAATATTTTTTGCGATGTTTTCATCAGTCAAAAAGTGTTGACCCAGATGTTTTTTTGCTCTTACACTCAAAGTTTATTTATGATTTCGTTAACAATGATTTTCTCTTATTCGTTCCAAATTTCGGTAGAATTTTTCTATTTTAGCCAAAAATTTTAATATTAATGGCGAAATCTGTAGAAGAGTTTAATAAGAAAAGGCTTCGGTCTAGCAATATTACTGTAGTAATAAGTATTGCCTTAGTGTTATTTTTATTAGGATTAATGGGTTTAATTCTAATCAATGCACAGAAATATTCCGACTATCTTAAAGAGCAACTAGTTGTAAATGCGTACTTTGACGAGAATTACGACGATAAAGATTCTGCCAAAATAGCAAAACAGGAAGCTGTTGCCGTAGAAGTTATCAAAGGAATGGAATCGGTAAAACGTACGAAATATATTTCTAAAAAAATGGCTACAGCTGAAGCCAAAAAAAGTCTAGGGATAGATACAGAAGCACTTTTTGATGAAGATATTTATCCGGCTTCTGTGGAAGTAGCCTTAAAACCGGAGTATACAGATTCAACTAAAATTGGAGCAGTTCTTACGCAAATCAAATCGGTTCCCGGAATTATCGACGTAAAAAATGATTCAGATTCTCAAAAATATACGATAAATTAAATAAAATTCTAAAGTGGATTTTAGCGTTTTGTGTACTGTTTTTAGTTCTTGCTATTGTTTTAATTAATAACTCAATCAGACTGAAAGTATTCTCAAAAAGATTTATTATCAAAACCATGCAGTTGGTAGGTGCCAAAAGACGATTTATTTTAACACCTTTCATCAAAGAAGCATTAATTCTTGGTTTATTGGGTGCGGTATTGGCATTGATTGCATTATCAGGACTTTGGTATTACTTTACAACTACTATAAAAACTCCTTTCGTACAAGATACCAACCAATATTTCTGGTTAGTTCTTTTGATATTTGGAGTTGGTATTTTCATCACAATATTAAGTACAATCGTTGCAACATGGAGGTTCTTGAGATCAAATGTTGACGACTTATATTACTCTTAAAAAAATGGGCAAAAAAACGCATAAATTTTCCGCATCAGATTTTGGAACGGAAACAGAAGTTTCAAAAGAGCAAACATTCTACTTCGGAAAGGAAAATTACAAATGGATGCTGATTGGTTTAGCTTGCATCGTTGTCGGATTTCTTTTAATGATGGGGCCAGACGCCAACACCGTTGACGGAAAACTAGACCCGAATGTATGGAACGACGATATCTTTTCAATCAGAAGAATCAGAATTGCACCTTTACTCATCGTGATCGGTTTTGTAATCGAAATATATGCAATCTTGAAAAGAAAGAAATAAAAAATCTGGTAAAAAGATTTAATTACAAAAGTCGGTTGCATTGCAATTGACTTTTTGTATAAATTAAAAACGCTAAAAACCAATATTAATCATTACCAATTACCCATAAATTATGGATTTAATCAAGGCAATCATCATTGCGATTGTAGAAGGACTTACAGAATATTTACCCATTTCATCAACAGCTCACATGGGTTTTGCTGCCAACCTGATGGGTTTAGAAGAAACAGAATTTTTAAAAATGTTTCAGGTTTCCATACAGTTTGGGGCAATTTTATCAGTTGTGGTAGCTTACTGGAAAAAGTTTTTTGACCTGAAAAACCTTCAGTTTTATTTCAAGTTAGGGTTTGCTGTAATTCCGGCTTTGGTTTTAGGATATATCTTTGATGATAAAATTGAGGCAGTTTTGGGAAATCAGATTGCCATTTCTTCAGTTTTGGTTTTGGGAGGTGTTGTTCTGTTATTTGCGGACAAATGGTTTAAGAATCCTGTCATTCACGACGAGAAAGAATTATCTATAAAAAAAGCAGTGATCATTGGCTTTTGGCAATGTTTGGCAATGATGCCGGGAACGAGTAGAAGTGCGGCTTCAATCATCGGTGGGATGACACAGGGTTTGACAAGAAAAGCTGCAGCAGAATTTTCATTTTTCCTTGCTGTACCAACGATGTTGGCGGTTACGGTTTATTCGGTTTTTGTAAAAACATGGGGTAAAGAAACAGCAAATCCGATGAAAGGTTACGAGATGATTTTTTCATCACAAGATCACATCATGATTTTCATTGTCGGGAATATTGTAGCATTCATTGTTGCACTAATCGCAATCAAAGCATTTATCGGAGTATTAAATAAGTATGGTTTCAAGCCTTGGGGCTGGTACAGAATTATTGTGGGAATTGCTTTGCTGGTTTATTTCTATTGGTTCAAATAAGATTATTCATTAATAATTGCTGATTTTTGGGGCAGCTATTTCCGCCTTCCACTCCCGCTTTTTTGCCTCCGCTTCGCTCTGGCAAAAAGAGCTCCGTTCAAGTCGGGCTGCGAGAGATTCATCGCAAAAAAAACTGAACTAATTTGCTAACTAATCAACTGTAAACTGTATAACTTTCAACTCAACAACTAAAAATGACAGCAGAACAGCTTCTCGAAGGACATATCTTTCTTTTAGACAAACCTCTGGATTGGACTTCTTTTCAGGCAGTCAATAAAATGAAATACAAACTCAAAAGCGAGTTTGGTCTTCCTAAAAAATTTAAAATCGGTCATGCAGGAACTTTAGATCCGAGAGCAACAGGTCTTTTGATTGTTTGTACGGGTAAATTCACCAAAAAAATCCCTGAGATACAAGATGCTCCGAAAGAATACTGGACGGAGATTAAAATCGGAGTTCAGACAGAATCTTACGACACCGAAAAACCTGAGATTCTTCAACAAGATATTGCTCATATTACAGAAGAGAATGTAAAAGAAGCTTTAAGAAAATTTTTAGGCGAAATTGAACAGAAGCCACCCATTTTTTCAGCAATTAAAATTGATGGAAAAAGAGCTTATGACATGGCAAGAGCAGGGCAGGAGGTTGAAATGAAATCAAGAAAAACAACCATTACTTATATAAAAGATGTGGAAATCAATTTTCCGCTGGCGAGCTTTACGGTAGGCTGTTCAAAAGGAACATACATCAGAAGTTTAGCGCACGATATTGGTCAGGAATTAAGAGTTGGAGCTTATTTAACCCAATTAAGAAGAACGAAAATCGGTGATTACAACGTTGAAGATGCTACAAGTGATTTTTTAGAAAATGA
Source organism: Chryseobacterium sp. 3008163 (assembly GCF_003669035.1). Classification (NCBI taxonomy): domain Bacteria; kingdom Pseudomonadati; phylum Bacteroidota; class Flavobacteriia; order Flavobacteriales; family Weeksellaceae; genus Chryseobacterium; species Chryseobacterium sp. 3008163. Next base: position 750,487 of record NZ_CP033070.1, on the reverse strand, counting down.
TTACAGATTTGAAAACTTATGATGAGAAATTTATTTTTAGTATCATTCTTAATGATTTCTCTACAGTTATTTTCACAAGTAAATCTTACAAAAAAAACAAAAATGGATTTCTATTTTAATTCAAATCTAAATGTCGGTTATAATTTAGGAAACAGAATTAAAGAAAATCAAAATAAAGATTCTTACGGTTATCAACAGAATGTTGCACCTTTTCTGCCTAATGATTTTACTTACGGAATCTCGGCAATAGGAGGTTGCAATTTTCTTCCTAACTTTGCAATCTCCAACACGAGTGCTGTATTTATAGGAATCAGTTATGGAATTACTATTTTTAGTAATTAAAAATTATACAATAGAAGGAATAGACTAATGGAAAAGACACGTATCAATAAATATCTTTCGGAAGTAGGTTTCTGCTCAAGAAGAGCGGCAGATAAACTTTTGGAAGAAGGAAGAATAAAAATCAACGGTAAAGTTCCTGAACTAGGAACTAAGGTTTCTGATGAAGATGTAGTAGAAGTTGACGGGAAACCCATTCGTGAAAGTGAGGAAAGTCCAATTTATATAGCTTTCAACAAACCCGTTGGAATCGTTTGTACTACAGATACAAAGCGTGAAATTGATAATATCATTGAATACATCAACCATCCGAAAAGAATTTTTCCCATCGGAAGATTAGATAAACCAAGTGAGGGTTTAATTTTACTGACAAACGACGGCGACATCGTCAATAAAATTCTGAGAGGAAAAAACAACCACGAAAAAGAATATTTAGTAAGAGTTGACAAACCTCTAAACTCAAAGTTTCTCGAAAAAATGCGAAATGGAGTCCCAATCTTGGATACCGTTACCAAAAAGTGTGAAGTTGAGAGAATTGATGATATGACTTTCCGAATTGTTTTGACGCAAGGTCTTAACAGACAGATCAGAAGAATGTGTGAATTTCTAGGCTATGAGGTGAAAAAACTGAAGCGTATCAGAATTATGAATATAAAATTAGATATACCTTTGGGTAAATGGAGAGATTTAACTGCAGATGAGTTATCAGAACTGAATTTGATGCTTGATGGCTCCACAAAAACCTTCGATTAATTAGATATTATTTTTTATGATTTATATCAGAAATGAAAATTGAAAGGCTTTTAAAATTCTAATAAAAGTGACTTTTAATTGATATTATCACTTGTCAATGAGTAATAGATTAATGTTTTTAATTTCATTATATAAATATTTGTAACCGTAAACCGTTATTTTTTAATGTTTTAACTTTTTTTTCAAATTATTGTTTTATATTTGTCTAAGATAATCGTCAGATTATTTAATAGAAACACTTATATAAACTACTGTGATGAAAAAAAACCTCTACCTAATAGCGGCATCTTGTCTGCTATTTTCTTTCAAAACACTCGCTCAAGTAGGGATAGGAACGACTACCATTGAGAATGATTTACTTCTAAAAATCTCTTCATCTAACAAAGGAATATTGATTCCTAATCTTTCAATACCTAATCTAAGTTTAGCGTCGCCTGTTACAAATCCTGCCCTAGGACTGCTTGCTTACAATAATGCAACCGGAAAAAAAGGCTTTAATTTTTGGGATGGTGCAAAATGGAATGAGTTAGTAGATACAAGTAATGTTTATTCTGTTTTGGGTCTATCAATCTCTTACAGTACATCCAATTCTTCTTCTGTAGATCTTACTACATTATCCGGTGCGCTCAATTATGTAGAGGATTCTGTTCCGGGAACTGTGTGGACATTTGTTCCTGGTCTTTCAAAAACAATAGACATTACGCAAGCAAATAATAATATTTTTGTTGTTACAGAAGGCATGGTGCAAGCAAACAATAGTTCTGTAAACGCTGCCAATACATATACATATGCCATAGGCATTTTTGTAGACGGAAAATTGATGGGAGTAAGAAACTATTCTGCCAACTATGGTCGTTCTAATCAATATGATTTCTTCTCAATTAATACACTTTTCAAAAATTTGAGCGTGGGAAGCCATGATATTAGAACATACGTTACGATGAGGGTAAATAACAACTCTAGTACTACATCTTGGAGATTTGGTGGAGCTACATCAGCTTCAGTAAACGCTGATATGTCTAAAATCAATATGTTTATTAAGCTAACAGAAAAATCATAAATACACAAGCAATGAAAAAATTAGTTGTGAATTTCCTTCTATTATTTTTAGGGGTAAATGTTTTTGCTCAAAATGGATCGGTAGGGATTGGAACTTCTGCTCCCAACAATTCTGCAATATTGGATTTAGTATCTACAAATAAAGGACTTATGATTCCAAAGGTTTCGCTTAATCAAAATAATATTTCTGACTATAGTTTTATGGTTTCGCAACCAACGGTATCTTTGCTTGTTTATAATACCAATGCAAGTTTTCCGGGAGGAAAGGGTTTGTATTATTGGGAAGGAACTAAGTGGGTTTTTTATTTTAATTCTGCGAACATCAATTTGTTGCTGGGAATTACAAAATATTATTCTAAAATCTATAATACAGGTGTTTCAACCAATAACTATCCTTCTGATGCTGTTTCGGTTTCAAAATTTGTAAACGGAACTGTACTTTCATCACCCTGGGTAGAAATTACAGATCCTGCACCATTTACTTTTACAATTGAAAGACCAGAGAATAATGCGGTGATAACGTTTACCGGAATGCTTCAGCTTAATAATGTTTCGTCAAGCAGCGCAAGTGTTACCTACGGTCTGGGGATATTTGTGGACGATCAACTTATCTCTTCAAAATCTGCTTCTATGAATGTAGATAACACATGCGCTTTTCAAGAGTTTACTATAACTGGTCTTATTGACGATCTTTCTGTAGGAACTCACAGTATCAGGTTGGCAGTGATGAATAGGTCTAGTACCACCACTACAACAATGTATTACGGGCAAAAAGGAGCAAGCTGCTCAAATATCTCTAATGATGAAGCCAAAGTAAGTGCAATTGTACTAGTTAACCAACCTTTACCTTATTAATTATGAAAAATATATTTAAAATATTTGTTTTGTTAATTATTCCCAATCTGTCTTTTTCACAAGTTGTGATGACAGATAGAACAACACCAATATTAGATGCTACAGCAGCATTAAAATTAGATTCTGATAAAAAAGGAGTTTTACTACCAAGAATTCCGTTGACTTCAAATGTGGATATTGCTACAATTTCTTCACCTCAAAACGGAAATATTGTTTTTAATACCAATCCTACAACGAGCTTACCTCAAACCCTTGCTTATTTTGATGACAATAAATGGAATGCACTTTTTACGAAAGAGCAGATTCAGTCACAGTTAGATTTGGTCAATACAAGTTCTATCTCTTCAGCAGGAGGTATTAGTGTGACAGGTTTTACACCTGGAGCAATCACTTTAGGTACTGGGATAGCCAACTGGACCTCGCTGGGAATCACAGATTCTAAAACCTTCACCAGAGCCAATAATTCTTTTGCTTTTACGTTAGAAGGCATGGCACAGATAGATAGATCTGTAGGTGAATATTTTCAATATGCAATCGGTATTTTTGTAGATGATCAACTAGTGGTGGTACGAAAATATCACAAGCAAAGAGAAGATTTTACCTGTTCTTGGCATAAGTTTGTTTTGAATGGCGTAGTCAATAATCTTTCGATAGGAAGTCATACAATAAAAGTGATGGCAAGGAATATAGCTTCTACAACTAATAGTCCCACGCAAAAGATTATCTATGGTGGCATTGCAAATAGTTCAAACTCAGGAAATCCTCCATGTGATAATATGAGTAATTTCTTGTCTAGAATCTCCCTAAGTACAACCATTGTAGAATCGTTAGACTAAAAAAAAGTGATTTTTATCATGATATGTGTTTTTAGTTACGGATGTGCTTTATGCCATCCGTTTTATTTTTTACCATATTACTTGTTTGGCATTCTTTTAATCAGACACAATAACTATTGTTATTGACTATGTTGAATCTTTGATTTCCAAGGGAATGTAGACTCATTTTGTAGAAATTGAATTGTAAAATTATTATCTAAATTAAAAAGAATGTTATCTGTCATCTACTTTGGCAACCTGCTCAACATCTCTTTCCCCCTTAATAAAGTGATTGGGTAGGCTTCATCGGAATTGGAAATAGATTTTTCGTAAAAATATTTGGCTTTATCAGTATCTCCCTGAGTAAAATTGATAAAACCCGATATTTCGTACATGAAATTACGTAGCTTGAGATCTTTTTCTTCTTTGGCGGATAGATATTTTAAAAGGTTTTCAGCCGAAGTCAGACGGGTATCTTTGTATGGTTTGATGTCATATCCGTTGGGCTTGCTGAACCAATAATCCCACATGGCGCCATTATTGTGCTCGTTCCATGAATATTTTATCAGCTGTAAAGCTACTTCTAGAAGAGCAGGGTCTAGGTTTTTATTTTTGGGATCCGATTTTTCGCTTTCTGCAATATATCGGTCGACTGTAGTTTCTATTCCTTTATTCATCATTTCCTGAAAAATAGATTCTTTAAGATATAAAGAATGATTCTTAGAGAAATGTTCATAGGCAAATGAAGCAGGAAAATGATCAGCCAGATTTTCAATATGGTAGCCCTTTTTGAGTTCGGATTTTAAGTCAATTTTATATACTGTATTGTAGTCGTGAAAAAGATAGACGTAGATAATTCCCTTTTTAAGGTCGCAGATGGTAGAATATAAAGTATTCAATTCTCCTTCCTGGTGGGTTTTATCTAAAATGGTTTTTAAAAACCCAATATTGTTTTCCTTGGAAGCAGCAAGCATTTCATTGGCTATGTCAGGTCGTCTGCATGAGAGTTTTCCATTGATCATATTGCAGTTTGAATTCACTTGGAAGTCACCTTTCTTTTCTATGATTCCTCCGGGAGTAATCACAATAGAATTTCCTTCTTTGTCAGCTAATAAAGCTTTGGCAGATATTGCATAATCATATTTTTCAATAGAACCATAGCTTCTTTTACATTTTTGCATTTTCCTAATATTTCCCACATCAGATCCCCTTTGTAAGGATTTTTTAGGTTCAGTTTACTCAAATCGTAATTGGCTGCTGCAAAATCATAGAATAGTCCGTATTCGTTCATTGCTGCGGCGGACTGCATATCCGGAGCTCCGAAGCTAATGGATCCGTATCGGTCCTTAGTGGCAGGATTATACCAGATTCTTGTAAAAGGAGTCATGTCATCTTCATTAGCCGCAACGAATGTTTCTCCACCTCTTGAACAGGAAAATATAGTGCAGGCTTTTACCGGATTCATACCAGCTGAAATTATGGTGATAAAAATTAAAAGGAAATGTTTATACATTATGTAGTTTTTATAAATATTGATGTTTTGATTACAAAAAAATGATTTTGTTAAAGTTTTTTTTGAAAATTTTATTTTTATTTAAAACTCAATTAATGCAGGGCAATGAAGGTTATCAAAAATTTATATATTTTCGAATGGGAAGGAAAGAAAATCATTGTTACTATTAAAAAAATCGTACTTTTGCACTCACTTTTGTGAACGTACTTTCGGCGAAGTAAAACATTAGCAATTAACAACTTCCATATTTTTCAGGATTCACAGCAAAGCCGAGGTCTGTAAGAATTGGAATACAAATTTTATTAGAAAATGTCAAAAGAGACAAATTCAGCAGAGGTTATTCTTAACCAAAACGTAGCACCAGAACAATTTGACTGGGATTCTTTCGAATCTGGTCTTGATGCAGATGCTAGAAAAGAAAAAAGCGATCTTGAAGAAATCTATAACGGATCTCTTAGCAGCTTAAATGATAACGACGTTATCACTGGTAAAGTTGTAAGATTGACTGACAAAGAAGCTATCGTAGACATCGATTTCAAATCTGAAGGTGTTATTTCTCTTAACGAATTCCGTTACAACCCGGGCCTTAAAGTAGGTGATGATGTTGAAGTAATGGTAGACAGAAGAGAAGACAAAACTGGTCAATTACAATTATCTCACAGAAAAGCTAGAACGCTTAAAGCTTGGGATAGAGTAAACGAACTTCACGAAACTGGAGAAATCGTTAACGGTTTTGTAAAATCTAGAACTAAAGGAGGTATGATCGTTGACGTACACGGTATCGAAGCATTCTTACCAGGTTCTCAAATCGACGTTAAGCCAATTAAAGATTACGATCAGTTCGTAGGTAAAACTATGGAGTTCAAAGTTGTGAAAATCAACCCTGAGTTCAAAAACGTAGTTGTATCTCACAAAGCATTGATCGAAGCAGATATCGAAGGTCAGAAAAAAGAAATCATCGCACAACTTGAAAAAGGTCAGGTTCTTGAAGGTACTGTTAAGAATATTACTTCTTACGGTGTATTCGTAGATCTTGGTGGTGTAGACGGATTGATCCACATTACAGACCTTTCTTGGTCTAGAGTGAACCATCCATCTGAAATCTTAGAAGACGGACAAACTGTGAAAGTGGTTATCCTTGACTTTGATGACGAGAAAACTAGAATCCAATTGGGTATGAAGCAATTAGAAGCTCATCCTTGGGATGCTCTTTCTGCTGACATGAAAGTTGGTGATAAAGTAAAAGGAAAAGTAGTAGTTCTTGCAGACTATGGTGCATTCGTAGAGATCGCTCCAGGTGTAGAAGGATTAATTCACGTTTCTGAAATGTCTTGGTCTACTCATTTGAGAAGCGCAGGAGATTTCGTAAAAGTAGGTGACGAAGTGGAAGCTGAAGTACTTACTTTAGATAGAGAAGACAGAAAAATCTCTCTAGGTATGAAACAATTATCTAAAGATCCTTGGGAAAATATCGAAGCTAAATATCCAGTGAGCTCTGAGCATGTTGGAACTGTAAGAAACTTTACAAACTTCGGTGTATTCGTAGAATTGGAAGAAGGTATCGACGGATTAATCTATATCTCAGACCTTTCTTGGACTAAGAAAATCAAGCATCCATCAGAATTCTGTGCAGTAGGTGACAAATTGAATGTTGTAGTTCTTGAACTAGACATCCAGGCTAGAAGATTATCTCTAGGTCACAAGCAATTGACAGAAAACCCATGGGATAAATTTGAAACTAAATATGCTGAAGGAACTGTACACGCTGGTAAAGCTGTAGAAGTACACGATAAAGGTGCTTCTGTACAATTCGAAGATGCTGAAGTAGAAGCTTTCTGCCCTTCAAGATTATTAGAGAAAGAAGATGGATCTAAAATCAAAAAAGGTGAAGATGCTCAATTCAAAGTAATCGAATTCAACAAAGAATTCAAAAGAGTAGTAGTTTCTCACACAGGTATCTTCAGAGACGAAGAGAAAAAGAATGCAAGAGAAGCATCTAACAACAGATCTAATAACAACAGTAACACTTCATCTTCTTCTTCTAACAACGAAGAAAGATCAACTTTAGGTGATATTGATGTATTAGCTGAATTGAAAAGAAAAATGGAAGGAGGTAAATAATCTTAAATCATTTTTATAAATATGAAGCCACTCGTAAGAGTGGCTTTTTTGTTTACTATTTAGATAAAATCTTTCGAAATTATCTTTTTAATTAATTTTATGAATAATTCAAAAATACTTGCTTTTTGTTGTTTTTATAATTGTACATTTGCGCCTTTAAAAGTGAAAATGAAAAAAGTAATTCTACCTCTTGTGATTGCAGTTTTTGCAATCATATCTTCAAAATCATTTGCTCAATCAAATGAAACTTTAATTAAAAACTATATTTCTCAAAATAAATTAAGAGATTATAAAAAATCGGATTTAAACCAGTTTATTATTGAAAATGTAGATTCTTCAAAATCATTAAATGGTGAAATAGTAAAGACGCAACAGACATATAAAGGATTTCCAATTTATGCTTCAGCTGGAACTGTCTTAATTAAGGATAATAAGGTTACCTATTATTCTGATAATTTTATAAAGGATTATACTGCTGTTTCGTCAAATAATATTGGAATTACAAAAGAAACTGCATTACAGAAGATTGCTGCAGATTTAGGAAATGATGCTATTTCAAATTTACAGATAATAGCATTCTTTGAAAATGGTGCTAATAAAATGACAGCGGCAAAGCAACGTCTTGTATATGCAGCTGATGAAAATAAAAATCTAAGATTAGCTTATGAATATTTTTTCAATGAGCCTAAAACAATCAATCACTGGAATATTTTAGTAGATGCTAATACCGGGGAAATCTTAAACAAACTTAATTTAAATCTTTCATGTAATTTTCATGATGAAGCTTATGCGCATGGTGAAAATATAATGGTCTCGTTGCCACAATTTGAAGTTATTGATAATAACAAGGGTTTCACTCCCTTTTTGTTACCTGATAATGCTTCCTATAACGTTTTTGCACTACCCATAGAAGCACCAACTTTCGGTGTCAGATCTATTATAAGTAATCCATGGATTCTTGCGTCATCACCTGAAGGGTGGCATTCTAATGGAGTAACACATTATACAAGTACAAGAGGAAATAATGTATATGCTTATGATGATAAAGACGGCAATGAAAGCACATACGGAACATCGCCAGATGGTGGTGTAGCAAGAAATTTTGATTTTCCTTACAGCTCCACCGCTTTAACATATAATAATCTATCAGCTGCAACTACAAACTTATTTTACATAAGTAATATGGTGCATGATATTTTTTATAAATTCGGATTTACAGAATCTGCCAGAAATTTCCAAAGCAATAATTTTGGCAATGGTGGGCTTAATGATGATGAGGTTTTTGCCCAGTCGCAAGATGGGAGTGGTTTTAATAATGCAAATTTTGCTAGTCCCCCAGATGAATATAATCCAGTCATGCAAATGTATTTATGGTTGGCATCAAATCGTAAAATGTTCTATAGGGCACCATCTGATGCGGTATCTCGAGTAGTTAATGCAGGTTTGGCACAATTTGGACCTACTTTAAATGATGTTGGGGCTACAGGTGATGTTAAATTAGCCACAGTAATAGATGGATGTACGGCTTTACCAGCAGGTGAAATGACAGGGAAGATAGGATTGATTGAAAGAGGTGGAGGAACCGCATGTAATTTTGCTTTTAAGGTTAAAAATGCACAGAATGCAGGAGCTGTAGGGGTAATCATTTATAATAATACTGCAAATGGATCTACCATTGGATTAATGGGAGGTACAGATAACACAATCACTATACCTTCAATATTAATAACCAATGCTGAAGGGGAATTTATTAAAACAAAGCTTACTGCAAATATTCCTGTCAATGTAGACTTAAGAGTGGATACGAAATATGATGGAAGTTTTGATAATGGTATCGTAACTCACGAATATGGTCATGGAATTTCAAATAGATTAACCGGAACAGGATATAATTGTTTAAATTCATCTGCGGATAAAGAACAAATGGGTGAAGGATGGTCAGACTTTTTTGCTTTGATGTTAACAAATAAACCAGGTGATAATGCTTCTGTAGCAAGAGGTATGGGAACTTATCCTATTGGTCAAGCAACAACAGGCGGAGGTCTTAGACCTGCAAAATATTCAAACAATTTTGCCGTAAATAATTATACATATGGTGATACCAATGGAATGGAATATAATAATGGTACTGCAATAGTACCTGATGTGCACTCAATTGGGTTTGTATGGGCTACAATGCTTTGGGATCTTCATTGGGATTATGTTGCAAAATATGGTTATGCATCTAATGTAGCTTCTAATACAACGAACGGAAGTTCAAGAGTTTTACAATTGGTAACAGATGCACTAAAACTACAGATTTGTAACCCATCATTTGTTGAAGGCAGAGATGCTATTTTGGCTGCAGAGTTAGCCACCACTCAAGGGGCAGACAGATGTATGATTTGGAGAGCATTTGCAAAAAGAGGTTTAGGTTTGAATGCTTCTGCTGGATTGAAAAATAATATTAATGACCAGGAAGAAAACTTTTCACTTCCTGCTGATTGTGTATTAGGAACAGATGAGGTAACATCAGTTAAAGACAATACAATCTCAATTTATCCAAACCCTGCAAAAAACGAATTCTTTATCAACTTCCCAAAAAATACTTTGGGTAAAGTAAATGTTGAGATCTTCGATATGTCAGGAAAGTTAGTATCTACAGAAAGTAAAATTTCGCCCGATGCTAAAAAAGCAATTCCTACAGATAAATTAATCAAAGGAACTTATATTGTAAAAGTAAAAGGCTTAGGAATTGATACTACTTCAAAAGTTATCATCAATAAATAAATTGAAATTTTAAAATTCAATAATATTTAGACTATCTCACTTTCGGGATAGTCTTTTTCGTTTTTGCTATTTGTTCCATGAATATTTTAGTTATGATTTCGTAAAATGTTCATATTTTTATAAAGTATTAACAACTAAAATCATGGATTGTAATTTTACTCACAATATAAATACAAAAAGCATTCAAATTCTTTTGGTGCTCTTTATTTTAATTCCTTTTTTTGTCTTCTCTCAACAACAGAAAAGGTTGATTACAGATTATATTCTTACAAATCAAATTAAAGATTTTAAAAAATCAGATTTAATAGATTTTGAAATCGATAATGTAGATCAATCTCAATCTTTAAACGGAGAAATTGTAAAATTTCACCAAAAATTTAAAGGCTTACCCGTTTACAATGCTGTAGGAACAGTTTTAATTAAAAACGATAAAGTTGCCTATTTTTCAGATTCATTTTTAAAAAATTACAATACTTCAACATCAAATATTGCAACTTTAAATAAAGAAAAAGCACTTGAAAGAATTGCGGCAATTTTAGATAAAAAAGATGTGGCAAAATTTCAAATTATTGAAAATTCTGAACCTGAACCGGCACATAGAAATTTCGCAAAGCAAAGTCTGACGTTCGTAGATGTTGATAATAATTTAAAATTGGTTTATCAGTTTTATCTGCGTGAACCAAAATCTCAAAACACTTGGAATATTTTAGTTGATGCCAACACAGGAGAAATTTTAAACAAAGAAAATCTTACCTTATCATGTAATTTTCATACTGGAGCATATGGTCATGATCATTCTAATGAAATTTTTTCTGAATCTTTAAATAAAACATCTATATCTTCAAATTTACTGGCGCCCGATAATGCATCTTACAATATTTTCCCTCTTCCAGTGGAAGCACCTACTTTTGGAAATAGATTAGTCGTTAATAATCCATGGATTCTGGCATCATCTCCCGAAGGATGGCATTCAACGGGAAATACAAATTATACAATAACTAGAGGTAACAATGTTTACGCTTATGAAGATACGGCAGATAAAGACGAGCCGGGATACTCTCCCGATGGCAGTGCAAGCAGGAGTTTTAATTTTCCTTTTTCAATAAACGGAACACCCTCATTCAATCGAAATTCAGCGATTACCAATCTTTTTTATATCAACAATAGAGTTCACGATATTTTTTATCAATTCGGATTTACAGAATCGGCCAGAAATTTCCAACAAAATAATTTTGGAAAAGGCGGAGCAGGAAATGATTACGTTTTAGCGGAATCTCAGGATGGAGGCGGTTTAAATAATGCCAATTTCACCACACCTTCCGACGGAAGCAGACCTGTCATGCAGATGTATCTTTGGTCGACAGTGAATAGATATTTTTTCTATAATGCTCCGGCATCGGCAATTCCTCGAATTCCTCAGGCAAATCCGGCACAGTTTGGCCCGCAACTCAATGGAATTGGTGTTACGGGTGATATTTCTTTAGCTTCAAATATAAATGGGTGTTCTGCATTGCCAGCAGGATCTTTAGCGGGAAAAATAGGACTTATAGAAAGAGGCGGAACCGCAAATTGTACATTTGCTGTAAAAGTTAAAAATGCTCAGAATGCAGGAGCCATTGCTGCAATCATTTATAATAATGCTGCTGCAGTTAATTTTCCGTCTTCAATGGGCGGAACAGATGCTACGATAACGATACCTTCAGTTTTGATTACGAATGATGAAGGTGAGTATATTAAAACCCAATTAAGCAATTCAGTAACAGTAAATATCACTTTAAAAAGTGATCCTGCAACTGCTCTTACGCCCGACGGAAGTTTCGATAACGGAATAATTACCCACGAGTACGGTCACGGAATTTCAAACAGACTTACAGGAAACGGATTCACATGTCTTCTAAAATCTCAAAGCAAAGAGCAAATGGGTGAAGGCTGGTCAGATTTTTTTGCATTAATGCTTACCAACAGACTTGGTGATAATGCGAATGTTCCGAGAAGTATAGGATCTTATGCAAGCGGACAATCAACGAATGGTACTGGATTCCGGCCTGCAAAATATTCACCGGATTTTTCAATTAATGATTATACATACGGAGATACAAACGGAATGGAAATTGAGGAAGATTCTGAAATTGTTCCCGACGTTCACAGGATCGGATTTGTATGGGCAACAATGCTGTGGGATTTACATTGGCAATATGCTGCAAAGTATGGATATTCTTCTGATGTAACTTCTAATAAGAACAGCGGAAGTGCGAGAGTTCTGCAACTGGTAACCGATGCTTTAAAACTTCAAACTTGTAATCCAACATTTATTGATGGACGAAATGCTATTTTATCTGCTGAAATGCTTACCACAAAAGGTGAAGACCGATGCATGATTTGGAAAACTTTTGCCAAAAGAGGTTTAGGTTTAAATGCTTTGGCCGGAAACAAAATGAATATTAGTGATCAGGTGGAAGATTTTTCAATTCCTAAAGATTGTACTGACGGCAACTCAAATATTGCAATCGACAGAAGTTTAGTAAGAATCTATCCAAATCCTGCAAAAGAAGAATTTTTTATTTACTTAAAAGATCATACCATCGGGAATGTTCATGTTCAGATCTACGATATGTCAGGAAAATTGGTGTTGTCAGAAAACAGATCTTCTCCTGATTCAAGAATTCAGATTTCAACAAGAGACTTTGAAAGTGGAGTCTATGTCGTAAAATTGCAAGGCATAGGAATTGACATCAGTTCAAAAATAATTATCAAAAAATAACAATAAAAGTCAATCAATACTATCAACTCAGAATTTCTGGGGTGGTTTTATTTAATATTGAAACTTCTCCAAACAAATTTTTATGTTGTACCTTTGCCGGCTGTAATAATGGATATGGAGAAGAAGAATATTTTAAAAGGAGTTTTATTTGTCGGGATTGGTGCAAGTATTTATGGGATGCTGGCAACTTTTGTGAAGATGTCTTACAAAGAGGGTTTTACAACCTCTGAAGTGACAACCGCACAGTTTGTCATGGGATTTGTTGGTTTATTGATTTTAAATTTCATTCAAACCATTACTTCTAAAAAAACTTTAGCGTCACCGATTTCAAAAGAGATTAAAATGTTAATGCTGGCAGGCACATCATTGGGGTGCACGAGCTTGTTTTACTACTTGTCAGTGCAGTACATCAATGTTTCGATCGCTATTGTTTTGCTGATGCAGTCTGTTTGGTTCAGCGTTGTGGTAGAAAGTTTCTTAACTAAAAAATTACCGACACTCAGAAAAGTGATTTCGGTTTGTATTGTTTTGTTGGGGACGGTTTTAGCAACAAATTTGATCAATCTTGAAGTTACAATTGACTGGCATGGCATCTTTTGGGGATTATTGGCGGCAGCATCATTTACGATGACGATGTTTACTTCAAATACTTTGGCGACAGGTTTACCGGTTCTTAGGAAAAGTATCATTATGCTTTCGGGAGGTTCGGTTGTTATCCTTTTGTTTTTGTTTTTTGCACAAATTGGGCCTCTTCATTTTGAAGGTTTAAAATCATTTTACCTTAATTTCACTGAAAATACACAGCACATCCGACCGTTTGATTATTCTATTTTTTGGAAATATGGATTTATATTAGCGCTGTTTGGAACCATCATTCCACCGATTTTATTTAATCTGGGTTTTCCAAATACAGGTCTGGGATTGGGAAGTATTATTTCGTCTTTGGAACTTCCGGTTTCCGTAACGATGGCGTTCGTTTTATTAAGCGAAAAAGTAATCCTTATTCAATGGATTGGAATTGTTTTAATTCTTTTCGCAATTGTTTTGATGAATCTGCCTTCAAAAAAAGAAAAACTTGCAGAACAACTTTCTTAAAATTGATAATTAAATTATAAATAACACCAAAAACCGTTTCTTTTGAAGCGGTTTTTTTAAATTTATATCTAAATTAAAATTTAATGAAAAATTTTAAAAATGCTGCAGTCATTATGTTGTTTTCATTAGCATCAGTTTCTGTGTTTTCTCAGGTAAAACCTTTAGACGTAACACTCTCAAACTACCAATATCCTTTCGAAGTTCATTTTAAAGATTTAAATTCTCAAAAACAAAATCTGAAAATGGCCTACATGGATGTGAAGCCTAAAAAATCCAACGGAAAAACCATGATGCTTCTTCACGGGAAGAATTTTAACGGAGCTTATTGGGAAAAAACGGCAAAAGATCTATCAGATAAAGGTTTCAGAGTGATTATTCCGGATCAGATTGGCTTTGGGAAATCTTCCAAGCCTCAAAGTTATCAGTTTTCATTTGCACAGTTAGCAAGCAATACTAAAGCTATTTTAGATGATTTAAAAATTGATAAAATCATTGTTCTCGGTCATTCAATGGGTGGAATGGTTGCCACAAGATTCACTTTAATGTATCCTGAAACCGTAGAAAAATTAATTCTCGAAAACCCAATCGGTTTGGAAGATTATAAAGCTTTAGCAAGATATCAAACCGTTGATGAAGCCTATCAATCTGAATTAAAAAATACCGCAGAATCGTATAAAAATTATCAACTTAAATTCTATTACGACAACAAATGGAAAGCAGAATACCAACCTTGGTTAGATCTTATCGCAGGCTGGACTTTACACAAAGACTATCCACAAGTCGCTTGGAATGCTGCGCTAACGAGCGATATTATTTTCAATCAACCAATTGTTTATGAGTTTAAAAATATCAAAACGCCCACATTATTAATTATCGGAACAAGAGACCGAACAGCCATCGGAAAAGACCGTGCACCCAAAGAAATTCAGCCTACCATGGGACAATATCAAGAACTAGGAAAGAAAACACAACAGCAAATTGCCGGATCAAAATTAGTAGAGCTCGAAAATGTCGGTCACCTTCCACACATCGAAGTGTACGATAAATTCTGGAATGCTCTTTATGATTTTATAAAGTAGGAGAGAAGCTGGAGTTTACAACTTTGAAAATAATTCAAGTTTAACATACATTACTCTAATATTATAAACGAAACGAAAATTCCCCTTCTTTGGAGGGGTGGCGAAAATTCGAAGAATTTTTGACGGGGTGGTTATAACAAGTTTATTTTTCTTAGCCCCGATTGCAGTGGAAATCCTTTTTTGAAAAAAAGATTGCAACGAAAAGCGGGAAACAGCTCTTTAAAAAAACAAAAACATACCAAAATAAAAAGAGACTGCTAAAAATTAGCAGCCTCTCTTCGTATGTGTTGTTGTCTGAATTATTTCTTCTTGTAAGCAGCGTCTTTAATTCTCGCTTTTTTACCTCTAAGGTCTCTGAAGTAGTAAATTCTAGATCTTCTAACTTTACCTCTTCTGTCAACTTCGATTTTTTGAAGAGCAGGCATGTTGATAGGGAAAACTCTCTCTACACCTACATCACCACTCATTTTTCTGATTGTAAAAGTCTTTGTAGAACCTGTTCCTCTTAATTGGATTACAGTTCCTTTGAAGAACTGAGTTCTTGTTTTTTGACCTTCTTTAATCTCGTAATACACAGTGATTGTATCACCAGCTTTGAATTCAGGGAATTCTTTTTTTGTAATGTACTTGTCTTGTACGTACTTTAATAAATCCATTATTAATAAAATAAAATGTGTTACGCTAAGCAACTTTCACGGACTTCGTCAGAGGTTGAATAACAGGTTGCAAATATATGAAATACTTTTTGAATATGCCAAACAATTTTGTGATACTAAATTGTGTTTTTTAAACTTTTTTCAGAGAAAAAATTAATAGTTGCTTATCATTAAAGTCATTTTGAGTTTACAAGTGAAATTTATATTTGCCGGGTTGTAAAATTACACCATCATTTAACAAATAAACTCAACTGAAATTACCATGAGGCATTATCTATTATTCTTTTTTTTCGTCGTCCAGCTTTCGTACGCTCAGGTTTTGTATCCTTACCTGCAAAATCCTGCTCACAATTCTATGATTGTCAACTGGAAGACAAGCTCAGACAATGAAACAACCGTTCTTTACGGAAATTCTCCAACGAACCTTAATGTGACTGTAACAGGAACTACCAATATTTTTTCTGATACAGGCTACAATAACAATTACTATTATCACACGGCAAAAATTACCAATTTACAACCTAACACCAAGTATTATTACAAAATAAAAACAGGAACCAGCGAATCTGCAGTGTATAACTTCAGAACACTTCCTCTTCCCGGGCAGCCTGTAACACTTGATGGAAAAATAAGGTTTTTGATCATGGGAGACAACCAGATCAAGGCAGAGCCTCGATATGATTCGTTAAATTACAAAGCTTACAAAAAACTTAAAGAAAAGTTCGGGCTTACATCAGATCCTTCAGATAATATTGCACTTACATTTATGGTCGGAGATCAGGTAGATGTCGGGACTCTTGATCATTATGAGAATGTTCACTTTAAAAAGAACAGAAAATTATCACCCTACCTTCCGATACTGACAACCGTTGGAAACCACGAGACGTATGGTACTTTGGGAATGAATTCTTACTACGCTCATTTTAATATCGATGAAATTAAATACAAAAATATCTCATCAGGCAACGAAAATTATTACGCTCAACAAGCAGGAAATGTTTTGTTTATAAGTTTAAGTTCAGAGCATACAGGCTCAGCACAGCAAACTTGGCTTCAGCAGATTTTAAACGAAGCAAATAACGATTCTACAGTTGACTGGATTATTTCATTAAGCCACAGACCTTATCAGGCAGAGCAATATGTAGGTGATATTTCTACATGGGTAAGAAACAATGCAGTTCCGCTTTTGGCAGGATCAGACAAATATTTGATGCATGTAGGAGCTCACCATCACCTTTATCACAGAGGACAGTTAAAAAACACTCCAAATTATCAGATTATCTCTGGAGGAACGGCTTGGGATCAGTATTGGGGAATGTCTACCGAACAGGATTTTGACGATGTACAGAAAACATTAACAGACTGGACGTACCAAATCATCGAAGTGGATGTCACCAACGGAAAAGTAGATATCGAAAGTTATTCTATCGGAGGAATTTATACTCAAAAAGACAATGTGCTGATTGACTCATTTCACAGGTATAAAAATAAACCTAAACCTTTGAAGCCGTCAATTACAAACATTTTTACAGCACCAATAACTTTGCCTTTAACATTAAATGGAAGTACTTTCTCTTCACCTGCAAACGAACTTTTAAATACGACTCAGTTTTTAGTAAGTAAAGTTGCTGACTTTTCGGTGATTGAAAAAGAATTTTACAGAGATTATGAAAACTGGTTCGGGAAAGATGGAAACGGAAATCCAGATCTTACCAAAAACGTGAATGCAGGTGTTGATATTACGAAAGTAACTTTCGCAGCAAACTCTATTACCAACGGAGTTTATTATGTGAAAACTCGTTACAGAGACAGAAACATGGAGTGGAGCGACTGGAGTGACGTAAAGCAATTTGAAGTAACAGGAAGCGTGGTTTCAAATCCTACTTTTACATTAAATAAAACAGAATACCTGCAAAATGAAGCGATTGCAGCTACTTACAATGACGGACCAGGAAATCAGCAGGACTGGGTCGCTATTTATAAAAAAGGACAAAACCCAGCATCAGTAACTTCACAAGGTTATATTTATACGAACGGACAAACTTCAGGAATTGCAAACTTCCCGAATGGTTTGGCAACTAAAGGTCAGTACTTTGCAGGATTTTTTGCTAATAACGGTTATACAGAAATTGCACCTAGAAAAAGTTTTTATGTGGGACCGAAAGCTGTGCTTCAAACCACTGCAGATGCATATCCTGTGGGCGGAACAGTGGTAGTTAATTTTTCGAATGGACCAAATTTAGTAAAAGACTGGATTGGAATTTATAAAATGGGACACGTTCCCGGGCCAACTCCTGCGACGAAATGGAGTTATGTCACAACCGCATCAGGAACTCTTGATTTTACAGGTCTTCCAAAAGGATATTATTATGCTCAGTATTTCCTTGAAGACGGTTACAGCACAGTAGGAGAGAAGGTTTTCTTTAAAGTAGGAGATATTGTGACAGACCTTTGGATCAATAAACCGGTATATACTTTAGGTGAAAATATTTCTGCTTCATGGACGGATTCGCCGGGTATCATCAAAGATTGGTTAGGAATTTATCCTCAAAATATTTCTGTTCCGGATGATAATTTTGTTTCATACACTTATTTTGATGGGGTAACTCAAGGTACAAAAGCCATTACAGGAAATGTAAATGGAGTACCAACCACAGCAGGTAATTATTACATGGTGATGTTTACCAATGATTCTTACACAGAAGTTTCAAACAGAGTACAGTTTCAGGTAACTTCAGCTACATTGGGAACTGAAGAAACGAAGAATAAGACTGAAAAAAATGTAGTTTTATATCCTAATCCTACAAAACCAGGACAGCCGACTTTTATTAAAAGTGACTATCCTATCGAAAAAATTGAGTTGATATCAGCGACAGGTCAACTGTTATACAAATCTGAAAACGTACAAAATCAGCGTTTTTCTTTAGTCAACGAGAACCTGCCAAAAGGTGTTTATTTTGTAAAAGTACATACCAGAAAATTATTTACTTTAAAATTAATTATTGAATAAACCTATTCACAACTGATTGATAAAGAGCGGAACTTGTTTCCGCTTTTTTGTTTTTAAATAATACTGAAAATGAAATTCTATTCAATCTTTCTCAAAATTTATTTGAAATACTGAAGGTGTCATAAAAATGTTTAAATTTAAAACTGAAAAAATCAAATATTTCATGATAGATAAAAGAGTAAAAAATGCTGCTGAAGCTATTGAAGGAATCCAAGACGGGATGACCCTGATGTTGGGCGGATTTGGTCTGTGCGGAATTCCGGAAAATTCAATCAATGCATTGGTAGATAGCGATGTAAAAGATTTGACATGTATTTCAAACAATGCGGGAGTAGATGATTTTGGTTTGGGATTATTGTTGCAAAAAAAGCAAATCAAAAAAATGATTTCTTCATACGTTGGGGAAAACGCAGAATTCGAAAGACAAATGCTTTCCGGTGAATTAGATGTTGAATTGACACCACAGGGAACTTTAGCCGAGAAATGTCGTGCCGCTCAGGCCGGAATTCCTGCATTCTACACACCAGCTGGTTTCGGAACTGAGGTTGCAGAAGGGAAAGAAGTAAAAGATTTCAAAGGGAAACCTCATATTTTGGAGCACGCATACGATGCAGATTATTCAATTGTAAAAGCCTGGAAAGGTGATCATGCAGGAAATTTAATTTTTAAAGGATCAGCAAGAAATTTCAATCATCCAATGGCAGGTGCTGGTAAAATTACCATTGCTGAAGTTGAAGAATTAGTTGCTCCGGGAGAATTAGACCCCAACCAGATTCACATTCCGGGAATTATGATTCAAAGGATTTTCCAAGGAGAAAAATTTGAAAAAAGAATCGAGCAACGAACTGTCAGAAAGAAAGATAATTAAGAATTATTATTTAAACAATTGAGTAATAAAAGTTTGTATGACTTTGCTGAGTGAAACGCCTTTGCGAACTTAAAAACAGTGTCAATCTAAAAAAACTTTGTCCCGAAACTTCGGGATTAAAAAAATCAAATTTAAAAAAATGTTAAGTAAAGAAGATATAGCAAAACGTATTTCCAAAGAGGTAAAAGATGGATATTACGTCAACTTAGGAATAGGAATTCCAACATTGGTGGC
Organism: Chryseobacterium sp. 3008163; assembly: GCF_003669035.1. Taxonomy (NCBI): domain Bacteria; kingdom Pseudomonadati; phylum Bacteroidota; class Flavobacteriia; order Flavobacteriales; family Weeksellaceae; genus Chryseobacterium; species Chryseobacterium sp. 3008163. Next base: position 730,560 of record NZ_CP033070.1, on the reverse strand, counting down.
CAACTACGTTCCAGACAATCTTTCGGTAGAATTTCAAAGTGAAAATGGAGTTTTAGGAATGGGTCCATTTCCTTTCGAGGGCGAAGAAGACGCAGACGTTATTAACGCCGGAAAACAAACCATTACCATTTTAGAAGGTGGTTCATTTTTCGATTCAGCTTTCAGTTTTGGGATGATCAGAAGCCAAAAAGTAGATTTAACTATCCTTGGCGCAATGGAAGTTTCAGAAAACGGAGACATTGCCAACTGGAAAATCCCAGGAAAAATGGTGAAAGGAATGGGTGGCGCAATGGATTTAGTAGCTTCAGCCGAAAATATTATCGTTGCGATGATGCACGTTAACAAAGCCGGAGAAAGTAAAATCCTGAAAAAATGTACACTTCCTTTAACCGGAATTAACTGCGTGAAAAAAGTAGTAACCGAATTGGCTGTTTTAGATGTAACTCCAGCCGGATTCAAATTGGTTGAAAGGGCTCCGGGAGTTTCTGTAGAACACATCATCAAATCAACAGAAGCAGATTTAATCATCGAAGGAGAAATTCCTGAAATGCAATTCTAAATAAAACGAAAACCTTGTCATCGACAAGGTTTTTAATTGAAAATATTTATTTCAATTAAATTGATAGGAAATCGTAGCGTTAAGAAAATAAATTCTGTGAACGTTAAGAAAATTCTACTGTTTGAAGCGCGACAAAGATTCTGATTTGAAGAACAAATACCGAACTTGCACGAGTTTTAGAATTTTTAGTTTACAGATTTTATTTTTAGCGAAGAGGTCCAAGTCTTGAATTTTTGGTTCTTTTGTTTCAAGACAAAAGAACTACTTACCATCCTGCGCCCCAAAAACCTTTTGCAAAATACTGGTCGTTCTCATCACAGAATTATTTCTGATACCGCTTTCTTTTTCAGCAACCATTTTGAAAACGCCATTGATGGTTTCGTTGGTAACGTATTCATTTAAATCTGTTGAAACAGCATTTCCAGTCAAGGTATTGTATTTTGAAATTAATTGAGTCCAAACCTTATCAGCACCAACTTTCCCTAATGAAGCCTTCACTTTTGGCTGAAAAGCAGTGAATAATTGAGTTTGGGTTTTACTTTGTAAATAATTGGTTGCCGAATTATCGCCTCCCAATAAAATGTTTTTGGCGTCGGTAATCGTCATTGAAGTGATGGCTTTTGTGAAAATCGGAGCAGATTCAGTAACAGCATCTTCAGCTGCTCTGTTCAATAATTTCACACCCTGATCTGCTAAGCTTCCCAACCCGAAAGCGCGGAGTTTGGTGTCGATTACTCTTAATTTTTCAGGCATTAAAATTTTCACGGCTTCATTTTTCAGGAAACCATCGGTTACGCCCAGTTTTTTCACACCTTCAGTTACGCCTAAATTTAAAGCTTCCTTTAAACCTGATGAAATTTGGGTTGAAGTCAGACTTCCTAAATTAACTGAAGAACTGTTTTTGGTTGGAGTTTGTGGACTTGTTGTAGAAGTTGCTGGTGTCGTTTTGGGATTGCTTAGATCTATACCAGTCTGGTTTTTAACAGTAGATTTAATGATATCTAAAATTTGTGCTTGTGCAGAAACCGAGAATAATAATCCGGCTGCTAAGAGAAAAGTTTTTTTCATCGTTTATTTTTATACAAAATTAGATGTTTCGTAGCTGAAATAGTTAAATCATAGACTGAATTTTTCAGAAAATAATTATATTCGCTAAAATCTAAACTCAACAAGATGCTGCGTATTCTTTTGGTCTTTTCTTTACTCATTTCAACGTGTTTTTTCTCTCAGAATAAATTAAATTTAATTCCTTATCCGCAAAATTTAAAAATTAATAAAGGAGCAAGTGTAATTCCTGAAAAAATTCTTGTTCGGGAGGCAAAAAATGATTCTCTTCAGTTTGAAGTTAAGATTTTTAATACATTTTTAAAAACTGATGCGACTCACTTCTTAGTTTCAAATCATGGAGTACCAAAATATAGTTTTGTAGAATTAGAAAAGGTAAATTCTTCAGAAATTAAAGATGATGGATATTTTTTAGAAATTAACGATAAGAAGATTTTAATTAAATATTCAAGTAAAAAAGGAAAGTTCTATGCGTTTCAAACTTTGATTCAATTAATTAATCAGTTTTCAGATAAAAAGGAAATTCCAAATTTAAAGATAAATGATTCTCCAAAATTCGCATGGCGAGGAATGCACCTTGATGTTTGCCGTCATTTCTTCACTGTCGAAGAAGTAAAACAATACATCGATTATTTGGCAATATACAAACTCAATACATTTCACTGGCATTTAACCGACGATCAGGGCTGGAGAATTGAGATTAAAAAATATCCGAAACTTACACAAATTGGTTCAAAACGAAAAGAATCCATGATTGGTGCTTATGTCGATGATACTTATGACGGAAAACCTTACGGACCGTATTTTTATACCCAAGAGCAAATCAAAGAAGTTGTAAAATACGCTCAGGATAGACATATCACGGTCGTTCCGGAGATTGAAATGCCTGGTCATGCTTTGGCTGCACTTTCTGCTTATCCTCAATTGGCGTGTACGAAAGGGCCTTTCGAGGTGGCGACAAAATGGGGAGTTTTCGATGATGTTTTCTGTCCAAAAGACGAAACGTTTACGTTTTTAGAAAATGTTTTGGATGAGGTCATTGCACTTTTTCCTTCGCAATACATTCACATCGGTGGTGACGAATGTCCGAAAACAAGATGGAAAGAATGTGCACATTGTCAGGAATTAATTAAAAAACATAATCTGAAAGACGAGCACGGTTTACAAAGTTATTTCATTCAGAGAATTGAAAAGTATGTCAACTTAAAAGGTCGAAAAATCATCGGCTGGGACGAGATTTTGGAAGGTGGATTAGCTCCAAATGCCGCAGTAATGAGTTGGACTGGCATTAAAGGTGGAATCGAAGCTGCAAAAACCAATCATTTTGCCGTAATGACGCCGGGTGCATATTGTTATTTTGACCATTATCAGGGCGATCCGCAGACCGAACCGAATGCGTTTGGAGGTTTCACACCTTTGGATAAAGTCTATTCGTATAATCCTATTCCAGCTGAATTGAACGCAGAGCAGTCAAAATTTATTTTGGGAGTTCAGGCGAATTTATGGACGGAATATATTCTGGATTTCAAACAAGTTCAATACATGATCTTCCCAAGATTATTTGCTCTGTCTGAGGTCGGTTGGGGAACTTCAAACCCTGAAAAATACAAAGAATTTGAAAACAGAGTTGTGCAGCATTTTAAGATTTTAGATAAAATGAACATCAACTATGCGAAAAGTATCTACAATATTTCAGGCAAGGTAATTCCTAATAACACTGGTGTTTCTTACGAACTTTCAACTTCTCAAAATCCCAACGGAATTAAATATACAATTGACGGAAGCGAACCAAAATCAAATTCGGCAACCTATCAGAATGCAATTCCTGTTTCAAAAGCGATGACGATAAAGTCTGCTTATTTTGAAAATGGAGAATTGAAAAGTGCAATATCTTCTCAAAATTTTACCACCTCAAAAACGACTGGAAAAAAAATCATCTTGGAACATCAGCCGAGCGAAAATTATTCTTTCGGCGGCGCATTTACTTTAGTTGATGCAATTATAGGAAATGTAAAACAGTTAGGAAAAACGTGGCTGGGTTTTCAGGGAAAAGATGTTGTCGCAACCATTGATTTAGGCGAAAAAACTAATTTTTCAGAAGTTTATTTTAATACATTGGACAATAAAGGAAGCTGGATTCATCTGGCAAAATCAGCGACTGTTTCCATTTCGAATGACGGAAAAAATTTTAAAACCATCAAAGAAACCGGAAAAGAAGATATTCTTTCAACAAAAGGAAAAATTATTCTTAAAGTTGGAAATCAGAATGCCCAATTTATTAAAATTAAAATAGAAAACGCAGGAATTATTCCTGCAGGAAACCCTGGTGCAGACTCAAAAGCGTGGCTTTTTGTAGATGAAATCGGAGCACAATAATTAAATAAAATTTAGTACTTAAAGTTTCTAAAATTTTAAACAAGTCAACCTTAACCTAAGCCTCAACTTAAAAATATGAATTCAAGAAGAAAATTTTTAAAAACCACAGGAATATTATCATCCGCATTGTTATTGAATCCATTGGATTTGATTGCTAAAAATGTTCCAGACAACGAAAACTCAGTGGTGAATAAACCGATTGTTCTTTCAACCTGGGATTTTGGTTTAAAAGCGAACGAAGAGGCGTGGAAGATATTAGGAAAAGGCGGAAGAGCATTGGATGCTGTTGAAAAAGGTGTTCGTTTGGTTGAAAATGATCCGAATGAGAGAAGCGTTGGTTACGGTGGTCGTCCCGACAGAGACGGAAGAGTGACGTTGGATGCTTGTATAATGGATGAAAATTACAACATTGGTTCGGTTGCGTGTCTTGAAAATATTAAAAATCCAATTTCGGTAGCGAGAATGGTGATGGAAAAAACACCGCATGTGATGTTGGTCGGTGACGGAGCGTTTCAGTTTGCCGTTTCCCAAGGTTTTAAAAAAGAAAATATCCTTACAGCAGATTCCGAAAAAGAGTGGAAAGAATGGCTGAAGGACAGCAACTATAAACCCATCGTCAATATAGAAAATCACGACACGATTGGAATGATCGCTTTGGATGCTCAAGGAAATCTTTCCGGAGCGTGCACTACGAGCGGAATGGCTTTCAAAATGCACGGCAGAGTAGGTGATTCCCCAATTATCGGTGCAGGTTTGTTCGTTGATAACGAAGTCGGAGCGGCGACGGCGACTGGTCATGGCGAAGAAGTGATCAGAACGGTGGGAACTCATCTTGTGGTGGAATTAATGCGACAAGGAAGAAACCCTCAGCAAGCCTGTAAAGAAGCGGTTGAAAGAATCGTGAAAATTACTGAGCGAAGAAATAAAAATCTAAAAGATATTCAGGTTGGCTTTATTGCCATCAATAAAAAAGGGGAATATGGTTCGTACTGCATTCAGGACGGATTTAATTTTGCGGTTTATGACCGAAAAGGAAACCGTCTTGAGAAGCCTGAATTTGCTTTGAAATAATCACAAGATGAAAAAAGTAATTATTGCTTCTTTATTTTTAATTGTCAGCTGTAAAGATGCTGTGAAAAATGAGATCGATCTACATAATCCTACAATAAATGATGTAGTTGCAGATAATTCTAAAGGAGCTGCAGAAGCAAAGAAATGGTTGGAAAATAGTATTGTTAGTTATTTTAAAGCAGATATTTCTGAACATCAAAAATAATGAAAGACATTACAACCAAAGATTATTATGAGTTTAAAACCGATGCCACGAATGTTGATTTAGATGTTGATGGAAGTCTTACTTTAAAAGAATTTCAACAAAAATGGGGAGACAAATTTGACACAAATTTTGCAGGAATAAATACAGGGTTTTTAATTTCTGCTCAAGATTGGATTAATGTTGAAGTTAGAAAATGTGAAGTGATTACTGCCATAAATAATGTTTATACGTTTAATGTGGTTTTGGCTGATGATGGTTTTAAGGCAGAATACTTTAGAAAAATAAAAGTGATAAAAGAAAATGATAGATTCTTGATTGATGGAGTAATAGAATCAGACTAAATATAATTAAAATTAGCAAAAAAAATGTTCCTAGAAATTGCCACATTTGATATCACTTCCGCTGAAATTGCATTGAATTCCGTTGCCGACCGTATTGAATTTTGCGCAGACATCAATTCAGGAGGAATTACACCCGACCTTGAAGAATTGAGATATTTAAAAGAAAAATATTCCAAACCGATTCATGTGATGATCCGTCCAATTGGAGGCGGTTTTTTGTATTCAGATTCAGAATTTAATCAGATGCAGGAAAGTATCATTGAATTTTCAAAGGCAAATGCAGATGGTTTTGTTTTCGGAATTTTAGATGAAAATCAGGAAATTGATGTTGAAAAAAACAGGTTGTTGGTTGATTTGGCCAACGGAAAACCATGCATTTTTCACAGAGCCATCGACCGAACCAAAAATATTTTTGAATCTGCAGAAAAACTGATTGAATTGGGCTTTAAAGAAATTCTCACTTCCGGTGGAGAAAATTCTGCGATGGAAGGAAAGGGAAATTTAAAAAAACTTATTGAAAATTGTGGCGATGATATTAAAATCTTAATAGGTGGCGGAGTCCGTTCGAATAATATTTCAGAGTTGAAAAATGTGACGGGTGGGAAATATTTTCATTCTTCGGCAGTGTTGTCTTATGAGTCATTTGCGAATGCTGAAGAGATTAAAAAATTGAAGGTTAATTTGTGAAATTTTATTGAGAGATATTAAATGAAATTTTTTAACGCAAAGTTTTATTTTTTAATCCTCCTGATTTAAGAAGCAAAGAATGACGGACAAGCCGTCTAAGCTTGAGAATAAATTTACGGTTAAAAATAATTTTTGAATTTAAGAAAAGAATTAATCTATGAAAGTTTTATAGAGCACATATATTTTCAAGCTTAAGCAACTTGGTTGCTACTCTTTGCTTCTTAAATCTTCATAAAGAAAAATAATCTTTGCGTTAATAAAGTACAAGATAAAAGTTAAACAAACACAAACACAAATGACAGAAAACGAATTATCCTATAAAATTATTGGTGCTGCACTGGAAGTGCATAAAACTTTGGGAGTTGGTTTGCTTGAAAGCGCTTATGAAGTTGCTTTAGCTTACGAGTTAAGAGAACTTGGTTTTGAGGTCAAAAGTCAGGTGGTACTTTCCCTAAAATATAAAAGTGAGGTAATCGACAATGCTTACAGAGTTGATTTGATTGTAGAAGATAAGGTGATTATAGAAGTTAAATCTGTATTAGAAATTAATCCCATTTCCTATTCGCAGATTTTGACTTATTTAAAATTAACAAACATAAAACTCGGACTTCTCATTAACTTTAATACACCTTTAATCAAGGACGGAATCCATAGAATTGTAAATAAACTGTAAATGAACAAAACTATACTTTTTTCTATATTTTTCATTCAAATATTCATTAACGCCCAATTTTCAGAGCGAGATCTTTCGTTAGAAAAATGGCAGTTCAAAAATGTAAAAGAACAAAAATGGCTCACGGCCACCGTGCCGGGGACGGTTCATTTGGATTTGATGAATCATCAACTTATTCCTGATCCTTACAAAGATGAAAACGAGAAAAAAGTGCAGTGGGTTGAGAATGAAGACTGGGATTATCAGATGGTTTTTAAAGTTTCTTATAAAGAATTAGAAAATCAAAATGCGGATTTGGTTTTTCATGGATTGGATACTTTTTCTGAAATTTTTTTAAACGGAAAACTGCTGAAGAAAACAGACAACATGTTCAGAACATGGAAAATTCCGGTGAAAAATAATTTGAAAGTTGGAAATAATACGTTGCAGATTAAATTTAAATCTTCAGTCAATGTTGGAAAAGATTTAGCCAGAAAAGTTCCGTTCACAATGCCGGAAACGCCACGAAGTTTTGTCAGAAAAGCGCAATATCAGTTTGGTTGGGATTGGGGCCCAAGATTGGTTACTGCCGGAATCTGGAAAGATGTCAAACTGAATTTTTGGAATCATGCGAAATTTGAGAATGTAAAAATAGAGCAGAAATCTTTAACAAAGCAAAAAGCTGATTTAATTATTCACGCAGAAATTTTTGCAGAGAAAGATGGCAAATATAGTTTTACAACAGATAAAACAAATTATGATATTGTTCTGAAAAAAGGTTTAAATAAGATTTCAGTTCCATTTAAAATTGAAAATCCACATTTTTGGCAACCGAACGGATGGGGAAAAGCAATGACTTATGTATTAAAATTTTCACTGAAAAAGGATGCTCAAATTATTGATAAAAAAGATGAAACAATTGGTCTCAGAACCATCGAATTAATTCAGGAAAAAGACGAAAAAGGAAAAATTTTCTATTTTAAAGTCAATGGAAATCCGATGTATGCAAGAGGAACAAACTGGATTCCGTCTGACAGTTTTACGCCAAGAATTACCAAAGAAAAATACAAAAAACTCATCAAAGACTGCAAAGATGCCAACATGAACATGATTCGGGTTTGGGGTGGCGGAATTTACGAAGATGAAGAATTTTACAAAGCCTGCGACGAAAACGGAATTCTCGTGTGGCAGGATTTTATGTTTGCCGGAAGTTTTTATCCGTCAGACGAAGATTTTTTAAATAACGTAAAAGAAGAAGTCAAAGGTCAGGTCAACAGACTTCAAAATCATCCGTCGATTGCGTTGTGGTGTGGAAATAACGAAATCGATGAGGCGATTGTAAATTGGGGATATCAGAAACAATTCAAATATTCAAAAGAAGATTCTCTGCAGGTCTGGAAAGATTATAAAAAGGTTTTCCACGAGGTCATTCCGAATGCTTTGAAAGAAAATGTAACCCCAGAAAAAAATACTTACTGGCCAAGTTCGCCTTCGATCGGATGGGGTCACAAAGAAAGTTTAACTGAAGGCGATTCTCATTATTGGGGCGTTTGGTGGGGCGAATTTCCGTTTGAAATTTATAACGAAAAAGTTCCAAGATTTGCATCAGAATATGGTTTTCAGGGAATGCCAAGTTTAGAAACTGTGAAATCAATGTTTTCGGGAAATCCGGATTTAGGTTTAGAAAATCCGGTCATCAAAGCGCATGAAAAGAACGCCCGAGGTTTTCATATCATTAATGAGTATATGAAGCGTGACTACGTGGTTCCGAAAGATTTTGTGAAATACAATTACGTTTCTCAACTGCTTCAGGCTCGTGGAATGCAGATTGCCATTGAGGCGCACCGCCGTGCAAAACCGTACAACATGGGAACTTTGTATTGGCAGCTTAATGATTGCTGGCCAGTAATTTCGTGGTCGTCGATTGATTATCTGGGTAATTGGAAGGCTTTGCATTATCAGGTGAAAAGAAGTTTTGAAAACCAAGTAATTTTAACGGAAGAAATGGACGGTTTTTTGAACTTTTATGCCATTAATGATGAATTAAAAAAGTTTGAAGATATAAAAGTAGAAATTCAGGTTGTTGATTTTAACGGAAAAATTCTAAATGATTTAACTACGGTTCAGAATGGGAAAACATTGGATGGAATTGCAAAGATTGATCATATAGAAATTAAAAATTTAATTAAATATTCCAATAAAAATGAAGTATTTTTAAAATTGATTTTAAAAGATATCAATAAAAAAATCATTGCAGAAAATCTTCATTTCTTCGCAAAACCAAAAGATTTAAAACTTACAAGACCCAACATTACAATCAAGAAAATCTCACCAATAGAAATCGAAATTTCCACCGATGTTCTAGCGAAAGATGTTTATTTAATGGGTGACACCCATTTTAGCGACAACTTTTTTGATTTGCTTCCAAAAACTTCGAAGAAAATCTACCTTTCAAAACCTTTAGAAAAAGTTGAGGTGATGAGTTTGTGGAATATGGTGAATGAATAATTATAGAATAGTAAAATGCTAAAGAAAATTTCTAATTTTTTATTTTTTATATTTTTCGGAGTTCTTGCATCGGGAATATTTTTCATCTGGTTTGATTTTAAAATTAAAATAGAATTGCCAATCAGTGATTTTGCAGGATTTGTTGTTGATAGTAACGAAAATATTTATATCGGAGATAGTTTTTATTCAATCATTCAAAAATATGATAAAAAAGGAAATTTTGTTGAATCAATTAGGGTGGAAAATGCTGGTGGAAAAACTTTCAGAATGAGTATTGATGGTAAAAATAATATTATTATTAAATCTCAGATTGATAAAAATCTTATATTATTTCCATATTATAATCGTGATAAGGTTTCAGTAATATATAATGCTAATAAGGACGAAAAACTCCGAGATGTAAACAAAATTTTTCTTACTTCAAAAAAACAAAAATTTGAAGATGTTGGTAGATTGTATCCTTCAATTTGGAAATTATCAGAAACAAAAGAAAAAATTGTTGAGCAGAATTTTCTTTTAAAATTTCTTAGTCTTCCAACTATGGGAATAATAATTTTGATTGTATTGATAATGAAATTGACAATTTTTATTTCAGAAAAAAAATCATGAAAAAAAGGCAAAATTCTTAACATTCAGTCATAAATTTGTACATATTTTAAAGAATCATGGTAAATTTTGTTTTAATTGGCGTTTGCATTCTTGCGGGAATGATCCTCAAAGAAACAAAATCCATCCATCCCGATGCACACAAAGGTATCAATACCTGGATTCTCTATCTCGCATTACCTGCAGTTTCTTTCAAATATTTGCCGAAAGTTCAGTGGTCTTTGGAAATGCTTTTTCCCATTGCCGCAACATTTCTGACTGCCGTTTTTGCTTTCGTCTTTATGAAGATTTATTGTAAAACGAAAGGATATTCCGAAAGATCACGAAGCACATTAGAATTAGTCAGCGGTTACAGCAATACATCTTTCATTGGTTTTCCATTAATTAGTGCATTTTACGGTGAAAGTCTTTTAAGTATTGCGATTATCTGTGATCAGACGATGTTTTTTTCGCTTTCCACTTTAGGAATTATTACGGCAATAAGAGGCGGCGGAAAATCAGGCGAAGTGAGTGCGAAATTTATTTTTAAAAGATTAATCACCTTTCCACCGCTCGTAGGCTGTATTGCTGCATTGGTTTTGTCGCCATTTATCGATTTCACTTTTGCAGAACCGCTTTTCGATAAATTGGCAGCAACTTTAAGTCCGCTCGCCCTATTTTCTGTCGGATTACAATTAAAATTCAACGGCTGGAAAAAATTGATTCCTCAGATGTCAGCGTCGATGTTTTACAAGTTAATTCTGGCTCCTACAATCAGTCTTGGATTGGTATTTTTGTTCGAAATAACGGGAAATATTGCCAAAATCACCATTTTTGAATCCGCAATGCCGACGGTTGTGACTTCCAGCATTATTGCCGAACAGTTCAGGCTCAACACCAAGCTCACCAATCTCACCATCGGGTTCAGCATTATTCTCGGTTTTTTCACAACGGCGGTTTGGTATCAGATTATTGAATTTATTTTTTAAAATGGAGCTTAATCCCGCTTTCACTACTCGCTTTTCCGAGAGATTCGGCGACGGCTTTGCCGCCGCCGAATCTCTCGGAAAGAGCTCAAACATGCCGTTCAATCGGGGCTGGGAGTTTTGTCATTATTTTCAAATTTTGTAATAACTATAACGTTTGTCATTTATTTCAAATATTCAGACTAATCAGCGTCAAGTTTGTCATTCCGGAGGAATCTAAGCAAAATTGGATTTTAAATATCTATATCGAGATTCCTCCGGAATGACAAACTTGTTTTGATTTGAAAAGTTGAGATTGATTTTGCTAAGTGAAACGCCTTATCAAACTAAAAATATTCTCAATACAATCAATAAAAACTTAGCGTGCTTTGCGTTTAAAAATTTAGCTTCACTAAAAAATTGCAATTCTGTTTAGAAACAATTAATTTTACATTTTAATTTTTCCCTTGCAGTACGCCCAGATAATTTTACCGCTCAATTTAAAAGGAACCTTTACATACAAAGTTCCGGCAGAACTCGCTTTCAAAATTGAAAACGGAATGCGTGTACTCGTACCGTTTGGCGGGAAAAAAATCTACACCGGAATTGTTTTTGAACTTCATGATCAGGCACCGGAAAATTTCGTCGCTAAAGAAGTCATCAGCATTTTAGATGAATATCCGATTGTTCCGTCTGAGCAAATCAGCTTCTGGAATTGGCTTTCAAGTTATTATCTCTGCAATCTCGGTGAAATTTATCGGTTCGCTTTTCCTTCTTCTCTGAAACTGGAAAGCGAAACGTATTTAAAGCTTAAACCCAATGCAGTCATTGAGTTTGAGAATCTTGATGTCAACGAAATGTACCTCATTCAGGCTTTGGAAGTTCGTCAGCTGATTAATCTGACAGATATTGAAGCATTTATTCCGAAAAAGGAGATCATTAAAACCATCAATTCTCTGATAGATTTACAATATATTGAAATTGATGAAAAAGTTGCCGAAAAATACAAAGCCAAAGAAGTTGCGTACGTAAAAGTGAAAGATGAGGTTTTAAAAAATCAAAATCTGACTGAAATTCTTTTGCAACTTAACAGAGCAAAAAAACAGAAAGAACTTTTCCTGAATATTATAGAAAAGCAAACTGAACATCCCGATTTACACATTAAAAAATCGGAATTGTTTGAGGATGGATATTTTGGGAGTTCACATTTCAAAGCTTTAGCAGATAAAAATTTGGTTGAAGAATATTATCTTCAAAAATATAGAATCGAAAGCTACGAGGGTGAAATTGAAGAAATAGAAGAACTGTCTGAGGCACAAAAAGAAGCAAAGGCAGAAATTGATGAAGCTTTTGATGAAAAGAAAAACGTTCTGATTCATGGTGTCACTTCTTCAGGAAAAACGCATTTGTATTTAGAAAAAATTGAAGAATGTGTCAACGAAGGAAAAAACGTTTTGTTTTTGCTACCCGAAATTTCTTTAACCAAACAAATCACACAACGTTTAGAAAAAAAATACGGTCGTCAATTAGGTTTTTATCACCAAAAACTTACTGATTTTGAAAAAGTTGAGGTTTGGAGAAGAATTAAAAATAACGATATTAAAATTCTCATTGCGACAAGAAACGCTTTATTTCTGCCTTATCAGAATTTAGGGTTGATTATTGTGGATGAAGAGCACGATTCTGCCTATAGACCGAGAGAAGTTTCGCCTTTTTTCAATGCGAAAGATGCCGCTTTGGTTTTGGCAGGTTTTTATGATGCAAGAGTGATTTTGGGCTCGGCAACGCCTTCTGTGGAAAGTTATTATTTAGCCAGAAAAGAAAAATTACACTATATATTTTTAAATGAAAGATTCGGGAATGTAAAATTGCCTGAATTTGAACTGATTAACTTCAAAGAAGCCCAGGATTCCAAAAAGGTTTCCGGAAATTTTTCGTTACAGCTGATTGATGAGATTAAAAAAACTTTAGACGAAAAAAATCAGACCATCATTCTTCATAATCGCCGTGGCTATGCAAGTGTTATAGAATGCGAAACTTGTGGCTACGTCAATTACTGCTCAAACTGTGATGTTGTTCTGACGTATCATAAAGCAGCCAATGAAATGAAATGTCATTATTGCGGTCAGAGAGCTTCAAAACCGAAAGCCTGCCCGAAATGTCATTCTGAAAATCTGAATGAAAGAGGAGTTGGAGTAGAGCAGATTCATGAAGAAGTTTCAAAGATATTCCCCGAAAATGAAGTCGACAGAATGGATGTTGATTCGATGCGGAAAAAATTTGCCTACGAAAAATTATACGAGAAAATTGAAGATCGGGAAACTGATATTATTGTTGGTACTCAAATGATTTCCAAAGGTTTAGATTTTGATCATATCGAATTGGTCGCCATTCCGAAAGCTGATTCTATGTTGTATGTTCAGGATTTCAGAGCTGAAGAACGTGCTTATCAATTGATTACTCAGGTTTCTGGTAGAGCGGGAAGGGTTTCAGGAAACGGGAAAATTTTAATTCAGACTTACAATCCGGATCATTCTGTTTTTCAGTTGATTAAAATGAATAATGTTTTAAAGATTTATAAATATTTTCTTACAGAAAGACAGAAGTTTCATTATCCGCCTTTCACCAAATTAATTATGATTGAGCTGAAACACATTAAAGATGATAAAGTCAATCGTGCGTCTCAGTTTTTAGGTTCAATTTTAAGAAAATATCTTCCCGAAGATTGTATTCTCGGTCCGGAACGAGCTCAGATTGCGAGATTGAATAATTTGTATCAGTTTCAGATTTTATTGAAGCTTCCAAGAGGGAAAAACTATGAAAAATTTAAAAGTCTGGTTTTATTAAGTCTGAAAGAATTTGATGAAATCACTGCATATCAAAGCATTAAAAAAGATGTATTTGTAGATTTTTAACACTATTTAACAAAATTTATACGCTTTTATCATACTTTCATAGGTTGGTTTCTAACAATAATTTCTACATTTGAACGTTTATTATGTGTTTGGATTCTGAGAAAAGATTTAACTAATCGTTTTTTATGTCATCCAAAATATAACAAAAAGAAAAAATTGATGATAAATTACAGAAAGTATATTTCAGGTATTACGGTTTTGGCCACTGGTTTTTTCCTTGCCCAATCTACCGTATCTACAGTTCTTTATTCTCCAAATTTCGAAAGTCAAAAAAGCGGATTAAACTTACCTTCTCCTGCAGCAGCGATTGAAAAAGCTTTTTTGTCTCCTAAAGAACTTGTAGATGTTAACCTAAACACAATGATGACAGATCCCGTATTGAAAAATGCAACTTGGGGATTTGTAGTCTATGACCCGAAAACGAAGAAGGTAATCTCTTCGTACAACGAAAACACTCCGCTTGTTCCTGCTTCTACCACCAAATTATTGACCACAGAAACTGCTTTGCATCTGTTGGGAGAAAATTACCGTTGGATGACGCAGCTTGAATATTCAGGAGAAATCGACGAAAATGGAGTTTTGAACGGTAATCTTTATATTGTAGGTAGCGGCGACCCATCGTTGGGAACCAACAAAGCTGGAGCTTGGTCTTACAAAGAAATCGTTTCAGACTTCGTGAGTGGAATGTCTCGTGAGGGAATCAAAAAGGTAAATGGTGATATTATTATTCAGACAGCGCTTTTCAAAGGTAACATTTCGAGACTTCCGGAAAATGTTGTGTGGCTAGAAAACAATAATTACTATCTGCCCGTTGGTACAACTCGTGAGATTAATCCTGCAAACGAAAAACTGATCGTTAAAAAAGGTAATAACTCAGCATCAGATAAAAAATATTTCTACGTTTCACCTTACGCCAATCAAATGGTGTATGCTGAAAAGTATGATGGTGATGGAGTTTTAACCACTAAACTTCCTGATGCACCTGCGTTTTTGGCAAATTCATTCCGTGCAACTTTGGTGAAAAGCGGAGTAGGTGTTACCGGAAAAGTAACTCCAAAAACTACAGATGCAGCTCCGGAAGTAAGAAAAATGATTTCCGCATACAAATCTCCAACGTTGTCAGATATTATCTATTACACCAATCAGCGTAGTGATAACGGATTGGCAGAAGCGCTACTGAAAACAGTTGGTTTCCAGAAAATGGGCGACCAGACTTCAGAATCGGGTAGAATTGTGGTGAATGAACATTTGAAAGATGTCGCTTTCGATCTAGAAGGTTTAAATTATATGGATGGAAGCGGATTGTCTAGAAGCAATCATGTAACTCCAATTTCTCAGGTGAAGTTTTTAACTTCTTTGATGAACCAAAAATATTATAAAACATATTTCGATTCTTTACCGATTGCAGGGCAAACTGGAACTTTAAAAGGTATGTTTAAAATTGAAGGAAACGGACAAATTTTTGCAAAAACAGGAACCTTAAATAAAGTGAAAGCTTTGACAGGTTATATGAAAACGAATACAGGCAGAACTTTAGTTTTTTCTATCTTGGTTAACAATTATGCTGGTTCTGTTGCTCAGGTAAAAAGCAAAATGGAAAAAATTCTTCAGCCGGCTTTGGATCTTTAGAAAAGTAATTCAATTGATATACAAACCTTTTAATCTAAGATTGAAAGGTTTTTTTTATCTTTAACCTCTAATTTGTTGATAATGGAATTGATTTATATTTTCAATCAAAAACCATTTCATGTAGACAATCGTATATTATAATAATATGAAAAAGTTTTATCTTCTAATTTTAGGTGTTTTAGTATGTCAAACCGTTTTAGCTCAGGAAAATATTGAAATGAAAGGCTTGATGGCAAAAGAAATGAAGTCTTTTACCGCAAAAATGAATGCTGGAAATACCAATCCGAATACATTAAACTACGATTTGCAGTATCAGAGAATGGATGTTTCATTGAATCCGTCTGTTGCACAGATTTCAGGTTCTGTGACTTCTCATTTCAAGCCAACTCAAGCAATGAGTAGTATTTATTTTGATTTAACGAACCAACTGACGGTTTCTCAAGTTACTTTTCATGGTCAGCCCTTAGCTTTTCAGCAGTTGGCAACCAAAGAAGTGAAAATTGATTTTACATCATCACTTCCTGCCAATGTTTTAGATTCTTTAACGATACAATACAGCGGAAATCCTCCTACAAATAATAATGCATTCTTCACCAATAGTCAAGGTGGAACGCCAGTTCTTTCTACTTTAAACGAACCTTACGGTGCACAAGATTGGTTTCCGACTAAGCAAAGTTTAAATGATAAAATTGAAAGATTTGATATTAAAGTAACAACTCCTTCACAATATAGTGTAGCATCAAACGGGAGATTAATGAGCGAAACAATTCTGGGAAGCGGACAAAAATTAACGTTTTGGAGAACACAATATCCCACGGCAGCCTATTTGGTGGCTCTATCAATTACGAATTTTGTTAAATTGAATGATACGATGGGAAATCCGCCATTTCCTTTTGTGAATTATATCTATCCTGGAACGTCTACTAATGTAGGCAGCATGGCAAATATTGAATGGACGAAGACCGTAATGAATACTTTTGAAACCTACTTCGGACCTTATCCTTTCAGAAATGAAAAATATGGTCACATGGAATTCACCGCAGGTGGCGGAATGGAGCATCAAACGATGTCTTCCATGGGAAGTTGGAGCAAACAATTGATTGCTCACGAACTTGCCCATCAATGGTTCGGAGATAAAGTGACCTGTGGTGCTTGGAATGATATCTGGCTGAATGAAGGTTTTGCTACATTTGGAGAGCATGTTGCATATGAAAAATTGTTGATGACCAATACTGAATTTCTAAATTATCTTTTAAGCGAGAAAAATTATATTACCAGTGCTACAGGTGGCAGTGTGTATGTTGCAGACGCTAATTTAGGAAGTGTAGGGACAATATTTAGCGGAAGACTATCTTATTCTAAAGGAGGATATGTTGTAAGAATGATCAAATGGATTCTTGGTGAAACTGTATTTTATCAGGCTTTAAAAGATTATCATGCAAGACCAAATTTAGCTTATAATTATGTGAAAACATCAGACTTAAATGCTTCACTGTTGCAGTCTACTGGGAGAGATTTTACAGGTTTTTTCAATGACTGGATTTATGGTCAGGGTTACCCGACTTATGATATCAGATGGAAACAGACTGGAAATCAAGTAACTTTCAAAGCAGGACAAACTCAAAGTCATGCGTCAGTAAGCTTTTTTGACATGCCATTGCCTATAAAAGTAAATGGAACGGGTGGGCAGGTTGCTTATTTTGCTTTAAATAATACTTCAAATAATCAATATTTTACAGAAACTGTTTCATTTCCGGTCGCAAGCGTACAATTTAATTATGAGTATCAGATTCTGGAAAAAAACTCTACTGTTGCACAAGATAATACTTTGAGTACTTCAGAGGCTGTATTAGATCAATTGTCTATTTATCCAAATCCTGCAAAAGACGAATTGTTTATTTCAGGTTTAAAAAAGCAAACCGATTACAATATTGTTACGGCTGATGGCAGATTGGTGAAAAAAGGAAATACAGAAAAGAAAATTGATATTTCTGCATTAGAAAAAGGTGTTTACTTTATAACCATTCAACAGTTGAATCTAAAATTTATAAAGGAGTAACCACATCGACTATTATAATTTTAAAGTCTAAAATGTATAAATCTGCTTAGAAACTTTCTGAAAAGGAAAGTTTTTTTTGTAAAAGATTTTACAGTTCAACTGTAAAATCAAGATTGTCGAAATTTCCAATGGCTCTTTCAGCGCGCTTATTGGCAACTCTCACTTTATAATTAAACCATTTATCTTTAAAAATTCTTCGCATCAGATTATCAAAATGTCTGATGATGACCAAATTTTTAAAACCTCTCCATTTTTCAAGCGCACTTGATGGAAGAGCTCTCACAGAAACAGAATAGCCTTCCGTTTCATATTGAATGTAATGCCACCAACCTGAAGGGATATATAAAATCTCACCGGGGTGAATGACTGCTTCGTAACCTCTTAAACGTTTTAATGCCGGATATTTTTCATAATCTGGCTCCTGAAGGTTAACTAAACTATGAAAATTGTATGGCAATTTGTACATTAAATCAGATTGCTCCCACGGAAACAGCCACACTCTTTTGACGCCTTGAAATTGAGATAAAAAAACATGCGACATATCAATGTCAATATGATTTCTTGTAATAGAACCTTGTCCGCCAAAAAACATAAAAGGCAGCCATTTCAAAACCTTTCCTTTGGTAATATCTTTATAATGAATGTCATTTTTGAGCTCAGGTTTTAAGCTTAAAAGATTAAATAAAAATAAACGGTGCTCAGTAATTTTAGTTGTAATTAAATCTAAATATTCTGCAAATGTAGTTTCGCCAACAGGTTTACTGGCAACCCGATCAATAGATTCTATTTCGCTGCCGTAAACATTGACCTTTGTTTCTCCTGCAATCTCTTTAAAATATTCGTAATTCCATTTTTGAAATGCGGGACTGTCTGGTTCTATAAAATCCTTTAAAATAATAGGTTTCCCCGCTTTCATATATTGTTTCAAAAAGTCATCAGCGTCTATATTTTTTGCTCGTATAATCTGAGATAATTTCATATAATCGATTTTCAAAGTTCAAATATAATTATTATCCTATTGAATTAGTAGACTATTTGATGAAAATCTCGTATTTAAATCAAAATTTATAATAATAAAGGATAAAAGTAAATAGTTTAAAGCCTTTTTATTAAATTAGCGAACCTAAAAAATTATATAATGATCTCTGAAAAGTATCTTGAAAATCTACAGAACGAACTTAAAAATATTGAAAACGACGGTCTTTTTAAAACAGAAAGAATCATCACGTCACAGCAAAGTGCTGAAATTGAAGCCAACGGAAAGAAATTGTTAAATTTCTGTGCCAACAATTATCTTGGACTTTCAAACCATCCGGAAGTGATGAAAGCTTCTCAGGACATGATAGAATCTCATGGTTACGGGATGTCTTCGGTACGTTTTATCTGCGGAACTCAGGATATTCACAAGCAATTGGAAGCGAAAATTGCTCAGTTTTTAGGTCTTGAAGACACGATTCTATATGCAGCTTGTTTTGATGCAAATGGCGGAGTTTTCGAACCTTTATTCACTGATGAAGATGCAATTATTTCAGATGAATTGAATCATGCTTCGATTATTGACGGGGTTCGTCTTTGTAAAGCAGCCAGATATCGTTATAAAAATAATAATATGGCAGATCTTGAGGCGCAATTGATTGCTGCTTCAGAGAAAAATCATAGATTCAAAATCATCGTTACCGACGGCGTTTTCTCAATGGACGGAATTGTTGCTGACCTGAAAGGAGTTTGCGATTTAGCAGACAAATACAATGCTTTGGTGATGGTTGATGATTCTCACGCAACGGGTTTCATCGGTAAAACTGGTCGTGGAACTCACGAGGCAAACGAAGTGATGGGTAGAGTAGATATTATTACTTCTACGCTTGGAAAGGCTTTAGGTGGTGCGTTAGGCGGATTTACTTCAGGTAAAAAAGAAATCATCGATATGTTGAGACAACGTTCTCGTCCGTATTTATTCTCAAACTCATTGGCTCCCGGAATTGTTGGAGCAGCTTTGAAAGTTTTGGATATGATTTCAGATGATACTTCACTTCGTGACCAAGTCATGGAAAATGCAGAATATTTCAGAAAAGAAATGAAAGCAAAAGGTTTTGATATTCCTGAAGGTGATGCTGCGATTGTTCCTGTGATGTTGTATGATGCAAAACTAGCTCAGAAAATGGCTGAAAAATTGATGGATGAGGGAATTTACGTGATTGGATTCTTCTATCCGGTAGTACCGAAAGAAAAAGCGAGAATCAGAGTGCAGCTTTCTGCCGCTCACACAAGAGCGCATTTAGATAAAGCGATTGTCGCTTTTGAAAAAGTTGGAAAAGAATTAGGAGTAATTTCTTAAGGAATTATCTTAAAATAAATTATTCTACAATTGTAGAATAAAAACAGAATTTCTATATTTACTGAAATTCTGTTTTTTTATGATTAAAAATTTCTTACTTCTAGGTCTGGTATTGACAGTATTGGCTTCATGCAAAGCAAAAATGAATCAGTACGTAAAAGTTGAAAACAAATGGAATAAACGCCACGGAAAATGGAAAGAAGAATATTCTTCTGACCAGGGAACTTTAACGGCTGTAGGAAAGTACAAAATGGGTGAGAAGGTAGGATTCTGGAAAACCACTTTTGAAGGTAAGTCGTACCAAAAAGATAAAATCAGAAGGAATGTGACCAAGACAAAGCTGTATCATCCTAACGGTAAAATCATGGAGAGAGGTCAGTCAAAATTAGATATTTCCGATGCACAAAGGCATTGGTATTACTTTGGTGACTGGAAATATTATGATGAAAACGGTAAATTAAAGTATATTAAAAAATATGCAGACGGAAAGAAAATTGACAGTATTTCTTTTCACCATTAAATGTTTTTGATTTTTTTCTTTACATTTTTTAAGTAATGTTTAAAATAAATTCAAATTTCGCATTTTCAGAAGGCTTTTAATTAAAAGATTCAGTCACAAAATCATTATCTTTGCACACAAATTTTTACGATGCTGTATACCATCATCAAGGCGTTGCATATTATTTTTATGGTCAGTTATTTTGCGGGAATTTTTTATCTCGTGAGAATTTTTGTGTACTATAAAGACACCGATGCTTTTGAGGAAGATAAAAAGAGAATCCTCAGAGAACAATATATCTTTATGGCTCGCAGATTATGGAATATCATCACCGTTCCTGCAGGCGTTATCATGACTGTTTGTGGTTTAATAATGATTTTTCTCAATCCTGCTTTAATGAAAATGCCTTGGTTTCATTTAAAATTAACTTTTCTGATAGGATTGGCACTCTTCCATTATTGGGCTTGGAAAAAATTAAATCAAATTAAAAAGCTGAACGGCGAAACTTTGTCTACCTCAAATGTAAAGCTGCGACAAATCAATGAGATAGCAACATTTATTCTGTTTCTGGTTGTGTTTACAGTAATTTTAAAGTCTTCCGTAATAGAATATTGGTGGCAATTAATCACAGGATTTTTCGTTCTGGTATTTTTGATCATGATGACGGTGAAATTGGTGAATAAGGGTAAGAAAAATAAATAAAGTTATAAGTTAAGAGTGATGAATTATAAGTTCATTCATTGCTCATAACTAATAATCTATAACTCATAACTAAAAAAACATGTTTGCAATTTTTAAAAAAGAACTTTGGAGTTATTTCGGTAACTGGAGCGCATGGGTAATCATTGCCGCTTTCAGTCTGATAACAACATTGTTTCTATTTTTTTTCGAGAACGAGTCTAATATCTTCGACATCGGTTTGGCTTCTTTACAAAGCTATTTCGTTTTGGTGCCGTGGCTTTTGATGTTTATCATTCCGGCATTGTCAATGAAAACTTTTGCGGAAGAACAGCAAACCGGAACATTGAACTGGCTGTTTTCTCAACCTCTGAAAGTTTCAGAATTGGTTTTTGGGAAATTTCTTTCGGTTTGGGTGGTCGGAATTTTATGTCTGATTCCTTCGCTGATTTATCTGTACACTGTTTACGTTTTAGGTGTTCCGGAAGGAAATGTCGATTTGGGAATGACGTTCGGAAGTTATTTTGGACTGATTATTCTGATTGCAACATTTGCAGGAGTAGGAATTTTAGCTTCTTCGCTTTCACAAAATCAAATCATGGCATATTTGCTTGGCGTTTTCATGTGTTTCATCATGTATTTCGGGATTGAGCAGCTGGCGAGTTATAAATTGCTGGGCGGAGCAGACTTTATCCTTCAGAATATTGGTTTTTATCAGCATTTCTTAGGCTTCACAAGAGGTTTAATCGATTTTAAAGATGTTGCCTATTTTGTATTCGTTATCGGTCTTACATTAGCATTGTCTAATCATTTTATCACTAAAAAGAAGTAAAAACATGAAGAAGATATCCCTAAAATCTCCGTTCGGAATTTTACTGTTTGTCATTTTACCTTTAAGCATCATCCTGATGTTTTCAGGAATTCGGTTGGATTTAACCAAAGAAAAAAGATACACGCTTTCTGAAAGCACTGTGAAAATTTTAGAATCGATTAAAAAACCGGTGACTGTAGATGTTTATTTGGAAGGAGATTTTCCGGCAAGCTTTAAACAATTGCAGAGCGAGACCAGATTTATGCTCGAAGAATTTAGAAAGATCAATCCGAAAATTGATTTTAAATTCATAGATCCTATCAAAACCAAAATGTCTCAGGACACGTTGATGGCAATGGGAATGCAGCCTTCGGTGCTTCCGGATAATAAAGATGGAAAGATTACACAGATTTACCTGTTTCCTTATGCTGTGGTAAAACAGGGTCAAAATGGAGCTTCTATTCCATTGGTTGTGCAGCAGGCAAATATCAATGCTGATGAACAAATAAGAAAGTCAATTGAAAATTTAGAATATAATTTAGTTTCAAATATCAAATCGGTTTCAACAAATCAAAGAAAAAAGGTTGGGATTTTGGTGAATCAGGACGAGTTGAGACCTGAAGAATTTCAAGGGTTCATGAATCTGGCTTTAGAAAGTTATGATGCAGGTCCTGTGATTCCAAAAAATAATGTTGAACTGACTTTGGCAGATTTACCATTATTAAAGCAAATGAGCGCTTTGGTTATCGCAAAGCCTCGCAAAGCATTTACCGACGGCGAAAAAGTGATTTTGGATCAATACATCATGAATGGCGGAAAAACACTTTGGATGATTGATGCCGTGAATGCTGAAATGGATACACTAACGAAATCAAAAAAAGTAATGCCCTTTCCGGTTGACATCAATATGACCGATTTTTTCTTCAATTATGGTTTGAGAATTAATCCGGCTTTGGTAAAGGATGTGAAGAAATTTGCTTTGCTGAAATTGGTAACGGGTGAAGTAGCAGGAAACGCACAATATACAAAGCTTCCTTGGCCCTATTTTCCATTAGGAATTGCTGAAAACAACAATCCGATTACTAAAAATATCAATCCTGTAAAGTTTGAATTTCCAACTTCTATCGATACTTTGGGTGGAAAGAAATTTAAAACCAATGTTCTTTTTGAATCAAGCGAGAGAACCTTATTAAAGCAGGTTCCTAATTATGTTGAGCTAAGTGAAATTGCCAGCGTCGACAGCCTCGGACAAATGGAAAAACCGAGCACGCCAAAGATTTTCGCCGTTGCTTTAGAAGGGAAATTCTCGTCTGCTTACGCATCACGAATCGAAAGACAATCGTATCCTGGCTTTAAAGCAACAAGTCCGGAAAATAAAATGATTGTCATTGCGGACGGTGATGTCGGCAGAAATAAAACACACAAAGGCGAAGCTTTACCTCTTGGTGTGGATCGTTTGACCGACGAACAGTTTGGTAATGAGCAGTTCCTGAGAAATGCCTTAGATTACCTTCTCGACGACAGTAACCTGATGGGATTGAGAAACAGAAACATCGAAGAACGTCTTTTGGATCGTCACAGAATCAGTGAAGAAAAGGCAAATTGGCAATGGTTTAATTTACTGCTTCCTTTAGCGATTATCGGCCTTTTGGGAGGTTTGTTTTTCTGGTTAAGAAAAAAGAAATTTGGATAGAAATAGAAAAGAGAAACTTAGGTTTCTCTTTTTTTGTTTGATGACTTTAAGAGTATAATAATCAAAAATGGTTTTTAAATTTTCAATGACAAAATCGATCCAGATAATCTTCATACTTTGCCAATTTGCAGGTTGGTTTTCTAAATTTTCTCTTATTTGTTGTTATTGTGAAGACAATACAGATTCATCAAGATATTTACAATCATAAAATCAATGCAGATAAATAATCATCTTTTATCAATTTCAATAAAATAAAATTTTCAAGAAGGCAAATTATTTCGAAGCCATAAAAATTTCACATATCAAAACCGCCAACTATCATCATTTCCTAAAGCCTATCCGAAGTCTCATTCACCGTATTTTGCTTGTAATTTGATTTGAGCAGCTTTCCGAAATTATATTTTACAGCAAAAGATAGAGTAGGTGTGTTCCCAAAAAAAGTTCCTGTGGAAGTCATCTGATTATAGCTCACTTTCTGAATATAATTCATTTGATTAAAAACATCATTGTAACGAACTGTAAAATCAAAATTTGAAACGGAAGAAGTAAGTCCGAGATTAACCAAACACATGTCATTTACTTCATACAATCCTGCCGTGCGTTTGGTAATATAAGATCCATCGAGTAAAAATGACAAATGCTTCAACAAAGTAAACGTATTGTTGGTTGAGAAGTAAAGGTAAGGTGTAGATTTTTTGATGACGGCTAAAGAATCTTCGGTCTTATCATAATTTAAAGACAAACTGTTTTGTGAAGTCCATTTTTTCCATTCAATTGGGAAGTCCAGACCTACATTTGTCCCAAATTCTTTTTCGAAATTAACCATTGTGAACTTTGAAATATTTCTGCTTTCATCATAAACCAAAGTGTAACCAATCGGATTTTTACTGGTGTAAAAAGATGCATTCAAAGACCATTTCTTCAGATTACTTGTGAAAGAAACCGTGTTAGTATAAGTCGGAACCAAATCAGGATTTCCTACATATTCTACATACGGACTTCCGTATAATCCGCCGGCAGCAAGATTCCCATAGTTAGGTCTTGAAATGCTTTTTCTGAAATTTAATGTGTATGTATAATCTTCACTTTGCTTAAAATTTACTTCTGCATTGGGAAACCAGTCCACATAATCTCTTTCGATTTTAATTTCATAAATAATCGGTTCAAAACCTTTTGTAGAAGTGGTTTCCATTCTTATTCCACCTTTAAGGTTCCATTTATTGATATCCAAACCAAAATTGGCATAAGATGCTAAATTACTTTCTTTAAATTGATATTTATAGTATTCAATTGCCAGATTATTCCGGTAATCGGTGGTGTTGTCTGTATTGGTTTCGGCGCTTGTGTAGCTTCCTCCCAATTCTAAAACATGTTTTTCATTAAATTTCTTTTCAAAATCAATTCTCCCGGAATACACGTTCCCGGAATACAGTCGACTACGAAACTGGCTGAATTCATACCCTGAATTATTAATATCATTGTAAAAAATGTAGTCGACATTATTACTTTCTCTGTTGTATTGAAGTCCTGTAAAAATGTTTGCATCCCAATTCGTTATTTTTTTATTGTAATTAAATATGGAATTAATAGTTGACCGTTTACTGTCCTGCTGATTCAGTGTTTTGATGTAAGAAGAATTTCCATTTTCAGAGTACAACGTGTTGGTATTATTATCACCTTTATCTGGTCTAAAATTACTGTTGATCGTTAAAGTAATATAGTCTCCATCATTCAATTCATGATATAAACTTCCTCCAAAAATGGTTTGTGGACGTTTGGTAATCGAGGTAATCACATAATCAGAATAAATATTTTTGCTGGGTACCGAATATTCGAAACCGTTACTTTCCCAATGATTGATTTGATTGTATGCGGCATTGAGTTTCCACTCTGTTTTATTTTTTTTCTGCTGATAATTGACTGTGAAATGATTTCTGAATCGTTTTTGAAAAGTCGCCGTTTCAGAAATGCTGAGCTGAGTACCGTCTTTTCTGCTTTTTTTGAGATTGATCTTAATGACAGCTTTCCCTTCCGACTCATATTTTACGGATGGATTTCTGATAATTTCTACAGATTTGATGTCGTCTACGGCAATTCCTGATAAGGTTGCAAAATCTACTCTTTGGTTGTCAATATACAATAACGGAACGCCTTTTCCGACAAATGAAAGCCCTTCGCCATTGACATCCATCATTACAAAAGGTAATTTCGATAATAATTCTGTGGAGGTTGGTAACTTATTAAGCGGTGAGTTGGCGACCTCCAAAGTGATATTTCCGTTTTCAACTTTGAAATTATTTTTCTTCCCAACGAGATTAACTTCCTCAATCTGTTGAACTTTTGGTTCGTAAATAATTTTTAAATCTAAATTTTTATCTAAATAAAATGGTTTTTCTTTCTGAACAGTTTCATCCGAAGAAATTTGAAGATAATAATTGTTTGATTGTAACTGATGAAACTCGAATTTTGCATCCTGAGTGATAGTAGATTTCACCAAATGATTTTCGGTATTAAATAAATAAACCACAATGGGTGACGTGATTTTTTCCTGATTATGATTGATAATTGTCCCGTTTATACTTAGATTTTGCTGCGCAAAAGAGGTGATAAAAGAAAAGAAAAGAGAAAAAAGAAGTTAAATTTCATGTTGGTTTTTAGATAGGACAATTGGAGGAGGCAGGATATTACATCTTGAGGTGAATTTTATAGTATTTAGAAATTCTACGTTTGTTCACTACAAAACATTTCTATGAATTACCTTCTTTGTAGCACAATATCTAATATTTTCTTTAGTTCGATATTTTCAGAACTATAAGCAATATATAAATTTTGATTGTTTAATAGATTTGGGTCACCTCCGTTTTGAAGAATCCAAATAAGCAAGTCATTACTTTTACTATTTATAGAGGATAGAATACTCATGTTTATTATCATTCCATTATTGATATTTATATCGACTCCGTTTTGTATCGCAAATTTTAATCCTTCAAGTTCATTATTGTGTACAGCGTAATAAGTCCCTTGATAATCATAATTTGAAAATTTCGCACCTTTTGAAAGTAAATATTCTGCAGTTTCAATTTGAGAATATGCAATTGCATTTTCAAGTGCGATATCAAGTTCAAGTTGAGTGTAATTGTCTGATAAGATTGAAATCAATTCGTTTAATTTTCCGTCTCCAGCAAAATCTTCAATTTGATATTGTCTGCTTAACTCCATTTTAAAGTTTGTTTTTTTAATATTATATAAAGTTTGCTTCAAGCAATATATCAATCTCAATTATTAAAACTAAATAAAAAAAGTTCACAAAAAAATAAT
Source organism: Chryseobacterium sp. 3008163 (assembly GCF_003669035.1). NCBI lineage: Bacteria > Pseudomonadati > Bacteroidota > Flavobacteriia > Flavobacteriales > Weeksellaceae > Chryseobacterium > Chryseobacterium sp. 3008163. Next base: position 703,609 of record NZ_CP033070.1, on the reverse strand, counting down.
TTCCAAAGGAAAAATGAAGGGATTAAATAACAAACGCAATATTTTTTCATTTTCTTATCATATGTTAATGACACAAATCATAAATTTTTCCGAGGTTTGCACAGTTAAAAATAATAAAACGGTATTTTTGCTGTTTAGTAAAGCAATACTTAATCAATAACAATATTAAATTTTTAAAAATGAAAAAAATCAGTGTAATCGCTTTAGCAGGTATGGGTCTTTTATTGGCTTCTTGTGGAGAAAAAAAAACAGAAACTGCAACTGCAGGTCAAGAGCAAACTGTTGCTGAAAAAAAAGGGGATGTTTTAGCAGTTGATGTTGCTGCATCTAAAGTAAACTGGAAAGCTTTCCACAAAGGAGGTATGGCACCACGTTGGGGAACTCTAGCGATCACGTCAGGTGAATTATCTGTTGCTGATAACCAATTGGCTTCTGGAGAATTTGTAATTGATATGAAATCAATCAAAGTAGATCCTGCTTCTGTTACTGAGAAAGATAAAAAATCTACAGATCTTGAAGGTCACTTGAAGAATGAAGATTTCTTCAACGTTGAAAAATTCCCGACTGCTGATTTTAAAATCACTAAAGTTGAAGATTTGGCAACACCTGGAGCGGATGCTGTAGCCGGAGCTAACAAAACCGTAAGCGGAAACCTTACTTTGTTGGGTAAAACTATGAATGTAACTTTCCCTGCTAAAGTAGACGTAGTAGACAAATCAGCAAATATTGCGGCTAAATTTACAGTAAACCGTGCTGACTGGGGAATCAAATTCGGAACTTCTGAAGCAGATCCTGCAGAATGGATGATCAGCAAAGACATCGAAATTGCTATCGATGTGAAAGCTGCTAAGAAATAATCAGCATACAAAATATATAAGAAAAACATCTGCCTCGGCGGATGTTTTTTGATTTTAAATACGTTTTAAATAAAAAGAGAAACCCAAAAGTCCCTCTTCATTATTATTTAAGTACATTATACAAGAAAATCGACCACGGACTGATTCCCGTTTCATCCTCAATATCATTTGTCATTTGGTAAAAAACATTTGAAAATTGATTTTTCAGCAACAATCCCAATTAAACCAAGCTTTTTCAAAACGTTTATTTTTTAGATCTTCGGGATGAATGAAAAAGTTGGCAACCCCTGAATCTCCAAACATAATCTCTTCATCAGTATCAATTTGTAATAACAATAAATCTTGTTTAAGCTCTTTGTTGTAATCTCTAATATCAGCTTGAGTAAAGTATGCATAGCCGCCTACTTTATGATCAGTTCCGTCAATAATTTTTTCTATTTCGTTTTTTTGATCTTTTGTGAGAGTTTCGTGAAAATCCCAATAATCTTTACCATTAAAAGTCATGTCAAATCTAAAATCTTCAGAACTTCCGTATTCAATTTCTTTGCTGAAACTTAATTTATGCTCACAATATATAGGAGACTCTTCATACATATCTTCTGTTAAAAATGAAAAGTCTGTTTGAAATTCTTCAGTAATATTTTCATGGAAGATAACCTTGTAATCATCCATATCAAACCATTCTGCAGATAAAAAAAACTGCAAAATACCATGTTTTGGATAACCTTCAAGAATTGGAATGTCTGAAAAATTGATTTGTGCCCAAAGAACCATCGGTTTATTTTCTTTGTCTTTAGGATATTCCATCCCAATTGGTAAATAAGGTCTTCCTAAAAATTTACTGCTGTGTATTGGAAGTGATTCTTCATTTTTAAGAGGCGTTGCAACGATTTTAATTGTCTCAAGTTTGTATTTTTCAAGCTGAGTTTTAAACTCATTAAGAAATTCTGGTATCATTCAGTATTTTTAAAATGTGATTAATTGTTTTCCAAAACCGGAATCAAATGTTCCCAATTCAGTTGTTTAGCATAATCTAAAGCAGTTTTCCCATGATTGGTTTTGATGGTTTTGTCACCTCCGGATTCCAAAATAACTTCTACCGAACTTAGATTTCCAGCGATGGTTTCTCTGTGAAGAAGTGTGAAGCCATTATCATCAATATTGGTGAGTTCTGCAGGATATTCATTTAGAAATTTTACAAAATCTTCTTTCATATTTCTGCTCATCGGGTGTTCGATCAGATTTTCAGGCTTTTCTTTTTGTTCGTACACTACTTCTATTTCATTAAAATCTCCGAAATCGAGCTGCCAAGCATCATCATGTTCTTTTCTTTCAGAGGGTGACATATCTGCACGCATTTTCTGAATGGTAAATCCGCCATAAGCTTTTGGCAGTTGAGTAGAAGATGACGAGAATAATTTAGAAAATTTCGATTTTTTCTCTGGCTGAGTCATTGCAAAAAGCCAGTCGCTGATTTCATTTAATGGAATTTCAAAATAATCGCCGGGTTGTATATTGGTCAGCTCGTTCGGCTCATTGATGAGGTACCCTTTTACATGATCACCGTCAAAATCAATATCATTGATCCACATGTGTTCAACTATATTTTCACCGGTCTCGGGATCATCTTGTGAGAATGCAGCTTTTACGCAAGCCAGATTCAGTCCCGGAATAATTCTTCTGTATTCCCAAGACTGTTCTCTCCAGAAATATTTAAAAGTTTCCTGCGCTTTTTTATACGCTTCAAGCATTTTGGGGTCGGTTCCGTCTGTGAAAATAAACGAATTGTCTTCCATTGTCTTTAAAATTTTGTGATTTAATATAAAACTAAAATACAAAAATATTAAACAATGGTTTGAAATTTACATGAAATTATATCACTCTTTTGTTACCACATTTTGGACAAAAAGTTGCAGTTTCTGTTCTGTAAGGTTTTCCACAGTTTTCGCAATCAGGACCATACATGTCAATAAAGTGATGCATAATTGCATTTGGATTTGTCTCTTCAAACCCTGTTACCTCTTTATAATAATCAAGTAATTTTTTGAAGTTTTCTTGAATTGGTGCTTTCATTGATTTTCTAGCTTCTTGAAATCCTTCGGATAATAATTTTGATGCAATTTTTTCTTCTTCGGAATCAAGCATTGGGATATCCATTCTGCATCTCCAGCAATATCTGATTTTCATATCTAAACATCTTTTATAAAATCCTCATACTCGTAATAAAACCTTTCAAAACCATCCATTTTCTCCACAAAAAACTCGAAAATCTGCTGCCAGGTATTTTTATTAAGCACAGAAACTCCGTCTTTTTCTATCCAAATTCTGCTGATGACCTTACCGTTTTCCAAAGTATAGAATTCTTCTTTGTGAAAATCTCCTATGAAATCTTTAAGAATATCTTCAAGCGACCAGATTTTACTATAATACGCATCTCGGTAGACTTCATCTTTCATTTCGATGTCTAAAGAAACTTCTGCTTTTTTGTTGTCAGCATTAAATTTGAATGAGAAATCTTTCACTTTTGTATCATACAAAATCCATTTTCTCGGAAACGACTTTCCGAATACCGTCCAAAATTCTTTTTTTAATTGCTGTGCTTCTTGTTTACTGAACATAGAAACAAATTTAGGGAAATTTAGTCGAAAGAGGGAAGCGTCTTGCTTGGTACACTAAATGAGTTCCTACTTCCATCTCCTAACTTCGAACCTAGTAATTAGATATCAAACTATTTTCTTACTTTTGTGTTACAATGTTGTCAAAAAAATCTCAATATGCTTTTAAGGCACTTTCATATCTTGTAGAAAAAAGAAATGAAGGTCCGGTTCTGATTTCCGAAATTGCGGAGTACAAAAAAATTCCTTTAAAATTCCTTGAAAATATTTTATTAGAGCTAAAAAAATCTGAGATTCTCGATAGTAAAAAGGGCAAAGGCGGTGGCTATTTCCTCAAAGAAAGTCCAGAGAAAGTAAATTTAGCAAAAATCATCCGTCTCGTGAATGGTCCTATTGCGATGCTTCCATGTGTGAGTCTCAATTTTTATGAAAAATGTGAGAACTGTAATGAAGATCATTGCAGTTTACACGATGTTTTGATTGAGGTAAGGGATGCTTCGTTAAAAATTTTGGAAGAAAAAACACTTTTAGATTTAATTGATTAAATCGGTTTAAATTTTAATTTTACAAGTCTACTTATTTGGTAGGATAATATTTTTGTTAGATATTTGCGGGTATCAAACAGGAAATTATGTTTTCAAAAGAAGATATCGAAACTTTACAGCAACTTACTTTGGAAGACGGATTACAATTCATTTCATCAAAAATCTCCGAAGGAATTGTTTTCTCCACGTCGCTTGGTCAGGAAGATCAGGTAATTACAGACGCTATTTTCAAAAATAATTTACCGATAAAAATTTTTACTTTAGATACAGGAAGACTCTTCTATGAGCATTACGATTTGCTTTCAAAAAACAATTCACGCTATCAAAAAAAAACTGAAGTTTACTTTCCGGAAGTTTCTGATGTAGAAAATTATGTGAATTCAAAAGGGATCAATGCATTTTATCACTCAGTAGAAAACAGAAAAGAATGCTGTTTTATCAGAAAAGTAAAACCTTTGAATCGCGCTTTGGAAAATGCCAAAGTCTGGATTACCGGACTTCGTGCAGAACAATCTGAAAACCGTGAAAATATGTCGATTCTGGAGTGGGATGAGGAAAGAAATCTGTACAAATACAATCCATTAATCAATTGGGCGTATCATGATGTTTTAAATTATTTAGAACAAAATAAAGTTCAGGAACTGTCTCTTCATAAAAAAGGCTTTATAAGCGTTGGTTGTCAGCCTTGTACACGCGCCATTGAAGAAGGCGAAAACCCACGAGCTGGACGCTGGTGGTGGGAAAGTTCACAAAAAGAATGCGGTCTGCATACATAGTAACAAAAAATCTCAATTAAGAATGAGTGCATATACATTAGATTATCTCGAACAGCTGGAAGCAGAAAGCATTTATATTATGCGTGAAATTGCGGCCCAGTTTGAAAAACCTGCGTTACTTTTCAGTGGCGGAAAAGACTCTATTACTTTAGTTCATCTGGCAAAAAAGGCTTTTGCTCCTATGAAAATTCTTTTTCCGTTGGTTCATATTGATACCGGACACAATTTCCCGGAAGCTCTGCAGTTCAGAGATTATTTAGCAGAAAATATTGGTGCGGAATTGATTGTAAGAAAAGTGGAAGATACCATTAAAGCTAAAAATTTAACAGAACCCAAAGGAAAGTTTGCTTCAAGGAATTGGTTACAGACCCATACTTTATTAGATACCATAGAAGAGTTTCAGTTTGACGCATGTATTGGCGGAGCAAGAAGAGATGAGGAAAAGGCGAGAGCGAAAGAACGCTTTTTCTCTGTTCGTGATGAATTCGGGCAGTGGGATCCTAAACTTCAGCGTCCGGAATTGTGGAATATCTATAACGGAAGAATCAATAAAGGTGAAAATGTAAGAGTTTTCCCTATATCCAACTGGACGGAGCTTGATGTCTGGAATTATATTAAAAAAGAAAATATTCAGCTTCCGCCGATTTATTTTGCTCATCAACGGGATGTCATTGAGTTTGACGGGCAGTTAATAGCTGTTTCTGATTTTATTCAGATTGATGAAAATGATACGATTATTAATAAAAAAGTCCGTTACAGAACGGTTGGTGATATGACCTGTACCGCTGCCGTAGAAAGTTCTGCCGAAACTTTGGATGATGTGGTGAGAGAAATCACTGCTTCTAAAATTTCTGAACGTGGTGAAACCCGAATCGATGATAAGGTAACGGAAGCCGCCATGGAAGACCGAAAGAAAGGAGGATATTTTTAAGCAATAAGCTCAAGGCAGTAAGCAATAAGCTTTTAAAAAATTCATTATTTATCACTCATCACTTATAACTAAATTACACGTGGACATATTAAGATTTATCACTGCAGGAAGTGTAGACGACGGAAAAAGTACGCTGATCGGAAGGCTTCTCTATGACAGTAAAAATATACTGATTGATCAGCTTGAAGCTTTAGAAAAACAATCAAAAAACAAGAATGAGAACGGAATTGATTTGGCTATTCTCACTGACGGACTGAGGGCAGAAAGAGAACAGGGGATTACCATTGATGTGGCCTACCGTTATTTTTCGACTCCGAAAAGGAAATTCATTATAGCAGATGCACCAGGACATATTCAGTATACCAGAAATATGATTACCGGTGCGTCAAATTCACAATTGATCATAATTTTGATTGATGCAAGGCAAGGTGTTATCGAGCAGACCAGACGACATTCAATCATTGCTTCATTATTAAAAATGAAAAATGTTGTAGTTGCCATCAATAAAATGGATTTGGTTGATTATTCAGAAGCTATTTATAATAATATCAAAGCACAATATGGCTCGGTAGCTAAAAAATTAGGTTTGGAGAATGTCGAATATTTCCCGATTTCAGCTTTTTATGGAGATAATATTGTTGAAAAATCTGAAAGAATGCAATGGTATCAAGGTGCTGCACTTTTAGATTTTCTTGAAAATGTGGAAATTAATGAAGATAAAGATTCAGAGAATCCGAGATTTCAGGTACAGTATGTCATTCGTCCGCAGACTGATGATTTGCATGACTACAGAGGATATGCCGGAGAGGTAATTTCTGGAGTTTACACAAAAGGGGACGAAATAACTGTTCTTCCACAAAATATTCAGAGCAGAATATCAAAAATTGAAACCGGCGGAAAAGAGGTCGATTTTGTATTTACCAATCAGCCTGCAGTTTTGCATATTGAGGATGACATCGACATCAGCCGTGGTGATTTTATAGTGAAAACTGATCGTCAGCCCAAAGTAGAAAATGAATTGGAAGCGGTAGTTTGCTGGCTCGATAAAAAAGAATTGAATGAAGGAAATAAATATTTTATTCAGCATAAAAGCAAAACATTGAAAGCGATTATTAAAGAAATTGAATATAAAATTGATGTCAACACTTTAGAAAAGACAGAAATAACAGGAAGCATTAAACTGAATGAGGTGGTTAAATTGCGCTTGAAAACTTCTTCACCTTTAGTTTTTGACAGTTTTGAAGACAGTAAATCAACTGGAAATGCAATTTTGATTGACGAAACAAGTAATTCTACCGTTGGAGCGGTCATGATTCTGTAGCATGGTGATCTCACGAAAAATTCAGATCAGGCTGAACGTACTTTTTGCTACTCTTGCAGTTCTCCTAATTGTATCAGGAATTCTTTATAATTTGGGTTATCTGGAAGAACTTCAGATGATTTTAGCCAAAGATAATTACATTTTTTACTGGATGCTTTTGGTAGGGGTTTTAGCAGAAATCGTCGCAGGATCAATGGGAATGGGGTATGGTGTAATCTGTACGACCACACTTCTTTTTCTGAATATTCCGCCACATATTGTGAGTGCAAGTATACATTCTGCAGAAAGTTTTACGACCGCGGCCGGAAGTATTAGTCATATTAGACTTAAAAATGTGAGCAAAAGTTTGGTGAAAAAATTGGCAATTCCTGCGGTGATCGGTGCAATTATCGGTGCATTATGTCTCACCTATGTAGGTGAATATTATTCTAAAATCACAAAAACGGTTATAGCTTTTTATACTTTGTATCTGGGTTTTAAAATTTTATCGAATGCTTTTAATCCGAAAAAAGACAAAACTTTAAAAAAGAAAACCAACCTTACAAGACTCGGCGTAATTGGTGGATTTATAGATTCTTTTGCCGGTGGTGGTTGGGGACCTTTAGTAACCGGAACTTTAATTAAAAATTCTTTTACTCCGAGATTTGCTGTAGGAAGTTCAACGGTTGCGAAATTTATTTTAACGATTACTGCAGCAATCACTTTTTTCTTTACATTAGGAATTCAGCACTGGAATATTATTCTCGGTCTCTTGTTTGGAGGAATTATCACTGCACCCTTTTCGGCAATGCTAACCGCAAAACTTCCAGTGAACAAAATGTTTATCATCATCGGAAGTTTAGTGATTATTATGAGTTCAGTTACTATTTACAAATCTATCTTTTAAACATTAAATTTTGTGATAAATTTAGGACAAGAATGATGAAATCAATTTTAAAATTATTTTACATTTACAGCCTAAAATTAGCACATGAATTTACATATAGTTGCACTTTTCAAATTCAATGAAAATTATCTGATGGAAGCCGTTGAGCTTTTTCAGAAATTAGTGAGAGAAACAAGAAAAGAAGAAGGATGTCTGCAGTACGAACTGATTGAAGATAACGAACAAAAAGGAACTTTTTTCCTAATCGAATTATGGGAAAGTGTAGAACATCACAACCGTCACAACGGAACAGATCATCTTTTTGAATTCAGAAAAATACTTCAAAAATTTTAACCGAAACAGCACAGGTTTATAAAGGTTTTAAAATATATTAATTTGGCTAATGGTATAAAAATGCAAAGGCAGTTTCATAAATAATGAAACTGCCTTTTATAGAAAAAATAGAAAGTATTATTTTTAAAAATGAATTTTAAAAAACCGATTGTCAGTTTTTAAATCTCGTTTATTTTACGATTAATTTTTTGGTTTCTGTTTGTCCGCCAAAAGTGATTTTCACGATGTAATTTCCAGCTGGAAGATGAGATAAATTCAGTTCCTGTTTGTAGAAACCTGCTTGATTTGTCAATTCAGACTGATGAACTCTCTTTCCGGTAAGGTCATAAACTTCTACGTTGCCTTTATTATTAGCTTTTTCTTTCACATCATACAAAACTGTAACTTTCTTATCAGATGTTGTAGGATTGGGATAAATTCCGAATGATGCTTTTTTACCGACTTCTCTTACACCTAGAACTGAGGTAATATTTTTGTATTTGAAATACATATTACCTGTTCCCGTACCACCATTAGAAATGAAATACATTCTGTAATATTCTGATCCTTGTTTTACATAATAAACAACATTTGAGTGAGGTGCTCCTGAAGTTGGTTTCCAAGAATAGCCGATGGTTGCGATATTATTTGAAAATGGAGTAGTCGGTAATACTGCAGTTGATGTTTCCTGAGTTTCCGGCTGTACTTTTGCCACAGAAACTGTTGGGCTCTGAAGAATTCCTGCCATTTTATACATCATAGATCCTCCCGGATATACAAAATCTGTGTAAAATCTTGTAAACATCAAGTCCCAATTTGCTTTTGGTGGCTCCATATTTAAAACCTTTTCACCAGTGGTAAAAGAGAAATAATTAAAGTAAGCATCATCAGTTCCATTAGGAAGAGCTCTAGTCTGTGTCGCATTCCATGCGCTTCCATTCCAAATAGCATATTTGAAAGTATAGCCATTAGCAAATGATGTAATGAAAAATTTAATATAATTATTATTACCATAGTCTAGTACAAAAGTCACATTTCCATTTACGGTGTGCGTGCCAATGTTGTAGGTTCCCCAACCATAATTTAACGGTCCTGCCGGAGCTTTAGTAGCAGCATCAAACGCTCCGTCCTGTAAACGATTTGTCAGATCTGGATTGTATAAAGGCGTTCCCCAAGTTCCGATTTGAGAAGGATTCACCGAATCAAAGTCAGCAGCAACACCTGAAGCTTCATAAACAGTAACGTTTTTAGCATCATTGATTTTTACACCTTTGTCCATTGCGTTATTTCTGTAGAAAGCAATATCCCAATTGTCACCCACTTGAGAAACTGAATTGTTTGCAGAAAGATCAAAGAATACTCTATTGGCATATCCGCTACCCATTGTTACATTTGCTGTTGTGTAGCCATTTGCATCTGTTTGAGCCAAGACAGTTTGCTGTACTGTTATTGCTAATAATGATGCAAAAAATAATTTTGTCTTCATAACTTAATCTCTTATTTAGAATTATTCTACAAAACTAAATAATTGTTTTTAATTATTCTAAATAAAAACATGATATTTGTCGTGTTTCGTTATTTTTTAAATTAATTTTCATTCATAATATGCTGTATTCTATGGTGTTATAATAAAAAAAGGTTAATAAAATAAATTATCAACCTTTTTAATTTTTAAACTTATAAGCTTATTTTTTGATAAACTTAGATTTTATAGCTTTACCTTCTGTAGTTTCGATAAGGATATAATAAACTCCTGATTGAAGGGTAGTGATATCAAATTGACCATTGTTTACTTTACCAGCAGAAGCTTGTTGTCCCGCAGCAGAATAAATTTCTACAGTTTTAGGCTGTACTTTACCTACAAACTGAAGAGCAGTGTTTTGTGTGTTAACAGCAAACTTAATATTTTCTGCCTTTTTTACATTATCTGTAACCGCCAAATTTGCTGTTAAATCATATACAACATTGTCGATTTGAAGAAGATTGTGACCTGCTGTAGGTGTAAATTTAAATACAATGTATGAAGAAGCAGAAGCAGGAACAACAAAGCTAAGATTTTGAGCAGTCATTGTCGTTAATGACACCGACCCGAAAGATACAAAAGTGCTCATATCTGTAGGGCTAGAAGCCAATCCCACTTCAATAGTTCCGTTTGAGCTTGCAGCTTTTTGGGCTACAAAATTTAAAGATTTATTTCCTGTAGGTGTAGTAATCTGCGGAGTAATCAAATATGAAGGCATGGAAGGATTATTTCCAGAATAAGCCTGAACTGCTTTATCGGCAGCATTAGTAACAACCATTGTAGGAGCTGGTGGAAAAGGTGCCGGATTTGTTGCCATAACAGTTGTCCATCCGTTCTGAGGAAATGTAGTAGTTGTATCTCCAGCGGTAAAATTGTTAAAATTCTCGTTAATAATCGCTAACTGAGCATTTGCTGTAAAAGCAGAAAAAACCAATCCTGCAAAAAGTAATTTTAATTTCATTTTTTCTATTATTTTAATTATGAAGCAAAAATAAACATTTGTTTTTAATTGTTCTAAATAAAATGATGATTTTTATCTGTTTCTTCAGTCCCTTAAAAGTTATTTATAATCATTTAAAAGAATTAATTTAAAATCAGTTATCATTTTCGAATTCATGTTATCATACATCACTTGGGATAAATCATCTTTTTTAATTCTTGTTTATTTTTATCTATTCTAAATAAAATATTATATTTGTCAAAAATTTGAATCTATGAAGAAGAAAGTGTTTTCTATTGTGTTATTATCTGGTTTCGTTATCATTAATGCACAGGAAAAAGATTCTCTCAATCAGAAAAAAATAGAAGAAGTTGTCATCACCGGACAATACATGCAACAGTCGATTAATAAATCTATTTATAAAGTTGAGGTCATAGATGCGCAGCAGATTAAAAATATGGCAGTAACAAACGTTGCAGAAGTTCTTAATCAAAATTTAAATATCTTAATTGAACCAAGCAGAGGTTCAGGGAATTCAAGTGCTAATATTATGGGATTAAGTGGCGAGTACACTAAAATCCTGATCGATAATATTCCGGTAGTAAGTGACGAGGGAATGGGGAATTTGGTAGATCTTACCAAAATTAATGTTAATAATATTGAAAGAATTGAGGTCGTAAAGGGTTCTATGGGTGTAGAATATGGTAATAATGCGGTTGCGGGAGTTATCAACATCATTACCAAGAAAAATTACGGAAAGAAATTTACAGCCATTGCCTCTGTACAGGAAGAAACAGTTGGTAAAGATTACGACTGGTTCAAAAAGGAAACGGCCGCCACATTCAGTCTTTGAACCTTGGATATAAAATTAATGATAATTGGTCTGTTACAGCAGATATTAATCATAATGATTTTCAGGGCTATAAAGGTAATTATAACGGGTACAAATATTTTAGCGAAAGCAATGACGGAAACCGTGGGTACGAATGGCAGCCAAAAGACATGCTAACAACCAACGGAACCATCAGATACGGAAAAGGTCACACAAGCTTTTTTTACAAATTAAATTACCTTACAGAAAAAATAAACTACTACAATCCTTTGGTAGTTGAAGATTATCTTGGTGGCGGAAACAGAACCTACACTTCGAATGATATAGACTACAATACTGAGAGATGGATTCACCAGTTTAATATTCAGACCAAATTGGGAAGAATAAATTACAACGGCGATTTTTCTTATCAAACTCAAGAAAGAAAATCTCAGGATTACCTTTATGATGTTCCAAACAGAACAGAATTATCAAGAGACTCTGAAAAAACTTTCTTCAAATCTGATGTCTTGTATTCAAGAGGAATGTTTAGTAATTTCTTAAACAGTGAAAAAATCAATTTCCAGCTTGGTTACGAATTAGACCGAACAAAAGGATTTGCCGAAGCAAGCACTTTTGAAAGCAATAATAACGGAAGAAGCATCGAAAGATCGATTTTCAATTATGCAAATTTCCTATCAGCAGAATGGAATGTGGTTGATTGGTTTTCATTCCGTCCCGGTGTGCGATTGGCATTGAGTGATAAATTTGATTCTCAATATAACTATTCAACGACTTTCAGATTCAGAACGTCAGAAAATTCGGATATCCGTACCGTTTTCGGAACTGCCAACAGATTCCCTACGTATGATGAATTGTATACTTATGTAGTAGACAATAATCATGATATCAGAGGAAACGAAGCGTTAAAGCCTGAAAAAGGGTATTCCGCAAGTGTGTTTTGGGATTATACAACTACTTTATCAAACGATTGGAAGTTTAATTTCAGTGCATCGGGGATGTATCTTGATGTACAAAACAGAATCGAAGATGTGGTGGTCAACAACAGCCCATTACAGATCACTTATCTGAATGTTGATAATTATAGATCTCTATTATTCGGAGGTGGCATTAATGTAAGAAAAGGCGATTTGTCGCTTAACGCAGGAGTTTCGGTAATGGGAATCTCTCAATCTCTGAATTCAGGTAATATTTCTTCTCCTAATGATTTTAATTATTATGCTGAAGCAAATTTTGCAGCTAATTATACATTACAAAATACCAAAACATTGTTTGCACTATATTACAAATATACAGGCGAGCAGAGAAAATATACTTTAAGAACAAATGCTCAGGATGCACAAGATCCTGGTCAATATGTTTTAGGTGAAATCGGGGATTATAACATGCTGAACTTTACATTGAGTCAACCGTTTTTCAAGAACCATTTGGAACTGAGCTTAGGAATAAAAAATATTTTTGATGTTACAAGCGTGAGAAATACCGTACAGGCTGGAAATTCTCATAACGGACCTAGAGATCAACAGAATCTGTTCTATGGTAGAAGTTACTTCGCTAGATTAAATTATAATTTTTAAATAAATTAAAATGAAAAAAATACTATTTTGCTTATTAGTAGGCGCTTCATTCATTTCTCAGTCGTGTATTAATGATAATGAAGATCCGGTAGTGGTAACGCCCTCAGACGGAGCTAGAGTAGATCCTAATGTTGGAGGTGCCACACAGCCTAACCAGGTTTGGTTTGATTTCGGAACAGATACTGAAATTCTTACCAAAAGAACAGATTGGGATCTTGCATTATATTCAGGAAACGAATTTAAAGTAGTGTTGAATTCATCAATTATGATGGCAGCAGGTAAAATTCCCAATGCTACCAATATTGATTTAGTGACAGAAGCAAGTGTTGCAGCATTGCAAACCCAGGTGCAGGTTGCCAATTTTAATCCTGCAAATGTTGCTTTCATTGATGATGTGAAAGGTGATTTTCCTACAGGAAGCACAGCAATAGAAGAAATTAGAGCCAGCGAATCTGATAACGCAGTCTATCTAGTGAATATGGGTAAAGAAATTTACACAGGTACGGTGCCGACAGGTTCTGTAGCAACGGGTGGAGACGACAGAGGCTGGATGAAAGTTCAGATAGTAAGAGCAGGAAATGGATATAAGGTAAAATATGCCAACCTGAATGATGCTAGTCACAAAGAAATAACAGTAGCAAAAGATCCAACTTATAATTACAGTTTTGTAAGCTTAAATCATCTAAAGCCAGAGCCAAATAAAATTGCAAAACAGGTCTTCATTCAACCCGAAAAAAAGAAATGGGACATCTGTTTCACCGTTTTCACAAATACAATTATAGGAGCAGGAAGTTATATTTACGCTGATTTTGTAACGACTAATAACGTTGGTGGAGTAGCAGTTTATGAAATTATTGTTCCTTCCACATCTTCGGGAGTTGAAGCTTTTACAAACTTTAAAACTTCAGATATTGATCAGTCAAAATTTATACATAATGACCAAAGAATTATCGGGGCTAATTGGAGAAACCCTGTAGGAGCCAATGGACTTGAAGTGTATGGTGACCGTTTTTATATTGTAAAAGATGCTGAGGGCTTCTATTTTAAATTAAGATTTACAAGATTGACAAACACGGCAGGAGAGAGGGGAAGACCTCAATTCGAATATAAGCCTTTATAATAAATCAAATAATAAATAAAAATGAAAAAATTCATCCTTGCAGCATCTGTACTTATGGCAGTGTACTCTTGCAAAAAAGAGGCGCAAAAACCTACGGAAAATAAAACTGAAGTTTCTTCTGAAACTCCAAAATCAAATAATAAAATAGTTTCTATCAGCGGTGGTATTACAGAAATTGTAGCAGCTCTTGGTCACGAAAGCGAAATTGTTGCAACAGACGTTACCAGTACCTATCCGGAATCTTTAAAAGCTACAGCTAAAAACTTAGGTCACGTAAGATCAATGACGATTGAGCCGATCATGGCAGTAAGTCCTACTTTAATTTTAGCTTCTGATAAAGACATCAATCCTGATCTGTTAGGGAAAATCAAAGCTTCAGGAATCAAAACTGAATTATTCAAGCAGGAATTTACCGTTGACGGAACTAAAAAATTAATCGCCGACGTTGCAAAAGCGATCGGAAACACAGATTATCAAAAACTGACTGATAAAATTGATGCAGATCTAAAGCAGGTACTGCCTATCGCTAAAAAGCCAAAAGTATTGTTCATCTACGCAAGAGGAAATATGATGATGGTTTCAGGGAAAAATACACCCATGGCTGCATTAATTGGTCTTGCAGGTGGTGAAAACGCAATCAATGATTTTGAAGATTTCAAACCTTTAACTCCGGAAGCGGTGGTAAAAGCAAATCCTGATGTATTGTTCTTCTTCTCTACAGGTCTTGAAGGTTCTGGTGGTAACGAAGGTGCATTAAAAATGCCGGGGGTTTCTCAGACAAACGCTGGTAAAAACAAAAAGATTATTGCTATGGACGGAGGTTTGGTTTCCGGTTTCGGTCCAAGATTAGGTGAGGCTGCAGTTGCATTAAATAAACTTTTAGTTGAAAGCACAAAGTAAATTATATTTTTATGTACTAATAAGTGTCCTTTTGCTGGTTGTTCTGGCAATTGGGGCACTTTATATTGGGGTCTATGATTTTAATGGGGTTTCACCGTTTACCGTTTTAAGCCGGTATATTTCAGGTGATCCAAATTTAGCACTAAGCGATAAATATGTCATTTGGGATGTTCGTGCAGCTCGGATTATCATGGCGATTCTCATCGGAAGTATGCTTGCCGTTTCGGGAACGAGTCTGCAGGGTTTGTTCAAAAATCCTTTGGCAACTGGTGAGGCGATAGGTTTAACTTCAGGAGCGACTTTACTTGCAGCAATTGCAATTGTTTTAGGAGGACATTTCAAAGAGTATCTTCCTGAGATGGTTCAGTTTTCACTGACGGGTATTTCAGCTTTTATCGGAGCTTTATTAGCAATGATGCTGGTGTACAGAATCTCAACGAGCGCCGGAAAAACAAATGTCGTGATGATGTTGTTAAGCGGTGTTGCCATTACCTCGATTGGTTTTTCAATTACAGGTTTTCTGATTTATATATCTAAAGATGAACAATTGAGAGATCTTACCTTCTGGAATATGGGAAGTCTTGCCGCCGCAACATGGACAAAAAACATCGTTCTTGCAGTGGTTATTGCAATTTCCTATGCAGTTTTACTTCCAAAAGGAAAAGCATTGAATGCAATGATGTTGGGCGAAAGAGATGCACAGCATTTAGGAATCAATGTAGAAAGATTAAAGAAACAGATTGTCATTATCACTTCGCTAATGGTAGGAACCTGCGTTGCTTTTTCCGGGACGATTGGTTTTGTTGGGCTTATTGTACCGTATATTTTGAGATTGTTATTTAAATCAAATTATACATTCATTTTGCCTCTGTCAGCAGTTTTGGGAAGCATTTTACTTTTAATTGCAGATACCATCAGCAGAAGCATTGTAGCACCGTCAGAATTACCGATTGGTATTTTAACATCATTAATTGGTGGACCGATTTTCATCGCTATTTTAATTAAATTTAAAAAATCACTCTAATGTTAAAAGCACGTCAGATTGATTACAAGCATAAAGAATTTTTTATTCTGAATGATGTAGATGTCACTTTAGATTACGGAGATTTTCTGGCAATTGTTGGTCCCAACGGAGCCGGAAAATCAAGTTTGCTGAGTATTTTGGCGAATGAAGTGAAGCAGGGAAAACAGAAAATACTATTTAAAAACAAAGAAATTTCTGAGTGGGAAGTTCGGGAATTATCGATGCATAAAGCAAAGTTTTCTCAACACAATTCCAACGAAATTCCTTTGCAGGTAAAAGATGTGGTCATGATGGGTAGATATCCATACTTTGATTCACAGCCGAGAAAAGAAGATTTCGAAGCAATGAATAAGCACATGTACGAAACCGATGTTTATCACTTGAAAGAAAGAGATTACAATACATTATCAGGTGGAGAAAAACAGCGTGTACACCTTTCCAGAGTAATGGCGCAGGTGGAAAATGAGATTGAAAAGAAATTGATTTTTCTGGATGAACCTCTGAATAATCTCGATGTCAAGCATCAGTACAAAGCTTTGGAAATCATCAAAAAATTTACGCAAAAAGAAAATTCAGCAATTGTTGTTTTGCACGATTTGAATTTGGCAGCGCAGTTTGCAGATAAAATTTTATTAATGAAATCAGGAAAAGTCTCCGCTTACGGAACGCCGGAAGAAGTTTTTACAGCAGAGAATATTACGCAGGCATACAATTTCCCTTGTACGATTTGTCCGCACCCTGTCAACGCAAACCCAATGATTATTTTTGGATAAATGGAAGATAAAGATTTAAAAATATTAGCACAGAATCTTGCCAACCCGCAAGGTCAAAAAGGCATTGAAATCGGCGAAATGATGAATGCCACCAACATCGGAATGACGCTGGAAAGTATTCATGCCTTATTAATCGAAGACAACGAGAATATTCTTGAGATCGGTCATGGAAATGCAGGTCACCTGAAAAGCTTTTTAAAAATTGCTAAAGATTTAAAATACACAGGAATCGACATCTCTGAAACAATGCATCAAGAAGCTAAAAATTTAAATACTGAATTTAAAGATCAGGCTGATTTTGTTTTGTATGAAGGTGAAAAACTTCCGTTCGAAGATGAGGTTTTTGATAAGATATTTACAGTGAATACCGTTTATTTCTGGAAAAATCCTGTTGAATATTTAAATGAAATTTACAGAGTTTTGAAAGATAAAGGAACTTTCGTTCTCACTTTCGGGCAGAGAAATTTCATGGAAAAATTACCTTTCACAGCATACGATTTTACGCTGTACAGCAATGATGAAATGCAAGAATTGATTTCTAAAAGTCATTTTAAAAGAATGAAAATCTCAGAAAAGGAAGAGCAGATTCAAAGTAAAACAGGCGAAGAAACCATCACAAGATTATATACAGTTTTAACCATAAAAAAATAAAATAATGAGCACATTAGTTAACGAACTGAAAGAAAAATGGGAAGCTCTAAGAGCAGAAAACCCACATTTGAGAATAAGAAATGCCGCAGAACAATTGGGTGTAAGCGAAGCAGAATTATTATTAACTAACGTAGGAGAAGGAGTTACCGTCCTAAAACCTGAATTTGCCAATATCTTAACCGAAGTCGAAAAATTAGGAAAGGTAATGGCCCTGACAAGAAACGACGAATGCGTACACGAGAGAAAAGGAACTTACTTGAATGGTGATTTCAGCAGTCCTCACGCACAGCTTTTCGTAGGAGAAGATATTGATTTAAGAATCTTCCAGAATCACTGGAAATTTGCTTTTGCAGTAGTGGAAGGTGACAGAAAAAGCCTTCAGTTCTTCGGGAAAGACGGTCTGGCACTTCATAAAATATATTTAACGAAAGACAGCAACGCAGAAGCATTCGAGCCGATTGTTGCTCAGTTTACAGCTGAAAACCAAACTGAAACTTTTGAATTGGAAGCAGTTGCTCCAAAAGCTCCTGAAAAAGAAGATTCAGAAATTGATGCTGAAGGGTTCAAAAAAGCATGGACAGAATTGAAAGACACTCACGATTTCTTCATGATGACCAGAAAATTCGGAGTTTCAAGAACTCAGGCTTTGAGATTGGCTCCTGAAGGTTATGCTAAAAAAATAGACACTTCAAAAGTTGTCAACGTTCTTGAAGATGCATCTGAAAAGAACTTACCAATCATGATTTTCGTTGGTAACAGAGGAATTATCCAGATTCACACAGGTGAAGTGAAGAAGACGATGTGGCACCAACAGTGGTTCAACGTGATGGATCCTGATTTCAACTTACACTTAGACGTTACCAAAATCGCTGAAGCTTGGATTGTGAAAAAACCAACGGAAGACGGTGAAGTAACAGCGATTGAAGTATTCAACAAAGAAGGTGATTTCATCGTTCAGTTCTTCGGAAAAAGAAAACCGGGAATCCCTGAATTGCAAGAGTGGAAAGACCTTGTCGCAGATTTTGAAAAGTAATAATTAGATAATTTGATTGAGGCCGTTTTGTTTTTTTATTCAAAGCGGTCTTTTATTTTAATGAAAATACAGATTGCACAAATGTTTTTTTCACAAATACCACGAATATTAAAAGTTTGGATTAAAGAATTATTAGTGAAAATTATTGGTGTCATTAGTGTTTCAAAAATAGCAAACTTTAAAAATAAAAAACAGATCAAGCCCCAAATAGATATAACTTCCAGGAATCTAATGTAGGCATCTGAAAAGACTATTCTTGCTTCCTCATACAATATTGGAGCGGGTGGGAACTATATTTTAGCGTTGTCAAATGATATTCGAGCATTGTGGAATTATATTTTTGTGTTGTCAAAATATATTCTAGCATTGTCAAACGATATTGAAGCACTGTCAAGCTATGTTGGAGCGTTGTCAAACTATATTGAAGCATTGTCGAACAGTATTAGAGGATTGTTGAACTATATTCTTACTTCCGAAACTATATTTTTGCATCAAAAAACTAAAATGAGCCACCCCTACTTTGATTATTTAAAATAATAGTAAATTAAGACGATAAAATAAATAAGAATGAAAAATACTTTCATCATCCTGTTGCTGCTGGGATTTTCAGTATTGAAAGCACAAAACATTAAGCCTTATCAATTCTACGACAAAAAAGGAAAAGAAATAAAAACTGAAAAGCTCGTCAAAGAATTAGCGGACTATGACATCGTTTTCTTTGGTGAAAATCACAACAGTTCCATCAACCACTGGCTTCAGTTAAAAATTACGGAAGCTCTATTTGCAAAGAAAAAAGGACAGTTAATTTTAGGAGCCGAAATGTTTGAAAGAGATAATCAATCTCAGTTAGACAATTATTTAAGCGGAAAATTTGATGCAAAAACTTTGAAAGATTCAGCACGTCTTTGGAACAACTTTGCGACAGATTATCAGCCTTTGGTAGATTTTGCTAAAGATAAAAAGTTGAAATTCATCGCTACAAACGTTCCGAGAAGATATGCGTCCCAAACTGCCAAAGAAGGTCTCGAATCTTTAAATAAATTGGGTCAAAAAGATAAGTCATACATTGCCCAACTTCCTATAAAAGTTACGTTAGATACGCCTGGTTATCCTGAAATGAAAAAAATGATGGGTGATCATGCCGAAGGAACCAAAGTGATGAACTTCATTTCTGCACAGGCCATCAAAGACGCAACAATGGCAGAATCTATCCTGAAAAATTTTGAAGCCGGAAAAACATTCATCCACTACAACGGAAATTTCCACAGCAAAGAATTTGGCGGAATCTACTGGTACATCAAACAGAAAAACCCGAACCTGAAAATGGCGGTCATTTCGGTCTTTGAATCTGAAAATTCTGACTTGAAAGTCCCTGAAAAAGATTATATCCCGACAGATTTTAATCTGATCATTCCTGCGGATATGACGAAAACTTATTAAAGTTATCTATCGCAGATTACTCATATTTTTTATCTAGTGAATTTGCTAAATCTGCATGAGATAAAAACTATACGCAATGTAGAAATCTAAATAAAAACATTCAATAGAAACGGCTTTAGCCTGTTTTTTACGCAAAATTTGTCATTCTGAACGAAATGAAATGTAGTGAAGAATCTCTAAAAATACAGCTTAGATTCTTCCTTCGTCAGAATGACAAACATTATGTTTAAAAAGCAATGGTTATATTTGTTTATATTTTGTAACAATGAAAAAAATCTCTTTACTTCTCATATTCTTCATCAGTTTTATCAACGCTCAAAAACTGACGTCAACCGAGATTTCCCTAATCAATCAAGGCGACATAAAAACCGGTTTGCCTATTTTTCAAACAACCGATTCTCATCAACACATCACTTTATTAGATCAATCAAAAGAAATCAACCCAACAGATCCAAATACAGCAACATTGGTCGCCAGAATGAAAGAATCCTTACTTTCGACTGACGGTGGAGTAGGAATCGCCGCACCACAAGTAGGAATCAATAGAAAAATAATCTGGGTGCAGCGTTTCGATAAAGCTGGAGAGCCATTAGAATACTTCATCAATCCTGTGATTACATGGAAATCTGAACTTCAAAATCTTGGCCCGGAAGGTGATTTATCAATCCCTGAATTTCGTGGACAGTTTTACAGAAGCAAAGTGATTCAATTACAATATGTAGATTTAAAAGGCCAAAAGTTTACAGAAATTGTAGAAGGTTTTACTGCCGTGATTTTCCAACACGAGATCGACCATCTTTTCGGTGTTTTAATTTCAGATAAAAAAGAAAAGGAAATCAATGATGAGTATATAAAAGTGGATGCTTATAAAAGGAGTGATTCTGTGACGAGGTAAAAGATAAATCTACAATATAAATCAGTGTTATTACCATTCAATATTTTCTGAATATGGTTTGTCAAAATACTCTTTGAAGTCTCGTATCTTTGTTAAAGTTAATGGTTGTGTCAGTTTATTTAAGTCAATTGAAACTTGCCAAATTTCAGAATTTTCTGACCAAGGATCTGTTAAAATTTGAGTAGTGTAAGCATCAATACATTTTAAATCAAATATTTGTTTAAGATCACCTACTAATCTCAAAGTATTGTCAACCCAAGTTTTTAGGATTAAAACATCGCCACCTATCAAACACCAATCATTGTTTTGTCCCAAAATGCCGCAACACGGATCATCATCAAACTCAAAAATGGGAAATTCTTCTTTTGTTAATTTATCGAAGCAATATGAAGTTTCAAAAATGTGTCCAACTATCATTACTGTGTTCTCAAACAAAATTTTGAAGTTAGGGTCGTCTTTAATATATCCTTTATATGGTCGCATTGTTAAATTTAAATATTTTAATTTTGTGATAACTAATTGACTCTGTTTAATTTTGGGGTCAAAAATATTACAATAAAAATAAATAATCTTTTCCTAAAAATTATTTGTTGCAAAGAAAACAATACTACTTTTTATTCATTTCCCGCATCAATTCAAAACACAACGGATCAATATTTTCCATTTTAGGATTAAATGCCGAAACATTTGATAAGATAATCACTGCTGTTTTGTTATCAGTATTCACAGTCATTGAAGATGAATATCCGGCAGTTCCACCGTTATGCCAAAATAAATTTTGACCGTTTTCTGATTTTAAAATATGCCAGCCCAAACCGATTTTCATCTTTTCGCTGATGTCAAAAGTAGGTATTCTTGTTAATGTAAGTTCTTTGTTTTTAGCATTCAACTGTGCGGTGGCAAATTTCGCTAAATCTTCTGTTGTTGATAAGATTCCGCCACCGCCAAACAGAACGTCAAAGTCCCAATTTGGAATTGTTTCTCCATCTGCATTTAAACCTTTTACCAATTTTTCTCCCAAATTTCGAGAATTGCTAAAAGAATTCGTCATTTTATATTTGTCAAAAATTCTTTTCTTTAATAACTCTTGAAAGCTTGTTTTTTGAGATAAACCTAAAGTATGTCCTAATAAACCTGCTCCTAAATTTGAATAAGCGTAAGATTTTAAAAGTTTATTATCAAGTTTCAGAGTATTTTTAAGATAATCTTCAAGCTCTTTCTTACCATAATTTTTGTAAGGATTAGACTCATTGGATAAATCTAAATTCTCGGGTAAACGAGGCAGCCCAGAAGTATGATTGGCTAAGCTTTCAAAACTGATGTTGATGTTGTCTTTGAATGTAAAAGGATAATAATTATTGACATGATCAGCCAAGTTGATTTTTTTATCTTCTACCAGAGAAGCTAAAACTGTGGATGTGAAAACTTTAGTAATCGAACCAATCTCAAACACTTTACTTTGATTTTCAATTGGTTTTATAGAGTCATTTTCTTTTATAATTCCGTAATAATTTGTTTTTCCGTTTTTGATGACGGCAATAGATAATTGGGTATTATTTGGAAAATCTTTCGATTTTGAATAAATAATCTGGGCAATTTCTTTTGGATATTTACTTAAAACATTTACAGTATTCTTCGCTTCTGATGTAGCAGATTCTTCGAATGGTTTTACAAAAAGTCCGTTGATTTGATGGTTCTCATTCAGTGAAATATTGACTGATAAAACTGCCTTTTCAAATTTGATTTTATAACTTGCATAAGTTTCCTTTTCGTATTTGATGAATTCTTTATTTTCAATTTTACCAACTTGAGATTTTAAACTAGTTAAAAATTCTTTTGTACTTTCAAGGGGTAATGCCTGTTTCATTTCGATCGAGAAACTGTTGAAAATTTCATCATATTTTCCGGCATTATATTTCGTCTGAAATTGATCAATGGTAGTTTTGTAATTTTCAGTCTGAGCAAAGATTTGATTGGTCATCAGGATGGCGAAAAGTAAGGCGAATATTTTTTTCATAAGATTTTTGTTATAAAAACCGATTGTTTTTAAAGTTCGGCTATTGCTAAGGCTTTATATTTCCATAAAAATAAATAATTTCCACAATAAAACTCTAAACCTACTGAAATAAAAAATCCGCCTCCAAAGAAAGCAGATTATATAATTAAAAGAAAAAATTTCTTAGTTATTTGTCACCGAAAGTTTCACCTCAATATTATTTCTTGTCGCATTAGAATATGGGCAAATCTGATGAGCTTTTTCAGTCAATTGCTGGGCTTCTTCAAGAGAAACTCCCGGAATATTCACGTCCAATTCTGCAGCTAAGCCAAAACCACCATCTTCATTTTGTCCGATGCTTACTTTTGCAGCTACCGAAGTTTCTCCGGTTTCAATTTTAGATTTACTGATGATCAAGTTCAATGCGCTGTCAAAACAAGCTGCATATCCTGCTGCAAAGAGCATTTCGGGGTTTGTGTAATCGTCATTGGCTCCGCCTAATCCTTTTGGCATTCTTACTTCAAGATCCAAAACACCGTTATCGCTTTTTACCTGTCCGTTTCTTCCGCCTTTTGCGGTAACGTTGGTGGTATATAATGTTTTCATTTATTTTTGAATTTTATTTAAAATTTTCTGAACGGTTTCTTTCAGTTCTACTAAATCTTCTGTTGTCAGATTCAGTTTTTTCTGCATTTTTGCAGGAATTTCACAAGCTTTTTGTTGTAAATTTCTTCCTGCATCATCCAAAAAAACTTCTACGACTCTTTCGTCTTCTTTTTTTCTTTTTCTAATGATAAAACCTTTAGCTTCCAATCTTTTCAGAAGTGGGGTTAAGGTTCCGCTGTCGAGATAGAGTTTTTCTCCGACCTGATTGACGGTCAATCCATCCTTTTCCCAAAGCACCATCATCACAAGATATTGTGAGTAGGTAATATCTAGCTCATCAAGAAACGGACGGTACAAACCGGTGATTTCTTTTGCGATGACATACAGCGGGAAACAAAGTTGGTTTCCTAATTGGGGAGGGTTGTGATTGTCCATAATTTAGTGATTTTGTGAAAATACTATTTTACTGAGACTTTGCAGCCCGGCTTGAGCAGAACTCCTTTTTTGCTGAACCAGATTTTCTTTTTAAGACTGCTTCTGAAGCAAAAAAGAGTGGGAGCGGAAGACGGAAATAGCTGCCCAAATAAAAATACTATTTTCTGATGATAAATTCCTCCATCGGAATTCTTACTTTCTTCATGTTTGAAAGCCAGTCGTTTTCGGTATCTCTGTAACCAAGATATAAAAGAGTGACACTTTTTAAACCTAATTCTTTCAACTCAAGAATTTCGTCAACAATTTGATTATTGAAACCTTCCGCAGGTGTTGCATCGATTTTCAATTCTGCCGCCTGAGCCATTGCTAAACCTAATGCAATATACGTTTGTCTTGCGGTATGCGCAAAATGTTGTTCAGGAGTTTGAGCGTTGTACATCTCTTTGATCATATCGGTATAACTGCTGAAACGTCCTTGTGGCAATTCTCTCACATCGGTATGATGATCGTATACTTTATCGATTTTCTCATTTGAATAGCTGTCCCAAGCTGCAAAAACCAAAACGTGAGAAGAATCTCTCATCACTTCCGGGTTTAGTGCGCCTTTTACCATTCTCTCTTTTAATTCCTGATTTTCTATCACAATCACACGGAATGGTTGTAATCCTGATGAAGTAGGAGCCAATCTTGCAGCTTCTAAAATTGTATTTAAATCTTCTTGTGATACTTTTTTTGTTGAGTCATACGCTTTTACGGCATGTCTCCAGTTTAGGTCTTCTATTAACGACATTGTTTATTATTTTTTTAAATTAAAAATTCGATTCTTAAAACTGATTGAATCAAAATAACAATGCAAAGATATGGAATAATTAAATTGTGTGCAATTTAATTTTATGAAATTTAATTGTTGATGGAATCTATAATGTTTGATTTTACAAATGAAAAACCTCTTTTAAGATAGTTTAAAAGAGGTTGATTTTTGATTTTATTCTTTTTGATTTTAGTTATTTTCTCAGAAGATTTATACCATTGCTCCAAATTAATTTTTGCTTGCTTTTATCTTCCATATAGAGAAAATAATCTGAAAAATCTTTGCGGTTAGGTTTGTAAATATCACCTATAATAATTAACCCTACTTTAGTAAGCTTTACTTGTTCGCCGTATATACTATTTTTAGCGGGATAGTCAAATTTTAAGTTTTTTCGAATAGTCCCATTAATTGTTATCTTAGATTTTGATTCGATTTTTTTAAGTTCAGGGATATTACTGTCACATCCACCTTTGGGATTATAAAAATAAGTGTAATTATTATTAATCTTAAAGTTGTTGTACCAAGAACAACTCATCATCTCTATGTACAAATCTTTTTCCCCGACATTATCAATGTCGATTGTTACGTCATAGTAATGTTCAATTATAGAATCTGTTATTACATCTAAACTTTGTTCTTCTATTTGATTTTTAACCCAAAAATCATTTTTGCTTACTGACTTAGTATATTCCTTTTCGAGATTTAGTTTTATCTTTATAGGAATGGTATTTGTTTGTCTACACCCTAAATTGAGAGTTAAAGCCATTAATAAAAGAAGTATAAAGGTTGATTTCATTAGTTTATGCATTAGATTTATGGATGCAAAATTTGTTTTCAAACAAATCAACAATTCAAATATTATTCTTCTAAAATAAGCAAATAATCAATTCCAATTCAATTTTATTTTAGTCCACAATGAAAAAAAATCTGCTCCAAAAAGAAACAGATTCAAAATCTTAAATAAAATTTCTAATTTTTCCTCACCAATTCCGCTTCAAAAACTTTCTCAAAATGCCTTTTAATGCTGTTTTTTACCTGCTCAACTTCTTCTGTTGTCAGTTCTCTTTCGAGCTCTCTTTTCAAAGAAGTCACCTGTTTATCTTTAATTCCACAAGGTATAATGTATTCAAAATAACGCATATCGGTGTTGACATTGAAGGCAAAACCATGCAAAGTTACCCAACGGGAAGCTTTTACGCCCATTGCACAGATTTTTCTGGCGTATGGTTTTCCGACATCCAACCAGACTCCGGTTTCTCCGGGTGAGCGCTCGCCTTTTAAACCAAATTCAGCCATTGTTCTGATAATCACCTCTTCAAGATTTCGCATATATAAATGAATATCGGTGAAGAAATTTTCAAGATCCAAAATAGGGTAACCCACAATCTGTCCGAAACCGTGATAAGTAATGTCTCCGCCTCGATTTACTTTTACAAAAGTCGCCTCGATTTCTTTTAATTTATCAATTCCTGCCAACATATTTTCTTCATGACCGCTTTTCCCCAAAGTATAAACATGAGGATGCTCTACCAAAAGAAAATGATTGGAAGTGGTGTGACGTTCTTCGGCTGGTAAGTCGCGGTTTTTGACTTTGGTATCAATGATTGCTTTCATCAGCTTTTCCTGATAATCCCAAGAAGATTGATAATCTTTGATGCCTAAATCTTCAAATGCAACGACTTTATTTTGATGTGTGTTCATGCCTTTTATTAACAGACAAATTTAGTGATTTTTAATTTTTTATTGAATGAATAAAATCTATGGCATTTATCTTCCAATCTTTATCATTCAGCAGAATATTGACGAAGGTAGTTCCGATGATTCCGCCGTCTGCTTTTTCGGTAACGTTTTCAAAATCTTCTTTAGATTTAATTCCAAAACCAATCATCACAGGATTTTTTAGTGGAAGAGAAGCAATTCTTGAAAGATAGTCTTCGTTTTTTAAAACTGCATTTTCATTTCCCGTTGTGGAAGAAGAACTTACCGCATACAAAAAGCCTGAACTTAAAGAATCTAAATACAAAATCCTATTATCTGAAGTTTCAGGGGTAATGAGAAAAGTGAAATTCAGATTATATTTTTCTAAAATTTTCTGATAATTTTTTTCGAACTCAATTGGCGGGAGATCAGGAATAATCAATCCCGAAACACCGCTTTCAGAACATTCTCTGCAGAAATTTTCAAATCCAAAACTTAAAACAGGATTGATATATCCCATCAAAATAATTGGAATTTTAATTTCGTTTTTAATTGATTTTAATTGAAAAAAGAGTTTTTCAATCGTCATTCCATTTTTCAAAGCCAATTCATGTGCTTTTTGAATGACCGGTCCATCCGCAACAGGATCAGAATATGGCATTCCGATTTCCATCATATCCGCTCCGGAATCTTGGATGAGTTTTATAATATCGCCAGTATCTTCCAATTGCGGAATTCCTGCTGTGAAGTATATATTTAGTTTTTTCATTTTTTAGATGTTAGAGGTTAGATTTTGATTCCATTAAATACTAATTTCTAGTATCTAACTTCTAATTTCTTTTAGGTAGGTTTCCATATCCTTGTCGCCACGGCCACTTAAGCAAATGACCACAATATCATTTTCGTTAAACTTTTTCTTATTTAAAACTGCCAAAGCATGAGCACTTTCCAAAGCAGGAATAATTCCTTCTAATTTGGTTAAATCAAAAGCAGACTGTAACGCTTCATCATCATTAATACTGAAAAATTCTGCACGGTTTTCTTTAAATAAATTTGCGTGAAACGGTCCGATTCCCGGATAATCCAAACCTGCTGAAATCGAGTGAGGCTCGATAACCTGTCCGTCATTGGTCTGCATGACTAAACTTTTACTTCCGTGCAAAACACCTAAAGTTCCTAAAAAAGTAGTCGCAGCAGATTTCCCTGATTCAACGCCAAAACCTCCTGCTTCTGCAGCAATAATTTTTACGCTCTCTTCCTCTACAAAATGATAAAAAGTTCCTGCAGCATTGCTTCCGCCACCAACACAGGCGATCACGTAATCAGGATTTTCTCTTCCGATTTGTTCGTGAAGCTGTTCTTTAATTTCTTTAGAAATCACCGATTGAAATCTCGCTACCAAATCAGGAAACGGATGTGGTCCAACCACACTTCCAATGACATAATGTGTTGTGGTTGAGTTATTAATCCAATCTCTTAGCGCTTCGTTAACAGCATCTTTCAACGTTTTCGAACCGGAAGTTGCAGGAATTACGGTTGCTCCCAACATTTTCATTCTTCCAACATTCGGAGCCTGTCTCGCAATGTCGATTTCGCCCATATAAACAATACATTCTAGTCCAAGTAAGGCACAAGCTGTTGCTGTTGCAACACCATGTTGTCCGGCTCCGGTTTCAGCAATAATTCTATGTTTACCCAAACGTTTTGCCAATAGAACCTGTCCCAAAGCGTTATTGATTTTGTGCGCACCGGTGTGGTTAAGATCTTCTCTTTTTAAATAAACTTTAGTTTTATATTTTTCACTTAAATTCTTCGCAAAATAGAGTGGAGTAGCACGTCCGACATAGTTTTTTAATAAATCCTGATATTCATTTTGAAATTCTTCGGATTCTATAATTTCAAGATAATTTTTCTGTAGTTCTTCCACATTTGGATATAGCATTTCGGGGATGAATGCGCCGCCGAATTCTCCGTAATATCCGTTTTCGTCTGGGTTTTTATAATTTGTTTTAATCATTTTTGTAGTTAATTTCTGGTTGATGTTTTATTTCAAAATTCAAAGAGTTGGCAATGAAGCAATATTCATTTGCTTTTTGATGCAGCTCGATTGCTTTTTCAATCATATTTTTTTCAGCAACTAAAATTTTAGGTTTAAGGATAATTTCAGTGAATTTGCCACTTCCATTTTCAATTTCTATCATTGTTCCTTCTGCAAAATCTATATATTCTAAGACCAAAATGTTATTGACCGAGCAAAAATGCAGATACCATAACAAATGACAGGATGAAACAGAAGCTAATAATAAGTCTTCAGGATTGTGAAGCTCGGGATTTCCTAAAAATTCAGGATCAGAAGAACCATTAATCTCCGCTTTTCCATCAACTGAAATGGTGTAACTTCTTTCATAGGAGCGATAGTTTTTTGTTGATTCACCGGAATTTCCCGTCCATTCTATTTTTGATTTGTAGTTATGGTTTTTCATTGATTAAGCATTAATTTTTTTATTTTTTCTAAATCTTTAATTCCAGGCTCAATTTCAAATTTTGAATTGATATCCAAAGCAAATGGTTTTTGACTTAAATTGTTAATATCTTTGGCATTTTCCAAAGAAATTCCGCCGCTTAGAAAATACGGAAGTGATATTTTAATTTCGTTTAGAACATTCCAATCAAAGGTTTTTCCTGTTCCGCCAAAAGCTTTTGAATCGGTGTCGAAAAGAAGGTAGCTGATGGTTGACAGTTGTCTGTTGATGGTTTTTTGCAATTCTGTGGAAGATTGATTTCCGATTCTAATTACTTTAATAATCTTTATATTTTTGTTTAATCTCTGTCTTAATCTTAGAAAATATTCTTCATTTTCATCGCCGTGAAGTTGAATGAAATTTAAATCTGCATTTTCTGAAATCTCGATAATTTTTTCAACACTTTCATTCACGAAAACTCCTACTTTTCTTTGATGATTTATTTTAACGATGTCATCTAAACCTAAATGATTTAAAACAAATCTTGGTGATTGTTCATAGAAAATAAAGCCTATAAAATCAACTTTTAATGCCACTAATTCACGAATCTGGATTAGCTGGGTTAATCCGCAGACTTTTACTTTCGGTCGATGATTTTCGCTTGGTTGTTTATTGTTTTCAGTCATTGCTAGATTGATAAACTGTTACATTATTAGATTGTTACATTGGAAATAAATTCTCTGAATTTATTTCCGGGATTTTGATTTTTCATAAAATATTCGCCCATTAAAAATCCGTCAAAACCTTTTTCTTTCAGGAATTTGAAATCTTCTTCGCTGTAAATACCGCTTTCTGCGATGGAAAAAGTATTTCCCGGAAGTTGATTTTTCAGATGAACGGAATGTTGTAAATCAACCTTGAAATCTTTTAAATTTCTGTTGTTGACGCCCACAAAATCAATATTTTTATTGATGTGTTGAAGTTCATCTTCGATATGAATTTCTAATAAAACTTCTAAATCTAAACTGTGTGCCAATTCAGTGAATTCTGAAACCTTATTGGGCGAAAGACAAGCTGCAATGAGCAAAATAACATCTGCACCCATCGATTTTGCTTCGTAAAACTGATACTCATCAATCATAAAATCTTTTCGCAGAATCGGAATATTGATGTGATTTCGCACATTCAAAATATCTTCAAAACTCCCGCCGAAAAAATCTTTATCAGTCAAAATAGAAACGGCACTTGCTCCGAACTTTTCATAAGCCGAAACAACTTCAAGAGGAGAAACTTTATCATTAATAATTCCTTTTGATGGAGATTGTCTTTTGAATTCTGCGATAATTCGCGATTTTGATTGTAATGTTTCTTTCAACGATAAAGTTTTTCTGTTGAAAAATTCTGAATTTTCCAGCTGTTGCAAAGAAATTCTGGATTTTGAATCTGAAATTTCCTCTTTTTTTCTTGCGATGATTTTATCTAAGATGTTCATTTTTTGTACTCTTTCGGTGATTTTTTTATAGGATTTCATCCTATCCTTTGTTAACTCGTCCCTTCGGGACTTTTAAAACTAAAATTTATATTGATGACGAAATTGCGACCCGACCTGAGTGGAGCTCTTTTTGTCATTGCGATTGATTAATCGTGCAACAGATTGCTTCACTTCGTTCGCAATGACAAAAAAGCGGGAACGGAGGGCGGAAAAGTCGTCCGAAAACTATTGCTTAATCAAATCATTTAAACTGATTAAGGCTTTTCCACTTTCTAAACTTTCCTGTGCGAGCAAACGACAATCCTGATATGAACCCCATTTTTTTGTATGATATAGTGCAATGGCTGCATTGGCTATAACCACAGCGTTTTGATCTGCCGAACCATTTCCCTCCAGAATATTTTTGAATAATTCCGAAGATTCCTGAATGGTTGAACCACCTGAAATGTTTTGAGGATCTACTGGATTAAAACCTAAATCTTTTGAGGAATAAATTTCTTCGCCGGTCTTCGTGATGATTTTGCTGTCTCCGGTGAGGCTGATTTCGTCGTAGCCGTCCAAACCATGCACCAAAATAAAATCCCGACTGTCTTTTTGCAGCAAATACTGATAAATTCTTGCGATCTCAAGATTGTAAACGCCAATTACTGAAAACTGAGGTTTCGCAGGATTGACCAAAGGACCAAGCAGGTTGAAAAACGTACGCAAACCCAGAGATTTTCTCAAAGCACCTACAGACTGCAATGCCGGATGAAAATAAGGAGCGTGCAGAAAACAGATGTTGGCTTTTTCCAAATCCTGATTTAATTCTTCTGAAGTTTTCTTGAACTGATAACCCAATGCTTCCAACACATTTGACGAACCGGTAATGGTAGAAGCTCCGTAATTTCCGTGTTTGGTCACTTTCTGCCCGGCTCCGGCAACGACGAAGCTGGCCAAAGTGGAAATGTTGATGGTGTTTTTTCCGTCACCGCCTGTTCCTACAATGTCAATGGTGTTGTCGGCTTTGATGTCTACATGAACTGCCATGCTGAGTAACGCCTGTCTAAAGCCTTCCAGTTCTTCTAAAGTGATATTTCGCATCAGAAAAATACTGACGAAAGCTGTCACTTCGGTGGCATTGAATTTATTTTGAGCAATTTCAATCATAATCGCTTTTGCTTCCGATTTTGATAAGGTGTGATGATTGAAAAGGTATTCTAGTATTTCTTTCATGATTGTTGATTTTGTTTTGAAATTTCGCAGATAATCAGGTTGTGATCCGATATTTTTCTATCGATTTCAATCATTTTTGTAGTGTAAATTTTATCTTTTAAAAAATCTTTATTAAAGATGGTGTGGATAGCGCTGTCTTTATTATTTTCTGTAATTATTTCTAAATTCTGAGCACTGAAAAATTCTTTAGTTCCTTCAATTATTTTTATACTTGGATATTTCCATCCTGAAAACGAAATATTAAAATCTCCTGAAAAACAAATATTTCCTTTTAAATTTTTAATGTCTTTTTTCTGTTGTTCCAAATCATTTTCAAAATGAAGACCTTTTCCGCCGAAGATTCCGATAATGCTTCCATAAATCACTAATTCACCAAAATTTGTTTCTGCTAAACCGCAAACGGTTGTGAAAGAATCGTAAGTTGAAATTTGCTTTTTGAAAGGAAATTTAGAATAGATACTGACTCTGTTTTCGCCCTCAGAATAATTTTGATGATCATGAAATGAATGCAGGAAATCTGTATGAAGCTCAAAATATTCTTGTCCAAAATCAATGCATCGATTACTTTCTGTCACAATAATAATGTCAGCATTTTCATTTTTTATCAAATTTTGAATTTGATTTATTTTCGCCAACTGATTTTTCTTCGGCCGTTCAAGATTCCAGCTTAAAATTTTCATTGTTTTTGAACTTAATTAAGAAGGAAATTTCTGATAATTTGTTCTCCATCGGGAGTTAAAATGCTCTCTGGGTGAAACTGAACGCCGTGAACATCATAATTTCTGTGCTGCAAAGCCATGATCATTCCGTCATTATCGGTTGCGGTGATTTCTAGTTCTGCAGGGAAATTCTCGGGATTGACTGCCCAGCTGTGGTATCTTCCGACTTCGATTTCTTCGGGTAAATCTTTGAATAATTTTACATTTTCTCTAATGGTTTTTGAAGACGTTGCTACTCCGTGAAAAATTTCTGTCAGATTGATTAAATTTCCACCGAAAGCTTCTGCGATCGCCTGTTGACCGAGACAAACTCCGAGAATACTTTTTGTTGGTGCGTATTTTTTAATTAAATCCAACAAAATTCCAGCTTCTTCAGGAATTCCTGGTCCTGGCGAAAGGATAATTTTATCGTACTTTTCTATTTCTTCCAATGAAATTTCATCGTTTCGGTAAACGTCAACTGATTGATTCGTGATTTTTTCAATCATCTGAACGAGATTGTAGGTGAAGCTGTCGTAGTTATCGAAGACCAATATTTTGGTTGTTGGTTGTTGGTTGTTGGTTGATAGTATATTTGTCATTTTATTTTATAATAATTAATTAACAACTAATTTTTCCGCTTTTTCTACCGCTCTTTTCAAAGCGTTCAGTTTATTGTTTACTTCTTCCAGTTCGTTTTGAGGAACTGATTTTGCGACCAATCCTGCCCCTGCCTGATAAAAGAGAGTGTTGTTTTTACTTAAAAACGTTCGGATCATAATGGCCTGATTACAATCGCCATTCAAACCAACCATTCCGATGCAACCACCATAATATCCACGGGAATCTTTTTCGTATTCATTGATGAGCTGAAGGGCTTTGTATTTTGGAGCTCCACTTAAAGTTCCCTGTGGAAAGGTGTTAGAAACAATGTCAAACGGATTGGTATTTTCTTCAACTTCTGCAGTCACTTCACTGACCATGTGAATAACGTGTGAGAAAAGCTGAATTTCTTTCAGTTTGGTCACAGTTACGTTTTTTCCCATTTTGCCTAAATCATTTCGAGCCAAATCAACCAACATGGTGTGTTCGGCATTTTCTTTCGGATCTTTTTTTAAAGCTTTGGCAGACTGCAAATCGGTTTCAAAATCACCGCTTCTTTTGAAAGTTCCTGCAATGGGATGAATGATGGCTTTGTTGTTTTTAATAATTAATTGACTTTCAGGGCTTGAACCGAATAGTTTGTAATTTCCATAATCGAAGAAGAACAAATATGGAGATGGATTAATGTTTCTCAAAGCACGATACACATTAAACTCATCTCCTTTAAATTTTTGTTCGAATCTTCTGCTTAAAACCAACTGAAAAACATCACCTCTCATACAGTGTTTCTGAGCCTTTTCTACCAATTCCAGATATTCATTATCGGTAAGATTTGAGGTTTCAGAACCATCTTTTTCGAAAGGATAAACGAGGGCATTTTTATTTTTAATTAAATCCTGAAGCAACCGCATTTCAGATCTTACACCGTCGATCTGATTTTCGATAAAATGCATTTCATCATTAAAATGATTAATGGCAATCACGTATTGATAGAGTCTGTAACGCAAAATAGGGATCTCGACTTCTTTGCTCTGAGGCTTAAACTGGATATTTTCAAAAAGCGGAACGGCTTCAAAACTTGTATATCCAAAAAGGCTTTGCGCCGTTTCTTCAATGGGGTCGTTGGTTTTTTCACATACAAAAGCTTTAGAGAAATCATTGAGCAAATCGGTGACTTTTATATTTTCCAAAGGCTTTTTCTCCGGATTTTTATTCGGGAATTTTACTTCAAACTCGTGAAGGTTTTTAATCTCAATTCCTGCAATAGCATTCACTGCAATGAAAGAAAAATTGTTGTCGATATTCTTGGTGTCCGAACTTTCAAGAAGAATGGTATCACGAAATTTATCTCTGATCTGAAGATAAATATTCATAGGAGTCTGAAGGTCCCCGAGTGATTTTCTTGAGGTGGTTTTTATATTAATTTTGGTATTAAACATTTTGATAATTTTAAATTTTTTGACAAAAAAAAGACTTCAACGCAATCGTCAAAGTCTCTGTATGTTTTTCTATAATATTCTTGCTGTAAATTAACAACACGACAATAGCATCAGACCCGACGAAGAGTTTGAGTGCCACCACCAATTTTTGTTAACTGAATTAATCATGGGACAAATGTAAAACTTTTTTTAATATCAGAAATAAAAAATTCAAAAAAATGAAAATTTATTTTTCCAGAAGTTGTAATTCTTGTTTCAGTTCGGTGATTTTTGATTTAAATTGTTCATCATCATACACTTTTACATAATCTTCTAATGCAAGAATATAATCTTTTATAAATTTTATATTGGTTCTGTCGGCTTCATATTTTATTCTTGCAGAATTAATTGGGCGTTGTAATTCGTACATTCTCAAATTTTTACCTTCCTCAGATTGTTGAAAAAGAATAACAATGTTTTTCTCATATCCAGGAATGAATTTTACAGGAAATTCTTTGTCGGGAACAGGAATTCTGATTGCATTTTCTAGAGGATAAATCGCCGCAGACATCGTTGAAAAAAAAGTTTCAACATATTTGCCATCCTGTTTTTTTACAATGGCTTCATAATCATGAATGTATTGGTCGTTCAAAGTTGAATTGGTTTCAACATCTGAAGTGATAATTGCCGTGCTTTCGACTCCATATTTATTAAGAAACCAAGCGTTCAGATACTGCCCGGCAAAGCCATTACCTATGGATAAAGGAATAATAAATATGAGTACCCACGCTTTCCGAGTGACGATAGATAAAAGCCCGAAAAATAAAATAAATATCAATACGGAATAAAAACCATGGTGACTAAAGAAAAAAAGGATTTTTGATATGATGACCATTTTATTAGTTTTAAAATCACCCTTAAATATAATCATTATTAATTAAAATGATAATACAAAATATGATTTAAAAAAGGCAAGAACTCTCTTATTATAAAACTTTATTTTTATATTTTTGTGATCGAATTAGAAAATAAAGAAATCGTACTTGCGATTCTCTTAAATATAGAAAATAAATAGAAATTTACCTATGAAATCGCCACGATTGGTTTACATTAACCAAGATATAGAAAAGTTGGGCGATAACATATGACCTTTAAAAATAAATAATATATACATATGAAAAAAGTATTAGCAATCGCATTTATCGGAAGTGTATTCGCAGTTAGTTGTTCAAAAAAAGCTGACAAATCATTACAAGACAGCAATATTATGTTGGAAGAGCCTGTAGCACCTACAGTGCCAGTTGATTCTACTAAAAAAGATTCTACACCGGCTCCTGCGGTTGCAATTCCTGCTCCATCACCATCTACAGATTCTACGGCAACTGCTAAATAATGAAAAAACTGTTTTTAACAGGAATGGTAAGTTTACTTGTTGTTTCCTGTTCTAAAAAAGAAAATTCAGAAATACAGCCATCAGCAGATACTTCTACGCCTGATACTGCCAATGTTTCGGGGCAAAGTTTAATAGAAGCTTCAGATTGTATGGCATGTCATAATGCTGATGAACGTTTGATAGGACCTTCGTACAAAGAGATTGCGGCAAAATATTCTGAAAAGGATATTGAGATTCTTGCCTCAAAAATTATTGAAGGCGGAAGTGGAGTTTGGGGAAGCGTTCCGATGCAGCCTCATCCGCAGATTTCAAAAAAAGATGCCAAAAAAATGGTGGAATATATTCTGTCACAGAAAAAATAATTCATGGCCGCCGAAAAATCAGGACTGCACACAAGAAATCTTCACAAAAATCCTTACGATTTTGAACAACTGATTTCCTGTGTGCCGGAACTGAAACATTATGTATTTAAAAATGCTTACGGAAATTTAACCGTCAATTTCAGCATTCCGAAAGCCGTAAAATTGCTTAATAAAGCCTTATTGGAACATTTTTATGATGTTAAAAATTGGGATGTTCCAGACGAAAATCTTTGTCCGCCCATTCCGGGACGTGCAGATTACGTTCATTACATCGCCGATTTATTGGGTGCAACTTTAAAGGAAATTCCGAAAGGTTCATCAGTAAAAGGTTTAGATATCGGAACTGGAGCCAATCTTGTGTATCCTTTGATTGCCTATCAATCTTATGGCTGGGAAATGTTGGGTACAGATATCAATAAGAAATCTTTAGAAAATGCTCAGAAGATTTTAGATGCAAATCTGAGTATGTCTGAAAATGTTCAATTGAAATTTCAGCCGGATTCTCAATTTATCTTTAAAAATATTCTCAATTCCGAAGATAAATTTGCGTTTTCTATGTGCAATCCACCTTTCCATGATTCGGAAGAATCTGCAATGAAAGGAAATCTCAGAAAAACAAAAAATCTCAAATCAAAAGTTCAAAAGCCCAATCTCAATTTCAGCGGACAACAATCAGAGTTGTGGTGTGAGGGAGGCGAGTTGGCTTTTATCTCAAAAATGATTGAGGAAAGTGCTTTGTATTCCAAACAAATTCTTTGGTTTACCTGTTTGGTTTCTAAAAAAGATAATCTTTTTAAATTGAATTCACTTTTAAAGAAAGTTAAAGCTGTTGAAGTAAAAACGATTGATATGTCGCAGGGTCAGAAAGTGAGTAGAATTTTGGCTTGGACGTTTGTTCCTCAAAATGAAAGAAGTAATTTTTAAGATTAACTTTTCTATTTGGGCAGCTTAATCCGCCAGTAGTTTATCCTGAGCGAAGTCGAAGGGTTCCCGCTTTTTTGATCGTCGTTCCTCCTCACAAAAAGAGCTCCACTCAAGTCGGGCTGCGAGTGATTCATTGTCAAAAATTTCCATTCTTTGGAGGATTGCCGAAAATTCGAAAGAATTTTTGACGGGGTGGTTTAAATACTTAAATCATCATAACAATTTTAAAGGGGAAATCTTAATTAGTTTTAATAAAATAAAAAACTTTTGTGACCCTTGACTATGTCGAATTTAACGATTTGTGGTTTAAATAAAATTCCAGTTTCATAAACGCTTAAAATTCACTATTTTTGCAATTCGAAAAAATTGAATTATAATGCAATTATCAGAACAGGAAATCATTAGAAGAGAAAAGCTGACTAAGCTTGTTGAAATGGGAATCAACGCATTCCCGGCAGAAGAATACACGGTTACAGATACTACAGAATCTATAAAACAGAATTTTTCTGAAAGTAAACAGGTGAAGATTGCGGGCAGACTGATGTCTCGCCGTATTCAGGGGAAGGCTTCTTTTGCTGAATTGCAGGATTCTACAGGGAAAATTCAGGTCTATTTTAACCGTGACGAAATCTGTACCGGAGAAGATAAAACTTTATACAACGACGTTTACAAACACTTATTAGATATCGGTGATATCATCGGAATCGAAGGAGAATTGTTCACAACTCAGGTTGGTGAAATGACGGTTTTGGTGAAAAATTTTACGTTGCTTACCAAAGCATTGCGTCCGCTTCCACAAGCAAAAACTGACGAAAACGGAGTGGTGCATGATGCTTTCAATGATCCTGAAATGAGATATAGACAGCGTTATGTCGATTTAACGGTGAATCCGCAAGTGAAAGAAATTTTTGTGAAAAGAACAAAACTGTTCAATGCAATGAGAACTTTTTTCAATGACGCAGGTTATTTTGAAGTTGAAACTCCAATTTTGCAGTCAATTCCCGGTGGCGCTGCGGCTAGACCATTCATAACGCATCACAATGCTTTAGATATTCCTTTATATTTAAGAATCGCAAACGAATTGTATCTGAAAAGATTGATCGTTGGTGGATTTGACGGTGTTTACGAATTTTCGAAAAACTTCAGAAATGAAGGGATGGACAGAACCCATAATCCGGAATTTACTGCGATGGAAATTTATGTAGCCTACAAAGACTACAACTGGATGATGGATTTCACTGAGAAATTACTGGAATTCTGTGCAACTTCTGTGAACGGAAATTCAGAATCAACTTTTGGCGAACATACAATTAGCTGGAAAGCTCCTTATCCAAGAGTTTCAATGACCGATGCCATCATCAAATATACAGGTTTCGACATTACAGGAAAATCTGAACAAGAATTGTTCGATTTTGCAAAGTCTATCGGAATCGAAGTGAATGAAACGATGGGGAAAGGAAAATTAATCGACGAAATTTTTGGTGAAAAATGTGAAGGAAACTTCATTCAGCCGACTTTTATTACCGATTATCCGATTGAAATGTCACCTTTAACCAAGAAACATAGAAGCAAAGATGGTTTAACTGAGCGTTTTGAATTAATGGTTTGTGGTAAAGAAATTGCCAATGCTTATTCAGAGTTAAATGATCCGATTGATCAGAGAGAACGTTTTGAAGAGCAGTTGAAACTAGCTGAAAAAGGTGATGATGAAGCAACTGGGTTTATCGATGAAGATTTCCTGAGAGCTCTAGAATACGGAATGCCACCAACTTCAGGTTTAGGAATCGGAATGGACAGATTGATTATGTTCTTAACCAATAATCCATCAATTCAGGAAGTATTATTCTTCCCTCAAATGCGACCAGAAAAAACCGTTGCTCAAATTGAATTAGGAGAAGATGAAAAGATCATTCTTGATATCCTAAAATCTGGCGAACAAATCGCTTTAGCTGAAGTGAAAACTTTAAGCAAATTATCTGGTAAAAAATGGGATAAAGCTTCTAAAACTTTGACTAAACATAATTTGGTGAAAGTGGAGAAGATTGATGAGAATGTATTGATGAAGTTGGTTTAAAATCAAATAGAAATAAAAATGAAAAAAAGCGAACTTAAAGTTCGCTTTTTTTCATTTTTATGTGATTAATTTTTATTAGCTTTGCTCTTAGGAAAAAAACACACCTAAGATGAAAAAAATAATTACTGCAGTTCTTGCATGTGGGTTTGCATATTCTTATGCACAGATTACTCTTACTA
This sequence comes from Chryseobacterium sp. 3008163, assembly GCF_003669035.1. Lineage (NCBI taxonomy): Bacteria > Pseudomonadati > Bacteroidota > Flavobacteriia > Flavobacteriales > Weeksellaceae > Chryseobacterium > Chryseobacterium sp. 3008163. Next base: position 664,293 of record NZ_CP033070.1, on the reverse strand, counting down.
AAGATTTAAGCTTCGGAAATAATGGGGTTGTACAAATTACCACACCTAATCAATTTCTGATGGTAGAAGATCGTGATATTGATAAAAAGTCAATGTTTCAGGGAGATAAAATTTTTCTAAGTTATCCTTATGGAGATCAATTGAACGGAATTCCTACTTCTACAAGATATATTCGATTGAATCATAACGGAACTATTGACAATACTTTTGGTAATAACGGTGAAGTATCTGTTCCGGAGTTAGAATCTTACTATTTCCATTCACAGAATGATTTTTTTTATTTGCTTTCAGGAAATAAGTTCCTTTCAAATGGTCAGATAGATTCTTCTTTTGGAAATAACGGAATGTTGACAACAGGAAATTGGTCTTATAAGTTTGTACTTCCTGACGGAAAAATCATTTCAAGAAATGATACAAATATTGAGAAATTTCTCTCAAACGGTACTGTAGATGCTTCTTATGGTACTAATGGTACTTTAACTTTAAGCTCTTCAGTTAATAATTCTTTGTACGATTATGGATACTTACTTTTTTATAAAGATAATGCTGTGTACGAAAATGTAATCGCTATTGGGCAATTCTCAACTATAAGAAAAATAAATTTGAATACCGGAAGTTTAGACTTATCGTATGGTCAAAACGGATATGCGCAAATTAGGCATTCCACTGCTAGTTTAAATTATGATTTTTACAGTGGCAGTGTTTTGATAAATGACCAAGACAATTCATTTATTAATAAAGTTGATGGTTTAGATGGTTACTCTCAATTAACAAAAACAAACTCGCAAGGTAACTTAGATTTAGGGTTTGGTACAAATGGAGTTATTGAGTTTGATAATTCTTTTACATATAACGGGGATGATTATCTTGGTGGAGAACGAAGACCTCTTCTTTACGGAAATACGATATTGGTTTCCTCAGAATTTGAGACAGCGGGAGTAGGTAAAATCGGAATCAGAGGATTTTCTCCCTCTGGAAATACCGTAACGATTAATAATAATTTTTTCTATCCTTTATCTGATGTGACTTATACTCATCCTGAGTATATGCGAATGATTGTGAAAGACAATTACTTGTATGTTTTTTTTGATAATAAAATTGCGAGGTATATTTTTGGTCAGTCTACATTGGCTACGAATACTATTTCACAAAATGAAAATTCATTAAATTTTAATAATCCTTTCAAAAATGGATTAAATTTAAACACCAATGAAAAAATAAAATCGGTGGAAATTTATGACGAAGCAGGACGTTCAGTGTTAAAAGCAAACGCAACAAAAAACATCAATACTTCTATGCTGGAAAAAGGAGTTTATTTTATTAAAATCACTACAGAGCAAAATCAAATAATTTCCAAGAAAGGAATTAAAAATTAGTTTTAAATAAATTATAAAATCCTGAAATTTTCGGGATTTTTTTTGTTCAGTATAAACTACAAAATGATATTTCGCCGTTGTAAGAAAAACTAAAATTATGAAACTTATTTTTTTCTTTATATTCTTTTCATTTTATAGTCTGAACAGCGCACAAATGCTTTCTTCTGTCTATTTTAAAAATAACAGTTATGTACTCAATCAGGAATCTAAAAACAAGTTGGATAGTTTAGCCCTGTTGAAAAGTAATCTCACATTCAGAATTTTTGGAAATTGTGATCCTTCAGGAAATCTTTCACTCAATAAAAAATTATCAGAAAACCGTGCAAATGCAGTTAGTGAATATTTAAAAGGAAAAATTTCGAGCAAGATTAAATTGCAAACTACAGTTGGTTTGGGTGTAGAAAAACAAATCAACGACAACAGTACAGAAGATCTTCGAGAAAAAAACAGAAGAGTAGATGTTTTTATTGAAAAATCATTCGCTCCTGGAGAAAAAATTTCGAGAAAAGCCTATCCTAGTTTTCTCAATACGAAAATTGCAATGATGAAAGTGAAAGATACTTTTTCACTTCCTGATGTGAATTTCATTGGTGGGCGTCACTTCTGGCTTCCGAACGGAAATACAAATCTGCTGAGACTTTCAAAAATATTAAAAGAAAATCAAAGTCTTGAGGTTGAGTTGCAAGGTCATATTTGCTGCGATTACGAGAATTTCGATGGTGAAGATATTGATTTAAAAACATTCAATCTTTCATGGACGAGAGCTACTGCAATCAAAGACTATTTGCTGAAACAAGGTATTGAGAAGAATAGAATTATGGTAAAAGGTCTCGGCCATCTCAATCCGGTCGTTTACCCTGAAATTACAGAAGCCGACCGAATCAAAAACCGTAGAGTAGAATTGGTTTTAACTAAAAAATAGCTTTAAGATTTTCCTTTTGCTTTTGTAAACGAAAACATCAGATAAAATAAGAACGGCAAAATAAATAGTGAGCCTAAAACCAAAGCCCAACCCAAAGCTGAAATTGTTTTTTCAGCTGCGATATGTTTTAATAAAGAAAGATGTTGTCCGTTTCCTAATAAAATAATATCCGGATTGTGCTGATAGGTTGCCGCTACAAGAATCATAATAATCTGAAATCCTGCCAAAGCTCTAACAGGAAGTAATTTTCTGTTATGCATCGCTCTTAAAATTAAACCTAAAGCAACGGTTGCAAAAGAAATCGACATCACACCCAATGGTTTAGAAAAAATCCATTTTGTTAAAGGAATATCAGAAAAGTAAGCAGCAAAAAAGACCAACAATCCCGTTACGACTACAAAAATCATTGTTTGATGTGATTTTTTAATCATTAAGCCTAATTCTAATCTGTCACTGGTTTCCCGTAAAGAAAAAATGGATGCTAAATAAGCGCAAAGAGAAACGGTAAATAATCCAACCGCAACACCAAACCAATTGAGCCAGCTGAAAACATACAAATCTAAAAAGTTATTTGCGTCAGGGTTGATCGATTGTGAAACCGTCGCAGCGGCTATTAAACCTAAGAAAAATGGTGTTAAAAGACTCGCATAATAGAAAATCTGTGTATAAATTATCTGCCATCGGTCTTCCACGGCATCATAATGTCTGAAGGTGAATGCAGTTCCTCTCGCAATAATTCCTACCAGCATCATGACCAGAGGGATGTGAAGGTAAGTCGACATCGTAGTATAGATTTCGGGAAAGCCAACAAATAGAATTACAATCGCAATGATGAGCCACATGTGGTTGGCTTCCCAAACGGGCGCAATCGACTCGTACATGATTTTTTCGGTATATTTTCTGTTTTTCTTTTTGGTCATTAATTCGACAATTCCCGCTCCGAAATCAGCACCACCCAAAATCACATAAAGACATACGGAAAGCCATAGAAAACCAATTACAACGTAGATCATGATTTTTTGTTTTTAGAGTTAAATTGTGCGTCTGTCGGGTCGTAAAGTTTGGGAACCATTTGTATTTGTCTTCTCAAAAGAAAAATAATAATCAATGACAATGAAATAAAAATAGCCGTAAAAAAGTAAAATGAATACTGAATTCCGGGCATTGGTGTCACAGCATCTACGGTTTTCATAATTCCGTAAATAATCCAAGGTTGTCTTCCGACTTCAGTGACTGTCCAGCCAGCTTCTAGGGCAATATATCCGAAAGGTGTTGCGAAAAGAAATGTTTTCAGCAGCCAGTTTTTATTCAGCCATTGTTTTTTGAAAAAGAAAGCATAGAGATACAGACTTCCAATGCAAATCATCACCACACCAAAGAAAATCATAATCTGGAAAGCGTAATGTACAACGGCGACAGGTGGCCATTCATCTTTTGGAAAATCATTTAAACCTTTTATTTCTGCGTTAAAATCATTAGTGGCTAAAAAACTTAAAACTTTTGGGATTTTTAAAGCATAATTAATTTCACCTTTTTCTTCATCAGGAATCCCACCAATCACGAAAGCTGCACCTTTTTCTGTTTCAAAATGCGCTTCCATTGCAGCTAATTTGATGGGCTGTCTTTCAGCAACAGATTTTGCTGCAACATCCCCGCTTAAAGGAGCACCAAAAGCACCAATCATAGCAAAAGCAGCAGCAATTCTGAATGCCTTTGTATGAAATTCAACATTCTTTTTTCTCATAATTAAAAAAGCATGAACTCCCGCAACGGCAAATCCGGTCGCACAAAAAGCAGCTACTGTCATATGTAAAGCCTGAGGAAACCAGGCCTCGTTGAACATTGCTTTAATAGGATCAATATTGACGTATTCTCCATTAATATAATCAAATCCGGTAGGTGAATTCATCCACGCATTGGCAGCGACAACTAAAATTCCTGATGCTAAACCGCTTAAACCAACCAAAAATCCACAAAACCAATGAAACCATTTATTGAATTTATCCCAGCCGTAAAGAAAAAATCCGATAGCGATGGCTTCGATAAAAAAGGCTGTTCCTTCGAGAGAAAACGGCATTCCAAAAATAGGGCCGGCATGCTTCATAAACCCTGGCCAAAGAAGTCCCAATTCAAATGAAAGCATAGTTCCTGAAACGGCTCCGGTAGCAAAAAGAATCGCGACACCTTTGCTCCACGCTTTGGTAAGACCTTTGTAAATTTCATTTCCGGTTTTCAGATATTTCCAATGGGCAAATGCCATCAGGAAAGGCATTACCATTCCGACGCAGGCGAAGATAATATGAAACCCTAAAGAAAGTGCCATCTGGGCTCGTGCAGCGATGAAATCATCCATAATATTAATTTTTCAGCTGAAAGTTACGGATAAAATTAAGGTAACTTTATATGATTTAAAACATTGCAATCAATTCAAATCTGCATTGTAACTTTATTGTTTTTTTGTTGAAAGAATCATTCAAATTTTAGGATAAATTCTGATATTTTAAGAGGTAAATTACTTTCATAAGTCGAAAAAAATCACGATATTTGTAGGTCTTTGCATTAAGCAAATATTTCAATTTTAATATGAGTCAAAAACAATATACAGCTAGTAGTATCCAGGCATTAGAAGGCATGGAGCACGTTCGTCTAAGACCATCTATGTACATTGGAGATGTAGGAGTAAGAGGTCTTCATCATTTGGTTTATGAAGTAGTAGATAACTCTATCGATGAGGCGCTTGCAGGTCATTGCGATACGATATTAGTAACAATTCATAAGGGAGAAGGTATCTCTGTAAAAGATAATGGTAGAGGAATTCCCGTAGACTTGCATGAAAAAGAACAAAAATCGGCTTTGGAGGTTGTAATGACCAAGATTGGAGCAGGTGGAAAGTTCGATAAAGATTCATACAAAGTTTCCGGAGGTTTGCATGGTGTAGGGGTTTCTTGTGTGAATGCGCTTTCTACTCTATTAGTGGCGACAGTTAGTCGTGACGGTAAATTATACCAGCAGAAATATTCTGAAGGAAAAGCTTTAGCGGATGTTGCTGAAATTGGTACAACTGACGAAAGAGGAACTGAGGTTTTCTTCCAGCCGGATGGTACTATTTTCCAGGAATTGGTTTACAACTATGATACGCTTGCAGCGAGAATGCGTGAGCTTTCTTTCTTAAATAAAGGAATCACAATTACTTTGGTTGACGAAAGAGAACCAAACGAAGACGGATCTTTCGCTTTTGAAGTTTTCCATTCTGAAGGTGGGTTGAGAGAATTTGTAGAATTTATCGACGGAAGCCGTGAAGCAATCATGGAAAACGTAATTTTCATGGAAGGTGAAAGAGACGATATTCCTGTAGAAGTTGCGATGCGTTACAATACTTCTTTTAGTGAAAATCTTCATTCATACGTTAACAATATCAATACCCATGAGGGTGGAACTCACTTGGCAGGTTTCAGACGTGCTTTGACGAGAACTTTGAAGAAATATGCAGATGATTTAGGAATTCCTGCTAAAGAAAAAGTAGAAATTACCGGGGATGATTTCCGTGAAGGTTTGACGGCTGTGATTTCTGTAAAAGTAATGGAGCCTCAGTTTGAAGGACAGACTAAAACTAAACTTGGGAACTCTGAAGTTTCCGGTGCGGTTGATAAGATCGTTGGTGAAATGTTGACTAACTTCTTGGAAGAAAATCCGAACGAGGCTAAAATTATCGTTCAGAAAGTTGTTTTGGCTGCAAAAGCTAGACAGGCTGCGAAAAAAGCTCGTGAAATGGTTCAGAGAAAATCTCCGATGGGAGGTTCTGGTTTACCGGGGAAATTGTCTGACTGTTCATCAAAAGACCCAGCAGAATCTGAATTGTTCTTAGTCGAGGGAGACTCGGCAGGTGGAACTGCAAAGCAGGGGAGAGACAGACATTTCCAGGCGATTCTTCCGTTAAGAGGTAAGATTTTGAATGTTGAGAAATCAATGCTTCATAAAGTTTACGATAACGAAGAGATTAAAAATATTTACACCGCACTTGGAGTTTCTGTAGGAACTGAAGAAGATAGTAAGGCCTTGAATATGGCTAAATTAAGATACCATAAAGTAGTAATCATGACCGATGCCGATATTGACGGTTCTCACATTTCTACTTTGATTCTTACGTTCTTCTTTAGATTCATGAAAGAAATGATTGAGAACGGATATATTTATATTGCACAACCTCCTTTATATTTATTAAAGAAAGGAAACAAGAAAGTATATGCGTACAATGAAAAAGAGCGTGAAGAGATAACTTTAGAGATGTCTCCGGACGGGAAAGGCGTTGAAGTTCAACGTTATAAGGGTCTTGGGGAAATGAATCCTGAGCAACTTTGGGAAACTACATTGAATCCTGATCACAGAATTCTGAAGCAGGTAACGATTGATAATGCTGTAGAGGCAGATTCTGTTTTTTCAATGTTGATGGGTGATGAAGTTCCACCAAGAAGAGAATTTATCGAGAAAAATGCAAAATATGCGAAGATTGATGTTTAATTATCTTCTAAAATAATATTTCAAGGACTCCATACAAATGGAGTCTTTTTTTTGTGTTAAAAAAATAATAATTCTCATATTCATGATAATATTTTAACATTTTATTAAGATTTTTTATATTTTCGTGGAAAATTAAATACCATGATGAAATTTCTTTGTTTATGTGCTTTTTCCTTGGCGTCTATTTATTATGCACAAAGCTATCCTGTCTCAGAAATCAGTGATAAATTAAAGAAAAATGCCAGTGCCGTTATCCGAAATGAAAATACCATTGTTGAAATCAATAAAATTGACGAAATTGTTTATAGAAATTTATCTGTAATCACTATTTTAAATAAAGATGCTATCAGTTTTTCTGTTCCAAAGATCTTCTACGAAAAAGGTGATGTCATTTCTAATGTGAAAGTAACTGTCTATGATGAAAAAGGAGCGAAGCTGAAAAGTTATTCTAAGAGTGACTTTACAGATATGGCAGCCAATTCTCAAGGGACATTTTACTCAGACAGCAGAGCAATGGTTCTTCTGTACACTCCTTCTACATTTCCATACACGATAGAATTCAGCTATGATCAAAAAGATCAGAACACTGTTTTTATTCCTGATTTTACTCCATTCAACTCCTATAATATTTCTTTGGAAAAAAGCAGTTTTAAAATCATCAATAAATCAGGAATTAATCTACGTTCAAAAACCTATGAATCTCCATACAAATATGCGGCTGCAGAAGTAAATGACAACGGAAACGAAAAGACATATTCTTATCAGAATGTTCCTGCAATTGATAATGTAGAGTTGGTTCCTAATCCACAGAAAATTTTACCGAAAGTAAGTTTTTCTTTAGATCAATTCAGTTTGGTTGGTAAAAAAGGGAATATCACTTCATGGAAAGATTTCGGACTTTGGTATTACAGTAATCTTTTGACTCCTGTATCTGTTTCTACACCACAAATCAAATCTGAAATTGCTGCGCTCAATCTCTCAGGAAGTACAGATGATAAGGTGAAAAAAATCTACCAATATATGCAGAGCAAAACAAGATATATTTTTGTCGCTCTAGGAATTGGAGGTTGGCAGCCGATGATGCCGGATGAGGTTCAGAAAAAGGGTTATGGCGATTGTAAAGGCCTTACCAATTACATGAAAACACTTTTAGATGAGGCCGGAATTCCTTCTTATTATGCAATTATCAATTCAAATTCTTCACCTGTAAGTTTCGATGTTGATTTTCCTAAAATGGCTGGAAATCACGTGATTTTGGTAATTCCCACAGAAAAAGGAAATATTTGGCTAGAGAATACTTCGCAGGATATTGCCTACAACCATTTGGGCTATAGTACAACCGACAGAAATGTTTTAGCGGTAAAGTCTACGGGAATTGAAATCATGGAAACTCCTTCTTACACAGCTCAGCAAAGTAAGGAGAAGCAAATTTTGAATATTCAGATCAATCCGGATAAAACTATTTCGGGAAAAGGGAAATTTACATATACCGGAAATCAGTATGACTTTAATTTATCTTATGTTTCACTTTCTCAGAAAGATAAGAATGACGCTGTAAAATCTAAGTTTTCTCATCTGAATTTTGAAAATGTGGAGATGAATAATTTTGTCAACAATAAAGATTTAGCTTCAATTGATTTTGATTTAAATTTTAAAGCGACCAATTATTCTAAAATGATGGGTGATAGTTTTATTTTCAGAGCAGTACCTATTTATTCTACTGGTTTTTATCATACCGATGAAAACCGTCAGCTGCCTTTTGAAAACAGATTTTCTTACGAAGATGAGTATGAAATTGTCTACCAAATTCCAGCAAACTATGTTGTTGAAGAGATGCCAGAAAACGGTCTTTTAGCTTCAGACTTTGGAATCTACACCATTACTTTTGAGAAGAAAGACGATAAAATTATTGTAAAAAGAAATGTAAATATTAAAAAAGGGATTTATTCTAAAGAAAAGTACAACGATTATGTAAGTTTCAGAAAAAAATAATGAACGCAGATAACTCAAAAATCCTAATTTCAAAAAAATCATAAGATGAAAAAAATTGTTCTAATTTTTTGTGTAAGCGCTATGAACATAATGCTTATTGCACAAAAGCATGAGTTCCTTAAAATGCCAAAATTCACGATTGAAGATTTAAAGAAAACAAAATCCAGCATTGACGAAAAGGCTCCTGCGGAAATTCTGTATCGATCAATACATTATCGAATAGATCCTTCACACGGACAATTAATTAAAAGTTTTGCATACAGGATAAAGATTTATGAAAAAGATAAATCCGAAGATTTGTTAGATTTAGATATATCTCTTTATAACAATAATTCTGGAAGTAGAGAAGTGCTCAGTTCGATAAAAGCGTATGTCTATAATCTTGAAGACAATAAAATTGTAGAAACAAAAGTCGATAAAAGTTCAACGTTTAAATCAAAAGAAAACAAATATATTACGGTAAACAAATATGCTTTTCCTAATATCAAAAATGGTTCTGTGATTGAATATCAGTATGATGTATCTACACCATTCATGTATGAGATTCCATTAATTTATATTGAATTGGATACTCCTTCGCAATATTCGGAATATGTATTCGATGTGCCTAGTAATATGTCTTATAATATTGATTTTACTGGTGGTTTGACTCCTAAATATAAAAAAATAAGTGAAGAATTTTTATACGGTGTAGATTCTAAAACTTACAGATTTGGATATGAAAATGTGAAAGCATTTAAGTCTGAAAAATTTGTAAAGAACAATGATAATTACAGAACTAAAATTAGAGCTGAACTTCATTCTACATTTTTTAATAATGGTTTGAAAACTTATTCATCTACTTGGGAAGATATCAGAAAAAAACTGTGGGATCATGAGTATTTTGGTTTACAATATAAAAAAGAAAAATTGGTAAAGGATCTTATTCCAAAAGATATTTCCGAAGAAAAAGATGAAGTGAAGAAAGCAAATGCTATTTTTGATTTTGTTAAAAATTCTTACACTTGGAACGAGACCAATGGTTTTTATGCAGAAACAGGAATAAAAGAACTTGCAAAAACAAAAACAGGAAATACTGGTGATCTTAATTTAATGTTGATTAATATGCTGAGAAGTCAGGGCATAAAAACATATCCAATCTTGATTTCCACGGTGAGAAATGGATATGTAAATCTTACGTTTCCTAATATCGGAAACTTCAATTATGTGATCGTCGCAGCAGAAATTAACAAAAATATTTATCTTTTTGATGCCACTTCAAAGCAGTCTAAAGAAGGAATTCTTCCTGGCAGAGTTTGGAATAGCAATGGACTTTTGTTGAGAGATGAAAAGGCGGAGATTATTTCATTGAATAATATTAAAGAAAGTTATAATAGTCATACAACTAAGGCGAAAATAAATCCTGACGGTACTGTAACAGGTCAATATCAGGATCAAGATGAAGGTTTGTTGGCTCTCAATGCAAAAGAAAGTTTTGATGAAAACCCTGATAAATACAAAAAACAGTACAAGGAAAATTTTTCAGTTGATTTTGATAATATCAATTCAAGAGTTTTAGAGGGTGGAGAGTTCAGATCTACCATGAGTTTTACATCAAGTAATATGATTGATAATTTAGGCAAAAGAAAAATCATCAACCCGCTTTTATTTTTGCACCAAACGACTAACGATTTTGATCAGCAGGAAGAAAGAAAATACATGATTGATTTTATCTCACCAATTAGTAAGACAAAAATTGTTGAAATTGAAATTCCGGAAGGATATGAAGTTGCAGATTTACCAAAAAGCAAAAAAATTGTGACTGAAGATAAAGAAATTAGTTATTCTTACACTGTAGAAAGAAAAGAAAATAGAATTGTTACGATTTCAGAGTATAAAATTGCAAGTGCAGATTATCCGAAAGAATATTATCCTGCTTTCAAACAAATCTGGAAAGTAATTTCTGACAGCGAAAATCAGGTGATGAGTTTAATCAAAAAGTAAATTAAACAAATATCAAATAAAAACGAAAACCATTCATCTTTTGAATGGTTTTTGCATTGCTAAACGAAATAATAATTTATGAAAAACACCATTGCTATTTTTACTATTTCTGCGGTATTTGCTCTAGCATCTTGTAAAAAGAATGATTCTCAAAATACACAAACAAATACAACAGAAGTTAAGACCCCCGAAAAATTCACTGTAGATTCTGTTAAAGTAACTGATTCTATGAAAATTAATGATAAACTTTCTGTGAATTATGCTGCAAAAATGCTAGTATTTCCCACTTTAAAAGACAAAGTGCTTCTAGACAGCATTTATTACGATAAAAAAGACATTACAGATTTTTCCAAAAACGGATTGCAGAGTTTTTTAGATAAAGATAAAACAGAATATTTCTCATCAATAAAAGAAAAAAGCAGCGAGTGGATTTCGGATATCCAATACAAACAGACTTGGGAAGCAGGTTCTTTTATGAAGCTTCTTTCACAAACTGACGATTTTCTTCAAATCGAGTATCTGTTTACATCTTACGAAGGCGGTGCGCACGGAAATTATTCTTTTGCTGCACGAGTTTTTGATTTGAAAAATAATAAAAAGATTGATTTAAAAGATATTACGACAATGCCGCAGGCTAGATTATCAGAGCTTTTAATGAAAAATATTAATAAGCTTCCTAGTGGAACAACAGATTCTGACGGTGCGGTTAATAATTCTGAGATGCTTTTGGTTGATGTCATTCCTGCCAACAAAGATTTTTATTTTGATGACAAAAATCTTTATTTTCATTACAGTCCTTACGAAATTGCCGCTTTTGCAGCCGGTGATATTGTGATTCCTGTATCTTGGGAAGAGCTGAAAGGAACAGTAAATCCTGAATTTAAAAAGAGAATGAAAATTAACTAATATTAATGCTTCCAAATCAGGAAGCATTTTTTACTTTTGTGGCAATGGAAAAAGTAGCTTTTATCATCAATCCTTTTTCGGCGAAAAAGAATTATCAGCCATTTCTCAATGAGCTGAAGAGGAAAGTCGAAAATCCTTTATATTACATTTCAGAATCGATTATTGGAACGGAAGAATTTATTCAGAAACATTTTTCGCATACGGATATTTTCGTGGCGATTGGGGGTGACGGTACAATTTCTACGGTTGCTAAAAATTTGATTAATACTGATAAAATTTTAGCAATTTTTCCGGCAGGATCGGGAAATGGTTTTTCTAATGAAACACAGTTTAGCAAAAATTTAGATGAACTGTTGGAAAAATTAAAACAAAAAAATCCAGAAAGATTGATACGTTTACCGTTAATGATCGGCTTTCCATCAATGTTTCAGGAACCGGATTTGACGGGAAAGTGGTCAAAGAATTTGAAAAAACCGACCGTGGTTTCAAAAATTACATTAAAGTTTCACTCAAAACATTTTTCAATTATAAACCCATCAAATTAAAGTTTGCTGATGAAAAATACCATCAGTACAATGGCAAGTATTTAATGGTTAACATCGCAAACACACGCCAGTTCGGGAACAATGCTTACATCGCTCCGATGGCTAGTAAAAGTGATGGTTTGGTAGATATGGTTTTGGTGAAAAAATTTCCACTGACGTATTCGGCGCTTTTTGCATTCAGGATGTTTACAAAAAGCTGAAAGAGGATGATTACATCACATATTTGCCGGTTTCAGAAGTAGAATTTAAAGTCAATACCAAAAATTGGCATCTTGATGGTGAATTCAACAAAATAAAATCTCCCATCCACATCAAAGTACAGCCTTCAAGTCTTACTATTTTAATTTAAAATTATTGTAAAATAAAAAACCTTCCATGAAGAAGGCTAAAAACACAAATGATGAAAAAATTATCATTACAATAATATATTACATGGTAAATATTTAGAACTTATATTAATCATATAGAATGAAGAAAACTACCTTAATTTTCATTTTTTATGGTTTCGTGAAGTGCAATTCGGTTTCCTTCACTGTCTTCAAATTCGGCAACTGCAAAACCGTGTTTCTCATTAACTGTTCTTGGGTAAAGAAGTTTCCCCTTGTTTTCTAAAACTTTTTTTAAAGTAGAATCAATATTTGGGGTTTTAAAATAAATAATAATTCCTTCTTTCGTTGGTTTATAGGCATCTCCTTTTGCCAAAGCTCCGGAAATTCCACTTTTGGTTTCTTCAAAAGGGAAAAGCATCATTTCATAATTGTCTATGATTTCTTTTTCAAATTTAAAATTAAAAACATTGGTATAAAATTTCTCTGCCC